>CP102593.1:0-692500 GCA_025666215.1 Xanthomonas campestris pv. phormiicola | reverse complement strand
CGGCACCGCCACGTCCTGCAGCGGCAATGCGCTGGTGTCGCCCTGCCCGGTCACCACCGCATGCCAGCCGGCGATGGCCTGCTCGGCCGCCGCGGCGTCGTGGAAACGCGCGGTCAGCTCGCGCGCCAGGCGCAGCTTCACCTCGCGCGGGTGCAAGGTGCCGGCCTGCACCCGCCGCTGCAGCTCCTGCGCCTCGTTCAGGCCTATGTCGAAGGACAGCAGCTCGATCCAGCGCCACATCAGCTCGTCGCCGATCTTCATGGTCTTGGTGACGATGTCGATCGGCGGCTCGCTGATGCCGATGTAGTTGCCCAGCGACTTGGACATCTTGTTGACCCCGTCCAGGCCTTCGAGCAACGGCATGGTCAGCACGATCTGCGCCGGCTGCCCGTAATGCTCCTGCAGGCCACGGCCCATCAGCAGGTTGAACTTCTGGTCGGTACCGCCCAGCTCGACGTCGGCCTTCAGCGCCACCGAGTCGTAGCCCTGCACCAGCGGATACAGGAACTCGTGGATGGCGATGGACTGCTGCGCGGCATAGCGCTTGGCGAAATCGTCGCGCTCGAGCATGCGCGCCACCGTGTGCTGGCCGGCCAGGCGGATCATGTCGGCCGCGCTCATCTGCCCGAACCACTCGGAGTTGAAGCGCACTTCGGTGCGCTCGCGGTCCAGCACCTTGAACACCTGCTCCTCGTAGGTGCGCGCATTGGCGAGCACGTCCTCGCGGGTCAGCGGCTTGCGGGTGACGTTCTTGCCGGTGGGGTCGCCGATCATGCCGGTGAAGTCGCCGATCAGGAAAATCACCTGATGCCCCAGTTGCTGGAACTGGCGCATCTTGTTCAGCAAGACGGTATGGCCGATGTGCAGGTCCGGCGCGGTCGGGTCGAAGCCGGCCTTGACGCGCAGCGGGCGGCCCGTGCGCAGGCGCGCTTCCAGTTCTTCGCGCTTGAGGATTTCGTCGGCACCGCGGCCGATCAGGGCAAGGGACTCTTCAATCGTGGACAAAGCGGAACTCCGACAGGTTGCATCCAGGCAACATGAATGACGTTAAGTGCAAGTTAACCGCGCGTCCGACGAAAACCCGAGCCGGTTCAATGGTTTGACGCGCTGTTGATCGATGTTTATGGTAGCCGAGTTTTGAGCTCGCGCTTCGGGCTCATGAGGAAGCCTTGATGCCGAACAGCGAAAGCGAACAGGAACGCGCGCGCAAGCAGCGCTTCCAGGAACGACTCCATGTCCTTCACGACACTGCACTGCATCGACAGCTGACGCAGCACTTTCCCGCCGGCCGCTGGACGCGCCGCCACTGGATCCATGCCAGCCTGTTCGCCACCATCGGCGCGCTGGTGGCCACGATCGTCCCCGGCTTCTCCAATGCCATCGACGTGCCGCTGCAGACCACGCACGCGACGCTGGCGCTGCCGTTGCCGCCGATCTCGCTGGCCCAGCAGCAGGGCGTGGCCGGCGACAGCTGGCAGGTGGTGCGGATCCAGCCCGGGCAGACCCTGGGCGCGGTGTTCGAACAGCTCGACATCCCGGCCACGGTGATGCATCAGGTACTGGACCACCCCGGCACGCGTGAGGCGCTGACCAAGCTGCGCCCCGGTGCCGAGATCGGCTTCGACCTGCCGGTGGCCGGCAGCCTGCGCGGGATCCGCTTCGACCGCGACGCCACCCACCGCGTGGAACTGTCGCTGCTCGGCGACGACATCCGCGAGAAGGTGACCGAGCGCGAAACCAGCACCCGCACCGCGGTCATCAGCGGCGAGATCACCAGCTCGCTGTACGTGGCCGCGCGCAAGGCGGGGCTGTCGCCGTCGGCGATCGCGACGATGACCGACGAGATCTTCAAGTACGACATCGACTTCGACAAGGACCTGCAGCCGGGCGACCGCTTCAGCGTGGTGATGGACGAGACCTGGCGCGAAGGCGAGCGGATCGACACCAGCAAGATCCTGGCGGCGACCTTCACCACCCGCGGCAAGACCTACAGCGGCTTCCGCTTCGAGCGCGACGGCAAGCCGGCCGAGTACTTCGACGTCAGCGGGCGGCCGCTGAAGAAGAGCTTCATCCGCATGCCGGTGTCCTACAGCCGGATCAGCTCGACCTTCGGCGCGCGCAAGCATCCGGTGCTGGGCACCATGCGCATGCACAAGGGCATCGACTACGCGGCGCCGTCGGGCACGCCGATCATGGCCGCCGGCGATGCGCGGGTGCAGTTCGTCGGCACCCAGCGCGGCTACGGCAACGTGGTGATCCTGGACCACGGCAAGGGCTACAGCACGCTGTACGGGCACATGTCGCGCTTCGGCGGGATCAAGCCCGGCCAGCGCATCAACCAGGGCACGGTGATCGGCTTCGTCGGCATGACCGGCATGGCCACCGGCCCGCACCTGCACTACGAATTCCGCGTGGACGGCGTGCAGCGCAATCCGGCGTCGGTGACGATGCCGCCGCCGACGCCGCTGGCCGGCGCGGAACTGGTGGCGTTTCGCGCGCAGACCTCGCCGGCGCTGGCACGCATCCAGCGCGTGGAGAAACTGATCTACGCCGACGCCGCACCGGCGAAGAGCGACGCACCGGCGAAGAAGAAGACCGTCGCCTCGGCCAGGCAGGCACAGTCCAGCGACGCCGGCTGAGCCGCGTAGCGGCCCCGCCACGGCGGCGCGGATTGACGCGCCGCCGCCCCTCGCCCACGCTGCGGTGCTGACGCTGCCTGGTGCCCCGTAATGTCCGATCCGATCGCAATCGACGACGCGTCCCTGTTCCTGGGCCTGATGTCCGGCACCAGTGCCGATGGCATCGACGCGGCGTTGGTGCGCTTCACCGCCGATGGGCAGGCGCAGCTGCGCATCGGCCGCACCTATGCCTGGGCGCCGCGCCAGCGCGAGGCGCTGATCGCCCTGGGCGAGGGCGGCGAGATCGATTCGCTGGATACGCTGGGCCGGCTCGATGCGGAGGTGGCGATCGCTTTCGCCGAGGCCGCGCTGCGCCTGCTCGAGGAGGCCGGCGTCGCGCCTGCCGAGGTGCGCGCGATCGGTTCGCACGGGCAGACCGTGCGCCACCGGCCGCTGGCCGACCCGGCCTTCACCTGGCAGCTGGGCGACGGCAACCGTATCGCCGAGCTGACCGGCATCGCCACGGTGTGCGATTTCCGCCGCCGCGACGTGGCCGCCGGCGGCCATGGCGCGCCGCTGATGCCGGCCTTCCACGCGGCGATGCTCGGAGATGCGCACGAAGACCGCGCGGTGCTGAACCTGGGCGGGATCGGCAACCTGACCCTGCTGCCGGCGCGCGGCAGCGTGCGCGGGTTCGACACCGGCCCGGCCAACGCGCTGCTCGATGCCTGGTGCCAGCGCCATCTGGGCCAGCCCTATGACGCCGGCGGCGCCTTCGCCGCCAGCGGCCAGGTCGACGCCGGCCTGCTGCAGCGGCTGCTGGCCGATCCCTGGTTCGCGCTGGCCCCGCCCAAGAGCACCGGGCGCGAGCAGTTCCACCTGCGCTGGGTGGATGCGCTGCTGGAGCCGGCCGCGCATCCGGCCGCGGCGGTGCAGGCGACCTTGCTGGAACTGACCGCGGCCACCGTGGCCGACGCGCTGCTGGCGCAGCAGCCGGCGACCCGGCAACTGCTGGTCTGCGGCGGCGGCGTGCACAACCCGCTGCTGCTGGCGCGGCTGCAGGCCCGGCTGCCGGGCGTGCGGGTGCTGTCCACGCAATCGTCGGGCCTGGATCCGGACTACGTGGAAGCGATGGGCTTCGCCTGGCTGGCGCGGCAGACCCTGGCCGGGCTGCCCGGCAATCTGCCTTCGGTCAGCGGCGCGCGTGGACCGCGCATCCTGGGCGCGATCCACCTGGCCTGACCGCGGCGGCAGCGGCCCGCGTCACGGGCGCCGACGCGCGGCTCAGAAGCCGGCGCCGGCCGGCAGTTCGCGCAACGCCGCGATCGCGTCGGACAAGGCATCCACTTCCGGGTTCTCGAAGCCGCTGCGCACTTCATGCTCGCTGGCGAACAGGCCCTGCTCGATCAGGTTGAGCACGGTCTGGTGCTGGGTCCAGCCGCGGGCCACGGCGATGCGGCGGATCCGATCGACCAGGATGGGGTCGATGTCGCGCAACAGCAGATCGGTCATGCGGACTCCCTGACGGACGGCGGCGCACCCCATGCGCCGGCGCCCATCATCCGCAACTCGCCGCGGGCTTTCAATCGGCTGGTGGCGCGGCCACTGCCGGCTGTTCGCGGATCCGCGGCCACAGCCAGGCCAGCAGCAGCAGGGTCGGGATCACCGTGAACGCGCTGAGCACGAAGAAGGTGCTGTAGGAGGTGGCCTCGACGATATAGCCGGAGGCGCCGCCGACGAACTTGCCCGGCAGGTTGGCCAGCGACACCAGCAGCGCGTACTGGGTGGCGGTGAAGTTGCGGTCGGTCAGCGACGACATGAACGCGACCAGCACGGTGCCGGCGAAGCCCTGGAACAGGTTATCGGCGCTGAGCGCGGCGTAGAACGACCACAGCTGCCCGGGATGGTGGGCCATCAGCAGGAACGCCAGGTTCGACAGCGCCACCCCCAGCGCGGCGACGAACAGCATGCGCCGGAAGCCGAACGCGGCCACCGCCAGGCCGCCGGCGAAGGCGCCGGCGATGCCCATCCACACCCCGAACAGCTTGGAGACGGTGGCGATGTCGGCCTTGCTGAAGCCCGAGTCCAGGTAGAACGGCCCGGACATCACCCCGATCACCTGGTCGGGGAACTTGAACAGGCCCACGAACAGCAGCAGCCCCAGGCCCAGCGCCAGGCCGTTGCTGGTGAAGAAGCTGGAGATCGGCTGCCAGAACGCGCCGACCACGTCGATCTTGCGCACCACCGTGGCCACCGGCACCTCCGGTTCGCGGCACAGCAAGGTGGTGGCGATCGGCAGCAGCATCAGCCCGGCCATGACCAGGTAGGCCAGGCTCCAGTCGCCGAACTGGGCCAGGTACAGCGCGCCGGCGCCGGACAGGATCAGGCCGATGCGGTAGCCGAAGGTATAGGTCGCGGCGAGCGCGGCCTGGGCCGAGGCCGGGGCGATCTCGATCCGGTACGCATCGACCACCGAATCCTGGGTGGCGCCGGCGAAGGAGGCGATCAGCACCCACGTCACCAGCCCGCCGATACTCAGCTCCGGGCGCATCAGCGCCAGCGCGGCCAGGCCGAGCATGACCCCCAACTGCGAGACCAGCAGCCACGAGCGGCGCCGGCCGAGGAAGGCGACCAGCGGAAACGGGTAGCGGTCCAGCAGCGGCGCCCACAGGAACTTGAGCAGGTAGAAGAAGCTGGCCAGGCTGATCAGGCCGATGCTGCCCAGGTCCAGGCCGACGTCGCGCAGGCGCGTGGACAGCGTCTGCGAGGCGATCAACAGGAACGGCAGGCCGCTGCCGAAGCCCAGCAGCGCCATCGTCGCCGCCGACGGCGTGGCGAAGGCGCGCTTGATCCCGGCCCAGCCCTTGTAGGACGCCGGCGCGGATGCGGCCTGGCTCATTCGCGGTAATCCACCACGAACGGCGCATGGTCGGAGAAGCGTTGCGCGGTGTAGATCGCGCAGCCCTGCAGGCGCTCGCGCAGCGAAGGGGTGACGAACTGGTAGTCGATGCGCCAACCGACGTCGTTGGCGCGGGCGGCGCCGCGGTTGCTCCACCAGGTGTAGTCCTGGCCGTCCGGGTGCAGCGCGCGGTAGGCATCGACCCAGCCACGGCCGCTGGCCGGATCGGCGTCTTCGGCGCGGTCGGCGCACAGGCCGTTGAGCCAGTCGCGCTCGGCCGGCAGGCAACCGGAGTTCTTCTGGTTGGACTTCCAGTTCTTGATGTCCAGCGCCGAGCGCACGATGTTCCAGTCGCCGCACAGCACGTAGTCGCGGCCGCTGGCCAGCCATTCGGCGAGGATCGGCCGCAGCCAGTCCATGACCTGGAACTTGTAGCCCTGGCGCAGTTCGCCCGACGAGCCGGAGGGGATGTAGAACGAGACCACGCTCAGGTTGCCGAAGCGCGCCTCCAGGTAGCGGCCCTCCTCGTCGAACTCGGGCCAGCCCAGCGCGGTACGCACCTCGTCCGGCTCGCGCTTGCTGTAGATGGCCACGCCGCTGTAGCCCTTCTTGGTGCTGGCATCGCGGAACCAGGCGCGGTAGCCGTCCGGCAGGAACGCCGGCCCGGCCAGTTGATGCTCCTGCGCCTTGGTTTCCTGCACGCACAGCACATCGGCGTGCTGGCTGGAAAACCACTCGAAGAAGCCCTTGGTGGCGGCCGAACGCAGGCCGTTGGCGTTGAAACTGATGATGCGCATGAAGAGCCGGGAATTGGGAAAGGGGAATAGGGAATCGGCAAAGCGTACCCCAGTGAGACCGCGAAGACAGAACAACCGCTATGCTTTTAGCCATTCCCGATTCTCCATTCCCCATTCCCGGCATCCCAATGACCGACTACCGGCAACGTTTCCTGCAATTGGCCCTGGATGCGCAGGCGCTGCGCTTCGGCGAATTCACGCTGAAGTCCGGGCGCATCAGTCCCTATTTCTTCAACGCCGGGCGCTTCGATGCCGGGAGCACGGTGGCGCGCCTGGCGGCGTGCTATGCCGATGCGGCCGATGCCGCCGGGCTCGACTTCGACCTGCTGTTCGGCCCGGCCTACAAGGGCATCCCGCTGGCGACCGCGCTGGCCTGCGAGTACGCGCAGCGCGACCGCAACCTGCCGCTGGCGTTCAACCGCAAGGAAGCCAAGACCCATGGCGAAGGCGGCAGCCTGATCGGCGCGCCGCTGGCCGGGCGCCGGGTGCTGATCGTGGACGACGTGATCACCGCCGGCACCGCGATCCGCGAGGCGCTGGGCATCATCCGCGAGGCCGGCGGCATCCCGGCGGCGATCCTGGTCGCGCTGGACCGGCAGGAGATCGCCGGCGAGCACGACCGGCGCTCGGCGGCGCAGGCGGTGGCGGCCGAAGCCGGGGTTCCTGTGGTGTCGGTCGCGCACCTGGGCGACCTGCTTGCATTCATCGATGGAAACGCGGAACTTGTCGGCTTCCGCGAACCGCTGCTGGCCTACCGGGCACGCTACGGCTGCGATCCGTCAGGCTGACAGCAGGGGGCTGCCATGATGCCGATCCAACGACCATGGAGCCGGGCCGCGTTGCCGGTCCTGCTCGCGCTGCTTGCATTGCCGGCCGCCGCGCAGCCGGCGCCATCCAAGAAGCTGTACTGCTGGAACCAGGGCGGGCAGCGCGTGTGCAGCGATGCGCTGCCGCCGGAAGCGGTGAATCAGGCGCGCGACGAATTCAACGCCAGGAGCGGAATGCGCAGCGGCGCGGTCGGCCGCGCGCTGAATGCCGAGGAGCGCGCCGCCGCCGCCGCCGATGCCGCGCAGCAGCGCGCCGACCAGGCGGCGCTGGAGACGCGCAAGCGTACCGACCAGGCGATGCTGCTGTCGTTCCAGACCGAAGAGG
Source organism: Xanthomonas campestris pv. phormiicola (assembly GCA_025666215.1). NCBI lineage: Bacteria > Pseudomonadati > Pseudomonadota > Gammaproteobacteria > Lysobacterales > Lysobacteraceae > Xanthomonas > Xanthomonas campestris. The sequence goes on along the minus strand of CP102593.1, from coordinate 685,034 downwards.
AATTGCGCCGGGTGTTCTCCGAGCGCATCGGCATCGTCGACAACAACATCAACACCGCGCGCTACAACGTCAACAGCCTGCGCGAAGGGCTGGTCGGCCTGCTCGCCAACGCCGGCGCGCGCGAGCTGGCCGGGCAGAAGGTGACCGGCAAGATCGTCGAGGACGTGCAGCAGCGGCATCGCGCACTGCTGTGGCAGCTGCGCATGCAGCAGAACTTCGAACAGCAGCGGCTCGGCCTGAACCAGGAAATCGACGACGCGCTGCAACGTTATCGCGCAGCGAAGCGGCCCGCGACCGGAACGGCGCCGGCTGCGACGACGAACAGCGGCTGAGCGCGGCGCGCGGCCAGCGGCGGTAGCCAGGTCGCCGTGTCAGGGAAGTCGGGACTGAAGTCCCTCCCACAGTGGACCCAGCAAGTAGGCCGCGAGTCCCTTGTGGGAGCGACTTCAGTCGCGACGAGCGAAGCCCGGATGCCCGGCGGTTTCGGATGCGGTCGGGGCTAAAGCCCCTCCTACAGTGCACCCAGCGAGTTGGCCGCGCTGCCTGCAGGCGCGGTTTCAACCGCGACGCGCGCAGCCGGGAATCGCGGCGCGCTCGGCGACCCTGTCGCGGGCTGAAGCGGCTCCCGCAGGAATCCGCATGCCGGCGGCGCTGCATCGTCGCGCCCGACGCTGCGCCGGACGCGCGCGGCACACTTCAGAATCCCGCCACCGGCGACGGCAGCAGCGCCTGCAACTGACCGCGGAACAGGTCCTTGATCCGCTCCAGCGCGGCACTGCTGTCGGCTTCGAAGCGCAGCACCAGCACCGGCGTGGTGTTGGACGCGCGCACCAGGCCCCAGCCATCGGCGAAGTCGGCGCGCAGGCCATCGATGGTGAGCAGCCGCGCACCGGCGAACGCCGAGCCTTCCTGCTGCGCGATGGCGACTAGCTGCGCGACCAGCGCATGCGCGTCCTGCCCCTCGGCCAACGGCAGCTTGATCTCCGGCGTGGACACGCTGTCGGGCAACTCGGCCAGCACCTCGGACGGACTCTCCTCGCGCTGCGCCAGGATCTCCAGCAGACGCGCCGCCGCGTACAGGCCGTCGTCGAAGCCGTACCAGCGCTCCTTGAAGAAGAAGTGGCCGCTCATCTCGCCGGCCAGTTCGGCATCGGTCTCGCGCATCTTCGCCTTGATCAGCGAATGCCCGGTCTTCCACACCATCGGGCTGCCGCCGTTGCGCAGCACGTAGTCGGACAGCTTGCCGGTGCATTTGACGTCGTAGATCACCAGCGCGCCCGGGTTGCGCTGCAGCACGTCGGCGGCGAACAGCATCAGCAACCGGTCGGGGTAGATCACCGTGCCTTCCTTGGTCACCACGCCGAGCCGGTCGGCATCGCCGTCGAAGGCGATGCCCAGGTCGGCGTCGAAACGCTGCACCGTCTGGATCAGGTCTTCCAGATTGTGCGGCTCGCTGGGATCGGGGTGGTGATTGGGGAAGGTGCCGTCGACGTCGCAGTACAGCGGGATGACCTCCGCGCCGATCGCCTCCAGCAGCCGCGGCGCCAGTTCGCCGCCGACGCCGTTGCCGGCATCGGCCACCACCTTGAGCGGGCGGTCCAGCTGCACGTCGTCGGCGATGCGCTGGATGTAGTCGTCGCCGACGTCGCGCTGCTGCAGCCGCCCCGGCTCGGCGGCGCTCGGCAGGTGGCCTTCGCTGATGCGCGCGTACAGGTCGGTGATCGCCGCGCCGGACAGGGTCTCGCCGCCGACCACGATCTTGAAGCCGTTGTACTCCGGCGGGTTGTGGCTGCCGGTCACCGCCACGCAGCTGCCGGCGCGCAGGTGGAAGCTGGCGAAGTACACCACCGGGGTCGGCGCCAGGCCGATGTCGGTGACGTGGCAGCCGGCGCGGCGCAGGCCGTCGATCAATGCCGCCGACAGTTCCGGGCCGGACAGGCGGCCGTCGCGACCGACCACCACCTCGTTCAGGCCCTGCTCCTGCATCACCGCGCCGATCGCCTGGCCGATCAGCGCCGCGACCTGCGGACTGAGGTCGCGGCCGACCACGCCGCGGATGTCGTAGGCGCGGAAGATGCCGGCCGGCACGGTCAGCGCCGGCACCGTCCTGGCCGGCGTGGCCTCGCCCTCGGGCAGCGCTGGCGGCGGCGGCGGTTCCTGGTGCTGCAGGCTCTGCCGCAGGGTGGGTTCCTGCTCGGCCGCCGCGGCGGCGGCCTTGGCGCGGCGCGGCCGCGGCAGGCGGCCGCGCGCGGCCAGCAGCACCGCCAGGGTCAAAAAGCCGAGCAGGCCGGCGACGATCAGGCAGGGCAGCGCCTCCAGGCCGAGCAGGCCGGCCTCGGCGTCGGGCAACGCCGCGACCACCCGCAGCCCGCTGCTGCCGATCGGCCGCGACAACGCGTCGCCATGGTCGGCCAGGCCGGCATCGCCGGCACCGATCACGTCATAGCTGCCCTGGCGCAGCGCCAGGTAGCCGCTGGCCGGAACCGCGGCCTGCGCCATCGGTGCGGTCAGCACGCGCAGCGGCAGGCGCAGGTAGGCGACACCGGCGCCCGTGTCCAGGCTCACCGGCGCGGCCAGCCCCAGTCGCGCACCGCCGCCGTCGCGTATCACCGCACTGGCGACCGCGTCGGTCAGCAACGCCTTTTCCAGCAGCGCCAGGCGGCCGTAGCCGAAGCCACCCGCGTCGGCGTAGCCGGCGCTCAGGTCGCCGGGCAGCACTTGCGCGTCTTCCGCGTCCTTCCAGCCCTCGCGCAGCGCCTGCGCGGCCGTCGTCGCGTCGCCGCGCGCCAGGGCGGCCTGCACCGCGGGCTGCCGCAGTTGCGCGGCGAAGCGCTTGGCGGCGGCCGCCAGCGCCTGCGAGGTCTGCGCCACTGCCGCGTCGCGCGCCTGCTGCAGTTCCGTGGCGCTGTGTTCGTAGCGCCACTGCTGCGCGCCGCTCCAGCCGAACCAGCCGGCCAGCACGGCCAGCAGCAGCGCCAGCAGCGGCGCCGCCTTGCGCAAACCCTGCGGCGCCGGCGGCCGTTGTGTTGCCTCGCTCATGCACACGATCCCCTGTCAGCGCACTCCGGTATGGCCGAATCCACCCGTTCCCCTGGCGCTGTCGGCGAAAGTATCCACCACCTGCAGGGCAACGCGCACGACCGGCATCACCACCAGCTGCGCGATGCGGTCGCCCGGGGCGATGGTGAACGGCTCGCGGCCGCGGTTCCAGACGCTGATCAGCAGCGGTCCCTGGTAGTCGGCATCGATCAGGCCGGTGCCGTTGCCGAGCACGATGCCGTGGCGATGGCCCAGCCCGGAGCGCGGCAACACCACCGCGCACAGCTGCGGATCGGCGATGTAGATCGACAGCCCGCTGGGGATCAACGCGGTATCGCCCGGCGCCAGGGTCAGCGGCGCCTCGGTGGCCGCGCGCAGATCGAGTCCGGCGCTGGCCTCGGTGGCGTAGTCCGGCAGCGGCCAGCTGTCGCCGAAGCGCGGGTCGAGCAGTTTGACCTGCAGCGGGTACGGCGTGGGGATGGTCATGCGTGCAGTCGCTCCGCGATCAGGGCCAGCAATTGTTCGGCCAGTTGCGCCTTGGACACGGCCGGGAAGCTGCGTGCGCCCTGCTGCCAGTAGGCGGTGGCGGCATTCTGGTCGCTCTCGAAGCCGTTGCCGGCCACTCCCACCTGGTTGGCGATGATCAGGTCCAGGTGCTTGTCGTTGAGTTTGCCACGCGCGTAACGCTCGATGTCGTGGGTCTCGGCGGCGAAGCCGACCACCAGTTTCAGCGCCTGGGTCTGCGCGGCGACCTCGGCCAGGATGTCCGGGGTCCGCACCAGTTCCAGGGTCAGCATCTCGCCGCCCTTCTTGATCTTCTGCGCGGCGACCTGCCTGGGCGTGTAGTCGGCGACCGCGGCGGTGCCGATGTAGATATCGGCCGGCAACGCGCCCAGCACCGCTGCGCGCATCTGCGCGGCCGAGCGCACGTCGATGCGCTGCACGCCGTCGGGCGTGGGCAGGTGCACCGGGCCGCTGACCAGCACCACCGCCGCGCCCTGCCGCGCCGCGGCGGCGGCCAGGGCATAGCCCATCTTGCCGCTGCTGCGGTTGCCGAGGTAGCGCACCGGGTCCAGGTCTTCGTAGGTCGGCCCGGCGCTGATCAACAGGCGCAGGCCGTGCAGCGCGCCGCCAGCGGTGCCGGCAGCGACCGGCACGGGCGCCGCCAGGGTCGCCGCGGCCGCGGCGCGGCCGGCGGCCAGCGCGGCGACGATCTCCTCCGGCTCGGCCAGGCGCCCGGGACCGGACTCGCCTTCGGCCAGCGGGCCGTCGTTCGGCCCGACCACGCTGGCGCCACGCTGGCGCAGCGTGGCGACGTTGGCCTGGGTCGCGGGGTGCAGCCACATGCGGTGGTTCATCGCCGGGCATACGGTCAGCGGCGCGGTGCTGGCCAGGCACAGCGTGGTCACCAGATCGTCGGCCAGGCCGTGGGCGAGCCGCGCCAACAGGTCGGCGGTGGCCGGCGCCACCACCACGCGGTCGGCCCAGCGCGCCAGCTCCAGATGGCCCATCGCCTGCTCGGCGGCGCTGTCCCACAGGCTGGTGCGGGTCGGGTGCGCGGACAGCGCCTGAAAGCTCAGCGGCGTGACGAACTGCTGCGCGCCGGCGGTCATCGCCACCTGCACCTCGGCCCCCGCCTCGCGCAGCCGCCGCACCAGCTCCAGCGCCTTGTAGGCAGCGATGCCGCCGCCCACGCACAACAGCACACGCCGCCCCTGCAGGGGCCCCTCGAAAGTACCGGTCACGTCGGGAATGTCCTACCCATGCAAGAACGATTAGCTTACCCGATGGCCCTTTGCGGCCCTGATACCGTTGCGCCATATCGCCCGCCAATCTGGCGATATGCACATACACGACTGGCCCGACACCGAACGCCCCCGGGAAAAGCTGCTGGCACGCGGCCCCGGCGCCCTCTCCGACGCCGAACTGCTGGCGATCTTCCTCGGCTCCGGCCTGCCCGGCAGCGACGCGGTGCGGACCTCGCGCGACCTGCTGCAGCGGCACGGCCCGCTGCGCACGCTGCTCGACCGCCCGCCCGGCGACCTGGTCAACCTGCCGGGGCTCGGCCCGGCGCGCGCCTGCAAGCTGTCGGCCGCGCTGGAGCTGGGCCAGCGTCACCTGGCCGCCGAACTGGAACGCGGCACCATCCTGACCGATCCGGACATGGCCGGCCTGTACTTCGCGCGGCGGTTGCGGGCATGGCCGCACGAGGTGTTCGCGGTGCTGTTCCTGGACACCAAGCACCGCTCGCTGGCGTTCGAAGAACTGTCCCATGGCACCCTGGACGGCGCCGAGGTGCATCCGCGCGAAGTGGTGCGGCGCGCGCTGATGCACAACGCGGCCGCGGTGATGATCGGCCACAACCACCCCTCGGGGAACCCGGAACCCTCGCCCGCCGACCGCGCCGTCACCCATCGCCTGAAACAGGCGCTGGGGTTGCTGGATATCCGCCTGCTGGACCATTTCATCGTCGGCGACGGGGCACCGGTGTCGATGGCGGCGCGCGGCTGGGCCTGAGCCGGGGTGCGGACGCCGTCGCCGCACGGCGGCGGTCGCTGCGCATCCCGAATGCCCAATCCGCAATCCCGCCTTCGCCAGACGGCCTGAGGTCGGGCTGAACCCGGCACGGGCCGGGAGGCGGCGGGTCGGGTAAAATCGCCGGTTCCGCGCTTCAAGCAGAGATCACGTGAAATCCCAACTCCGCGCCCTGATCGGTCAAGGCATCGAAGCCTTGCGCGCCAACGGCACCCTGCCGACCGACACCCTGCCGCCGGACTTCGTGGTCGAACGGCCCAAGACCCGCGAGCACGGCGACTTCGCCACCAACGCGGCGATGCTGCTGGCCAAGGCCGCGCGCGGCAACCCGCGCGCGCTGGCGCAGCAGCTGGTCGCCGCGCTGCCGGCCAGCGACGAGGTGGCCCGGGTCGAGATCGCCGGCCCCGGCTTCATCAACTTCCACCTCAGCCCCAGCGCCTACCAGCGCGAAGTGCTGGCGGTGCTCAAGCAGGGCGAGGACTACGGCCGCAGCCTGGTCGGCAATGGCCGCACCGTGGGTGTGGAATACGTCTCGGCCAATCCGACCGGCCCGCTGCACGTGGGCCACGGCCGCGCCGCGGCGATCGGCGACTGCCTGGCGCGACTGCTCGAGGCCAACGGCTGGAACGCCAAGCGCGAGTTCTACTACAACGACGGCGGCGGGCAGATCGAGAACCTGGCGCGCTCGGTGCAGGCGCGCGCGCAGGGCAAGACCCCCGACAGCCCCGGCTGGCCGGAAGAAGGCTACCGCGGCGACTACATCCAGGACGTGGCCAACGCCTACCTGGCAGGCGCCGCGGTGGACCTGGAAGGCCACCAGGTCACCGGCTCCAAGGACCCGAACGACCTGGAGGCGATCCGCCGCTTCGCCGTGGCCTACCTGCGCAACGAGCAGAACCACGACCTGGCCGCGTTCGGCGTGGACTTCGACATCTACTTCCTGGAAAGCTCGCTGTACCGCGACGGCAAGGTCGAGGAAGCGGTGCAGAAGCTGGTCGCCTCCGGCCACACCTACGAGGAAGGCGGCGCGCTGTGGCTGAAATCGACCGATTTCGGCGACGACAAGGACCGCGTGATGCGCAAGTCCGACGGCAGCTACACCTATTTCGTGCCGGACGTGGCCTATCACCTGAGCAAGTGGCAGCGCGGCTACGTGCGCGCGATCACCGAGCTGGGCGCCGACCACCACGGCTCGCTGGCGCGGGTGCGGGCCGGCCTGCAGGCGATGGACCTGGGCATCCCCAAGGGCTGGCCCGAGTACGTGTTGCACCAGATGGTCACGGTGATGCGCGGCGGCGAGGAAGTGAAGCTGTCCAAGCGCGCCGGCAGCTACCTGACCCTGCGCGACCTGATCGAGGAAGCCGGCCGCGATGCCACGCGCTGGTTCCTGATCGCGCGCAAGCCCGATTCGCAGCTGACCTTCGACATCGACCTGGCGCGCCAGCAGAGCAACGACAATCCGGTGTTCTACGTGCAGTACGCGCATGCCCGGGTGTGCAGCCTGCTGCGCCAGGCGCAGGAGAAGAAACTGGACTACGACCAGGCCGACGGCCTGGGCCAGCTGAACCGGCTGAACGATGCGACCTCGCTGGAACTGATGCTGGAACTCTCGCGCTACCCGGAAGTGGTGGAGAATGCGGGGCATGTGCTGGAGCCGCACCTGATCGCGCAATACCTGCGCGAACTGGCGACCGCGTTCCACACCTGGTACCACGGCACCCCGGTGCTGGTGGACGATGCGGGCGAGCGCAACGCCAAGCTGACCCTGGCCGTGGCGGCGCAGCAAGTGCTGGCGAACGGCCTGAACCTCCTGGGCGTGTCCGCCCCGGAAAAAATGTGAGTGGAGAAGCGGTAGATGGCAGCACGACGCGGTAAGACGCAGGCGCGACGCAACAGCGGCAACGGCACGCCCGGATGGGTATGGCTGATCGCCGGCGTGGCGATCGCGGCAGTGGTATTCCTGGCGGCACCGGGCCTGTTCAAGAAGGACGGCGACGGCTTCCTGCGCGTGGGCGGCCCGCGCGCCAACCCGGATGCGCAGCCGGCGCCGGTGGCCGATGCCGATGTGGACGCGGCGCCGGAACTGCCCAAGCCGGCGGCGACGGCGGCCGGCAGCACCAAGCCCGAGGCCAAGAAGGACGCACAGACCCAGTACGACTTCTATACCTTGCTGCCCGGCAAGGAAGTGCAGATGTCCGACGCCGAACTGGCCGCCAGCGCGCGTGCCGAGGCTGCCCGACAGGCACGCGCGCCGCAGGCGGCCGCCACCGCCACGCCGGCCACGGCAACCGCGGCCGCGACCGCTCCGGCAACGGCGGCGGCGGTGTCCAATCCGACCCCGCTGCCCGAAACGGCCGCCGCGAGCGTGCCCGCCAACAGCGTGGCCACGGCGACCAAGCCGACGGCGGCAGCGACCGCGCCCGCGGCAACCGCCGCCGCGCCGGACAACGCCCGCTACATCCTGCAGGCCGGTTCGTTCGGCGCCTCCGGCGATGCCGAATCGACCAAGGCCAAGCTGGCGATGCTGGGCCTGTCGGCGCGCGTGGAATCGGCGCAGATCAGCGGCAAGACCGTGTACCGCGTGCGCATGGGGCCGTACGGCACCGCCAGCGAACTGGCCGCGGCCAAGCAGAAGCTGACCGGCAGCGGACTGCCGGCAATCGCGATCAAGGCGCAGTGAGGCTGGGATTGGGGATTGGGGAAACGGGAATGGGGAGAAGCGGCTTCTCCTGCATTCCTTGCGACTGGCCTGCATAGGCCAGCCGCTTCATTGCCTCGCCAGTCGCGCGAGCGCGACTGATGGCAGCCTGGCCACCGTGACCCAGAGCAGGCGAGGCACGTCGACGCCTGCTTTCGCTTTTCCTATTCCCGATTCCCCACTCCCTATTCCCGGCCCCTAGCCACCTGGAAGCCGGCGAAGGACTGTGTCACCGGCATGATTTCCAGCCGGTTGATGTTCAGATGCGGCGGCAGCGTGGCGACCCAGAAGATCTGTTCGGCGATGTCCTCGGCGGTCATCGGCTGCGCGCCGTGGTACAGCTTGTCCGACGCGCCCTGGTCGCCGTGGGTGCGGACCAGGGTGAACTCGGTCTCGGCCATGCCCGGCTCGATCGCGGTCACGCGCACGCCGGTGCCGTGCAGGTCCGAGCGCAGGCCCAGCGAGAACTGGCTGACGAAGGCCTTGGTGCCGCCGTAGGCATTGCCGCCCGGATACGGGTACAGCGCGGCCACCGAACTGATGTTGACGATCGCGCCGCGGCGCTGGATCAGGGTGGGCAGCAGGCGGTGGGTCAGGGTCACCAGCGCGGTGATGTTGGTGTCGATCATCGTGCGCCAGTCGTCCAGCGACGCGGCCTGCGCCGGGGCGGTGCCCTGCGCCAGGCCGGCGTTGTTGACCAGCAGGTCGATGCCGCGGAATGCGTCCGGCAGCTCGGCCAGCATCGCATCGAGCGCGGCTTCGTCGCGGATGTCGAACGCCGCCACGTGCACGCGCTCGGCACCGAACTCGGCCAGCAGCGGCTGCAGCCGCTCGGCGCGGCGCCCGGTGGCGATCACGCGCCAGCCGGCGTTGACGAAGCGGCGCACGGCGGCGGCGCCGAAACCGGAGGTGGCACCGGTGATCAGGGCGGTCTGGGTCATTGAGAGGCCGGGAATGGGAGTGGGGAATCGGGAATGGTAAAAGCAAACAGGCAAAGCCGGGGTGCTGTTGCCTCAACCGCCGCTTGCCGGCATGGACACGTGGCCGACGGCATAGGCTTGACCGACGTCCGGCGAGGGCGGCGGCAGATCGCGCCAAAGCCGCAGGCGCAGCAGGTTCCAGCCATGCGGCTCGTAGGCGCTCACCGCCGCGAGCGCGCCTGCGGCAAGATCGCCCTTCGCCCGCTCGGTCTCGCGGTCGCCCGGCGTATCGAGCGCGTCGGCATCGGGGATCGCGACGATCTCGCGCCGGGCGTAGCGGGCGCCACGCAGGTCCGCGCGCAGATGCGCAGCGCACACCGTCCACAGTTGCACCGCGGGCCGCCCGAACGACGCGGTCAGCGCGCGGAACGCGGCGCCGGCGAGGAAATCGTGCATCGCCTCGGCATCGCGCCACAGGTAGAACGGCGCATACAGGTTGCTGTGGCTGGACAGCGCGCGATCGCCGCGGTCGGCGCTGAGATAGGCATTGAACACCAATCCCGGCAGGCCATCCAGCAACGGCCCCTTGTCGACGATGCGGCGCTGGATGATGGTCATGTCGTAGTCGGCCGGCAACGCGATGCTGTACTGCATGGCGATCATGCGCCGGCCTCCGCGGCCACGATCCCGGCGCGGCCGCCGCCGAAGGACCAGTCCTGCGCTGCGGTGGTGACGATGTTCACCATCACGTCTTCCGGCGCGATGCCCGGCGCGATCGCCAGCAGCTCCACCAGGCGCCGGTAGAACGCGCGCTTGCGGGCCTCGCTGCGCGGCCGCCCGGCGGTGATCGCGATCAGCACGAAGCCATCCGAACGCGGTCCGCCGAGATAGTGGCGATCGAACACCAGTTCCCCTGGATCGTGCTGGTGGATGACCTGGAAGCAATCGCCGGCCGGCACCTCGAAAGCCTCGTGCATGGCCTGGTAGACGCTGGCGGACAAGGCGCGCAGATAGTCGGGCGTGGCGCCGCGATGCAGCGAGATACGGGCGTAGGGCATGGGATGTCTCCTGCTCGGGAATCAGGCGGCCGACGCGGTCGCGGCGCGCAGCAGCGGCAGCGCCGAGGCGGCGCACGGCCAACCGGCGTAGAACGCCAGATGGGTGATCGCTTCGGCCAGTTCGTCGCGGCCCAGGCCGTTGTCCAGCGCGCGGCTCAGGTGGAACGGCAGTTGCTGCGGCCGGTACAGGGCCACCAGCGCCGCCACCGTGACCAAGCTGCGCTCGCGCGGCGACAGCGTGGGGCGCTGCCACAGGTCGGCGAACAGCACTTCATCGGTCAGTTGCGCGAATTTCGGTGCGATATCACCGAACAAGGATGCAGAAGGCTGGCATGTAGCGGACATTGGCGTCTCGCGCTGGAGATTGACTGCGCACAGCCTAGCCACCGAAGATGTTCCTGAAAATCGGGAAATCCAGTAGCAAATCTTCGATAAAACAGGATCGATAGCATGCGTCGCATCACCTTCGATCTCGATGCGCTGCGCAGCTTCGTCGCCGGCGTCGAACTGGGCAGCTTCGCCAAGGCGGCAGATCGGCACGGGCGCTCCACGTCCGCGATCAGCGCGCAGCTGAAGAAGCTCGAAGCGCAGGCCGGCCACACGCTGCTGCGCCGCAGCGGCCGCGGACTGGCGCTGACCGACGCTGGCGAGGTGTTGCTGGCCTACGCAAGGCGCCTGCTGGACCTCAACGACGAAGCCACCGGTGCCCTGCACGGGTCGGTCCTGCAGGGTTGGGTACGGCTTGGGCTGCAGGAGGATTTCGGCGAGCACATGTTGCCCGACGTGCTGGGACGCTTCGCCCGCGCCCATCCCAAGGTGCGCATCGAAGCGCGCATCGCGCGCCATCAGGAACTGCTGGCCCGGGTCGACGCGGGCCAGCTGGACCTGGCGCTGGTCTGGGACGCAGGGACCGCGACGGCGCATCGGGCGCCGCAGGCGGCCTGGCCGATGCGCTGGATCGCCGCGGCCCAGGCGCCGCTTGCGGACCCGAGCGGCTGGCACAGCGAGACGCCATTGCCGCTGGTGATGCTGGAGGCGCCCTGCCTGCTGCGCACCGCGGCGACCACGGCGCTGGATCGCGCCGGCATCCCGTGGCGCATCGCCTTCACCAGCGCCAGCCTGGGCGGCGTCTGGGCGGCGGTGCGCGCCGGCCTGGGCCTGACCTTGCGCACGCCGGCCGGCCTGCCCGAGTCGCTGGCGCTGCTGCTGCCAGGGGCAGGCGGCCTGCCGACGCTGCCGGCGCTGGACCTGAACCTGCATCGTGCCGACGCGGAACCGGCACCGGCGGTGGCGCGCCTGGCGGAGATCCTGCAGCAGCGCCTGCACGAGGCGCGCATGGCATACGCCGATCCGGAGTGAGGCGGCCGCGTGCAGAACCACGCACGACCGGCTCGCCGCGCCAATGCGCTCCGGCAGTGGCGGCCTAGGCCGCCACCGGCACTTCGGCGGACTTGCGCCGCAGGCGTTCGCGCAGGCGCAGGAACGGCCGCTCCACCGCGTAGTGCAGCAGCGCGGCGGCCAGCAGCGCCATCGCCGCATAGCTCGCGAAGGCGAGCAACCCGCGCCCGTCGAGCGCGGCACCGAACCAGCTCTGGGTGAGATGGAACACGGCCTTGTGCGACAGATACAGGCTGTAGGAGACCGCGGCCAGCCACCCCGCCCCAGGCAACGCGCGCCGGCCGATCCAACTGCGCGTGGAGGCGCCGGCGATCGTCAGCAGCGCCAGTCCCAGCGACACCACCGGCCAGCCGATCGCATTGCCGAGCAGGCCGGTACGTTCGCGGAACAGCCACATCGCCAGCGCGCACACCGCCAACCCGGCCAGCAGCAGTGCGTTGGCCCGCGCCTGCAGCCACTGCCAGCGCTGCGGCCGGAACACCTTGATCGCGGCCAGCACCACCCCGGCCAGCAAGCCGTCGAGCCGGTTCCAGGTCGGGTAGTAGATGTCCTCGATGAACCAGTTGCGTTGCAGCCCGTCGCCGATACGGTCGAGCGCCCTGTCGTGCAGCCATGTCGCCGTGCGCAGCGCGATGCCGGCCAGCACCACCGCGCCGCACACCGCGACGAAACGCGGCGCCGACGGCCGCCGCATCGACAGCGCCGCCAACAGCGGGAACACCAGGTAGAAATGCTCCTCCACGCACAGCGACCAGGCATGCGAGAACGCCTGCTGGTTGGCGTAGTCGATGCCCAGGTTCAAGGTGAAGCTGGCGAACATCCACCACGGCGCGAGGCCCGGCGCTTCGCGGAAGTCCGGCCAGGCCAAATACAGCGCCAGCACCACGGCGAAGGCCGGCAGGATGCGGAACGCGCGGCGCAGATAGAAATCGCCATAGCGCAGCGGTTCGCCGCGCGCCAGCGGCGCCAGCACCTGGCCGCCGATCAGGAAACCGCTGAGCACGAAGAACAGGTCCACGCCCATCCAGCCGTAGCGCGACAGCCAGGCCCAGTCCGGCCCCAGGCCGCCGACCACGAACGCGTGGAACAGCATCACCCACCCGATCGCCAGCGCGCGCAGCACATCCAGTCCGGGGTAGCGCATGTGGCCGGCATCCTTTCACGACAAGGAACGTGGCCGCCATTCTAGGCAGCGCACCTCGGCCGCTCAATGCGCGCTCGATCCGTCCACATCTGCGTGCCGCATCGCGCGATGACCACGCCGCAACGCGACGACGCGGGCTAGCGTCTTCCCGCTCCCAGGACCTGCTGCGTCACCGCGCGATCGCGATCGCGTTCGCCACGCCCGAGCCGCGGCAACACGCCCCAACGTTCCAGCCACGCCACGGCCGTCGCCACGCCATCCTCGGTGCGGATGCGCGCACCCAGCTGCGCCGCGGCCTGCACCATCGCCGGTTGCGCCGCCTGCTCGAGTGCGTTGGCCAGGGTCTGCGCCTGCAGGCCGGCGCGGGCCAGCGCCGGCGGTGCCACGCCCTGCCGCGCCAGGCAGTGCGCCCAGAACGGCTGGTCGCCGTAGAACGGCACCACCACCGAGGGCACGCCCGCCGCCGCCGCCGCGCCGGTGGTGCCGGCGCCGCCGTGATGCACGATCGCGGACATGCGCGGGAACAGCCAGGCATGCGGCGCCTGCTGCAGAGGGAAGATCTGCGCATCGGCATGCGCCTGCGCGGCGTCCAGCCCACCCCAGCCGCTGGCCAGCACCGCGCGCCGGCCGCTGCGCCGCACCGCCTCGACCAGCGTCGCGGCGAATGCCTGGGGATCGGCGCTGACCATGCTGCCGAAGCCGATGTAGACCGGCGCCGGACCGGCGTCGAGAAACGCCTGCAATGCCGCGGGCGGCTGCCACTGCGATTCGTGCAGCATCCAGTAGCCGCAGATCTGTACCGACGCGGGCCAGTCGCGCGGGCGCGGCAGCACCTGCGGGCTGAAGCCGTACAACACCGACACCTGCGCCGAACCGCGATGGAAGTAAGGCCCGTACCAGGGATAAGGACGCAGCCCGAGCTGCGCGCGCACGCACTGGTCGATCGCCGGCCGCATCACCCGCCACACCGCCAGGCGCATCAGTTGGTAGGCGGCCATGCTCAGCGGCCCCGGCACGTTGCGCCCGGCCAGCGGCATCGGCGGCAAGTACCGCGACGCGGTCAAAGGCTGCAACTGCGCGAACACCACCGGAATCGCGCACGCCTCGCCCAGCGCTGCGGCGAGCAGGCTGCCGCTGCCGACGCCGATCAGCAGATCGGCGCCCGTGCTCGCCAACTGCCCTTGCGCGGCCCAGTCCCTGGCCCAGAACGCCATGCGCTCGCGGAACACCGTCGCCATCGCCTTCCACTGCAGCCCGCGCTCGGCGATACTCGGATCGTTTTCGAGCAAGGCCTGGAAGTCGCCGCTGAGCGCGAAGAAGCTCAGACCGGCAGCGCGGATCTGCTCGGCGAAGTTGGCGCTGGTGACGATGCGCACCGTGTGGCCGCGCTGCTGCAGTCCGCGCCCCAGCGCGAGCAGCGGCTGGATATCGCCGCGCGTGCCCAGGGTGAAGATCGCCACCGTCGCCCCGTGCGCCGGCGCGGCATGCTGTTGCTCACGCATCGGCCAATGCCTCCGTGGCCGGCAGCGGCTGGGCCAGCCGCGATGCGACCGCGCGCTGTCCGGACTGGCGCGGATGCAGGCGCGCATCCACGATCCGCGCGATCTGCGCCGCTGGCGCCGACTGCAGCATCGACTGATGGTCGCTGTCGATCGGGCACACGTCCAGTTCCGCAACGAACGCGCGCCAGGCATCGGGACGATGATCCAGCAGCGGCGACAGGTCCAGCGCCGGCTTGATCGCCGCGTCGAAAAACAGCACCTCCACGTCCACGCGCGGCGGCTGGTAGTGACTGGCCAGCGCCAGCTGATGCTCGGTCAGCGCGGCGATGCGGTCCAGCAGCTGCGGATCGTCCTGCAGCAGCTGTTGCACCATTGGCATCGACAGCAAGCCGTAGTGTTCGCACAACAGCATCGACAGATCGGCCACGCAGGCAGGAGCCGGCTGACCAGGATCCAGGCGCAGGCCGAGGAAGGCCACGGCGGCGCGCACCCTGGCCGCCTCGTCGCCCAGCGTGGCGATGCGCTCGGCATACGGATAGGCGTCGAGCACGGCCAGCAACTCCACCTCGTGACCACTCGCACGCAGCTCGGCGGCCATCGCGTGAACGATCAATCCACCCAGCGACCAGCCCAGCAGCCGGTACGGCCCCTGCGGCTGCACGCGGCGGATCCGCCGCACATAGTCGGCGGCGATCGTCTCGATGCTGTCCGGCAACGCGGCGCCGCTGCGCAGGGCCGGCGATTGCAGCGCATACACCGGGCAGCCCGGATCGAGCTGGCCGAGCAGTCCCAGGTACGACCACCCCAACCCCACCACCGGATGGATGCAGAACAGCGGCCGGTTGCCGTGGTCGCCCGCGCGCAGCCGCAACAGCGGCGCCAGCGGATCGTTCTGCGCCTCCTCGGCATTGGCCATCAGCGTCGCCAGACCGGCCACGGTCGAGGCATGGAACAGGCTGCCCAGCGGCAGCTCGATCCCGAACTGGCTGGGAAACCGTGCCAGCAGTTCGGCCGCGGTCAACGAATCGCCGCCCAGTTCGAAGAAGTTGTCGTGCACGCCGATCCGCTCCACTTGCAGCAGGTTCTGCCACAGCGCGACCAGGCGCTGCTCCAGCGGATCGCGCGGCGCCACGTAGCGCGGTGCCGCCGCTCTGCCCGGAGCCGGCAGTGCCTTGCGGTCGAGCTTGCCGTTGGGGGTCAGCGGCAGCGCCGGCAGCGCCATGCACACGGTGGGCAGCATGTGCTCGGGCAAACGCCCCTGCAGTTGCTGGCGCAGCGCATCGAGCGTCGGCAGCGCGGCGTCGCCGGCCGCCACCAGATAGGCCACCAGTTGCACCGCGCCATCGCCGTCGCCATCGCGGTGGCCGACCACCGCCGCCGCGGCGATCGCCGGATGGCGCAGCAGCGCGGCTTCCACTTCGCCCGGTTCGACCCGGTGCCCGCGGATCTTCAACTGCGCATCGGCGCGTCCGAGGAATTCCAGCACCCCGTCCTCGCGCCAGCGCGCCAGGTCGCCCGAGCGGTACATGCGCCCGCCATCGGCGGCGAACGGATCGGGCAGGAAGCGGGCGTCGCTGAGCTGTTGCCGCTTGCGGTAGCCCTTGGCCACGCCGGCGCCGCCGATGTAGAGCTCGCCGCTTGCGCCGGTCGGAACCGGCTGCTGCTGGGCATCGAGCACGTAGACGCGGGTGTTGCGCAGCGGCCGGCCGATCGGCACCGACGCCGTATCGGCCGGCGTCAGATGCATCACCGTGGACCACACCGTGGTTTCGGTGGGGCCGTACAGTTGCGTCAGCCGCGCGGCGCGCTGCAGCAGCCGGGCCGCCAGCTCGCCGCTGAGCGCTTCGCCGCCGACCAGCGCATGCACGTGCTGCAACGGCAGATCCTCGTTGGCCAGCAGGATGCGCCACAGCGAAGGCGTGGCCTGCATCAGGCTGATACGTTCGCGCGCGATCAACCGCGACAGGCCGTGCGGATCGTGCAGCAGGCCATCGCCGGCCACGACCACGCTGGCGCCGCAGATCAGCGGCAAATACAGTTCCAGCGCGGCGATATCGAAACTGATCGTGGTCAGCGCCAGCACCCGGTCGCTGGCCTGCAATTGCAGTTCGTGCTGCATGGCGAACAGGAAGCTGGCCAGATTGCGGTGGCTGACCTCCACCCCCTTTGGCGTTCCGGTGGAACCGGAGGTGTAGAGCAGATAGGCGATGCCGTCGGCCGTGGCGCGCGGCACGGGCAACGGCGCCAGGTCGGTCCCTGCCTGCGGGTCGAGCCACACGATGCCGCCCAGGGCATGCTGTTCCCACTGTGCCGGCTCGCACACCAGCGCGATCGCGCCGGAGTCGTCCAGCATCGTCGCATTGCGCTCCGCCGGCCCCAGCGGATCCAGCGGCAAATACGTGGCGCCGCTCCACATCACCGCCAGCAGCACCACCAGCAACTGCTCGCTGCGCGGCAATGCCACCGCGATCACGTCGCCCGGCAACACCCCATCCTCGACCCACTGCGCCGCCAGCTGCGCGCTGCGCTGCTGCAGGCTGCGGTAGTCCAGCAGCTGGCTATCGCAACGCACCGCGACCGCGTCGGGCGTGGCGGCGGCCTGCTGCGCGAACCAGTGCGGCAGGCTGCTCGGCTCGGGCAGCGCGGCGTCGGTACGGTTCCAATCGTAGAGCAGGCGTGCGCGTTCCTGCGCACCCAGCATGTCCACCTGCCCCAACGCCTGGGTTGGATCGTCCAGCACCGAATCGACCAGCTGCAGCAGGCGCCGGCGGTGTTCGTCCAGTTCCTCGCGGGTGTACAGCCCGGGATTGGCATCGAAATCGAAGCGCACGTCGGCACCGTCGCCGCGTTCGTAGAAGAAGATGGTCAGATCCTCGGCCGAGCCGTTGGACAGGTTGTCCGGAATCGCCTGGACGCCGCCGAACTCCAGCGCGTAGTCGAACGCCTCGATGTTCACCGCCAGCCATGCCAGCTGCTGGTCGTTGCCGACCAGGCCCAGGTCGCGGCGCAGATCTTCGTAGCGATATTGCTGATGCCGCAGCGCCGACCTGACCACCGACGCCACCTGCGCGAACAGGCTATGGAACGGCGCCTGCGGCGCCATCGCCAGGCGGATCGACACCGCATTGGCGACCATGCCCGGCGTGCTGCGGTACTGGCGGTTGATCCGCCCGGTCACCGGCATGCCGAAGATCAGATCCTCCGCGCCGGTATTGCGATGGTAGAACGCGGCGACCAACGCGATCAGTAGCTGCGGCAGCGTGGCGCCGTACAGTGCGCCGAGTTCGCGCAGACGCGCGATCTGCGCACTCGACAGGTGGCCCGTACTGCGCAGCAAGCCGCTCTGCAATGCGCCGGGACGGCGCGTCAGGCTCACTGCCGGCGGCGGGTTGGCCAACTGCTGCACCCAGTAGTCGCGATCACGGCGGCAACGTTCGGACTCGCGGTACGACGCTTCCAGCTCGACCAGCCCGGCCAGGGTACCCGCCGTGCTCGGCGGTGGCTCGACGCCCGCGGCATAGGCGCTGTAGAGCTCGGCCAGCCGCTGCGCGGCCATGCCGCCGGTGTAGCCGTCCACCACCAGATGGTGCACGCATTGCACCCACAGATAGTGGTCTTCGCCCAACCGGAACAGTACGCAGTTCCACAGCGGATCGCGCGCGATGTCCAACTGCCGCTCCATCGCCTGCGCGATCCAGCGCTCGGCCGCCTGCCGCGGCGCCGCTTCGCCGCTCAGATCCAGATACGGAAGATCGCCCCGGTAATCGTCCTCCACCCATTGCCGCGGCACGCCGTTCTCTTCGACGATGCGTACCCGGATATTCTCGAATTCGCGCACCACTTGTTGCGATGCGCGCAAGATCAGTTGCGGCTGGATCGGACCGAACAGTTCCAGCGCCTCGGCCATATTCAGCGAAGCCTTCGGATTTATTTTCTGCCCCACCCAGAGTCCGCGCTGGGCGGTGGTCAAAGGCAGTGCGCCGCAGGAGAGCTGGTTCATGGCATGCATCCTTATTGGACTCGCCGGCACGGCATCGCCATCGCCGTCGAAATCGCCGCCGAGAAGACGCCACACCGGGCAGTCGGATTGAGATCGAGTGAATCTGGTTCCCGCTCCGGAACACCGGAAGCGCGAGGAATTGCGACAACACTCCTACACGTCGATCCGCGGCAGGACGACGAATGATCATTCACTTGATCGAAAAACCCACAAGCACGCCACCGCGACTGCCGAAGAAAACAGCTCGGCGGTCAATAATCGGACGAATAATCGAATTCGTTAATCGAATTCGTTACAAGGAGTTTCCTTGCGCATCTGCAGGCTGTCCACCGGTGGCAAGTGCGGCAAATCCCAGTTCCATGTCCCCTACCGTAGACATGCCGGTGGACAGTGACTCGGAACACTGTTGCCGTCGATCCATCGGCATCGAGCATGCCGTCCATCCAAAGCGGCAGCGCCATGCCTGGAGCACCTTGCGTCGATAGCGCACGGCGCAAGCCGATGGCCCGCGCAGCTGGGCGGGCGAGCGCGACGAGGTGGATCGACGCGGCTATCCGTGCGCTGCAGCGGTTCCAGGCGCGCGCGAAAACGGTGCGCCCGGTAGGTCAAGCACCGCCCGGGCACGGCGGCGGCCTTGGCGACGCCGGAACGCCGCATCGCCTGCGGCAGATGCGCTGCCGCGGGCGAAGCGGCACCGGTCGAGGCGTGCGCGCCGATCGCTGCGCGGGCCGGCAGGCACGCGCCGGCCGCCGCGTGCCTGGCCGCTCAGCCCAGCGGTTCGTCCGACAGGTAGGTGTAGCCGGTCAGCCCCGCTTCCAGCGCCGCCGACAAGGCCTGCGCCTGCTCGGCCGGCAGTTGCGCGGCGGCCACGCGCTCGGCGTAGGCCGCGCGCAGGTCGGCCAGTGCATAGCCCACGTAGTCCAGCATCACGTCGGTGGTGTCGCCGCGGCGCTGCTGGGCGATGCGGTAGCCGTCGCCATCGGCGCTGACTTCGATCGCATCGGTGTCGCCGAACAGGTTGTGGATGTCGCCGAGGATCTCCTGGTAGGCGCCGACCAGGAAGAAGCCGATCCGGTAGCTCTCGCCCGGGCGCAGTTCGTGCAGCGGCAGCGAGCTGTCCAGGCTCTCGTTCTCGACGTAGGTCTTGACCATGCCGTCGGAGTCGCAGGTCATGTCGCAGATCACCCCGCGCCGCGCCGGCGCTTCGTTCAGCCGCTCGATCGGCACGATCGGGAACACCTGGTCGATCGCCCACACGTCGGGGATCGATTCGAACACGCTGAAGTTGACGAAGTACTTGTCCACCAGCCGCTCGTTGAGCTCGTCCAGCACCGGGCGGTGGCTCTTCTCCTCGTGGCTCAGGCGCGCGCGCACGCCATGCGCGATCGCATAGAACAGGTCGTCGATGCGCGCGCGCTGCGGCAGGTCGATCTGGCCCAGCGCGTAGCTGGACAGGCCTTCGGCATGGAAGTGCTGCGCTTCCTGGAACAGCTCCACCGCCGGGCGCACGTCCAGTTCGTCGTGGATCTCGCGCAGGTGGCGGATCGCCGCCGGCTCGTCGGCGTGCGCGTCGGGCACGCGCCCTTCCGGCGCCTGCTCCACTTCGGAGACGTTGGCGATCAGCACCGCATGGTGCGCGGTCATCGCGCGGCCGCACTCGGTGACGATGCGCGGCGGCGCCAGGCCGTGCTCCTCGCAGGCGTTGGCCAGCGGCTGCACGATGTTGCTGGCGTAGGAATGCAGGCCGTAGTTGATCGAGCAGTAGCTGCGCGAACGGGTGCCTTCGTAGTCGATGCCCAGGCCGCCGCCGACGTCGACGTGGCTGATCTTCGCGCCCAGCTTGGACAGCTCGACGAAGTAGCGCGTGGCCTCGCGCATGCCGTTGGCGATGTCGCGTACGTTGGAGATCTGCGAGCCCATGTGGAAATGCAGCAGGTTCAGCGACTCGGCGTACTCGGTGTCGCGCAGCGTCTTCCACAGGTCCAGCACCTGCCGCGGCGACAGCCCGAACTTGGCCTTGTCGCCGCCGCTGTTCTGCCACTTGCCCGCGCCCAGCGAGGCCAGGCGCATGCGCACGCCCAGGCCCGGCTTCACCTCCAGCGCGCGCGCCTCCTCCAGCACCAGCTTCAGCTCCGACGGCTTCTCGATGACGATGAAGGTCTGCAGCCCCAGCTTGCGCCCGATCAGCGCCAGGCGGATGTATTCGCGGTCCTTGTAGCCGTTGCACACGATCAGCCCGCCCGGCCGCGACAGCGCCAGCACCGCCATCAGTTCCGGCTTGCTGCCCGCTTCCAGGCCGAAGCCCTCGCCCTGGTGGCTGGCCAGGGTGCCGGCCACGCCGCGGTGCTGGTTGACCTTGATCGGGTACACCGCGGTGTAGCCGCCGGCGTAGTCCCAATCGGCCTGGGCCTGGGCGAAGGCGGCCTGCAGCTTGCCCAGGCGCTCGCCGAGGATGTCCGGGAAGCGCACCAGCATCGGCAGCTTGGCGCCGGCCGCGCGCGCCGCGTCCACCACCTCGGGCAGCGCGATCGCCACGCCGTCGGCGCCCTGCGGCCGCACCACCACCCGGCCGGCCGCATCCACGTCGAAATACCCATCGGCCCAGTGCGGGATCGAATAGGTCTTGCGGGCTTGGTCGAGGGACCAATCGCTCATCGTGGCGGCTCGGCGGGGAAAAGGGGCGTGGATTGTAACGCCTGCTACGCGTGGGCTCCGTTACAATCCGTGCCGACCTGACGCCCCTCTCCCCGGCGGAGCGGGGTCTGGTGAGGGTTCGCGTGCCGCGCGGTTCGGGTGCACGAGGCCGCGCCCACCCTCATCCGGCGCAGGGTTGGGCCGGCATCGCGTGGTCTGGCTGCGCGGGGCTGCGCCCTGCCCTCATCCGGCGAAGGGTGGTGTCTGGCGTCGCGTGGTCTAGCTGCGTGAGGCTGCGCCCCACCCTCATCCGGCGCGTCGCGCCACCTTCTCCCGGTGGGAGAAGGATGAGTCCGTCTTCTTTCTTGCTTTCCTAGGAATCTTCTGCATGAGCGCCAACGACAACTGGTACATCGAACACTTCCAGCCCACCGGCTCGGCCATCGGCTACCGCATCACCGGCAAGCTGGACGAGGTGCAGTCGCCGTTCCAGAAGATCGAGATCTACGACACCACCGACTGGGGCAAGTTGATGGTGATCGACGGCGCGGTGATGCTGACCACACGCGACAATTTCTTCTACCACGAGATGATCAGCCACCCGGCGCTGTTCACCCACGCCGCGCCCAAGCGCGTGGTGATCATCGGCGGCGGCGACTGCGGCACCCTGCGCGAGGTGCTCAAGCACCCGGGCGTGGAAAGTGCCACCCAGTGCGACATCGACGAGCAGGTCACGCGCATGGCCGAGAAGTACTTCCCGGAACTGTGCGAGTCCAACGCCGATCCGCGCGCCGAGCTGCTGTTCGACGACGGCATCGCCTACATGGCCAACTGCCCGGCCGGCAGCGTGGACATCGTCATCGTCGATTCGACCGATCCGGTCGGCCCGGCCGAAGGCCTGTTCAACAAGGCGTTCTACGCCAGCTGCTTCGAGGCGCTGAAGGACGACGGCATCCTGGTCCAGCAGTCCGAATCGCCGCTGGCGCTGCTGGACCTGATCAAGGAAATGCGCACCGAGATGGGCAAGGCCGGCTTCGCCAGCTTCCACACCGTGCCGTTCCCGCAGCCGTGCTACCCGACCGGCTGGTGGAGCGTGACCCTGGCGCGCAAGTCCGGCGGCTTCGACTTCCGCCAGGCCGACGCGGCGGCCAAGCCGTTCGCCACCCGCTACTACAGCGCGCACCTGCACACCGGCACCCAGGTGCTGCCGCCGTTCGTGGCCGAGGCGCTGGGCGCCTGAGCGACCGGCCCCGACGCCCGGCCGCAGCGACCGCGGAACGCGACACCGGCTTGCCGGTGTCGCATGGGCGGCGCCGCCTCAGCCGCTACAGCGCGTCCGCATCCAGTTCGCCGGTACGGATCCGCACCACCGTGCCCAGGTCGTAGACGAACACCTTGCCGTCGCCGATCTTGCCGGTGCCGGCCGCCTTGACGATGGCCTCGAGCACGCGCTCGACCTGGTCCTCGGTGACCGCCACTTCCAGCTTCACCTTGGGCAGGAAATCGACCACGTACTCGGCGCCGCGGTACAGCTCGGTGTGGCCCTTCTGCCGGCCGAAACCCTTGACCTCGGTGACGGTGATGCCGGCCACGCCCTGCGCGGCGAGCGCTTCGCGCACGTCGTCGAGCTTGAACGGCTTGATCACGGCCATGATCATCTTCATGCGGCTTTCTCCAATCACAATGGCCTCAGGATAGCGCGGTTGCGCGATACCCGGCCGCCGGGTTCAAATGGCGCGCGCCCCATCGCCGGAATTTTCCGACAGCGCGCCGCGCCCGATACCGATGGCCCCGAACCGAAGGGTGCCGCAGTCTGGCGCTCCCTGCCGGAGCATCGCCATGATCGACCTCAATCACCTCGACGACCTCGCCCGCCGCCTCAGCGACCTGGTGCCGCCAGGCCTGCGCGAATCCCGCGACGAACTGCAGAGCACCTTCAAGAGCGCGCTGCAGGCCGGGCTGGGCAAGCTCGACCTGGTCACCCGCGAGGAATTCGACGTGCAGCGCGCGGTGCTGCTGCGCACCCGCGAGAAGCTGGAAGCGCTGGAACGCAGCGTCGCCGCGCTGGAAGCCGCGCGCAGCGGCGACGCGCCGTCCGCGCAAGCCTGACCCACCCGCCACCATGAGCCTGGCGCTGGTGCACAGCCGTGCCCGCGCGGGGGTGCTTGCGCCTCCGGTTCGGGTCGAGGTCCATCTGTCCGGCGGACTGCCGGCGACGCAGATCGTCGGCCTACCCGAGGCCGCGGTACGCGAATCGCGCGATCGCGTACGCGCCGCCATCCTGTGTGCGCAATACGAGTTCCCGGCGCGGCGCATCACCGTCAACCTGGCCCCGGCCGACCTGCCCAAGGAAGGCGGCCGCTTCGACCTGCCGATCGCGCTGGGCATCCTCGCCGCCGCCGGGCAACTCGACCCGCAGGCGCTGGGCCACTACGAATTCCTCGGCGAACTGGCCCTGACCGGCGAATTGCGCCCGGTGGACGGCGTGCTGCCGGCGGCACTGGCCGCCGCGCAGGCCGGACGCACGCTGATCGTACCGGCGGGCAACGGTCCCGAAGCGGCGCTGGCGCAGCACGTGCAGGCGTTCACCGCGCGCACCCTGCTCGAGGTCTGCGCGCTGTTGAACGGCACCAAGACCTTGCCCGCCGCCGAAGCCCTGCCGGCCGCGGCCACGCCGTTTCCCGACCTGAGCGACGTGCGCGGGCAGGCGCAGGCGCGGCGTGCGCTGGAGATCGCCGCCGCCGGCCACCACCACCTGCTGCTGATCGGCAGCCCGGGCTGCGGCAAGACCCTGCTGGCCTCGCGCCTGCCCGGGATTCTGCCCGAGGCCAGCGAGGCCGAGGCGCTGGAAGCGGCGGCGATCGCCTCGGTCAGCGGCCGCGGTCTGGACCCGGCGCGCTGGCGGCAGCGGCCCTACCGCGCACCGCATCACACCGCCAGCGCGGTGTCGCTGGTCGGCGGCGGCACCCATCCGCGCCCGGGCGAGATCTCGCTGGCGCATCGCGGCGTGCTGTTCCTCGACGAATTGCCCGAGTGGAACCGGCACGCGCTGGAAGTGCTGCGCGAGCCGCTGGAATCTGGCACGGTCACCGTCTCGCGCGCCGCACGCAGCGCCGAATTCCCCGCCCGCTTCCAGCTGGTCGCGGCGATGAATCCCTGTCCCTGCGGCTGGGCCGGCGATGCCAGCGGCCGTTGCCGCTGCAGCGACGACAGCATCCGCCGTTATCGCGCGCGCATCTCCGGCCCCTTGCTGGACCGCATCGACCTGCATGTGGATGTGCCACGGTTGCCGCCGCAGGCGCTGCGCGCCGACGCCGCTCCCGGCGAGAGCAGCGCCACCGTGCGCGACCGGGTGGAGCAGGCGCGGCAACGCCAGCTCGCACGCGCCGGCGGCCCCAACGGCCAGCTCGGCCATAGCGAAACCCTGCGCGACTGCCGCCTGCAACCGCGCGACGAAGCGCTGCTGGAACACGCCATCGACCGCCTGCGCCTGTCGGCGCGCTCCTTGCACCGCATCCTGCGCGTGGCGCGCACCATCGCCGATCTGGCTGGCAGCGACGCGATCGCCACCGCGCACCTGACCGAAGCGATCGGCTATCGGCAACTGGATCGCGGCGAGCCCACTTCGCCTCAGCCGGGTTCGTTTGCGCGCGCAGGCGAAGCGCGGCACGCGGCGCGATAGCGCCAAGCGTGCAGGCGCAGCAGCCGCCTGGTCTGCATGCGTCCACGGCACGGAGCCGCGTAGCGGCCTGGCATACCGCAACGCGCATGCCGCAAGCGGGTGCGGCGGCGACGCAGCAGGGCACGCTGCACACAAAGCGCCGCAGTTGTGCGATAGCGCCATCCCGCCGCCTGCCGCCGACCACGGTTGCTGGCCGCACATCACGGCAATGCCGGCCAGCATCGCTTCCGATCATTTCCGCGCGACGGGCGACGGTCCGTCAGCGCGGATGCCTGCGTGGCTTCAACCTACCGGCACCGATGTCACGAACTCGGCCAGCAAGGCATTGCAGCGCCGCGCATGGGTGAAGGTCATCCCGTGCGAGGCGCCGGCGAGGACGTGGTGGCGCGCATCGGGCAACCACTCGGCCAGCGCGGACGCGTTGTCGCGGTACTGCGCCGGACTCAGTTCGCCGCTGACCAGCAGCACCGGCAGCGCCAGCGCCGCGGCCTTTTCGCGGTCGTAGGCCGGCAGCGCATCGCCGATCTGCGGCACCAGGGTCTGCGCGTTGTCGCGCACCATCTGCCGGAACGTCGCGCTGCTGCGCGCCCAGGCGCCGGGCTGGCTGACCGAATCGACGAAGCATTCCAGGCCGACCTCGACCTGCCCGTCGCGCAGCAAGGCGATCGCCCGCGCGCGGATCGCCACCACCTCCTCCGGCAGGCCCTGCGGCTGCGGCCCGCCCGGATCGAACAGGCTCAGGCTGGCGATCGCCGCCGGCTGCCGCAGCGCGGCCTGCCAGGCCACGGCGGCACCGCGCGAGTGCCCGACCAGATGCACCGGTTGTCCGTAGCTGGCGAGGAACCCGGCAACCTGCTGCGCATGCCAACGCCAGCCGAAGCGATGCCGCAGCGACGAGGGCAACTGCGGGAAATACTGGCCCAGGCTCAGTGCGGCGACCTCGAAGCCCTCGGACAGGCCGCGCAGTTGCGGCGCCCAATAGCGGTAGTCGCACAGCGCACCATGCACCAGCACCACCGGGGCGCCGTCGCCGAGCCGCAGGTAGGCCAGCGCATCGTCGTCGCCCAGCAAGTGCACCGCAGGCTTGCCTAGCGGGGTGCGCGGACCGATCACCGGTGGCCTCCGGCAAGGGGCCGCAACGGAGCCCGCCCCACGACATTCATGGCGGCCTCGCTGACACGGGCACCGGAGAGGATGCGAAAGAGATGGCCCGCCCTGGACCGCCGCGAACGTAGAAACCGCGGCCGCGAGCGTCTCAGCGGCGGCGCCGGCACGACGGAGGACGTCGTGTTGTGTGCGCCGCACGCGCTGGCGATGCAGCCCAGCGAAATCCAGCGCGGCATCCCGGGGAGCGGCGGCGTCACGCGCCCAAGACCGCCGGTCGCCGCAATGCCGAAGGCGATGCAGGCCAGCGGCGGAAGGAATTCCATGCGCGATGGACGATGATGCGGAGCGCGCGGAGAGACACGCAGTGCGCGCCGGCCTTTCGACGCAGAGGGTGCCAGCGCGGCATCCCGAGCCGTACTAGTCCGCGCAGCGGCGTCATACGCCGCAGGCCGACGATCGCCGCAGCGCCGAAGGCGGTGTCCACCACCGGCAGGATTCGCGGTCGAAGAGGCCATGCAGGCTGGGGACCCGGAGGGATTCGAAATTTAAGCACAATCTCTTGTTCTATAAATGAAAAATGCAGAATTCAAGGCACAAATGCCCCCATTAATGCCCCCAAATTTTGTAGACATCCATGGACATCATTGGACAGCAGCACGCAACTAAGCCATAGCTGAATCAGGGTGGCACAGCAGAAGTGACTCTGCCGGTCCAAAGCCTCGCCCTCTTCTTCAGAATGCAAACAGCCTTCGTTCTAACTGATCCTGCCTGACTTCAAGTCCATGCCGTAGT
Source organism: Xanthomonas campestris pv. phormiicola (assembly GCA_025666215.1). Lineage (NCBI taxonomy): Bacteria > Pseudomonadati > Pseudomonadota > Gammaproteobacteria > Lysobacterales > Lysobacteraceae > Xanthomonas > Xanthomonas campestris. Next base: position 658,525 of record CP102593.1, on the reverse strand, counting down.
GACCCTTGCCCTCCAGCCAGATGCTCTGCGTTGAACGCGCGCGAGCGCGCTACATTGATCGCGGGCGAGTAGCGCAGAAAGCCGAGCCAAATCAAGTCATAGAAGCTCAAAACACACTGACCGGCAAGCTCACATTTGCCCAATAGAAGACCTGACAGCTTCATCGCAACGGCCTATGCCAGATGTTGCACGGTGTCGCATGAAAAAGTGGATGCGTAGCATCGTCTCCAGCGGGTATGGCTGACGGCCTGGCTGCCAGGCTTCGGGTAGTGCGGTCGACCAGCACCAGCAGGCCCTCCGCGGCACCACCTGATCCACTCGGACAGAAACACCTCTCGACGCGTCCGCTTGCGCTTGCCGTTGTACTCCGCGTCACAGCAGCTTCTCTGAACGGGCTCGATCGAGGGGAAGAATACTTCGATCCAGTGCTTGCGATTGCCGCCAATCGCAAGCTGTGAGAGGACAGGAGGCAAAGATGAGGTGCCCTAACGGTGCATGGCAGCAGTCAGAATGTCAGAAACTGACGTAGAATTCTTACTTCCCACGAGGGCTGACATGAACCTGCCAGAGTCGATCATGCTGCATGCGCGATCCCTGACCGAGGGAGGCGTCCTTTCCCCAAAGGAATTCCTGCATCTTGGAAGCAGGGCCGCGATTGACCAAGCCTTTTCTCGCCTTGCGAAGGAGGGCAAGTTGCTACGTGTCGCGCGGGGAACATATGTTGCCCCGGTCCCTTGCCGGTCCGGCGCACGCCCGCCTTCGCCCGACAAGGTCGTAAAGTCAATCGCCGAGCAGAGCGGCGACATGGTCGCCTCGCATGGAGCCAGTGCCGCGAACCTTCTGGGGCTGACCAGGCAAGTGCCTGCAGAAGAGGTCTTCCTCACGTCCGGGCGTACCAAGAAGCTGCAGCTTGGACGCTCGGAGGTGCTCGTGAAGCACGCGCCCCAATGGATGCTGGTGCTGGGCAGCAGTCCGGCAGGTGCAGCAATACGCGCCCTTGCCTGGATGGGCCCGGCGCATGCGAGCAAGGCCCTGATCGCACTACGACGCACCCTTCCCCCACCTGAATGGCACGCGCTGACGAGCTCGCGCGCCATCCTTCCATCGTGGCTGGCGCAGGCGATCGGCAAGGAGTCCGTACGTGGCTGAGCCCATGGCCGGTTGCCTTGCGGACCTCCCTTCCACTGCGCCCGCAGAGGCGCGCAATTGAACGTCCTTCTCCATGGCGTAGACACGGCGAGATCCAAGCAGATGCGCCAGCCGCGCCGATATGCCCACGATCCAGGGAGCACGCCAGATAGGCGGGAGGGCAACTACGTCCCCCGTGATCACGTTGTCCAGCCCGACACCAAGAAACCTAGCCCATACATGTCCAAGTACAAATTCGTAGACCTATTCTCCGGCTGTGGCGGCCTTTCGCTAGGACTGTCCATGGCAGGGCTACAAGGCAGGTTCGCCGTGGAGCGGGACCCGATGGCGTTCGAGACGTTCTCCGACAACTTCCTCGGGGACAGGAAAGTTCCGGTCGACAAGTTCGATTGGCCATCCTGGCTGAAAAAGCAGGCCTGCGGTATCGACGAGCTATTGGACAACCATCGTGGCGAACTTGCCGGCCTTCGGGGCGAGATCGATGTGCTCGCTGGCGGCCCGCCATGCCAGGGATTTAGCTTCGCTGGCCGGAGACAGGAGGCCGACCCCCGGAACCAGTTGTTCGAGAAGTACGTGCAGGTCGTAGACGCCATACGGCCGTCGATCCTGGTACTGGAGAACGTTCCTGGTATGAAGGTCGCGCATTCGAGCAAGGGGATCGAGCAGGAAGAAGGAGCGGAGGCGCAGGTCCCGGAGTCCTACTACGAGAAGCTCAAGAGAAGCCTCGAAGGCATTGGCTATGAAGTACACGGCCAGATCGTGGATGCATCCCTGTTCGGGGTGCCCCAGCGGCGTTCGCGCCTGATCGTCATTGGAATAGCTGGGCATCTAGCGTCAAGGCTCGAGGGAGGCGTCATGCATGCCTTCAAGGCACTTGGGTCGAAGCGGCTGGAGATGCTCGCCAAGCATGGGCTTCCCAAGACCAAGCTTGTCTCGGCCCAAGATGCGATATCGGATCTCTTGGTCAAGCGCACCTTCACCACCACTTGCGTCGATCCCTTCTCGCCCAAGGGTTTCGAAGAGCCTGTGTATCTCGGCCCATCGACTAGCTACCAGAAGCTGATGCACAAGCATTGCCGGACTGATGCCATGGACAGCATGCGCCTCGCGCGGCACGGGGACGAGGTACGGGAGCGGTTCCGGGCGATCATCAAGGAGTGCACCCAAGGAGTAAGGATGAACGAGGCAAGCCGGGCACGGTTCGGAATCAAGAAACACCGGGTCTACCCCATGTCGGCCTGGGAACCCGCGCCGACGATCACCACCCTACCGGACGATGTCCTTCACTACTCCGAGCCCAGGATCCTCACCGTGCGGGAAAGCGCCCGGTTGCAGAGTTTCCCTGACTGGTTTCGCTTCCGCGGCAAGTTCACGACCGGCGGCAAGATGCGTACCAAGGAATGCCCCCGCTACACCCAGGTAGGCAACGCAGTCCCCCCGCTACTCGCCGAGGCCATCGGCCTTGCCGTTATGTCCATCCTCGACCAGTTGAAGCAATCGACCAAACAGCAAGCAAGAGCTAGCGTGGCAAGGCAGCCCGCGCTCGCAGTGGCCATGGCATAAAGAAGGTAGAGGGAACTCATGGAAAATGCATCGAAGGCGAGTCCAAGGTTCCCGAAGGACCTCCTTGAATGGGCCGGACATCACTCGGGTGGCGTCAAGCGCTTGTTTGATCCTGGCAGCGGCCGGCCTGGCAGGGAGCTGCTGCGTACTCGCTTGATCTCGCGGCTCGAGGTCTGGGCGCAGGAGGCAGCATCCGGAGCGCCGGGAACCCCTCGCATACTGCTACTGGTAGGTGGCCCCGGGAACGGAAAGACCGAGGCGATCGAGCACACGATCAACTGCCTAGACAAGGGACTGGCAGCCAAGGGAAAGCTGATCGAAAGCCTGTCAGAGGCGTTCCACCCACCCGCCGGCAAAGCCGTCGCCCGGGTTGTCGACATCGACGCGGGTAACCTCGCCTCCGTGCCACGGCAGATGCAATTGTCCATCGTGCAGGACGCGTCAGCCACGGCCGGGCAAGAGGGACGCCCCGCTCCGGAGTTGCTGGTGGAGGAGCTTCTTGGACTGCTCGATAGCACCCCTGGACGCTACTATCTGTGCTGCGTCAATCGTGGTGTTCTGGACGACGCATTGATCCACGCGCTTGACCATGGCCTTGGCCGAGCGCGGGACTTGCTCGAGGCGGTCACACGGTCCGTCAGCCTTTCTTCCACCGCGCCTTCATGCTGGCCGCTGGTCGATTTCCCTGAAGTTGCCGTCTGGCCAATGGATGTCGAGTCATTGCTGGTCAGTCCCGACGAGGGGCTACCCTCTCCTGCCTCGACCCTCATTGCATACGCCACGAGTCCGACGCACTGGCCCGGTGCCGGCGAATGCCCCGCCGGTGACGACTGCCCCTTTTGCCATAGCCAGCGCCTGCTAGCTCGCGAAGAGCCCCGTATCGCATTGCTTCAGATCCTGCGCTGGTACGAACTGGCAAGTGGCAAGCGCTGGAGCTTCCGCGATCTCTTCTCCCTTGTCTCCTACTTGCTCGCGGGCAGCCGCCCTGCAGGCCAGGACCAGCAAGGCGATCCTTGCCAGTGGGCCGCGTACTTGATGGAGCAAGACAAGGCGGCCGAACAAGCGAGCACCCCCCGGCGACAGCAGTTGACCGCCGCATTCCACCTTGCGACCTCCGGCTACCAGCACGCGCTTTTCCATCGTTGGGAACCGGAAGCAGCCAGCGCGTTGCGACACGGCATCAAGGACTTAATGCTCGACAAGGAGAAGCCCGAGGTTCGCGTCCTGCTAGGGCTCCAGCATTTCCTGCAGGAGCGCAAGGACTCATACCTGCCGGCGGCGATCGGTTCCCTGCTGGAGAACCTGGTAGACCTGCTGGACCCGGCAATGGCTAGCCCTGACGTCGAGGTGGCGGTCAGCGGCCGGAGCAAGGTACTGCTTGGCGAGCTCGACACCCGGTTCAGCCGCTCCATCGTGGGCGGTATCGAGTTCGTCCGCAAGTACCAAGTACTGGCAAAAACCGAGCTCGAGCTGTTGCGCAAGCTAGCCAAGGCAGATGACTTGCTTTCCTCGGCCTCCGTCCGCCGGAGGAACCCGGCAGCGGCAAGTCGCTTGCAGCGAATCGTTCGCGACTTCGCGTGTCGGTTGGTCAGGCGCAGCGTCTGCACGCGCTCTGCCGTCGTGGCCGACGTGAACATCCTCGAGGCCTTCCAGCAAGTAGTAGAAGACGACGACAGGGGCCAGAGGTTGTTCGAGGTGGCGAAACAGGTGAAGAACCTACTCAACAATGGGCAAGACTTTGAAGTTTCGCTTACCACCACCTTTGGGCAACCGCTTCCGCCGCAACAGCGACAAGCCATCTTGGTAGTGCCAGTTCGCCAGGTCAGGATGCTTCGCCTTCCTACCGCCGGACGGCCCCGATCCCCTCTCTGCTTCCTCGAGGTGGGGAGCGGCCAATCCCTGCAATCAATCGCATTGACATACGAGCTTTTCAAGGCGGTCAAGGAACTGGAGCGCGGCTTGTCGCCCGCATCCCTGCCTCGTACGGTCGTCGCCTTGCTCGATACCACCAAGGCCAGGTTGTCCGGCCCGATCGTGAGGGACCCTGGGATCCTCGGGGATGCACGGATCAGGATCGGTGCGGATGGTACGGAGGTCAGCCCTTCCTGGGACGACAGGTTCGTTTCAGTCGCGAAGGAGAAACAAGCATGACGCTCGCCGCTTTCAGGCAGTCTCCCTGGCAAACGTCCCACCCTGCATACAAGGATTCCGCGCTTGCCATCAGCCCCGCGCCGGAATACGCAAGCTCGGAGGTGCTGGTCGCGTCCCTCTACCGCACCATTGGATTCGAATCCATCAGCGAAGGGAGCGTGCCGCAGGCTGGTCGTGAATTGGATCAAAAACTGCAGAAGCGGCGGGACAAGAGGCAAGGGGCGCCGACAGGCGCGACGCTCGGCGTGGAGGACTGGAATGCGGTACTGCATGGAGTACTGGAAAGCCCAAAGCTCCCCAACCAATCCGCCAAGCGCTTTCTGCAGGTCACTCCGCTCGTTCCGTCGCTGGCGCCGTTTTCAGGATCGGCGCGACTAAGTAGCAACTCCTGGCGGGCCGGCGGCCTCGTGAGGCGCATGGTCTGGCTCGGCTCCCCGGATCACGAGGCTGCCAAAGCACTCTGGGAAGCCCTCTTTGCCGCGCTCGGCGTGGATAGCCAGGACGATGTCTTCGCGCGCTGGCTCGAGCAAGAAACCGCCGCGTGGGGGAACGCGTCTTCCTGGCAGTTGGCGCCAGTCCCCAGGTCGGAGGTCGCCAATCTCACGAGCGACGACTTCGACAATGTGCGGTTCATGCCCGCGCGCCGATTCGCCAAGGACCTGCATGCGCTCATCCAGGCCAAGCACTCGATGACTCGTCGGCAATGGGAAAGTTTGCTGGAAGCGATCCTCCGGCTTGCCGCCGTGGCGCACGTGACATGGCTTTGCGATGTGCAAGCACGAATTTGGCGCTGCCTATCGGAGGCGCTCGAAGGCGCTGGCCCTGTCGGGACCGATGCGACACGGGAATTGATCTTTCCCGCTAGCGCTCAGTACATGGCATACGGGGGCAAGGCCCTGAACGGGTTGAAGGACAAGGCTTCTAGCTACCTTCTCGCTCGGTTGGGAATAAACACCCTCCTCTGGTCGCTCTCCGACGCAGGTATCCCATGCCCTGAGGATATCTCGTCGAGCGAAGGAGTTGCCCGTCTGTGCGCGCACCTCCGTGACAACAGGAAGCTCCTATCGGATGCCGAAACGCTGGCGGCTCTTGTCGATATCAGGGAGCAAGAGGCTCGCGCGCTGAATTGCAAGAAGGGCATCGGCGCCAACATCCTCGAGTTTGCGAGGCACACGCTCGGCCAACGGCAGACGGCAGTCCAATTGCTGAGAGGATATGACCAGGGCTACGTGCTCAAGAAGAAGGGAAGCAGTTCCTCGAGTCCCTGGATCGTGTCCCTCGGGCCCGTCGCCGTCCTCGCACTCGTCCACTGCGCGCTCGCCGGCATGGGAGGGCCCCGGTCGATCCACAGGTTGAGCCAGCACCTGGCGGCATACGGTGTCATCGTCGACCGGCAGGACATCGCCCGGAACGACCTCGGCCACCAGCTCAGGATGCTCGGCCTAGTGCTCGATAGCCCGGATGCAGAGAGCGGAATGTTGTTGCTCCCTCCGTTTCCCGCGAACCCGGCACTAGGTCAAGAACAATGAAAAGACTCGTACATAGCTTGGCCAGCATCATCCGCGAAAAGGTCCAAGGCGCAGCGCGTGAGCAAGCAAGCGACAAGCTCGAGTCCAGATTCGTCTTCCACGGGCCCCCGCTCGGGATCCTCGAGAAGGTATTCGACGAGCTCGTCGCTCCCGGTGGAATAAGCGTCACCCATGGCCAGGACGCTGCAGAAGCCATGCTACCCGTGCTGCTACAGCTTCCGGCTGGCAAGGGGGCTGGCCCCAATCCAGATATCGGCGTTTCCGGCAAGTGCGACGAAAGCCATCTACTACATATCCGCAACGATCCAAACATGGCTAGCTTCGTGGCGCTCATGCCACCCGGCCAGCACAACAATAGGTCGGTGGCCTCGACGACGGAAGAGTTCGGCATGAACGTCTCCAACAACACGGGCCACGCCACGTTCGAGACGTGGTGGGATGACGGCTTCATCCAGGAACTGGTTAGTCGAAGCCTGAAGGATGCTGGCATCGCCGATGATTCAATGGACGACGCGAGGTTGCTTGTAAGGCGGACGGCAGCGTCGGCGGACGAGGTAGCTCCAGGTGAAGGCACGTGGCAGTTGCTCTCGCGCCTCTATTCCATCCATGACGATACGCAGGGCTTGCTGCCTGGCTCGGCCCTGGCGCTCGCCTGTGGCGTACCACCGTTGCAGGACGGCAGCATTGCGGCCAAGCTGCAACTCGGCATCCTGGACGGGATCGCCGACGAGATGGCCGATGGGTTCAAGGCCGGCGTGGATCGCCTTGCGGCGCTTGCCACGGCCGAGTCTACGAAGCAGTCCCTTCAGGCCTTCCTTTCGCACGTGCAGGCAAGGTGCAACGTACCGACGATCTTCGAGCGCGCCGCCTCGGCCTTCTACTTGCCATCGACGGCTCTTGAGCTCGAGCCCCCGCCATCGTGGTGGCTAGGCCTTACGAGCGAGTGCTGGCTGGAGCTCCTCGCGGAAGAACCCGACGCGCAGATTGGCGACCTCGCGATCAGCTGTACCAACTCCGTTCTCCCCGTGACCCCTGGCATGCCCGCGATCGTCCGCGCCGGTGTCGAGCTTTCCATATCGGCAGGGGCACTTGCAGACCAGGCGATCGAGGTGTTGCTCACGGGCGGGTCCCTCGGCAAGACGGGCACGTCTATACATGTTGCACCGGCGGCGAAAACGCCGTACCACGATGTGCTTCCTTCGAGCGGCCAACGCTCCCCGACCACCTACAAGGTGGTCGCTAGCGGGCGAAGGGCCGCCACCACCCGGGTAGTGTCGCTTGCAAGCTGGCTCCCGGGGATCATCGTCACATCCCGCATGGCATCCAAGCTTTCGCTGCCAAAGAAGCCCCGCAAGGGAGTTGGACGCGCGGATTGGGAATCCGCGCTGTCGGTCCCTGGCTCGGGACGCTTCGAACTCCTCATCCTCGGCGCCGAGGGCGTCACCGTCACGCAAGCAGAGGCAGTGCCGGACGATGCGACGGAGCAAGCCCTGGAGGCGACGCAAACACTACAGCTTCATGCAGCGAAAGACGGTGGCTACCAGGTAGAGATAGACGCCGACGGCAACTACCAGTTGGTTGTCTCCTTCGTGGTGCCAGGGCGAGGCACGGAAACCTGCAGGGTCTACGTCACGTGCGAGGAGGCGAAGGAGGAAGGTTGCCGGAGCGAGTTCGAGCGCCTGATCAAGCTCAATCGTCGGCACCTGGAAAGATTCGACAGCAAGGCAATCGTGCAGCTTGATCGACATGCTCGTTCGTCGAGCCTGCAGGCGTGGATGCTCGATGAGCAGAGCGTTGGCAGGTCCTTCATCCCCTTGGTGCTCTCCGACGACTATGCGACCAAGTGGACATTCCCGGACTGGGAAGCGCCCGCCGGCCCCGTCCTTTCGGAGGCGCGCTTCCTCCACGATCCAAGGCCCGAGGCTTCACTGTTCGTGCCCCCGCCGGGGTTCGTCGAGGCCCGCAAGGAAATTGCCAGCCGGGTGAGGGCCACTAGCGACCAAGCGGGCCTCCTGGAATCCGCACCGCTTGGCAAGTGGCTCGCCAGGGACCCCGACTTTCGCGCAGTCGTCGAGACGTACCTCGATGCATACACGGCGTGGCTCGCTGCAGATCGCGACGTAGCGTGCTGGGTGGACGTGGTCGCTGTTTGCCCGAGGGAGGCCGACGGCCGAACACTCGCTCGCGTGCCTGACGCGATCATCCTTTCCCCGTTGCATCCCCTGCGCCTGGCTTGGCATTGCCTCGCACAAGGAGTGCTCTACGACGCGGCCGAAGGCGACGTGCCGCGCCCCTGCCCTGCGGCCAGCATTCTGGACCCGGACTGCATACCCGACCTACTGGTCATGTCGCTCCAGACGCCCGGGGGGCCCACCGGTGTCGACCGCGTTCCATTCCTGTCCGTCGAGTGCAACTCCGACTATTGGTCGGTGCTGTGGAACGGCGCGCGACTCGGCCAGATCGCAGACAAGTCGCGGCAGCCGCCCTTCGACGACGCATTCGGCTTGATCGTGGGTGGCATCTCCAGTGGGTTCAGTCCTGCCCAGGTCGCGCGCGCCCTCGAGGACGTCTCCGATCTTCTGGCGGCAAAGCCAATCGTCAGTGTCGTCCTATCGAGTGGTGGTGGTGCAACGGATGCTTGCACCGAAGGGCTAGCGACCTGGTGCACCAGACGATTCGGGGCTAGCGAGGCCACTGTTCCTCGGCAAGGCGTGGGCTCGAGGATCCTAGAGGTCTTCGACACGAGGCCATCCAGCTCGCGTCCGGACCAAGCCACGATCGCCAACCTGTCAGAGGACACCAGCAACCGCGTCCGCTGGTTCGAGAAGCAGCCGGCGGGAGCCAAGCCGGACCTCGGGATCATTGCCCAGTTGGACTCGGCGCAACCAGAATCCACCTCCGTAGGCATGCGTTCCCCGTTGGGGACGGGGGGCCTGATCCGTCACAGGATCAGGCGCCAACTACATGGGGCATTCCTCAGCGAGTCGCGCCAAGCCCTGGCGGCACCGCCCTCGGGCGAGATGTTCGCTGACAAGGTCGCCCACTGCATCGGCGCCCTAGAGGATAGCCACGACGACGCTATAGGGCTCCAGTTCGCGCCCAACGTGCATGCTGTCTCCAGCATGCTCGAGGAGAAGAAGGCTGGCTTCGTCGCGGTGTCCTCCTCCGCGATCGACCCAGCGTGTTTCCTGGGAGGCTGGATCAAGGGGACGTACCTGTGGGACTACGACCTGCCGTCATACTCCCACCGTGCAGGCGACACCAGTGGCTACTACCTGCTGTCGCAAGTGAGGGACGCCGATCGCGATGCGCTCGGGCGGGTCCTGCGCCCCCTGCCAGGCTGCAGCGAGCTCGACGAAGGCCAAATCGAGCAGGTCCTGCTCGAGGTCGCCCGGCGAGGCATCCCGACGGTGCGCGGCCTGTCCGGCGGCGACTCCGGGGCGACTGGCGACCTTGGGCTATTCCTCGCGGTCCGGCTCCTCCAGGACCAGTTCCGTACATCAGGCAACCTGGACAGCCTCCTGCCCGTGCTCTCCGGTACGCCGGACGATGCCTCCATCGCGATAATCATCCCAGTGGATCCCTTCCGCGGCTATCTCGCTGACCTAGCCTTATCGCTTGGCAAGGACCGGAAGGAAGCGTCGCTCTCTCGCCCAGACCTTCTGGTCGTCGGCTTCCGTGTGAGCGAGGGCTCGACCCGCATCCACCTCACCCCGCTAGAGGTGAAATGCCGCCAGCAGAGCAACACCCTCAGCACGAACGACGCGAAGGAAGCGCTTGGCCAGGCAAGGGCGCTTTCCTCGTTGCTGAAGGCAATGGAGCTGCGCGCCACCCAGTCACTGGCGTGGAAGCTGGCATACCAGCACCTCTTGCTCTCAATGATCGGCTTTGGACTGCGCGTCTACAGCCAGCACGAGCTCGTCAGGGAACAGGCCGGGCGATGGGCCGGCTACCACGAGCGCATCGCAGCCGCGATACTGGGCCCATCCCCCGAAATCACAATAGACCTCCATGGTCGCCTCATCGTGGTGGATGGATCACCCCTAAGCGACGCGCACGACCACGATGGGGACGGCTTCCGCGAGAGCATCGCCATCTCGCCAATGGACGCAGGGCGGATCGTGGGCGGCGATGCCCAGGCGTTCTACGAGGCCGTCCGCGCCAAGGTCGGGGACTGGAACCTACTTCCACTTGCACCTGCAGCCAGTGCTGCATCAGCTCGCGCCGTCGAGCCTGAGAATCCTCAATCAGCGCCATCCAGCGGCATGGAATCCGAGGGCGATGACGCGGTGCAAGTGCCCCGCCCAGAAGAAGAGGTTCCCGCCGGGCCCCTCGTGCAAGAGGAACCCTTCGCGCCAACTGCAGCAGCGGCCACAATATCCTGCGAGAACGACACAGGTATCGCCCTCTCCATAGGCAGGACCGTCGATGGATTCGAACCTCGCCCGCTTGCCCTGAACGTGTCGGACACGCGGCTAAACCACCTGAACATCGGCGTGGTAGGTGACCTCGGTACCGGGAAGACGCAGCTACTGAAGTCGCTAATATTCCAGATTGCCACCGCAAGGCGAGAGAACCGCGGCATCAAGCCAAGGTTCCTGGTATTCGACTACAAGCGTGACTACAGCAGTACCGAATTCGTCGCGGCCACTGGTGCACGCGTGGTCAAGCCTTCGCGTCTTCCGCTCAACTTATTCGATACCACGTCCATGGGAGAGTCCGTGGCCCCATGGCTGGACAGGTTCCGTTTCTTCGCCGATGTCCTCGACAAGGTGTACTCGGGCATAGGCCCGGTACAGCGCGACAAGCTCAAGGGCGCAGTCCGCAGCGCGTACGAGGCTTGTTCCTCGCAAGGGCGGCAGCCAACCATATACGACATCCATGCCGAGTACCGCGAATTGCTTGCGGGCAAGTCCGACGCGCCGATGGCGATCATCGACGACCTCGTGGACATGGAGGTGTTCGAGAAGGATCCTGCCAAGACGAGGCCATTCGACGAGTTTCTCGACGGCATCGTCGTGGTGTCGCTTGACGCGATGGGCCAGGATGACCGCAGCAAGAACATGCTGGTGGCCATCATGCTGAACATGTTCTACGAGAACATGCTCAGGACACCCAAGCGTCCCTTCGTCGGGAGCGATCCACAACTGCGCGTGATCGACTCGTACCTCCTAGTCGACGAGGCCGACAACATCATGCGCTACGAGTTCGATGTCCTACGCAAACTGCTCCTGCAAGGCCGGGAGTTTGGCACCGGCGTGATCCTGGCCTCGCAATACCTGAGGCACTTCAAGACTGGTACAACGGACTACCGCGATCCGTTACTGACATGGTTCATTCACAAGGTGCCGAATGTAACGCCCGCGGAACTAGGCGCCCTTGGCTTCACATCTGACCTGGGAGACTTGTCCGAGAGGGTCAAGACCTTGGCCAACCACCACTGCCTCTACAAGACGGCTGGTGTTTCCGGCGAGGTAATACGAGGCCTGCCCTTCTACGAGTTGGAGAAAGACACGTCAGGGGAAACCTAGGAGGCAACTTGGTCGACTCCCTATCCCCTAGCGAACGCTCGGAGAGAATGTCCCGGATCCGAGGCAAGGACACCAAGCCCGAGCTCACGCTTCGCAAGGCCGTGCATCGCCTGGGGCTTCGCTATCGCCTGCATGGGACGAGGCTTCCAGGCAAGCCAGACCTTGTGTTTCGCCGATACAAGACAGTCGTGTTCGTGCATGGCTGCTTCTGGCATCGCCACGCCGGGTGCAGCATCGCCACGACGCCGAAGAGCAACACGGCATTTTGGTTGGAAAAGTTCGGGAAGAACACGGATAGGGACAAGCGCGTGGCGGCCCAGCTCGAAGAGCAAGGCTGGAGAGTCCTCGTAGCCTGGGAATGCGAACTCTCCACGCCCGCCAAGGCGCTGCAAACGGCAGAACGGCTTGCTGCCGCCATCAGGCAGAACCCTCACGGCGGTTGACGCTGCACGCCAAGTGGAAGCCTGCGGCGCGAGTGACAATGCCCTGATTGAGGGGACACGACTACGCACGCAAAGGTCACAGGTGTGGGCGTCTTACGGGTCGCGCCCGGCATCCACTATCGTGGGCACAGCGCTGCGCTCGTTCTGCCGCACGGTAAGCCTGGTCGAAAGCGGCTCGTCGAGCCTAGAGAATTCCCTCTTTGCCGCCAAGCAAACCGTTAGCGCCGGCCAATGCCTGACGCGGACAACGAGTCGCCGCTTGCACATGCTCGCAAGACGAGTACGGCTCGGCACGCCAACCAGCGGCACGGCGGCGGCCCCTGCTTCACCGCGACCATTAATGATTGGCCGCGGGCACGGCCGACCCTGTGCATCCCCTGCAGATTCCGATCGGTCAGTCCACCGGCTGCCGGTCGATCGATGGGGTGCGAATGCTCACCTGAATCACACTGATGGCCGGCGGCGCATTACGTGCACTTGCTAGTTCTGGCGGCGGTACGGGCGGAACCTCGGGGTAGTCGCCGTAGTCCGACGCGATGAACGACATCAAGTTGGAGCGGTTGGCTCGGGACTGGCCGCCGTACCCCATCATTGGACCAGATTTGAAGCCACCCAGAAGGTCCCAGACCAACCTTGACCATTCACAGGCACCACTAGGGCTTTTGTCTTGGATCACGCGCCCCACGCTGCCATGGATCGCGAGGTTCTGGATGGCTGCCACGAAGCTGGTCATCGGAGCAATTGAGTTCGAAGAGCGCGTCTTAGGCCATCCTATTTGAAGTGGCTCGTGCGGGGTGCAGCCTGGGCACCAGTTCGCCTTCTTCGGCATCATCAAGTAGCGTGCACAGTCCTTCAGGCCCGTACCAACGCCGAATACATAGTCCCCTATGTGGCCTGTCAGCTTGATGTCCCTATAGACCGATAAGGGTCGGGCGCGGCAGAGGCCTTCCAGAAGCAGGCGCTCCTTCTTTGTCGAAGGATTTGATGGCAGGGCATCGTGGCGTTTCACGGTCTTCCCTTGCAAGAGCATCCCAGTGCGGATCATTAGGTTCCCTGCCATGTCCCTCTGTTCCACGATGAGCAGCAGGTCCGCCAATTCGCACTGTGCCAGCTTCTTTCCACTCGGCAAGTGGCCTTGAACCTGAGGTGTGCCATCGATCCAGAAAGAATCCACCAACACTTGGGCAGGCCTCCCTGCAGCCTTAAAGCCGCAAGCCACCTGCCTTGCCAAGGCGTTGAGACTTGACTTGGAATGGAGCGCCGCCAACTGCCAACGCTCCTCGGAATACCAACCGGAAGTGCCGAATTTCTGGTACAGGGCATTCCAATACTGCCAGCCGAACTTACAAGCACCTGCAGGCACCTTCGGTGGAGAAAAGGGGTTGGATTTTTTTTGCGAGGTCGCCATGGAATTGTCGAGGCACGTCGGCGCTTCAAATAAGCGATTGGATTGACCGGGACTGACAGCATCCCCTAGCCCTCGCACTCGAGTACGCCCCTCAGCTTCGCGGTCAAATCATCAAAGGAAACGGCTTGCCAATGAGTTAGACTGAACCTGCTCCCTAAGAACGGACGCCAAGAAGCAGCGGGTTACGTGGCTTGCTTGAGTGTCTTGGCATAGTCGTTGGGGGACAGGTATCCAAGCGCCGAGTGCAAGCGCGTGGGATTGTAGAAGCCATGGATGTAGCTGGCGATAGCAGCGTGGGCAGCGGCCCGGGTCTCGTAGACGCCGGTGGCCTCTTCGTTCTTGAGCGTGGCGAAGAAGCTCTCGGCGACGGCGTTGTCCCAGCAGTTGCCCTTGCGGCTCATGCTCGGCACGAAGCCGTGCGTGGCCAGCGTCTTGCCGAAATCGCCGCTTGCGTACTGGCTGCCGCGGTCGGAGTGGAACAGCACGCCGGCACCGACCTGCGAGGCCGACCAGGCATTGAGGAACGCTTGCCGTACCAGATCGTCGGGCATCCGTTCGGACAGGCTGTAGCCGAGCACCTGCCGAGTCCGTAGATCGAGTACGGTGGCCAGATACAGCCAGCCCTCGCGGGTCGGGACGTAGGTGATGTCACCGGCCCAGGCCGGCACCGTGCTGTCCACCGCGAACTGACGATCCAGACGGTTCTCGGCCACCGGCCGGCCATGCCGACTGTCCGTCGTGCGCGGCGTGAAGCGGCCCTTGGTCTTGCCACGCAGCCCCTCCTCCCGCATCAGCCGGGCCACGCGCTTGTGGCCCACGGCGTGCGCGCATGCGCGCAGCGCACGGACCATGCGCGGGCGCCCGTAGGTGCCACGGCTGCCGGCGTGGAGCGTGCGCAGGTCGGCGCGCAGGGCCGCCTCCGGGTCCGGGCGATCGCGGCGGTGCAGGTCCCCATGGAAGCCGGAGACCGACACGGCCAGCACGCGGCACAACATCCGGATCGGATAGTGAGTCCGTTCACGCGCGACGAAGGCGTACCTCACTTGGACTCCCTGGCAAAGAACGCCGTCGCTTTTTTTAGGATTTCGCGCTCCATTTTGAGCGTGGCGTTCTCGGCCCGTAGCTGAGCCAGTTCGCTCTCCACCTCACTCACCGGCTTGCGGCTGGGAGAACTGCACGGCCGGCCGGCACGCGCAGCGTCTACCCAATTGCCCAACGTCTTGACCGACATGTCCAACTGACGGGCCGCCTTGGCACGACCAATCGACTCTGCCAAGGCGATCGCCTGGGCCTTGAAATCGTCCGTGTAGCGACGACGGGTAATGCGTTGCATGGGAACCTCCAGGTTGCGATGAAAGTATCGCTTCCTGGCGTCCGTTTCAGTGGGACAGGTTCAGACACCACGATCCAAGCGCCTGTTGCGACGATGTCACTGTGTGCATAGCCGATCGTGAAGAGTACCTTGATGCCGGGCCACAGTTAGCGCGCGCGAGCCGCCGCTTAGGCTCCCATCTATCTGCCAGGGAAGGCCGCGTCCGTAAATACCAAGTCTACCCTGCGCTTCTTCAGGACGCTGGTTCCTACCAGGCCGTCGGTGGCCTCCACAATGGCATAGCCTAGGTCTTGTAGCACAGCGACCGTGTAGACACGCGCAAGCGATGTCCGCGGCTAGGCGCGCCGCGGCGCTGACACAAAGACTGCTTGCCTCGGGGCGGCCAGCCATCCAATCCCAAGCCGTACGTATCGGCAGTCCATCACCTTGATCGAACGGCAAAATGTCTACTCCTATAGCGGGCGCGACTTGTACAGTGGCTCTGACACGAGCCACGGATGGTCGAATGGCCGCTGGAAAAGACATTGCCAAGGGAGCTTTGCTGAGCGTTGGCTACTGCGTCGCGTTCTTGCTGGCTTGGCGATGCTCGGTGGACCAGTGGTACTTGCCGGCAGGATTGCGCGCTGCCAGCCTGCTGTTCCTGCCTGCGCGGCGATGGCCATGGTTGCTGGCGGGTGACGCAGCGGCCCTGCTGGTGCTGCGCGTGCCGAGGGTCGAGGACTGGGGTGCCAGCACCACCTGGGCATACCTGAGTCCGTTCCTCTTGATGCCCGCGGTCTCGCTGCTTCCCGTCACGGCACGCTTTCATATTCCCGATTTGACGCGCAAGGACCACTGGCTGCTGCCGCTCGCGCTGGTGACAGCCTTGTGGAGCACGCTGTGCAACATGGCGCTCAATGCCGCGCTGGGTGGCCCATCGGGGCCTGCGCCGATCGACACCCTGATCCGGTACTGGCTGGGCGACTACCTGGGCACATTGATGTTCGTCCTGCCGGCGCTCCTTTGGGTGCGCCGTGATGAAGCCGTGCGCCGGCCGTCCCCTCTGCTGCATGAAGGCCTGGCGTCCGTCGCGGTGGTTGCGCTTCTGTTCGTCGCTATCACCCTCATCGGCGACACCGTGCTGCGGCAGTTCCTGAGGGTGTTGCTGGTTGTGCCCGCCATCGCGCTCACCCTGCGCCATGGATGGCGCGGCGCGGCACTTGGCGTGGTACTGGCGAACGTCGCGGTGGCCCTGTCGCTGCCCAAGACCGTCGAAGCCGGCGTGCACGACCCACTGGCTTTCGCGGTGCAGATCCTGCTCGCGGTCACCGCCACCGGCCTGTTTGCGTTCGGCTCGCGCATCTCTGCCGCCTACCGGCAAGTGCGCGATTTCGGGCGGGTGCGTGAGCAGGCACTGGAATTCGCACAGGCCGGCTACTTGTCTGCCGAGCGCACGTTACGCAAACGGGTGGTCGACTACACCGATCTCACCGTGCAGATCAATCGGATGCGCAGGGATGTCGTGGAGTACCTGCGCTCCCAGGGGCACCACGCGGCGGCAATGCAGATGACGCGCACCGGGGTGATCCAGGCGCAACTGCTCGATGAGTACGTTACTGCGCTCTATCCGCTGGGCATCGAAACGCATGGCCTGTACCACACGTTGCGCTCGGTCAGCTTCGCCAATCTCTGCAACACGGAGTTCCGCTGGCGGATGTGCGGCGATCCCCGCAAGCTTTCGCTGGGGCTGCAGCTGGTGGCCTATCGCTGCGTGCTCAACGCCGTGGAAACGTTGCCCGTTGCGCGAACCCACCTGATCCAGGCGCGGGTATGGCGGGTGCGGGGCATGCAGGGGATCGTCGTGCGCATCACCGCCGATGCGTCCGTGCTCAACGCCGTCCGCCGCGAACATCCCGAGTCCGATCGGGAACTGTCGGTCCGGCTCAAGACGCATGGCGGCACCTGCCGGCGCCGCCATGCGTTGGCCTTGAGCTTTCTCGTCTCCGAGCGCGTCGGCGTCGGGATCAATCTCGCGAAGTGACCACCCAGGCATCGCCCTTCGCATCCGACCGCAACCAGACCACGAAATACCCGGTCTGGTAGACCACGCGCCCCGGGGCGGCAGGCGTGGCCGACAGCGACACGCGGGCCACGTCCTTGCCCATCGGAAGCACCCACAACGTCTCGTTGATGCGCCCGACCGCGGCCCGGACCACGCCGGTGGCGTCGTTGATCTGCAGATAGGTCACGCCGTCGCGTTGGAACTCATAGATACGCCACGCCGAATCGGTGGCGAGGTTGGCTGCGCGTGGGGCGCTTTCACCCAGCCCGGTGGCCGCCGGCACGCCATGCCCGCCCGAAGGGCAGCACGATTGCGCATGGGCCTGGAAGGACAGGGCCACCCCTGCGACGACGACCAATGCCAGGGTCTTTGCTTTCATCTCCATCACACTGTTCCTTTTCCCCTGCTGGGGAATGTCCGCCTGCAGTTCAGGCACGACCACGGTACGTGGTCCGCGCTTCGGCGCGGTTGACAAGCTTCCCCGCGCGATGTGTGTAGCAGCAGTACCAGTGCAGTGGTCAGCGTGAACTGGATTGGCGCAGGGTGATGACCCGATATTGACCGTGGTCGCCGTAGCGCGGCCCCTTCTTCTCGAAGTCGGCGCAGAGCCGGTCTTCGCCGCAAGGAACCAGGTCGGCCCGTGCAACGCGATCCAGATACGCGATTTCCGCCCGGCGCTGTTCGGCCTCGGCCAGCGTCGCCTTGGTGCTGTAGAGCACGTACCCCACGCCGCACAATCCCATGACGGCCGCCGCCAGCATGGCAATGGACCCCATCCACATGCGGCGCATGGCCGCGGCTTCGAGGGATTGCTGCGCTTGCGCATAGCGCTGGGTGGCTTGCTGCAGCGCCTGGTTCGCAGCGGTCAGCGTGCGATCGAATCGCTCGGCCGCCGGATCCAGTGCCACCGAGAGCGCCTGTTGCGTCAATTGCGTCAGCCGCGGCAGCGCGTTCTCCACCACGCGATTGACGCTCCGGTCGGCGTTGCCGACCGCGCCATGGAGCACCTGCAGTTGCCGGGAGATTTGGTCTTGCAGGCTTTGCTCCCGCTTTTGCATCGTTGCG
Organism: Xanthomonas campestris pv. phormiicola; assembly: GCA_025666215.1. Taxonomy (NCBI): domain Bacteria; kingdom Pseudomonadati; phylum Pseudomonadota; class Gammaproteobacteria; order Lysobacterales; family Lysobacteraceae; genus Xanthomonas; species Xanthomonas campestris. The sequence continues at coordinate 640,312 of CP102593.1, read as the reverse complement.
ATCAATGCCGCCATGGCCTTGATCGTTTCTTGCAGCGCCTCGTTGGAGGTTTCGCTCTCCGGCAGCGCGGGCATGCTTTGCGTGTCCATCGTGTCCCTCTTGAGAATTCCACTCGCTGCAGGATCGGGTTGCGATCACCCGCCGCCTCCACCGCCGCCACCGCCTCCTCCCCCACCACCGCCGCCGCCACTGCCTCCACCACCGCCGCCCCCTCCATCGCCGCCCCCTCCCGGTGCGCCGCCTTGCATCATTGGCCCGCTGGCGAACTGCGGTAGGGTCATCACCATCACCGGACCACGGCTGGTCTGTACCTCGGCCGACGTGTCCAATCCCAGCGACTGCATCGCCGTGACCTGTTCCGTCGCTTCCTGCATGGCCTTGGCCTCCAGGTGCTCATGGCCCTGTTGCAGCAGGGCATGGGTGAGGGGACCGTTCGAGATCCGGTTCAAAGCCTGCTCGATGGCCGCGTCGTTCTTGGAATCGATGGCATGCAGTAGATCGTCCACGTCGCGGTCGCCAGTGATCTCCTTGCGCTGGGGCAAGTGGGGATCGTCCGGCTCGCCGGGCCTTTGCGCCGTGGCAGAAGCGGCTTCGCGGCGCGCCGTTGCGGGCTGTGGCTCGAACGCCGCGTGCTCGGTTGGTACAGGCGCGTACGCATCCTGCTGATGGCGGACATCGAGGTCTGCGAGGGGATCGTCGTCTCCGCGCTCTCGCCGCTGCTGCCTTTCCTGCTCCAGGCGTTCTTCCTGCTGGAGATCTTTTTCGAGCTGTATCCGGAGCGCACGCATCGTTTGCAGCGTCTCCTCCCAGGTTTCGGCTCTCTGTGGCGCAGGAGCGGCGCGGGCTTCCTGCCCATCTGCCGGCGCATCGCGGCGCTGCTCGCGGGCCGTTTCGTCGCCTTCGATGCCGCCGCTGGCGCGGTCGGTACCACGCGTTCCCGAGGAGGACGCGTGTGCGACTCCATGATCGGTTACTGGTGGGTCCGATGGGGGCATCGAGGGCTTTGGTGTGCGCTGGTCCTCGGTGTGTTCGGCAGCGAGCGGCATGGCCACAGACGCATCCGACGCTGCCTCCGTCACCTGGGCGTGGTGCTCCTGCACTGGCGCTTCCAGAGGCTCTTCGCGCCTTTGCAGTGGTGCGTCCTCGCGCATGGCCGACGCTTGAGCACCCGGCAAGTGCTGAGCGCGCTGCGCCTGCGCATCGGTGGGTTCCGTGTTCGATGCGTGCGTGATCTCCGGCGCTGGCGTTGCCGAATGCTGAGCATCCTGCGTGCGGCCTTCCTGGGCTTGGAGGTCGTGTGTTTCCTGCGGAAATGCCTCAGCCTCCTGGGGTCGCCGAGACGGCGCCGATTGCTCGCCGGTGTCTCGCGCGTAGCGTTCCTGTGCGCCAGGTGGCGCCTGGGTGCGCGGCTGGGCATCCTGAACCTGTCGCTGTTCCTGCCCGGGCGGTAGCGCGTCATCGGCTTGGCGCCGCTCAGGCCCGTGCGGCAACGGCACGGCGTCCTGCGATGGGCGCGGCGCCTCCCGGTGCGGAAGGGCATCCTGGGCCTGTCGCTGCTCCTGCGCTGACGGCGCGGCATCCTCGGGCTGGCGTCGTTCCTGCTCGCGCGCCAGCGCATCCTGGGTGGGGCGCTGTTCCTGCTCACGCTGTTGGTCGGTCTGGGCCTGGCGCTGCTCCCGTTCGCGCTGTTGTGTGTCCTGGGCCGCGCGCTGCTCATGCTCGCGCTGCTGGGCGTCCTGGACCTGGCGCTGCTCCCGCTCGCGCTGCTGGATTTCTTGGGTCTGGCGTTCTTGCTGTTCGCGCTGCTGCAGGTCCTGGCTTTGATGGTCGAGCGTGGCATGCGCCTCCAGCGCCTGGACCGCATGCGCTTGTTCTTCGTGGGACGCCTGCGCCAGCGCGTGCTCGCGCGCCTGTCCGGCCTGCTGCTCTTGGGCCTGGCGCTCCTGCTGTTCGCGCTCCTGGCGTTGCTGCGCGGCGCTGGCCGCCTGGGTCTGCGCCTGCATGTCCAGCGCATGCTGCGGGCTGGAAGACGGGTTGGAGGACGCGCCGTCCGAGTCGGCTGACCCGTCGGAGGCGCGCGCCGTCGACGCCAGCCGCGGCGTCGGCATGTCGGGGGACGGCTGGGCTTGCTGGTGCGCCCGCACCTCTTGCAGCGCCTGCCGGATGTCCTCGGTTCTGGTGACAGCTGCGATGCGATTCACCCCATCGGCGCCGCGCTGGAGGTGGGCGATCGGGCTGTCGGCACCGAACACCCCGCCGGGGCCGCGCTGCAGCTGCAGCGCGGCATCGCCGGAGAGCCCTTGCGCCTCGCGCGTGCGCTGGGTGGCCAGGTCGATCGCCTCGCGCCAATCAGGCCTCAACTCGGTTCCGACGATACGGTAGCGATAGAGCGTCTGCTCGCGCTGCAGGTCCTGCGGCGATTGCGGGATCGCGGCAATGGCCTGGGCATGCTCGGCCAGCGCCGGTTGCAGCAGGGCGCGCGCGGTGTTCAGCTCCAGTGCGCGGTTGCTGTCGGCTGGGACGCCATGACTGGTCCACTGACCCTCTGCGTCGCGGCGGTACTGTTGGCCGTTGGAGGCGGTCAAGGTATCCGGATCGGGCAGCGCAGCTCGCACGGCCTCCGACATCGGCCATCCCTCTGCCGCCCAGCCGCTGCGGTGGTAGGCCAGTTCGTAGCGCGCGGCGATGGCGCCGGGGCTGTTGGCGAGGTTGCGTGCAACAACCGCGGCGGCCTGCGCTTCCAGTTCCGCTGCGCGGGGTGGCAATGCGGTCTCTTGCGCGTAGCTGCCGCGATTGTTTTCCCCGGACACACCGGTCTTGACGAGGCGATGCCATTGGCCGTCGTTGGGGTCGCGCTTCCAGTCCGCCGGGGCCAGGCTTGGGCGGTCGCTGTCGTTGGCCGGCAGGATGCAGGGATCCTCGGGCTTCGGCGCATCCTTCAGCGCCAGTGCCGCCGCGACGTTGGTGGCGGCATAGTTCAGCTCGCGCGCCTTGTCGTAGCTGGCGACGACCGGCATGGGGACAGGATTGTTCGCACCATCGTTCGTGCCATCGACCATGCCCTGGCGCGACCAGGCGTAGCCGTTGAAGGACCACTGCGTGCGATCGCGGTCGGTCTGCTGGTAGATCTGGCGGTTGTCGTATAGATCGGCCAGCTTCTCCCCGGCCTTGCTCATGAAGTACGCATCGGCCGCGACCAGCACCATGGGGCCGGCGCCGGAGGTGCCCAGGGCATAGGCTGCCGTACCGCCGCCGGCCCAACCGCCAAGATTGCGACCGGCGAAGTGGGTCAGCTCCGACTGGGCCGCGAGCGGGTTCTCCTGGCTGTACAGGTCTCCGGCGCGTCGCGCGGTAATGGCAGTGTCGGCGGCGCTGGCGAGCAGGCCGGCGCCGCGCAACAGCTGGCCGGCAGAGTGATCGCCGGCGAGAAGCTCGGCGGTGACGAAGCCGCGTTGCGACAGAGGTTTGTACGCGGGCAGTGCGCCGCCGGCGCGGCCGGTCGCTGGCAGTTCGTCGCCAATGACCTGCGTGATCAGCTCCGCATTGTGCCCGGATAGCTGCACGCGGCCGGATTGCTCTGCGTGGGCGATGGCCATGCGGAACTCTGCACGTCCGGCCGCTTCTTTAGCGGGTGGATCGCGCAAACTGCTGGGCCCTCGGACCAGATTGGCGGACGTCCCCTGCTTAGCTTCCGCCACTGCGACGATGCGCTGCTCGGAGCGGGTGATGGCGAACCATTCGGACTCGACGTCGTTCATGGAACGCAGGGCTTGCAGTCGCTGTGCGTGCTCGACGCGGTACTGGTTGTACTTGGAGAATGTCTTGTTGTTCTGGGCGTTAGCCTGCTCGTCGGTCAGATGGTTCGGTGTGGTTGCATACAGGTCGCCATTGTCCAGCGCGACCTTGAGCGTGTCTTGCAGGTCACGGACCTGGGCTGCGACGCGCTTGAGGGCAGCGGCATCTTTGTTCAGTGCCGCGCGGCCATCGGGCGAGTTAAGGATGTCCTTCAGTACACGGGAGACCCCTTCCGTATAGGAACTACGGGTCCGGCCACGATGCGGCGAAACTTCAAGCTCTCCCGCCAGATCGCCGTCCGAAGGGAGATAGAGGCGATTGCTTGATGCGTCCTTGTGGATCAAACCATGCTTGACCAACTCTTTGAGCAAAGGGTCTCGCAGAAAGGTACTTTGCTCGATGACGTGATGGCTTGGAAGAATGACGTTGTTTGGCGGCATGTCCATCTACTCCAGTAGTAGCCAGCACCAAGATCTAGCAACCCACGGTATCGATAAGTCGAACACCTAGTGTTCTCTGCGATTTGCCAAAGCCATGCTCAAGCAATGCATCACGCATAGCGCGATCACAGAAAGCATCCGCGGTATACGGCGTTCGGAAAACGTGTGCCGATCCAATGGCTTCCTTATTGAATGCCAGGATCGCCCCGCCGGTGATGCTGTAGTACTTGCCGTTTGGATACCCAGTGAACACGTTGACAGTCGACGCGGACTCATCGATCACATCCAGTATCCTTACTACTTCACAAAGATAGTGCGGAGGTGCCTCCATGCCATCTTCCAGGAGGAGCGAACACCGCAAAAAAGCAAAGCCATGCGGATCCACCAACTCAAATACTCGCTTGAGTGGCTCTGACACAAGCCAGTAGCACTTAAACCCACTCTCAAGGTCATTTGGCATATCGCCGATGCGACTGTCGTAACGGAGGCGCGGAGTTTCCTTTGTTTGTGCAAGCCCACCAGCTTCCGATGGCTCGCACATGTAGAGCGGAAGCGGGATGGCGTCCTCATTTTCGAACTCGACACCAGGGCCGCGCCCACCGCGCATATCGGGCTCTAGTATGTAGAACTCGCCTTTCTTCGGCTTGTTTTGAGGCTCGATTTTTTCTTTTTCGTTCATAAAAGATTTTGCCTCATAACTTTCTTATTAAATGTGAGTGCGGCAATTTAAGTAAGCATGTCGGTGCTTTGATCGGCGACAGCAAATGCCCTGCCGAACTGATCACGCCAGTATCAAGTCTCCATTGGTCAACGCTACTTTTATCGTAGCCTGCAGTTGCCACACCGCTTCAACAACACGCGGGGTAGCAGATGCATCACCATGCATCGTTGACTGCCCGTCTGGCGAAAATTCGATCTTCAGCAGTTCCTGCAGCATGCCCTCCCTATAGGACGGAAGCGGATCGCTGCTGTAGCGCGAGCATCCCAGCTTTGTGGCGAATTCTTGATCGATTGGCAGGTAAAGCCTGTTAATCGCAGCATCTATCTCAAACAACCCTCTACCCTCAAGATGGCGCAGAAGCGCACTCTGGTCGCGAATTACAGGATCAATGATCAGCTGCAGGTCAAATAGAGCATCGTCTTTCATTGTGGTCACGACATCTTCCTCCAAGGTCCACTTGTCAAGCGCATGCCATCCAAACAATTCCACTATCTATCTGGAAATAAGAATTTTAGGCGTGCGGGATATAGAGCGGCACGTGGATGGACTGCGCAGGTTAGGCGCGCCTAGGATGCCAGTCCAGGCCGCGCTGTGCAGTAGGGAAATTCTGACGATCCACTTGCCTTGGTGCAACATCGTGAGTCCCTACTTCTCGATGAAGTGTTGTGGCGGCCCGTTGACCAGATGCGCCAGGTTGGCACTGGCTCACCTGGATCGCGCGCCGTCTACGATCGTGGCTCAGGTGAGGAGCACCTATGCCGTGCATGTGACCGGACTGTGGGTCAACGATTTGCCGGCCAAGCCGGAAGCCAATTCCTAAGCGATGTAGGAGGCTGATATGAACGGCGGTAGCCCAGTACCGCTCCAAGCGTGCGGTGAGTCACTGTTGGTCCGAGCGGGGCCTGCTGTTCCGCTTGCTCGTCGGGCTAAGCATCGAGAGGGAACAGTGGGCGATTTCTCGCTGAACAAGGACCGTGCGCATGCCCGCTCTCGAATCTACTTGGTGATCCTGCGTAAATCGCGATTCGACGAAATTTCAAACCCATATCACCTCCTTGAAGCTGGTTGGTACCGGCTTCGCGTATGACGCTGCGCCGGTAGCGTCCTTGCAGGAGCAAATGAGCATGAGGAGCAAGGTCGAGCTGATCTATTGCGTGATGGTCGTGGCTACGGCTGTTCTTGCTAGTGTCATGAAATGCACGGCGAGCGCTGCCTGCAGCAGATGTGGTGACCTCGTCGATTCGTTCGACTGATCCCCAACCCACCTTGGCACCTCGCACAAGGCCCGGCATCGTCCGGGCCTTGTGCGTTTGTGCCGTCAACAACGAGGAGACAGAAATGCACTTGATCGAAACGATGGCCTACGCCGGAGAGATACCCTGGCACGGCTTGGGTAACCGGCTGGCACCGCGGCAGCCCATCGACGTATGGAAGCGGCAGGCGGGCATGGACTGGAAGATAGAGGAGGCGGAGGTGCGCTACGTTGCGGGTAGCCACAACCTTGGCGTGATCCATGCCTTCCCGGAGCAGAAGGTGCTTTACCGCTCGGATACGCGTTTGCCCCTGTCTGTGGTGTCCAAGCGCTTCCAGGTCGTGCAGCCGGGCCAGATCCTGGAGTTTTATCGGGACCTGACCTCCAGCAACGGCTTCGAACTGGAAACGGCAGGGGTGCTGCGCGAGGGCCGCAAGTTCTGGGCGCTGGCCCGGACTGGACAGAGTGCGACGCTGAAAGGACAGGACAAGGTAAATGGCTACCTGCTGCTGGCCACCGCCTGCGACGGCACGTTGGCGACCACGGCGCAGTTCACGTCGGTCCGGGTGGTCTGCAACAACACCCTGTCCATCGCACTGGGCAACGCCTCCGGAGCCATCAAGGTGCCGCACCGCAGCCAGTTCGATCCGGACGTGGTGAAGCGCCAGCTGGGCATCACCGTCTCGTCCTGGGATGGGTTCGTGGCCCGGATGAAGGCATTGGTGGAGAGACCGGTGGATCCGGACTCGGTGGAAGTGCTGCTGCGCCGGGTGCTGACCTACGCCGCGCCTGACGGCAAGGCCGCGGTAGTGAACGAGCAAGCGTTGGCCAACGTGCGCTCTCTGTACGAGGGTGGTGGGCGCGGTGCACTGATGGCCTCAAGCCGCGGTACGGCCTGGGGCTTGCTCAACAGCGTAACCGAGTTCATCGATCACCATCGCCGGGCGCGCAGCGACGATCATCGCCGCGACGCGGCCTGGTTCGGTCAAGGGGCGGCGATCAAGCAACGGGCCTGGGACGAAGTGATGACGCTGGCGGCCTGATGACGACACCAATGGATCAAGCGCCATCGGCCGGCACGTCAGGCGATGAACCAGACCGTGTTCGCCAGGACAAGGTGATCGCTCGCGCGCTGCGCATCCTTGAGAGCCGGGCCAGCAAGTCCGGTGTGCTGATGAGCGATCCTGGCACGTGCGGGCGATTCTTCCGTTTGCGGCTGGGCGACGAGGCTCGGGAGCATTTCGAGGTGGCCTTCCTTGACACCCGGCACCGGCTCATCGCAGTTGAGCGGCTGTTCTCCGGCTCGGTGGACGGGGCGGAGGTGTATCCACGCATCGTGGTCCAGCGCGCGCTGGCCTTGAACGCGGCAGCCGTCATGGTGGCTCATAACCATCCCAGCGGCCATCCGGAGCCATCGCGGATGGATCTAGCGGTTACAACACGCTTGAAGAGCGCACTGGCGCTGGTGGAGGTGAGGGTGCTGGACCATTTCGTGGTCACAGCTGGGGAGGCTGTCTCGATGGCGACACACGGACTGCTCTGAGTCCTGGGACGCTAGAAGATGGCCATAAGGTTGCCCGGCCCTTGGCCGGGCGCTTTATTGGAACTTTCGGACGATGTCAGCCGAGGATCCAGTAGCGGAGCGTTCCATGTCGCCGCTGAGGAATTCTGACCCAGACCGGTACGTGACCAGCTGGCTCAACGAGGAGGTTTACGCCCGGTGTTGCTGGCCGGCTGTCGAGCGGGCTCTGCCTTCCTGGATTCTTCACTCTGTATGAGCTTCAGAAGTTTTTCGACCAAGTCCGGCTGGGTGCCCAGCAGCTGCAGCAGCTCGGTTACCTCCACTTGATGTGTCCGGTCGATCTGGGCCAGCGCCAGGATCGCATCCGCCATCTCCGCACTATCCGCCAGCAAGTAGGCCGGCGGTACCTCAAGCACCTTGGCCAGCGTACTGAGGCTATCGAAGCCGACTGCCGTGACTTGGTGTTCATAGCGGTTGATCCGCGAGGAGCCTCTCTCCTTGCCCAAACCCATGCGATCTCCCAATGCGCGTTGGCTCAGGGCACGCAGTTGCCGTGCCTGGACAAGACGGGCAGCGAAGAGGGCGCGAAGCGGGTCGGACACCGAGAAAGGAGAGTGCGGAAGGGTGACCGAATCATGACGAAGCCTCTTCTGGTATGTCAGACTCTATCTGACAGATAGATGGTGAACGTGTCAATGCGGTGTCCGCTGCTGGCGGATCGCAATTTGAGGGATAGACAGGAGAAAACAGTGTCAGGCAAGGACTACTACGAATTACTCGGGATCCGTCCCAATGCCGGGCCGGAAGAGATCGAGCTGGCATACCGGGGTCGGCGAAGCCAGTACCACCCGGATCGCTACGCCAATGCAGATGGGGAAACCCAGGCCTGGGCCACCAGCAGGATGCAGGAGGTCAACGGGGCTTACGCGGTACTCAAGGACCCGGCGGAGCGCGCTCTGTTCGACCATGTCCGCCAGTCCCAGGCCTTCGAATCCGCAGCACATCCGCGGCACCCGAACGTGGCGCCTGCCCCAAGCCTAAGGGAGGCTCTGGGACACATGGTGTTCGACGATGAACCCTTCGAAAGAGTGTTCGTGTCCCCGCACATTCCAAGAAAGAAGCTTGGTGGTGCGATCGACAGCTATGGCGAAGGGATTCGTCCCAAAGACGTCGTGGCCCTGATCGACGACACGCTGTTTGGCGGCGCAAGGGAAGGAATCCTGATCACGGAATCAGAGATCCGGTTCAAGGGCGCGTTCCAGTCGGTTGATACCCGGCTGTTGGGATGCCTGGAGGAGATCTCGGCCGAAGGCAAGTACGTCTACATCAACGGCGAACGGTACGCCGAATTGAACATACCGAACCGGGACGATCTGAGAACGTTGTTCGAGGCCGTCACCCGATACCTGCAGGAATCTGCTTGACCAAAAAGCCATCAAAAGGAGCGGCGATGAAGTATCTGGTTGGAATCTATGGGGCAACGGTGCTGATAGCCGCAATTTGCTTCGATATCTGGGGGCAGTACGCCTACAAGGGGTTCTTCTACAACTTGGGGCAGGCGCTGGTATGGCCTGCTGTCGTGTTCCCGTCCTTCGGGAAGCTCCTGAGCGGCGTCATCTGGCTGCTGGTGATCCTATCCGTCCTCTCGCTCAGGTCAAGGGGACGCTGATGAGCCGGAGAGCCATGAATATCACCGCATTATGGGTTGTGCTCCTGCTTCTCGTAGCGGGCTGCAGCAGCAAGCTGGACAAGGTGCGCGATCAGTTCATCGACAGCTGTGTAGGCAGTGGCGCTCCTTTGTCCACGTGCACGTGTGCCATCGATGAGTTGCAGGAAAGGTATGGGGAGAAGGGATTGGTCGCGATCGAGGAGCGTGGTTACCCACCACCAGGCTTCCTCGATCAGCTCGCCGAAGCGGCACAACAATGCAGGGAACAATCAAGGAATTGACATGAAGCACAGCCATATCGCAACAACGATTCTGCTCGCCGCACTGGCCCTCGCGGGGTGCAACAAGGAAGAGACGCCAACCAAGGTTGGCGAGGTTAATTTGGCTGGCTGTGAGGTGCCGGCCGGCCTATCCCGCGAAGAAGCCGAGATGGTCCAGTGCGCGAAACAGGAACAGGTTGCTGCTGGTACTACGGCAACGGAAGCTGCACCTGCGGCTCCCGTGGCGCCTGCGCTATCCGACGAGGAGGTCATCGCCGCAATGATCACCGAGCAGGCGGTAAAGGATGATGGCGCAAGCGAGTACAAAGACGCCCGCAAGTCGGCTGTCGCTGATCTCACAGGCGACGGTAAGCCTGAAGTTGTGGTGTTGTACACCTTGGAGGGAGCTGGCGGTGGTAACGGCAGTACAACCTACTTGGCTGTCCTCTCGCGGGAAGCCGCGCAACTGAAGCTCATCGACAACCAACCGGTTGGCGGTTTCGGAAACGCAGTCCTGGGAATGGAAGTACGGGATGGTATGGCTCGTCTGAAGCGGTTGGTCCAAGGGCCGAATGATCCCGATTGCTGCCCTTCGACCGAGGAGGAAGCTGCATACGTGGTCCACAACGGGAAATGGCTACAGGCGCAGCCGCGACCCTAGTCCCGAACTATCGCCGGAGGAGGAGAGCCTAAGACTCTCCTCCTCCGGCGACATCCTTCTTTTTTTGAACAAACAGGTGCTATGCAGAGAGGCGACGACGAGGTAGGCGCATGGAAATATAAATAAGAAAATCCTGGCTCCTCCGCCTCTCCCATGCCGGCTGGATGTCGGGCCTAACCGTTGGTCCTCGAAGCGAAGCCCAGTCCGGTGGGGAGGGTACCCGCCAGTCCCGGTCGAAGCGTTGATGCGGGCCTTCAACCAGGCATAGGTGCTCATGCTCCAGCTGCGTCTGGGTTCCTAAGAGGACGCGAAGGAGCTCGCTCAGGACGCCAAGCCAGGCTTCTGGTGGCTGGAGATGAAAGGTAGTCAGCTACTGCCGGGCCTACTTGTTTCGGGCTGCCCAGAACCTGGCCATGGCCCCGCTGGTCACGCGGGCCCACATGGATGGAGCTGTCCGACCCAGCCAACCTCGGCATCTGGCCAGACCCGGTGACCGGAGCCTGCCGCTGAAAGTGAATCCGAAGGCAAGTCCGTGAACTGCCGCTCGGCGATCTGCTACGTAGGCCTTGTGGAGCGTATGTGCCTAATGCTAGGGCAGACCTTGACTGAGGTGATGAGGTGGACGTGCCCGTGGCCGTGGCCGCCGGGGAGTTCTACCTGGTGAGGATGCAGATGATCCCAACCGACCGGCATTAACAACTTTCGGAACAAGAATGCAGCGAAGCGGCACGGCTGTGACCGAAACGGCCGAAGCGTAACGACCTGCATCGCGGATCGAAATGGGCTGGGTGCGGTCCGTGTCGACCACGATTCGTCCCGCTCCAAACAGCTAGCAGGTATTGCAATGAACTAGGCCAGGACGGAGAGCCAAGGTTCTCCGCCAGCATAAGTGATTGATTTTTTTGATAAACAACTGGTTAGCAACTACTGGAAAACGTGGAAAAAGCATCTGCAAAAACGTTGATTTTTTCTTCCTCGGCTTTTATTCCGCTATGGAGCCAAATACTCCTAGCTGGATCAATTCCAGCCAGGAACTCCGGCCGGATTCCTCCCGACAATGACATAAAAAAGGAATACCCCCGATGAGTATCCAAACGAAACGATCGCCTAACGCAGATGACGATGGCAATTCCGCACCCAATGCGGGGCACTGGAATGTCATGACAGCTTGGTTGCCGGACAGTCCGACTTTGAGTTTCAAGGGCCTGCTCAAGATCACTGGCGTGAGCAAAAGCAAGGCCTACGAACTCAAAAAAACCGATCCGACCTTCCCGAAAGGCATTCCGCTCTACGACAGCGACCGTTCGCCCAGGCTCTATTGGACGCACGAGGCAATCGCCTGGGTCGAAGGTCGCGCCAGCAAGCTCCGCATCCGGCAGGAGGGCAACTGACCATGAACACCATCAACGAAGCCTTGGCAGGCGCGAACAGCCCACTGGAGAAGCTGGAAATAGCCTTGAAGCAAGAATTGACCAGCGGCAAGAACAAGCTCGAACGCGACTTCAAGGAGGCCTACCCGGTGTTCGAGCAGCACATTGCGCGAAAGATGCGCAAGAAGATGCTGATGGAGCAGTTCAACGCCGCCTACAAGCACCAACTGAACCTGATCCAATTCCGCAAGCTGCTGAACATGGAGCGTGAATGCCGCAAGGCATCCGGCGACGTGATGACCTGCGCCACCTGTGGGCAACGTCTGTTTTACGCCAAGGATATGGCTCCAGACTCCGGCAACGGGGAGGAAGCATAATGAGCAACATACCTCCAAGAATGGTGTCCGCCTACCCGCTGAATGCATTTCTCTTCATGACGCGAGAGACCGGGTACGAGCTTGCCCGCAACGTGCAGGCGCCGGATGCGTTGATCGGCATGAGCCTCATCAACGCGATCTCGATGGCCTGCCAGGGCTTGATCGACGTAAAGCTGCCAACCGGGCAAGTGCGTCCGGTTTCTCAGAACTTGATGCTTGTCGCCGAATCGGGGGAACGCAAGTCGACTGTGTCGTCGTTGCTACTCGCCCCCTTTCATGAAGCCGACACGCAGGCACTGGCCAACCACAAACTGAAGATGGAGCAGCATCAGGCCGAGCTCGGGTCGTGGGTGGCCAAGGGCAAAGGCTTGCGCACCGCCATCAGCAAGGCAACCGGGAAAGGAAAGTCGGCCGCGGAACTGGATAACCAGCTGCTTGAGCACGCCCGGTCCATGCCCAGCAAACCGCGTCTTCGCTATTTCCTGCGCCAGGACATCACCTCTAAGGCCGTCATGGAGGCCTTGCAGGGCGATGGGGAGTCGATCGCGATCACTACCGATGAAGGCCACATGTTGTTCAAGAGCGAAGCCATGCTCCATCTTGGGCTGCTCAACCGGCTATGGGACTCTCCGCAAGCGCTGCCCTTGGACCGCGCGGATAACGAACGGCTACTTGCGATGAACCCTCGCGTTTCGGTGAGCATCATGACCCAGCAAGTACCATTGAAGGAGTTCCTGGACAGGCGCGGGTCTGTTGCAAAGGGAAGCGGGCACTGGGCGCGCTATCTGGTCGGTTGGCCGCGCTCGATGATGGGCTATCGCCATGTCGATACCAATGAACAGGTATGGGAATACCTGCCGACCTTCCATGCCCGCGTCCGAGAGCTGTTGGAAAAGTACCGTGAAATGATCGAATCAGGCGCGATCGAACGCGAACTGATCGGTTTCTCGGTCGATGCGAAAGCGCGCTGGGTCGAGCTGGCGAGTCAGACGGAAAGCATGTTGCGAGAGGGAGAATACCTCAGCGACATCAACGATTTCGCCTCGAAGGCGATGGAGATCCTCGCTCGCCTTGCAGCGTCCATGCATCACTTCGGCGGGGAAAGTGGAGATATCACGCTCGACACGCTGAATCGGGCGTTCACCATCGTCCGGTGGCATATCGACGAGTACAAGTACCTGTTTTCACCACAATTCGTGGCTCCACAGGACCAGGTCGATGCGCAGGCGGTGGCAAGCTATCTCCACTCGCGCATCTGGGGCGGCCCTGGGTCGGACACCTATGTTCCAAGGAACCATGTCCTACGTAACGGGCCGGTGCGCAATCGTACCCGCCTAAATGCCGCTTTGGAACTACTGGCGGCCCAAGGAGCCGTCTGGATCTCCACTGGCTATCGGGACAAGAAGGCCTACCTACGTCTGAACGACAACTTCTTCCATTGGACGAGACTGTAGATACCGCATTCGTAAGTAACCTTGGCCCCGGCCCAGCGCCGGGGCCTTTTTGTTGCTGCTCAGGGGGAGAAACACATGCGATTCTGCGATTTTGTCGCAAAATCACCCGGTTACCGGGCCACAGGTATCAGCAATTCAGGTTGGGCAACCACTACTGCGCCGCCAGCGCGGCACTCGGCATATTGTGCCTTCTCGGCGTCAGCCATGCCCTCGATGAAGCGCTGCCCAAGGTGACGTTCGGCACGCCGCTGCACGCCTTGGTCACGTAAGCTGCGGTGGTCAACCCGGGCATCTTGCCCATACTCTGCTAGCACTTTGTTCTGCGTTTCTGCCACCAGCTTGCGAGTGGCCGTCACCTGCTGTCTCAGCTCCATCGGGCTCTTGCCCCCACTGTCCTTACGACAACCACCCGCGCTCGGTTGCTTCGCGTTGTAGCGCGAGAACATCCGCTCCGGTAAGCGAGCTATTCCATCCGGGATCCTGTCCGAGCACATCAGATGGACGTGAGGATTCTGGATGCCGCCTAACTTTCCCTCAGGTGCATGGATTGCATACTGGTATGGTTTGGTTCCAATCAGATTCCCGACCAGCCGCTCTGTGAGGTCGATCAGCTGCGGCACAGTTAGTTCGTTCGGCAATGCGATCTCGTGTTCGCGGTAGGTCGCACCGTTGGCGCGCTCATGTCGGTCGGCCATGCTCCAGAATAGGCTGGGATCACCCTCGGCCCACTCCGGCATGTTCCCGTGGCTCGCGTGAATCAGGTCTCCTCGGGCGCTCTGCGCGCCCCGACGCTCGATATAGTTGGCGTGCCTGCGTGCACTACCCTTCTTTCCGCTCTTGATGCTGTGGTGGAAGCTTGCCATCTGTGTATCACCCTTTCTCTCTGGACAAACAAAAGCCGACAAGATTGCTCTTGTCGGCTGCCATGGAGACATGGTTCTCAGTCCGCGCGCTATCTGCTTTGGAAGAAAAGGTAAGTGCGCGTGCTTTTACCCCTCCCTATCCATTGCATCAGTTCAGTGTCTGTCTGTTCGATCGGACTGCTTGTTCCATCTCCATAGAGATAAGGACGACAGAGTGAAAATTTACATGTCCACTCTCAACGCAGGCCATGAATCCATTCGTACCTCGTTTCTTCTCTGCCATGCAGCACGACAAAGTCCCGAGCAGCTTTCACAATATATTCTCGGTAATCAGCAATCAATTCTCGGGTCTTGACGTGATCAAGTGACGTATATATCCCTGCGATCAACTTCGCCTGTTCAGGTTGTAACGGCCTGTGAGAGCAGGTCATGTGCGCCCTGCCAAGCATTGCGTGGCTATACCAGAGCGTTCTTTCCGAGTAGATGAACCATGCTGTATAGGCAAGATGCTTCTCCTTCCCTTCGATGAAGGCATCCAGCTGTTTTTGAGGTGCCGCTAGCTTCGAACCGTATCGTCGAGACTTCTTTGGCTTTGACTTCATCTTACGCTGGTGCAGAACGGAGCAGAATGCCGCGACGACATGCACGATCCCGATAGGCCTCGGATTCTCATTACTCGGCAGCTTGATCGACGCCAGATAAACGGCGAGAGCGTAACAGGCTCTGACAGCATCTCTCCCGGTGAGGATGTCCCTTTTGTTGTAGGTGAATCCTGTAGCTGCTGACACAAGACGGGCAATCTCCGCTGCATTCTCCGCGCAGAACGCCGGAACCTCATCGAGAGACATGAAGGGAGTGTGGCCTTTGATAACCACGCCATGCACAGGCGGAATCGATTTACAGATATAACTGAAATCCACCTGTATGTTGCTTATAGTCTTGTCATTCGGGATTGCACGATTCGTGGTGATCTCGAAGTGCAAGGAATGCAGGAATTCAAGAGCCCTGAGATGAAAGTATGCCGCCACGTGCAGCCTCTGTTCGCGCTCTATAGGCGCTACAGCGCCCATGAATTCTTTCGTCTTTGCGATCAAATAATCATCTGCTTCGAACAAGAGACCCCTGTCCTCGTCGACATGGAGGTGGGTAAGTAGCACCTTGTCGATTGCCTCGTTCGTTTCTTTCCAGTAGACGTGAGGCGCATTCCGAGAACTGAAGAGAACGTCAATCTGCGCCTTCTCTTTCGCAGGGATTTCTTGCTCTAGGTCGCTGATGATTCGGCGCTTTGCCTCACTAACCCTTTCGCTCTCCTGCGTGGGTGTAAAGGCAAGAACGTCCATGATGACTTGCGACTTGGGGCCGGGCGGCTCAAGCAGGCTGACAAGGTGCATGCCGCTGTCATAGCTGTAGTTGTAAAGCGTCTTGATAGTCTTGATGTCAGCGACGGGATGCTTCTCGGCGATGCTCTTGAGCGGCTTCCCCGAAATGAAGCGAAGCAACCTGAGAACGGGCTTCAGCTGATGGATACTCATCTGTTTGGCATCGGTATCGAGTGACGCACCACTTGTCGTGGTGGTCCTTTCATAGACCAGCTCGTCCATCAACTCTTTTATTGTTGCAGTTTGGGCGCCGTCGGAATCATTACATTTTCCGAAATCAAAGCGAGAACGAAGGTTGCTGAATTGAGGCTTTTTGATGCGAACTGTCATATTTATCGAACTCCATTGGCTTGGTGATTATTTCCAGCCAATTATCTGGCGCCCTGTGGGCACACTCGGTTTCTACTTGAACCTCAAATATCGGACACTGATTTGTAGCGCATCAGCCGAGTGGCACTGGAACACTTCGGGCTGCCCACGAAGGTAGTTGAACGTCACTGCCCACTTCGAATCCCCTCCCCGAAATTCTTTGGGGTGCTCGACTGATTACGGACGGCTTATGTTACACCCTACATCGGCACCAAATTTCTCTCAGCACGCAACTTGTCGAGGTAGTCGGCCCATGCTTGCATCATCTTCCGGCGCTCCGGCAAGTGGGCCGTTCGGTTGTACGCACGCCCATTAGGATCGCGCACAGCGTGAGCCAACTGGTGCTCGATATAGTCGGGCCGGAAGCCCAGCACTTCATCGAGCACGGTGCGAGCCATCGCGCGGAAGCCATGCGCGGTCATGGTGGATGACGTTCGCACCTTGCCATCCTTGCCTATTTCCTCCTTGACGAAGCCCATGCGACGCATGGCGGAATTGAGGGTGTTCTCGCTCATGGGCCGCCCTTTGCCTTGCAGACTGGGGAAGACGTACTCGCCACGCCTGGTCAGGGGCTTCAGTTCCTCCAGAATCTCGATGGCTTGCTTCGACAATGGAACGATGTGGGCGGTTCCGGTCTTCGTGGCGATGTATCGCCATTCGCGAGCCTCTAGGTCAATGTCCGCCCATCTCGCTGCACGAAGCTCTCCCGGGCGTGCAAATAGGAGCGAGGCGAGCTTGAGAGCCGCTCGAACGATAGTGCTCCCCTCGTAGCCCCAGATAGCGCGAAGTAGCGGCGCTACTTGTGCTGGCTCCGTGAGGCTGGCGAAATGCTCGGTCTGGGTGGGCTCCAATGCCCCGAGCAGGTCTTGAGCCGGGTTATGTTTCGCCCTGCCGGTAGCAATCGAATAGCGAAAGACCATGCTGGCAATGCCACGGGCGCGATGGGCCGTCTCCACGGCACCGCGCTTTTCCATCTTGCGCAGGACTGCCAGCAGTTCTGGTGCGGAGATTTCCGTGATCGGCCGTTCACCGATGTAGGGGTTGAGATCCTTCTCCACGATCCGTGTGTTGCGCACAGCGGTGGACTTGGCATTCTTCTTGGCGCGCATGGTCAACAGCTCCAGTGCGATCGCTCCAAAGCTGCTATCGGCACGATCGAGGCGCGTTAGCTTCTGGACCTTGCGCTGCTCACCTGGATCAATCCCGGACTTCAGTACCTGGCGCGACTCCGCATGACGCTTACGGGCTTCGGCAAGACTGATCTCCGGATAGGCCCCAAGGGCAAGCCGCTTTTCCTTCCCGGCGAAACGATACTTCCAACGCCACAGCTTGCCCCCGCTCGGCGCGATCTCCAGATACAGCCCCCCGCCATCGAACAAGCGTACGGGCTTGCTGGCTGGCTGCGCCTTGCGGATGAGGAGGTCATTTAGGGGCATGGGGGCATCTCGACTTCGGCGCACGTGGAATGCCCCCATCTATGCCCCCAACAGCGCTGGATTTCAATGGATCGCCCCGAACTTCAGCGGACACCAACAACAAAAAACCCCCGATTTCTCGAGGGTTTTTGGACATCCTGGGACAAACCTGGAACTCGAATTGGTGCGCCCGGAGGGATTCGAACCCCCGACCAATGGCTTCGGAAGCCACTACTCTATCCGGCTGAGCTACGGGCGCAACGGACGCGCATTCTAACGGCAAACCGCGCGCCGCGTCTCCCCCATGCCCGATTGCCGCCACGGCCCGCCCCGGCGGTCGCCGTATCCGCGGCCGCGCGGCGCGACTTCCGCGAGGACCGACGTTCGGCGGCGGCACATCGCGTGCGTACAGCCAGTTCCTGCGCCCGGGTCTGCAGCCCGAAGCGGGTGCGCAGGCCGTCGCCGTCGCGGCGGCCACCGCGCGAGCGTGCTGCCGCCGGTCGGGCCCGGCTGCTACCCTTGCGCGATGGGTTACGAACGCTACGAAACGCCCGCCGCGCTGCCGCCGCGCGCGCGCCTGGGCCAGTACTGGAAACTGCTGCGCGGCGACCGTCCGATCGGCGCGCTGCTGCTGCTGTGGCCGACCTGGTGGGCGCTGTGGCTGGCCGCCGACGGGGTGCCGCCGCTGTGGACGCTGTTCGTGTTCACCGCCGGGGTCTGGCTGACCCGCTCGGCCGGCTGCGTCATCAACGACTACGCCGATCGCTGGCTGGACCCGCAGGTCGAGCGCACCCGCAGCCGGCCGCTGGCCACCGGCGCGGTCAGCGGCCGCGAGGCGCTGGCAGTGTTCGCCCTGCTGATGATCGTGGCCTTCGCGCTGGTGCTGACGATGAACGCGCTGACCATCGGCCTGAGCGTGGTCGGGCTGTTCCTGGCCGCCAGCTATCCCTATCTGAAGCGCTACACCTACCTGCCGCAGGTCTATCTGGGCATGGCCTTCGGCTGGGGCATCCCGATGGCGTTCGCGGCGATCCGCGGCGAGGTGCCGGCGCTGGGCTGGCTGCTGTACGCGGCCAACATCCTGTGGGCCACCGCCTACGACACCTGGTACGCGATGGTGGACCGCGAGGACGACCTGCGCGCCGGCTCCAGGTCCACCGCGATCCTGTTCGGCGACCTGGACCTGATCGCGCAGGGCATCCTGTACGCGCTGATGTTCGTCGCGCTGGCCTTCGTCGGCA
This sequence comes from Xanthomonas campestris pv. phormiicola, assembly GCA_025666215.1. Taxonomy (NCBI): domain Bacteria; kingdom Pseudomonadati; phylum Pseudomonadota; class Gammaproteobacteria; order Lysobacterales; family Lysobacteraceae; genus Xanthomonas; species Xanthomonas campestris. The sequence goes on along the minus strand of CP102593.1, from coordinate 621,524 downwards.
CCCGCGGCGCGCTGGGAATCTGGTACTGGTCGGGGCTGGGCGTGGCCGCGCTGCTGGTCGCCCACGAATTCCGCATCGCCCGCAGCCGCGAACGTGCGCCCTGCTTCCGCGCCTTCCTGCACAACAACTGGGTCGGCCTGGCGATCTTCGTCGGCATCGCCGCGGCCCTGGCGCTGCGCGCAGGGTAGACCCTGGCGAGACGCCGCGCAGTGGCGGCTGCCCCCCCCCCCCCCCCCCGACGATGTCGTGAGGAGCCAGGCGGCGCTCCGGTCGCTGACGGCAATACCGCAGGGCACTTCGTCCCGTCGTTGCCGGTAATAAAGCGTCGGGACTGAGTCCCTCCCACAAAACCGTCGATCGACTCCTGCAGGAGCGGCGTCAGCCGCGACGCCGTTTCCACGACCGGTGCCGGGAACGACTTCGATCACGACACGCATGAGACCGGCAAAATCCGCCTCCCACCTGCTGGATCGGCATGTCCCCGCCCCCGACCTGCCCGACGGCGCAATCGGGGAGAGCGGCGGCGCGCTCCGCTTCGAAGCAGCGACATCGCGCTACGCCAGCGGAACAAGACAGCGGCGCGCGGCTCGAACAGGCGCGCGATGCGATACAAGCCCGCCATCGCGAACACGGCGGCCCATCCCGATCGCGCCAGCCAGCGTTACGGCTTCCCTTCTGCCGTCGGCGCGTGCGTCAGCAGCGCGAACGCCCGCTGCTGTTCCTGCGCATCCTGCAGACCGCTGATGCGCAGCCTGTCGCCGGGGAGCGGCGCCATGACCGTCGCCACGGTGAGCACCTGACCGTCGGCCAGCAGCGCGATCGGCTTGCCGATGTTCTGCTCCGTCGCCCGGGTCAGGCGATCGTCGTGCCCCGAGAAACGCAGATCGAGTGCCGGCTTGCCATCGTCGCCGTCCACGCGCGCCACCGTCGCGGCGCCATCGACGGCCAACAACGGCTGCGGCGCCAGATACACCGGCCGTCCCTGGTACGCGGCCTCGGTATAGCCGGCGCTGGGCGCATTGCTGGCCAGGCGCCATTCGATCTTCGCCTTCACCGCACTCGCGTCCGCACTCGCGCCGGCGCCATCGGGCGACGGGACGTAGCTGCATCCGCTCATGCCGAACACGCACAACGCCAACGACAGTCCCAGAGTTCTCAAGCGCATCGCCATCTCCCGCAGTTCGTTTGGCGACATCATAGAAGAACCGGCCGTTGCGGCCTGTCGCAGACCGCCGCCCCAGCCGCGTCACGCAGAAGAACGTGCCATGCATCGCGCTGCGGAACCCGGCCGCCAGCGGCCGATTGCGTCGGGTCGTGGCTTCTGCGCCGCACGACGAAGCGTAACGCTCGCCCCCCATCAGACACGCCCTCGCTGCCGTTGCGCGGTCCACAGGCAACCACAGCAGCAACCGCTCCCTGCGTGCATGACAGATCACGCGACCACGGCCCGCACCAGACACGCATACCCACATGACCTGCCACGCCTTTGCCGTCGCAGGGCCAATCGCCGCTGCGGCACGCAAGTCACCAACGTACTCACGGCACCCGCGCCACCACCCACGCATCGACCCGGTCCACGCCGGCGCGGCGCAGCGCCTGTGCCGCGGCATGCAGGGTGGCGCCGGTGGTCATCACGTCGTCGATCAACGCCACATGCGTCGGCAACGGCGTCCGCACCGCGAACGCATGGCGCAGGTTGCGGCGCCGCGCCTGCGCATCGAGTTCGGACTGCGGCGCCGTCGCGCGCACCCGCTGCAGGCCGTCGCACAGCGGCAGGCCCAGCGCGCGCGCCAGCGGCCGCGCCAGTTCCAGCGCCTGGTCGTAACCGCGTTGGCGCAGCCGCACGGCATGCAGCGGCACCGGCAGCACCGCCTGCGGACGCGGCAAGCCGGCGCAGCGCGCCTGCAGCAATGCCGCCAACAGGCGCCCGGCGGCCAGATCCTGATGGAACTTGAAGCGCCGCAGCAACCCGTCGACCGGGGCACCGTAGACGCAGGCGCTGGCGACCAGGGTCAGCGGCGGCGGCTTGCGCTGGCAGACACCGCACAGCTGGGCGGCGTCCAACGCGGGCAGCGGCAGCGCGCACGCCTGGCAGGCGCTGGCATTCCAGGGCAGCGCATCGCGGCAGGCCGGGCACAGGTCCAGGCCGGCGGCGCCGGGTTCGGCGCAGACCAGGCAGCGCTCGGGCAGCACGCAGCGCTGCAAGCGCCGCCACCAGCCGTCAACCCTGCTGCCGGCAATGAAGTTGACAGGGATATCCATGCTCACCAGACTGCCCGCTTTCCCAGCCGCTTACCGTCAGGAAACTCCCATGTCCGCTGTCGTCCGACACGACTGGCAACGCCAGGAATTGCTCGCCCTGTTCGACCTGCCGTTCCCGCAGCTGCTGCATCGCGCCGCCGCGGTGCATCGCGACCACTTCGACCCGGCACAGGTGCAGGTCTCCACGCTGCTGTCGGTGAAGACCGGCGGTTGCCCGGAGGATTGCGCTTACTGCCCGCAGGCGCAGCGCTACGACACCGGGGTGGACGCGCAGAAGCTGATGAGCACCGAGGCGGTGCTGGAAAAGGCGCGCCAGGCCAAGGCCGCCGGCGCCTCGCGCTTCTGCATGGGCGCGGCGTGGCGCTCGCCCAAGGACCGCGACATCCCCAAGGTCGCCGCGATGATCCGCGAAGTGAAGGCGCTGGGCCTGGAGACCTGCGCCACCCTGGGCATGCTCGACGGCCGCCAGGCGCAGGCGCTGAAGGCGGCCGGGCTGGACTACTACAACCACAATCTGGACACCGCGCCGGACTTCTACGACACGATCATCCACACCCGCCAGTACCAGGACCGCCTGGACACGCTGGCCCACGTGCGCGATGCGGGCATGAAGACCTGTTGCGGCGGCATCGTCGGCATGGGCGAATCGCGCGAGCAGCGCGCCGGCCTGCTGCAGGCGCTGGCCAACCTGCCGGTGCATCCGGACTCGGTGCCGATCAACCGCCTGGTGCAGGTTGCCGGCACCCCGCTGCACGGCACCGTCGAGCTGGATCCGTTCGAGTTCGTGCGCACCATCGCCGTGGCCCGCATCGCGATGCCGCAGGCGATGGTGCGGCTGTCGGCCGGCCGCGAGAGCATGAGCGACGAGTTGCAGGCGCTGTGCTTCTGCGCCGGCGCCAACTCGATCTTCTACGGCGAGAAGCTGCTGACCACCGGCAACCCCGACACCGCGCGCGACCAGGCGCTGTTCGCGCGGCTGGGGCTGACGCCGATGCAGGTGCACGTCGATGCCGACGCGCACGACCATCCCGGCACCGTGCATGCGGACATCACCGCGCCGGCAGCGGCGCCGGCACGGCCGGCGATCGCCGCGGCACTGGTCTGACGCCGGCGCGCGCGTCCATCCGCCGATCCGGCCGTCCATCGCCGGCGGCGCCCGGCCCGGCCGGGGACGCGCTACGCTAGCCAGCCACCCCATGCCCCGCCGCCCATGGCCCGCCCCGATCTGCACGACCGCATCCAGTCCTTGCGCAAGCTACGCGAGGCGCAGGGCCGCATCCGCGTGCGCCGCAGCGTGGGCCGCCGCGACGGCGTGCGCCTGGAGCTGGACGGGCGCTGGCTGACCGGCTTCTGCAGCAACGACTACCTGGGCCTGGCGCAGCAGTTCGAAGTGCTCGCCGCGCTGCAGGACGCGGCCGCGCGCGAGGGCGTCGGCGCCACCGCCTCGCACCTGGTCTGCGGCCACCATGCGCTGCACGAGAACCTGGAGCGCGAGGTCGCCGACTGGCTCGGTTATCCGCGCGCGCTGCTGTTCGGCAGCGGCTTCCTCGCCAACCTGGCGGTGCAGCAGGCGCTGCTGAGCGAAGAAGAGGATGTGTGCGTGCAGGACCGGCTCAATCACGCCAGCCTGCTCGACGCCACCCGCCTGGCCGGCTGCCGCCTGCGCCGCTATCCGCACCTGGATACGGAAGGCGCGATGCGTCAGCTCAGGCACGCCGCCGACGGCGCGGCGATGCTGGCCACCGATGGCGTGTTCAGCATGGATGGCGACATCGCCCCGCTGCGCTCGCTGACCCTGGTGGCGCGCATGCAGCAGGCGCTGATGTACGTGGACGATGCGCACGGCATCGGCGTGGTCGGCCCGCATGGCCGCGGTTGCGTGGCCGAGGCCGGACTGGGCGTGGACGACGTGCCATTGCAGCTAGTGACCCTGGGCAAGGCGCTGGGCGGCTACGGCGCGCTGGTGGTCGGCGACGAGGCGCTGATCCGGCACCTGGCCGAAACCGCGCGGCCCTACCTGTACACCACCGCGCTGCCGCCGGCGCAGGCCGCCGCCTCGCTGGCTGCAGTCAAGCTGGCGCGGCGCGACCAGTGGCGGCGCGAGCGCCTGGCCGAGACGATCGCCGCGTTCCGCGGCGGCGCGCGCGGCCATGGCCTGGAACTGATGGCCTCGGACACGCCGATCCAGCCGCTGCTGTGCGGCGACGAAGCCAGCGCGCTGGCGCTGTCGGCGGCGCTGGAGCAGGCCGGCTTCCTGGTTTCGGCGATCCGCCCGCCGACCGTGCCGGAAGGCAAGTCGCGGCTGCGGGTGACGCTGTCGGCGCTGCACACGCCGGCGCAGGTGCAGAACCTGCTGGACGCGCTGGCGCTGGCGCGCGACCGCCTGGCCGCGCACCCGGTCGGCCTGCCGGCATGAGCGGGCCGATGTGAGCGGCCCGCGGTGAGCGACGGCGACCCCGCGGCGCGGCGCGAGGTCTGGGCCGCGCTGTCCGAGCTGTACCTGGACGACGATGTCGCCACGCGGCATGCGCACATCGCCGCCGTGCTCGCGGCCTCGCCGTACGCGCCGCAGACGCTGCGGCGCATGCTGCTGCACGACGTGCATCCGCGCCTGGCGCCGAACCTGTTGAGCGTGGCCGGGGTCTGGCAAGGCTTCGACGCCGCCTGGCTGAGCGTGGCGATCCAGCGCGGCGAAGGCGTGCAGCGCTGGCCGGCCTGGCGCACCCGCGCCTACCCGCGCGAACAATGGCGCTTGCTGTTGCCGCGGCTGCTGGCGTTGCGCGCGCAACGCTGAGCGCGGCGTTCCCCGGTTCTCTTTCCCATTCGGCACACGATCGACGATGCACATCGAAACCCTGGGGCACGGCCCCGATCTGGTCCTCATCCACGGTTGGGCGCTGCACGGCGGCATCTTCGCGCCGCTGGTCGAACGCCTGTCGGCGCAGTGCCGCATGCACCTGGTGGACCTGCCCGGGCATGGCCACAGCCGCGGTGACGACACCCCGCTGGCGCTGCCGCACGTGGTCAGCGCGATCGCCGCGGCGACGCCGCCGGCGGTGTGGCTGGGCTGGTCGCTGGGCGGGCTGTTCGCGCTGCATGCCGCGGCGACCCAGCCGCAGGTGCGCGGCCTGGCGATGCTCGCGGCGACGCCGCGGTTCGTGCGCGGCAGCGACTGGCCGCATGCGGTGGAACCGCAGGTGTTCGCCCAGTTCGGCCGCGACCTGGCCGAGGATTACCGCGGCACGCTGGACCGCTTCCTGGCGCTGGACACGCTGGGTTCGGCGCATGCGCGCGCCGAATTGCGCACCCTGCGCGAAACGCTGAGCGCGCGCGGCGAACCCGATGCGCAGGCGCTGCAGGCTGGGCTGGCGCTGCTCGAGCGCAGCGACCTGCGCCGCGCGCTGCCCGGCCTGCGCGTGCCCAGCCTGTGGATCAGCGGCCAGCGCGACCGGCTGGTCTCGGCCGCCGGCATGCACGACGCCGCGGCGCTGGCGCCGCAGGCGCAGACGCTGGACATCGCCGGCGGCGGCCATGCGCCGTTCCTCGGCCATGCCGATGAGGTCGCCGAGGCGTTGCGCGGGTTCCTTGCCGGGCTGGCATAGCGCGTTCCTGCGAGCAGGCTTCGGCCCTCGATGCGTGACCGGCAAAGCGTCGGGGCTGAAGCCCCTCCCACAGGAAACCTGCCCGCTCGGATCGCCAGTGCGGCCAGGTGCGCTGCTTCGGTCGTGCCGAGACAGAGCACCGGCTTCGCGGTCGGATCGACGCACCGCGCTGGCCGCCGCCACGCCGATGCCCGATCATCGCGGTTCCTTCGATCGATCGGAACGCAGACATGGATCTTGGTATCGCCGGCAAATGGGCGCTGGTCTGCGCCGCAAGCAAGGGCCTGGGCCTGGGATGCGCGCGGGCGCTGGCCGCCGAAGGCGTCAATGTGGTGATCGTGGCGCGCGGCCAGGCCCGGCTGGATGCGGCAGCCGCCGGCCTGCGCGCGCTGCCCGGTGCCGGCGAGGTGATCGCGGTCGCCGCCGACATCGCCACCGAGGCCGGCCGCAGCGCCGCACTGGCGGCGTGCCCGCAGGTCGACATCCTGGTCAACAACGCCGGCGGCCCGCCGCCCGGCGATTTCCGCGACTGGGAGCGCGAGGACTGGCTGCGCGCGCTGGACGCCAACATGCTGGCGCCGATCGCGCTGATCCGTGCCACCGTCGATGCGATGCAGGCGCGTGGCTTCGGCCGCATCGTCAACATCACCTCGGCGGCGGTGAAGGCGCCGATCGACAGCCTGGGCCTGTCCAACGGCGCGCGCGCCGGCCTGACCGGCTTCGTCGCCGGGCTGGCGCGGCGCACGGTCGCGCACAACGTCACCCTCAACAACCTGCTGCCCGGCCAGTTCGACACCGACCGGCTGCGCGGCAACTTCGCCCATGCCGCGCAGCGCAGCGGCACCGACGTGGACACCGTGGCGGCGCAGAAGCGCCAGCAGATCCCGGCCGGGCGCTTCGGCACGGCGGAGGAATTCGGCGCGGCCTGCGCGTTCCTGTGCAGCGCGCAGGCCGGCTACGTCAGCGGGCAGAACCTGTTGCTCGACGGCGGCGCGTATCCGGGGACGTTCTGAAGAGCTGGGATTGGGGATTGGGGATTGGGGATTCGGGATTGGGATGGGTGGCTGCGCGCGGTCGCTGCGGCGCGCGTCCTGGGGGGCGCTGCAGGCTGAAGCGCGGAAGAGTCGGGATTGGGGATTCGGGATTGGGATGGGTGGCTGCGCGCGGTCGCTCGGCGCGCGCCCTGGGGGCGCTGCAGACTGAAGCGCGGAAGAGCCGGGATTGGGGATTCGGGATTCGGGATTCGGGATTTGTATGGGTGGCTGTGCGCGGTCGCTGCGGCGCGCGTCAAGGAGTTCGTTGCAGACTGAAGCGCGGACGAGGTTGCGCGGGCGGCGCAGTGCGATGCGGCTGGCCGTCGCGTACGGCGGCCGGCGATAATGCGCCGATGGATCCTTCCTCGTTCGATGCCAACCACATCCGCCGTGCGTTCTCGCGCGCCGCGGCCAGCTACGATGCCGCCGCCGCCCTGCAGCACGAGGTCGAAAAGCGTCTGCTGGAATCGCTGGACTATCTCGGCGACCGCGTGCCGCAGGTGGTGCTGGACGTGGGCAGCGGCCCGGCGCATGCCGCCGCGACGATGAAGAAGCGCTGGCCGCGCGCGCAGGTGATCGCGCTCGACCAGGCGCTGCCGATGCTGCAGCAGGCCAAGCGCCAGGCCGGCTGGTGGAAGCCGTTCGGCCACGTCTGCGCCGACGCGCGCGCGTTGCCGCTGGCCGAGCACAGCGTCGATGTGATCTTCAGCAATCTGTGCCTGCAGTGGGTCGAGGACCTGCCGGCGGTGTTCGCCGGTTTCCGCCGCGTGCTCAAGCCCGGCGGCCTGCTGCTGTGCTCCAGCTTCGGCCCGGACACGCTGGTCGAACTGCGCGAGGCCTTCGCCCAGGCCGACCGCGAGGCGCCGCACGTGAGCCGCTTCGCGCCGATCGCGCAGTTCGGCGATGCGTTGATGCTGTCCGGCTTCCGCGACCCGGTGCTGGACCGCGACCTGTTCACCCTCACCTATCCCGACCTGGCCGCGCTGATGCGCGAACTGCGCGCGATCGGCGCGACCAACGCACTGCACGCGCGCCGCCACACGCTGACCGGGCGCGGCCGTTTCGCCGCCGCCAGCGCCGCCTATGAGCCGCTGCGCAACGCCGACGGCACGCTGCCGAGCAGTTGGGAAGTGATCTATGCGCACGCCTGGGCGCCGCCGCCGGGCGCGCCGATCCGCGAGGGCGGCAGCGAGATCGCCGCGGTGCCGGTGTCGGCGATCCCGATCCGCCGCCGCGGCGATTGAGCCAGCGCCCCCTCCTTGATCCAGGCGATGTCACTGTGGGAGCGACTTCAGTCGCGACGGGCTCTACCGGCAACGCCATGTCGCGACTGAAGTCGCTCCCACAACACTTCGCCGACCGCAAACAGTCCTGAGTCGAAGCCGCTTCGGCACAGGCAGCCTCCAGCCTGCCAGCGCCAAGGCATTCGCTTGAGGATCAGACCGACACCTGGTCGATCCAGTCCTGCAGGTTGTAGTAATTGCTGACCCGGGCGATCTTGCCGTCGCGGATGTCGAAGAACGCCCCGCCCGGCAGCACGTAGGTCTGCCCGCGCGCTGGCGGCAGGCCTTCGTCGGTGTGATGGTATTCGCCGTGCACCACGTACTCGGCAGCGGCGCGGCAGCCGTCCTGCCCGCCCAGCACCACGATGTCGCGCAGCTGTTCGCGGTAGCTGGCGTTCATCCGCTGCAGGAACGCGGCGAAGGTGTCCTTGCCGATCTCGCGCGCGCCCTGGTTGAGGTCATGCGCCACGTCGTCGGTCAGCTTGTCGAGCATCGCCGCCCAGTCGCCGCGGTTGAACGCGTCGTAATAGGACAGCACCAGTTCGATGGCGCGGTCCTGCTCGCGGGTTCCGTCGATCTTCATCGCCACCACCTCATGCCATGCGGGCGTCCATGATACGGCGGCCGGGCCCGCTCAGGCGCCCGGCACCAGCAGGTCGCGGTGGAAGAAGTAGACCTCCTGCAGCAGGAAGCGCCAGCGGGTCTGGAAGCTGCGGAAGCGGGTGCTCGGGGTCGAGGACGCCAGCGCGTCGATCTGCAGCTCGCGGCACAGGCGCAGCGCCCGCGCCATGTGCAGCGGATCGCTGACGACGATCGCCCGGTGCAGGCCGTGGCTGCGCATCAGCCCGCGCGCCTCGAGCAGGTTCTGGCGGGTGGTGCGCGAGACGGTCTCGATCAGGATCGCGTCGGCCGGCACGTCGTGGCGCAGCGCATAGCGGCGCGCCACCTGCGATTCGGCGAAACGCGCGCCGTTGCCGCCGAAGCCGCCGGTGAAGATCAGGGTCGGCGCATAGCCGCGCTGGTACAGGTCCAGGCCGTGGCGGATGCGTTCCTCGAACACCGGCGAGGGCTTGGCATCGTAGGCGGCCGCGCCGAGCACGATGATCGCGTCGGCCGGCGCCGCCTGGTCGCGGTCGCCGACCCAGACGATGTAGATCGCCACACCCAGCAGCCACAGGCCCAGCACCGCGCCCAGCCGAGCGAGCCAGCCGAGCCAGCCGCGTCGTCGCCGCACCTTCAAGCAGTCCCCCACGGCAAGGCGTCGAGGTCGACGTTGCCGCCGGACAGGATCAGCCCGACCCGGCGCCCGGCGAAGCGCTCCGGCTGCGCCAGCACCGCCGCCAGCGCGATCGCCGACGAGGGCTCCACCATCTGCTTGAGCACCTGCCACAGCAGCCGCATCGCCGCCACGGTCGCGGCGTCCTCGACCACGACCGCCTCGGCCTGGCCTTGCAGCAGCGCGAAGTTGGGCGCGCCGAGGGTGCCGCGCAGGCCGTCGCAGACGGTGTCCGGAACGCAGTCCACCCGCAACGCGCCGGCCGCCAGCGAGCGCGCGGTGTCGGCGGCGCCGGCCGGCTCGGCCAGCAGCAGGCGCGCCTGCGGCGCCAGCGCCGACAGCGCCAGGCGGCTGCCGGCGGCCAGGCCGCCGCCGCCGACCGGCACCACCAGCAGGTCGAGCGGGCCGCTGGCGCCGAGCAATTCCAGGGTCGCGGTGCCCTGGCCGGCAATCACCGCCGGATCGGTGTACGGATGCACCAGGGTCGCGCCGGTCTGCTGCTGCACCTGCGCGCACATCGCCTCGCGCGCGGCGATGCTGGCCGCGCAGCGCCACAGGGTGGCGCCGTGGCGGGCGATATTGGCCAGCTTGGCCGCCACCGCCCCTTCCGGCACCACCACGTGGCAGCCGATGCCGCGGGTCAGCGCGGCCTGCGCCAGCGCCGCGCCATGGTTGCCGGAGGAATGGGTGACCACGCCGCGCGCGGCCTGCGCCTGGCTCAGTGCCCACACCGCGTTGCAGGCGCCGCGGAACTTGAACGCGCCGCCGCGCTGCAGGTGCTCGGCCTTGAAGTGCAGGCTGGCGCCGGTCAACGCGTCCAGCGCCTGCGAGCGCAGGACCGGGGTGACCTGGGCGTGCGGCGCGATCCGCGCGGCCGCCGCCGTCACATCGGCGAAAACGGGCAGTGAAGATGAGAACATGCGCGAAAGGTTAACGTATCGCCTTACGCTCGCGGTGTCGCCAGCGGCCGGCGCAACGCAACCGTTGCGCGCGACTTAAGCGTTCAATCAACGACGAAGCGAGTTAAGGAGGCATTCAATGCAACACGCCGAACCTGTCGGTCAGCCTCAGGGAGAGGATTCGCCATGAACATGCGCCTGATCTTGGCCGCTGGACTGCTGGCCACGCTGGGTGGCTGCGCCACCTACGACTACGCCGACAATGGCGGCGGCTACTACCGCGGCGCGCCATCGGTCGAATACCGCTATCCGGACGGCTATTACGACGGCTACTACGCGCCCTACAGCGCCGTGCCGTACGGCTACGGCGCCGGCTATTACGGCTATGGCTACTACGGCTATGGCGGCCCGTACTACTACCGCGACTACTACGGTCCGCCGCGCCACCGTCCGCCGCCGCGCCCGCGGCCCGACGACAACGGCCGCCCGCCGGACCGCCCGCCGCCGGTCATCGGCGGTGGCGGCGGCCGGGTCAAGTCGCCGTGGCGCGACCTGGACCGGCTGCGCCGTCCGGATGCGGCCAACGCCGGTCCGCGCCCCCAATCGATGCAGCCGCGTCCGGCCAGCGCGCCCCGTCCCGCCGCCCAGCCGCGTCCGGCCGCGCCCCGGCCCGGCAATCTGGGTCGTAGCAATGGGACAAGGCGCACACTAGAGCCCTAAGAAAAGGCTTGATTTCACGCAGCCACAAGACGCACTCTACGTCGTACGGGGTGACCGCCTGCGTCGCTTTATGACCCGAAGCGATCGCCCCACCGTCTATGTCGATGTCCGACAGGGAAATCTGGATCCCCCCTGTTCCGGCCCTGTCGGGCGTCGGCGCCTAAAACGAAAAGCCCCGGTTCGCCGGGGCTTTTCGCGTTCCAGCCTTGCGCTCGCTGGCGTCGGCCCCGAAGCGCAGGCATAAAAAAAGGGCCGGCAGTCCCCCGACTACCGGCCCCCAGCTCCCCCAACGTGCGCGTGACTGGCCCCTGTTCCAATTCCAGTCGTACGCCCCTGACGCACTGCCACGTTGGGTGCAGTAGGGTTATCTGCAGAGGGCGTGCCAACTTTAGGGCCGAATCCGCAAACTGTGATGCAACCGCTAAAATTCCCGTTTTCCGGCGCCCGCGACCCTGCGCACGCCCCCATCCCGGTCCCCGCGACCGGGCGGACGAGTACCCCATGAGCGATTCCTTCTACCGCTACGACGTCATCGTGATCGGCGGCGGCCACGCCGGCACCGAGGCGGCGCTGGCCTCCGCGCGCGCCGGCGCGCGCACCCTGCTGCTGACCCACAACGTGGAGACGGTCGGCGCGATGAGCTGCAACCCGGCCATCGGCGGCATCGGCAAGGGCCATCTGGTCAAGGAGATCGATGCGCTGGGCGGGGCGATGGCGCATGCCGCCGACCTGGCCGGGATCCAGTGGCGCACGCTCAACGCCTCCAAGGGTCCGGCGGTGCGCGCCACCCGCTGCCAGGCCGACCGCAACCTGTATCGCGGCGCGATCCGGCGCCTGGTCGAGGCGCAGCCGAACCTGACCCTGTTCCAGGCCGCGGTGGACGCGCTGATCGTGGAAGGCGAGCGCGTGCGCGGCGCGGTCACCCAGACCGGCCTGCGCTTCGAGGCGGCGGCGGTGGTGCTGACCGCCGGCACCTTCCTGGCCGGCAAGATCCACATCGGCCAGACCCAGTACGCCGGCGGCCGCGCCGGCGACCCACCGGCCACCGCGCTGGCGCAGACCCTGCGCGACGGCCGCTTCGGCGTGGACCGGCTCAAGACCGGCACCCCGCCGCGCATCGACGGGCGCAGCCTGGACTACGCGGCGATGGAGGAGCAGCCCGGCGACGATCCGCTGCCGGTGATGTCGTTCATCGGCGAGCTCGCCCAGCATCCGCGCCAGGTCTCGTGCTGGATCACCCATACCACCGAGCGCACCCATGACCTCATCCGCGGCGCGCTGGACCGCTCGCCGCTGTACACCGGCCAGATCGAGGGCATCGGCCCGCGCTACTGCCCGTCGATCGAGGACAAGGTGGTGCGCTTCGCCGAGAAGGCCAGCCACCAGATCTTCGTCGAGCCCGAAGGCCTGGACGTGGCCGAGATCTATCCCAACGGCATCTCCACCTCGCTGCCGTTCGACGTGCAGCTGGCGCTGGTGCGCTCGATCCGCGGCTTCGAGCGCGCGCACATCACCCGCCCCGGCTACGCGATCGAATACGACTTCTTCGACCCGCGCGGGCTGAAGGCCTCGCTGGAGACCAAGGCGATGCCCGGGCTGTTCTTCGCCGGCCAGATCAACGGCACCACCGGCTACGAGGAAGCGGCCGCGCAGGGCCTGATCGCCGGGCTCAACGCCGCGCGCCAGGTGCGCGGGCTGGCGCCGTGGACGCCGCGCCGCGACCAGGCCTACATCGGCGTGCTGATCGACGACCTGATCACCCACGGCACCACCGAGCCGTACCGCATGTTCACCAGCCGCGCCGAATACCGGCTGCAGCTGCGCGAGGACAACGCCGATGCGCGCCTGACCGGCATCGGCCACGACCTGGGCCTGGTCGGCGAGGCGCGCTGGGCGCGCTTCCAGGCCAAGCAGGAGGCGGTGGCGCGGGAGAACGCGCGGCTGCGCGCGCTGTGGGCCACGCCCGGCAATGCGCTGGGCCGCGAGGTCGCCGCGACGCTGGGCGTGGCGGTCAGCCGCGAGACCACCGTGCTCGACCTGATCAAGCGCCCGGAACTGGACTACGCCGCGCTGATGCGGGTGCCGTCGCTGGGTCCGGGCGTGGACGACGCACAGGTCGCCGAGCAGGTCGAGATCGGCATCAAGTACGCCGGCTACCTGGACCGCCAGCGCGACGAGATCGCGCGCCAGCAGCGCCACGAGGACACGCCGATCGCCGAGGCCTTCGACTACGCGCAGGTGCGCGGGCTGTCGGCCGAGGTACAGCAGAAGCTGCAGCGCGTGCGCCCGCAGACCGTTGGCCAGGCGCAGCGCATCCCCGGCATGACCCCGGCGGCGATCTCGCTGCTGCTGGTGCACCTGGAGCGTGCGCGGCGCAGCCGGGTGGCGTGAGCGGCGACGCAGCGGCACCCTGTCCCGCCCCATCCCAGGACGGCAGACCATGGACATCCACCCGCTCGCGGCGGACAAGCGCGCCGCCGTGCTCGACGCCTTGCGCGACATCGAGCGCGACCACGCCGTGCGCATCCTGCTCGCCTGCGAATCCGGCAGCCGCGGCTGGGGCTTTTCCTCGCCCGACAGCGACTGCGATGCGCGCTTCGTCTATGTCCATCGGCCGGATTGGTATCTGACCGTCAACGAACGCACCGGACCGGGCGAGGCGCAGCGCGACGTCATCGAACTGCCGATCGCCGACGACCTGGACGTCAGCGGCTGGGATCTGCGCAAGGCGCTGCGGCTGGTGTCCAAATCCAACCCGACGCTGCTGGAATGGCTGCAGTCGCCGCTGGTCTATCGCCAGGACGCGGCCGCCAGCGCCGCGCTGCTGGAGAGGGCGCGCGCGTTCTATTCGGCGCTGGGCACCTGGTGGCACTACTTCAACATGGCCAGGAGCAACTACCGCGGCTATCTGCGCGGCGAGCGCATCCGCACCAAGAAGTACCTGTACGTGCTGCGCCCGGTGCTGGCCTGCCAGTGGATCGAACGCGGGCACGGGATGCCGCCGATGGCCTTCGAACTGCTGCTGCAGGCGCTGCTGCCGTCTGGCACGCTGCGCGCGGCGATCGACGCCTTGCTGGCGAAGAAGCGCATCGCCGCGGAAATCGAGGACGGGCCACGGGTGCCGGCGATCAGCGATTTCCTGGACGCCGAACTGGCGCGCATGGCTGCCGCCGCACCGCGCCTGGCGGCAGGCAGCGGCGATCCACGGGCGCTGGATGGGGTATTCCGGCAGCTGATCCGCGCCGACGCCTAGGCATCGCTGCGTCGCGAACCCGCGCTTCGCGCGAGCGACCTGGTACTGGTCACGGCAAGGATGAACGCCTTGCGCGACGACGGGATCTCGCGGTCGCTGGCACTGCCAGCTCGCTAGCCCCCTGCGGGAGCGACTTCAGTCGCGACGGGCGTTATCGAGAAGGCGCGTCGCGACTGAAGGGCACCTCTAATAACCCCAAAAAACTCGACTAAAACGCTCGCAAGTCATTGATGCGCATAGTGCGAAATTTTTAGAATCGAGGTTATTAGAGGTGCCCTGAAGTCGCTCCCACAAATGGCATCGGTTTGGGCTGGCTCGAATCTACGCCGACCACGCGCCACGCGGGTCGATGCGTCGCATCGGCCCTGCGCTCATCGATCTGCCGATGCGGGGCCTGCCGCGCCCGCATCCGCGCCGCCGCCGAGCGCCGTGTACAGCGCGACCCGGTTGCTGTCGTCCTGCAGCCGCAAGCCGATCAGGTCCTGCTGCGCGGCATACAGCGAACGCTGCGCATCCAGCACCTGCAGGTAGTCGTCCACGCCGGCGCGGTAGCGCGCCTCGGCCAGCGTGTGGCTGCGTCGCACCGCGTCCACCAACGCCTGTTGCGCGCTCAGCTGCGCCGCGAGGTGGTCGCGCTGCGCCAGCGCATCGGCGACGTCGCGGAAGGCGCTCTGGATGGCCTTCTCGTATTGCGCCACGGCGATGTTCTTGCCGATCTTCGATACGTCCAAGGAAGCCTTCAGCGCGCCGGCGTGGAAGATCGGCAGGGCGATGCTGGGCACGAACGACCAGGTCCGCGAGCCCGCCGCGAACAGCGTGGACAGCGCGTCGCTGCTGCGGCCGGTGGAGGCGGTCAGCGAGACGGTCGGGAAGAACGCCGCGCGCGCGGCGCCGATGTCGGCATTGGCCGCCTGCAGCGCATGCTCGGCGGCGAGCACGTCGGGGCGTTGCAGCAGCACCGCGGCATCCAGTCCTGCCGGCAGCGGGGCCAGGGCCACGCTGCGGTCGAACGCGTCGGACCCGGCGAGCAGCGCGGCGTCCACCGGCGCGCCGACCACCAGTTGCAGCGCATCGCGGGCCTGGGCGAGCTGGGTGGCATCGCGCGCCACATCGACGCGGGCCGCTTCCACGCTGCTCTGGATCTGCGCCAGGTCCAGCCCGGAGCCGATCCCGTTGTCGTGCTGGGCGCGGCTGCGCCTGAGCGTCTGCTCCTGGCTGTCCAGGGTCTGCTGCGCCAGGGCCAGCAGTTGCTGGTCGGCGCCGACCGCAAGCCAGTCGTCGGCGATCTCGCCGATCAGGCTCAGGCGCACGCTGCGTTGCGTCTCGGCACTGGCCAGCCAGGTTTCCAGGGCCTCGTCCTTGAGGCTGCGCACGCGCCCGAACAGGTCCAGTTCCCAGCTGCTGATGCCGACCTGCAGCGTGTCGCTGCTGCCGGTCTGCGCCTGCCCGCTGTCGCTGGCGCTGGCGCTGGTCCGCTGGCGGCTGCTGCTGGCATTGGCATCCAGCGAAGGCGCCAGCGCGGCGCGCTGGATCCGGTACTGCGCGCGCGCCTTGTCGATGTCGAGCATGGCCACGCGCAGGTCGCGATTGTTCTCCAACCCCAGCGCGATGACCTGGCGCAGGCGCGGATCGAGGAACACCTCGCGCCAGTCCGGCATCGCCAGCGCCGCGCCGGCACCGGGCGTGGCGCTGCCCGCGGCGTCGAACTGCGGCGGCACCGGCGGCGCCGGGCGCGCGTAGTGCGGGGCCATGCTGCACGCGGCCAGCGCCGCGCAGCACGTCGCGGCCAGCAGGCGGGACGACCCTGCGCTCATGGCGTGGCCTCCAGCGGCGGATGCTTGCTGCCGGGGAACACGCTGCGCACGATGACGTAGAACAAGGGCACGAAGAACAGGCCCAGGGTGATCGAGGCCAGCGTGCCGCCGGTCACGCCGGTGCCCAGCGAATGGCGCGCGGCCGAGCCGGCGCCGTGACTGAACACCAGCGGCAGCACACCGAGCAGGAACGCCAGCGAGGTCATCAGGATCGGCCGCAGGCGCATCTGCACCGCGTGCAGGGTGGCCGCCAGCAGGCTTTCGCCGCGCTGCTCCAGCTCGCGCGCGAACTCGACGATCAGGATGCCGTTCTTGGCCGCCAGGCCGACCGTGGTCAGCAGGCCGACCTGGAAGTACACGTCGTTCTGCAGGCCGCGCACGGTCATCAACAGCGCCGCGCCGAACACGCCCACCGGCACCGCCAGCATCACCGCGAACGGGATCGTCCAGCTTTCGTACAGCGCCACCAGGCACAGGAACACGAACAGCAGCGAGATCGCGTACAGCGCCGGCGCCTGGTTGGCCGACAGCTTCTCCTGGTAGGCCATGTCCGACCACGCATAGCCGAAGCCGTGCGGCAGCTGCTTGCTCAGTGCGGCCATCGCGTCCATCGCCGCGCCGGAGCTGACGCCAGGCACCGCCTGCCCGGTCAGTTCCATCGCCGACACGCCGTTGTAGCGCTCCAGCGCGGCCGGCGCGCTGGTCCAGTGCGAGGTGGTGAAGGCGGACATCGGCACCATGTCGCCGCTGGCGTTGCGCACCGTCCAGCGCTGCAGGTCCTGCGGCGCCATGCGCGCCTCGGCGTCGCCCTGCACGAACACCTTCTTGATCCGGCCCTTGTAGATGAAGTTGTTGACGAAGTCGCCGCCGAGCGCGCTGTTGAGCGTGGCGTTGATGTCGCCCGGGTCCACGCCCAGCGCCTGCGCCTTGTCGTCGTCGATCTTGACCGCATAGACCGGCGCGTCCTCCAGGCTGGCGTAGCGCACGTCGCGCAGCCTGGGATCGTGCCCGGCCAGGCGCAGCAGCTTGTCGCGCGCGTTCACCAGGGCGGCGTGGCCGGCGCCTTCGTAGTCCATCAGCTCGAAGGTGAAGCCGGAGGCGTCGCCGAGCCCGCTGATGGCCGGCGGCGAGGTCACGAACAGCTCCGCGTCGGGCACGTCGGCCAGGGCCTTGTTGAGATGCGCGGCGATGGTGTCGGCGTCGTCCTCGCGGTCGTCCCAGTCCTTGAGGCGGACGAAGGCCATGCCGACGTTCTGGCCGGCGCCGGTCACGCTGAAGCCGGCCGAGGACAGCACCGAGCGCACGCCCGGTTCATGCAGCGCGGCCCTGGTCAGGCGGTCGGTCACCGCCAGGGTCTGCTCCAGGGTGGCGCCGGCCGGCAGCTTGACCAGCACGTTGAGCATGCCCTCGTCCTCGTCGGGCAGGAACGCGCCGGGCAGGCGCCACAGCAGCACGCCGGTGACGCCCAGCAGCAGCGCGTAGGCGAGCAGGCCCAGCGCGCGCCGGCCCAGCAGCCGCTCGACCAGCGCACGGTAGCGCTCGGACAGAGCACGGAAGCGCGTGTTGAACCAGACGAAGAACCGGCCGAGGCGGCCATGCGAACCGATCGGTTCCTCGCCCTGGTGCAGCGGCTTGAGGATGGTCACGCACAGCGCCGGGGTCAGGGTCATCGCCACCAGCACCGACAGGATCATCGAGGCGGCGATGGTGATCGAGAACTGGCGGTAGATCACCCCGGTGACGCCGTTGAAGAAGGCCATCGGCACGAACACCGCGGTCAGCACCAGCACGATGCCGACCAGCGCGCCGCCGATCTGCTGCATCGAGCGCAGCGTCGCCTGCTTCGGCGGCAGCCCTTCCTGGCTCATGACCCGCTCCACGTTCTCCACCACCACGATGGCGTCGTCCACCAGCAGGCCGATCGCCAGCACCATCGCGAACATGGTCAGGGTGTTGATCGAGTAGCCGAACGCGGCCAGCACGCCGAAGGTGCCCATCAGCACCACCGGCACGGCGATGGTCGGGACCAGCGTGGCGCGCCAGTTCTGCAGGAACAGGTACATCACCGCCACCACCAGCAGCACCGCCTCGACCAGGGTGATGACCACTTCCTTGATCGAGGTGGTCACGAACGGGGTGGTGCTGAAGGCGATGTGGTAGGTGTAGCCGTGCGGCCAGTACTGCTTGAGCTCCTGCAGGCGCGCGTCGATCGCCCTGGACGTTTCCACCGCGTTGGCGTCGGCGTTCAATTCGATGCCCAGCGAGGCCGACGGCTTGCCGTTGAAGCGGGTGATGCTGTCGTAGGTTTCCGGGCCCAGGCCGATACTGGCCACGTCGGACAGGTGCACCGCCGCGCCGCCGGGACCGCTCTTGAGCACGATCGCGCCGAACTGCGCCGGCGTGTGCAGGCGGCTGCGCGTGGTCACGGTCGCATCCAGGCGTTGCCCGCGCGGCGCCGGCTGGCCGCCGATCTCGCCGGCCGACACGTCGGTGTTCTGCGCCTGCAGCGCGTTCTCCACGTCCGAGGGCATCAGCGCGTACTTGCGCAGCTTCTCCGGATCCAGCCAGATGCGCATGGCGTACTCCGAGCCCATCGGCTGGATGTTGCCCACGCCGCTGACCCGGCTGATCTGGTCGTCGATGTTCGATTCCATGTAGTTGGCGACATCGAAGTTGTCCATGCTGCCGTCGTCGGAGGTGAACGCCACCACCTCGAACAGCGAGCCGCTGGACTTGGTGATGACGATGCCGTTCTGCTGCACATCCTGCGGCAGCACCGACATCACCGACTGCAGCTGGTTCTGCACCTGCACCTGCGCGGTGTCGGCATTGGTGCCGGTCTCGAACACCAGGTTGACCTGCGCGCTGCCGTCCGAGGCGCTGGTCGAGGTCATGTACAGCAGGTGGTCCAGGCTCTGCTGCGACTGCTCGATCAGCTGGGTGACGGTGTTCTCCACGGTCTGCGCCGAGGCGCCAGTGTAGCTGGCGCGCACGGTGATGGTCGGCGGCGCCATCTGCGGATAGCGCTCGACCGGCAGCGCGTGGATGGCCAGCATGCCGACCAGGACGATCACGATGGCCATGACCCAGGCCACCACCGGGTGGTTGACGAAGAAACGCGACATGGCAGCTCCTCAGTCGGCCTGGGCGTCGCCCGGCACCGCGGGCGCGGCCTCGAGCTGGGCCGCGCTGACGACGTACGGCGTGGCGGGCTTGCCGATCTCGGCGCGGCTGCCGTTGACCACGATCAGCCGCTCGCCCGGCTTCAGCCCGGCCTGCACCACCCAGTCGTGGCCCACCGCGTCGCCAGTGCGGATCCGCCGCTCCACCACCCGGTTGTGCGCGTCGAGCAGCTTCACCAGCGGCTCGCCCTTGCTGTCGCGGGTCACCGCCTGCTGCGGCACCAGGATCGCGCTCGGGTCGCTGGCCAATGGCAGCAGCGCGCGCAGGTACAGGCCGGGCAGCAGCAGATGCTGCGGATTGGGGATGACCACGCGCAGGGTGACACCGCCGGTGCCGGGATCGACCGAGGTTCCGACGAACTGCAGGGTGCCGGGATGCGGATAGAAGGTGCCGTCCTCCAGCCGCACCCGCACCGAGATCCTGCCGTCGGCGGCCTTGATCTGGCCCGCGTCGAGCTGCTCGCGCAAGGCCAGCATCTGCATGCTGGACTGGCTCACGTCCAGGTAGATCGGGTCCAGCCGCTGGATCCTGGTCAGGGCCGCGTCCTGCTGCGCGGTCACCAGCGCGCCGGCGGTATAGGCCGAGGTGCCGATGGTGCCGGAGATCGGCGCCGTCACGCGGGTGTAGTCGAGATTGATCCGCGCCGCCTGCAAGGACGCCTGCGCCGCCACCACGTTGGCTTCGGCTTCCTTCAACGCGGCCAGCGCGTCGTCGGCATCCTGTTTGCTGGCCGCGTCCTGCTCGACCAGGGTGCGGTAGCGCTCGGCCTTGGGACGCGCCGCGATCACGGCGGCCTGGGCCTGGGCGAGCTGCCCGCGCGCCGTGTCGTAGGCGGCCTGGTACGGCGCCGGATCGATCTGGTACAGCACCTGCCCGGCCTGGACTTCCTGGCCCTCGGTGAACAGCCGTTGCCGCAGCAGACCGTTGACCTGCGGCCGCACGTCGGAGACTTCGTAGGCCACGGTGCGTCCCGGCAGCGTCTGCTCCACCGGCATGCTGTGCGGGGTCAGCGTGAGCGTGCCGACCTTGATCGGCGGCGGCGGTTGCGGCGTGGACGAACACCCCGCCGCCATCGCGAGCGCGACAACGGAACCACAGAGAACGAAACAACGAGGCGCGGCGAAAGCGTCGAGCATGAGCGTCAAATCGAGGGGGTGGGAAGATCGAAGCGCGCAACGCTACACGAAATGTATTCCCGCGATATATCCGCACGAAAACCGCAGTCAGCTGCCACTACAACTTGCATGTGCGCGCAGAAAGATTGACGAAAGATTCGTATAGCGGACGATACGTTGGTATCGCATCGGGATACGGATGTTCCGGTCGGCGCGTCGCGTTTGCGGCACGTTTCCAACCCGTTGCCGGGCGCGCGACGGCGCGCTGTGGCGCTCGCCAATGGCAGCGCCATTCGTTGCCTATACCAAGACGCACCATAGATCCCGAGCAACACGCACCACCTTGCGCGTGCATGGAAAGCAGAGAGGGAGGAAGTGAGCTGGGGCGACACGCCAGCGCGCGCAAGAGCAGGCGTGCGGCTCGTATCTGTCAGCGCCAACGCAACCTGCCGGGGAATCGATGACACGCCCTGGCGAACACGTGTGGCGATGCGGAAATGACAGGAACGCGACAGTGAAGGAGCCACCGATGCGATCGGCGCCGCGCTGCAGCGAGCGGCGCAGCAGAGGGGGAGGTTTTTCGGCAGCGCGTCGTGCAGGACGCGCTGCCGCGCGACTCAGTCCTCGTCCGCCGCGGCCTCGCGGCCCTGCTGGCGGATGATCGCTTCCTGCCGCGCGTCCTCGATCGAGTCGCGCACCGCGCGCACGTCGGCACGGCGGGTGTCGAACACGAAGCGGCCGCTGAGCGGGCTGTCCGGGCGCAATTCGCCCTGCTCGTACAACGCCCACATCTCTTCGCCGTAATGGGTTTCGTTGAGTTCCGGGGCAAAGCGGCCGAGGCAATCGCGCAGGTTGTGCACGTCGCGCAGCAGCATGTCGCGCGCGGCGTTGTTGCCGGCGGCGCTGACCACCTGCGGGAAATCGATCAGCACCGGGCCCTCGGCGGCGACCAGCACGTTGTATTCGGACAGGTCGCCGTGCACCAGGCCCAGGCACAGCATCTTCACCACGTCGCCGACCAGCTGCGCATGGAAGGCGCGCGCCTGCTCCGGCTCCAGCTCCACCTCGCCCAGCCGCGGCGCGCTCTGCCCGTCGGCATCGGTGACCAGATCCATCAGCAGCACGCCGTGGAAATAGCCGCGCGGCTGCGGCACGTGCACGCCGGCGTCCACCAGCTGGTACAGGGTGTTGGCCTCGGTGTCCTTCCAGGCGGCTTCCTGCTCGCGGCGGCCGAACTTGGTCGCCTTGCCCATCGCCCGCGCCTGTCGGCTGCCGCGCACCTTGCGCCCTTCCTGGTACTGCACGCGCGCCTGGAAGCTGCGCTGCGCCATGTCCTTGTAGACCTTGGCGCACAGCACCTCGGCGCCGGCCTGGACCACATACACGGCGGCCTCCTTGCCACTCTTGAGCGGGCGCAGCACGCTGTCGATGACGCCGTCCTCGATCAGCGGCTGCAGGCCCTGGGGGGTTTTCATCGGACGCGGGGCACCTTGGGGGAAAACAGGATTATGGCCCAACCTTGCGTTCATGCCGGGCGACAACTGCGGCATGGCCGGCCGCCAGCGGAGTAAAGTGGCAGCCGCGATCGCCGCCACGGCGGCCGCAGCCGGCAATCCACAGTGCAATCGTCCAGAGGGTGTCATGAGCAAGGGCTTGGATCAGAAGAAGAGCGACAAGAAGCAGCCGACCAAGACGCTGAAGGAAAAGCGCGCGGCCAAGAAAGAAAAGAAGAAGTAGCAAGCGCCTCCGGCGAGCTCGCGCGACGGGCTCGCCGGAACGCGACCGCAGACCCGGCACACCGCATCCGGGCCTGGCCCGAGACAGACGCCGTGGGCTGCGGCCCGATGCGGATCCTGCCCGGCACGTGAACGACCGTGCCGGCCCAAGCGCACTGCGATTCGACACCCCTTCATCGACACGGCCAGCGTGCAGACGCCGGTCCGCGCCTGCGTCGCAAACCTCGTACATCCAACGGATCGCCCACGTCGCGCTCTGCCGCCGTCCGCCGGTCGCTGCCCCATGCCCCGCCCACGCCGATCGACAGGCCCGCCGCATCCCGATCGCGGCCCTGCCGCGAACGATGCCAAATTCGCACATCGGTGCGATAATCGACCAGACCTCTCGGAATGCGCCGTTGTCGGTGCCGCCCGCCAGGACGGCGGCGCGCTGGTGTCGCCGTCGCGTTTCCCGGCGCAGCGGCAGGCCACGGAAGACGCCTTCCGCTGCGGTCAGGACCCGTCCGTTTCCCTAGCCGTCTGACGGAACGCCCGGGCACACCGCCGTCGCGCAACCGCGCGCGGTCACGGAGTCTGCAGAGGAATACGCAACGTGAATACGAAATCGGATGTCTCGGCCTTGGGCCGCGGACTGCTTTGGGTGGTGGGCCTGCTGCTGGTGCTGATCGGCGGCGTGCTGCTGGTCGGCGGCCTGCGCCTGGCCACGGAGGGCGGCAGCTGGTACTTCCTGCTGATGGGGCTGGCCACGCTGGCCGCCGGCATTCTGGTGATCGCGCGCCGGCCCGCCGGCGCCGTGCTGTATGCCGCGGCCTTCGTCGGCACGCTGGCCTGGGCGCTGTGGGAAGTGGGGCTGGCGTTCTGGCCGCTGGTCTCGCGCCTGGTCGCGCCGGCGGTGCTGGCGCTGCTGGTGGCCCTGCTGTGGCCCACGCTGCGCCGCAGCCGCCGGCAGCCGGCTGGACGCGGCGCCTATGCGCTGTCCGCGCTGCTGGTGGCCGGCCTGGCCGCCACCGCGGCCTATGCCTTCGTACCGCGCCCGATCGTACAGGCCAGCGCCGATGCGCCCGTCACGCCGGTAGCGCCGGGCGCTGCGCAGAAGGACTGGATGCACTGGGGCAACACCGTGGCCGGCACCCGCTTCGCCGCACTGGACCAGATCAACCGCGACAACATCGGCCAGTTGCAGGTGGCGTGGACCACCCGCACCGGCGACGTGCCGACCAGCAACGGCTTCGGCGCCGAGGACCAGGCCACGCCGCTGCAGATCGGCGACACCGTGTACGTGTGCACCCCGCACAACCAGGTGTTCGCGCTGGATGCCGACAGCGGACAGAAGCGCTGGTCGTTCGACCCCAAGGCCACCGCGCCGAACTGGCAACGCTGCCGCGGCCTGGGCTACTACGACGCAGACAGCGCAGCGACCGCAACCGCGCCGGCGGCCGCCGGCGACAACCTGATGCCGGCGCCCGCTGCTGCAGCGCCAGCGGCAACACCGGCGCTGTGCCGCCGCCGCATCCTGATGAACACGGTCGATGCGCGCCTGTTCGCGCTCGACGCGCAGACCGGCACGCCCTGCGCCGACTTCGGCCAGGACGGCGTGGTCGACCTCAAGGCCGGCATGGGCGAGGTGAAGCCCGGCTTCTATACCCTGACCGCGGCGCCGCTGATCGCCGGCAACCTGATCGTGATCGGCGGCCGCGTGGCCGACAACATCGAGGTCGGCGAGCCCTCGGGCGTGGTCCGCGCCTTCGACGTGCGCAGCGGCAAGCTGGTGTGGGCCTGGGACCTGGCCAAGGAAACCCCGGACACCCCGCTGGACCCGATCATCCACTACACCCGCGCCACCCCGAACGTGTGGACCTCGATGGCCTACGATCCGGCGCTGGGCCTGATCTACCTGCCCACCGGCAACACCACCCCGGATGCCTGGGGCGGCGAGCGCACGCCGCAGGACGACAAGTACAGCTCCTCGGTGGTGGCGCTGGAAGCGGCGACCGGGCGCGTGCGCTGGCACTACCAGACCGTGCGCCACGACCTGTGGGACTACGACCTGCCGGCGCAGCCGACCCTGGCCGACGTGCCCGACGGCAAGGGCGGCAGCGTGCCCGCGCTGCTGCAGGTGACCAAGGCCGGGCAGATCTTCATGCTCAATCGCGCTACCGGCCAGCCGTTGGCGCAGGTGCAGGAGGTGGCCGCACCGCAAGGCAAGGCCGACGGCGAGCGCTACGCGGCGACCCAGCCGCTGTCCACCGGCATGCCGCAGATCGGCACCGGGACACTGACCGAAGCCGACATGTGGGGCGCCACCCCGATCGACCAGATGCTGTGCCGCATCCACTTCAAGCAGATGCGCTACGACGGCATGTACACCCCGCCGGGCGAGGACCTGGCGCTGCAGTGGCCGGGCTCGCTGGGCGGCATGAACTGGGGCAGCGCCGCGCTGGACCCGACCACCGGCTACCTGTTCGTCAACGACATGCGCATCGGCCTGTGGACCAAGCTGATCCCGCGCCGGCAGATGGAGAGCCAGAAGGCCGGCGGCGTGGAGATGGGCGCGGCCTCGCAGACCGGCACCCCGTACGGCTCGCTGCGCGACCGCTTCGTCTCCAAGCTCGGTATCCCGTGCCAGAAGCCGCCGTACGGCACCCTGTCGGCGATCGACCTGGCCACCCGCAAGCTGGTCTGGCAGGTGCCGGTGGGCACCGTGCAGGACACCGGTCCGCTCGGGATCAAGATGCGCCTGCCGATCCCGATCGGCATGCCGACCCTGGGCGGCGCGCTGGCCACCCAGTCCGGCCTGCTGTTCTTCGCCGGCACCCAAGACTACTACCTGCGCGGCTTCGACAGCCACACCGGCAAGGAAATCTGGAAGGCGCGGCTGCCGGTCGGCAGCCAGGGCACGCCGATGACCTATGTCTCGCCCAAAAGCGGCCGCCAGTACATCGTGGTCACCGCCGGCGGCGCGCGGCAGTCGCCGGATCGCGGCGACTACGTGATCGCCTACGCCTTGCCGGGCAAGCACTGAGGTCTGCGGAACCGGCCAGCACGCGCCGGTTCCGCCGCGCCGGGAACACGGCCGCCGCGCAGGTGGCCGTGCAGCGCTTACCATGACGGGGTATCCGATGGAGTGCACGCTCACCTGATGGCCGCTTCCCCCGCTCCCGCAGGCCGGCGCAAGGCCGGCCCCGGTTCGCCGCCCGCCGAGCGCGGGCTCACCCACGAGCTGATGCAGCAGATCGACGGGCTGCAGGGCGACCCGGACTTCATGACCTCGCTGGCGCGCGGCCTGGCCGTGCTCAGCGTGTTCGCGCAGCACGCGCGCGAAGTCACCATGTCGCAGATCAGCACCGAGACCGGCATCTCGCGCGCGGCGGTACGGCGCGTGCTCTACACCCTGGCCAAGCTCGGCTATGTCGGCGAACAGGGCCGCGGCTACGTGCTGCTGCCGCGCGTGCTGGGCATCGGCGGCGCCTACGTGGCGTCCTCGTCGATGACCGCCGCCGCACAACCGGTGCTGGACGCGCTGCGCGACGCGGCGCACGAATCCTGCTCGCTGGGCGTGCTCGACGGCGACGACCTGCTGTACATCGCCCGCGCCGAGACCGTGCGCATCATGTCGATCGGGCTGCGCGCCGGCAGCCGGCTGCCAGCCTATTGCACCTCGATGGGCCGGGTGCTGCTGGCGGCGCTGCCGCACGACACCCTGGAAAGCTACCTGGAACGCAATCCGCTGCGCCCGCGCACCGAGCGCACCGTCACCGGCCAGCGCGAGTTCCTGGAGACGCTGGCGCGGGTGCGCCGCGAGGACGTTTCGCTGATCGACCAGGAGCTGGAGATCGGCCTGCGCTCGATCGCGGTGCCGGTGCGCAACCGCCGCGGCGAGGTCATCGCCGCGCTCAACATCGGCACCCAGGCCGGCCGGGTGAGCCTGCAGGCGATGCAGACGCAGTTGCTGCCGCCGCTGAAGGACGCCGCGCAGCGCCTGGGCGGCCTGCTCAGCTGAGTCCCGGCAAGCGCGTTGCGCGCCGCGCGCGACGTCGACAACGCCGAGCGTACGGCGCCAGCGCTGCCACAACGCCGCGCTGGCGCCAGCGGCGCGGGTGCTGCGAGCGCGGCATTGCGCCCTGCGCTGCCGGCCGCAATGCGCGTCACCCTGCCAGTGCCGCGCTCAGCGCGGCCGGCGCAGGAACCCGACCACCGCATCCACCCAGGCCGCATGCACGTCCTCCACGTGGGCGACGTGGTCGGCATGTGGCAGCGTGACCCAGCTGCGGTCCGCGCTGCGCAGGCGCAGGTACAGATGCGCGTTCTCTGCCTGGGTGGCGAGCGGATCGTCGACCCCGCGCAGCAACAGCACCGGCATCGCCGCGACCTGCTCGGGGCGGTAGGCGAACTGTTCCTGCGCGCGCCAGTCGCTGCGTACCGGGTCGGCGGCCAGCGCCTGCGCCACATAGGCCGCGCGCACCGCCGGCGGCGCGGCGCCGGCGGTGACGAAGTCCGAGCCGGCGGCCTCGGCGGTGGTGCGCGCCCGCGGCGGCCGCGCCGCCACCGGCTCGGCAGCGGCGGGCGCATCGACGTCGTCGGGAAAGCCGTACAGCACCAACGCCGACAGCGCCTGCGGTTGCGCCTGGGCGACCAGCAACGCGACCCGCGCACCGTTGGAGTAGCCCAGCAGCGCCGGCGGCGGCAGCGGCGGGTGCTGGCGCGCGATCCAGGCCAGCACCTCGCCGACGTCGGCAACCGCGCGCGCCGGCGTGTTCCAGCCGCTGCGGTCGCGCGCGCTGGCGCCGTAGCCGCGCAGGTCCAGCGCATAGGCCGCATAGCCGGCGCCGGCCAGCGCCGCCAGCACCGACCGCGTATCGGCCGGCTCGCCCGGCACCTGCAGGTCGAAATTGGGCAGCGAACTCCAGGTGCGGCCGTGCACCAGCAGGATCGTGCCGCGCGGCTGCGCCGGCAGCCGCGACCAGACCGCGAGCACCTGGCCGTCGTCGGCGCGCACCTGCGCCATCCGCGTCCCGGGGCCGGGCTGCGGCTGCGCCTGTGCGGCGAGGCCGGGGAGCAGCAGCAAGGGCAGCAGCAGGGCAAGGCAGACGCTTCGGAATGGCATGGCGGACCTCGCGAAAGAAAGGGGTGCGTGGCGCGGAGCCGCGTCCGACCATTGCCCGCATCTTGCCACGGCGACCCGTGCCGTCGTGCCGGTCGATGAAGTACGGATTACCGTGTGGGAGCGACGTCAGGGCACCTCTAACAACCTCGATTCTAAAAATTTCGCACTATGCGCATCAATGACTTGCGAGCGTTTTAGTCGAGTTTTTTGGGGTTATTAGAGGTGTCCTTCAGTCGCGACGGGCGTTACCAGGAAGTCCCGTCGCGACTGAAGCCGCTCCCACAAAAAATGCGGCGTTGCGCCGCCGCCGGCCTCAGCCCTCGGCCGCCTGCTCTTCCAGGATCGGCTTGGCCAGCGCGAAGGCGTGGTTGGCCGCGGGCACGCCGCAGTAGATCGCCGCCTGCAGCAGCACTTCCTTGATCTCGTCCGCGCTGACGCCGTTGTTGCGCGCGGCGCGCACGTGCAGTTTGAATTCCTCGTCGTGGCCGAGCGCGACCATCATCGCCAGGGTCAGCAGCGAACGCGTGTGCCGCGGCAGGCCGTCGCGGGTCCAGACCGTGCCCCAGGCGGTGCGGGTGATGAACTCCTGGAACTCGCTGGTGAAGTCGGTGCGCGCGTCCAGCGAGCGTTGCACATGCTCCTCGCCGAGCACGGCTTTGCGGACCTGCAGTCCGGCGTCATAGCGTTGTTTCTCGTCCATGGGGTTTCCGTTGTGATGGCGGGAGGATGCAGCGTCGGGGTCGCTGGACGGCGGTTGTCGGCAAGCGGCGGGCGGAGCGGACTGCACTCTAGGAGGCATGCAGAAACTCGATCAGGCATTGGTTGAACGCCTGCGCGGACTCCACATTGCAGATGTGACGGCCGGGCACCTGCGCAGCACGGCCGTCCTGCACCGCCGCGGCGATCTCGCGCAGGTCCTGCGGCGGGCACACCGGATCGTCGTCGCCGGCGATCGCCAGCAGCGGCGCCGCCAGCGCGCCGAGCCGCCCGCGGAAGTCGGCGCTGGCCACGGCGTGGCAGCACGCCGCATAGCCTTCGGGCGAGGTGGCGAGGAAGGTGGCGATGATCTCGTCCAGCCGCTGCGGACACCGCGCGGCGAAGGCCGGGGTGAACCAGCGCCCGCGCGTCGCCGCCGCCAGTGCAGTCAGGCCCTCGGCCTGAACCTGCGCGATGCGAGCCCGCCAACTGTCCTCGCTGCCGATCTTCTGCGCCGTGGCGCTCACCACCAGGCGCTCCAGGCGTGCGCCGGCGTGCAGGCCCAGCCACTGCCCGGTCAGGCCGCCGATCGACAGCCCGCAGAAATGGCTGCGTTCGATCCGCAGCGCATCCCACAGCGCCAGCACGTCGCCGCCGAGATCGTCGACGCGATAGGGGCCGGCCGGCACGCCGGAGCCGCCATGTCCGCGACGGTCGTAGCGCAGCAGGCGGTAGTGCGGCGCCAGTGCGTCGATCTGCGCGTCCCACATGTGCAGGTCGGTGCCCAGCGAATTGCAGAAGGTCAGCCACGGCTTGCCGGCGCTGCCGTCGAGGCGGTAGTGCAGGCGATGGCTGGGCAGATCGAGAAACGGCATGGCGGCTCCGCGGAATCCAGTTGCACAGGCTCAGCCGTTGGCGAGCACGCGGTCGATCCAGACATCGGCCATGCCGCGCCAGCTATCGGCAGCGAACAGCGCCTGCAGTCGGTCGTCATCGAGCACCGTGGTCACCCGTGCGTCGGCCGCCAGCACCTCGCGCAAATGACGGCCCTGCTGCAACGCGTGGCGCGCGGATTCCTCCACCAGCGCGTGCGCGGCGGCCTTGCCCAAGGTGGCGGCGAGCGCGACCGACACCGCCTCGGCGTAGAGCAGCCCGCCATGGCTGTCCAGGTGCGTGCGCATGCGCGCGCGGTCCAGTTCCAGGCCCTCGATGACGCTGCGCATCTGCGCCAGGCTGCCGGCGCTCAGGCGCACGATCTCCGGCACGGTGTCCCACTCGGCATGCCACTGCCCGGCGGCGCGTTCGTGCGGCTGCGGCAAGGCCGCGTACAGCGTGGACACCAGGCCGGGCACGCGCGTGGCCGCGGCGATGGCGGCCACGCAGCCCACCGGATTGCGCTTGTGCGGCATCGCCGAGGAGCCGCCCTTGCCGGACGCGGCCGGCTCGAACGCCTCGGCCACTTCCGACTGCATCAGCAGCACGATGTCGGTGGCGATCTTGCCCAGGGTCCCGGCCAACAGCGCGAACGCGCTGCCGACCTCGACGATGCGGTCGCGCGCGGCATGCCAGGGCAGCGCCGGCAGCGGCAGGCGCAGCGCCTGCGCCAGCGCCTGCGCCACCGCCAGTCCCTGCGTCTGCAGCGAGGCCAATGTGCCGGCGGCGCCGCCGAACTGCAGTACCAGCGCGTCCTCGCGCAACGCCTGCAGGCGGCGCTGCGCGCGCTGCAACGCATCCAGCCAGCCGGCCGCCTTGAGTCCGAACGTCACCGGCACCGCCTGCTGCAGCAAGGTGCGGCCGGGCAACCCGGTGTCGCGTTCGCGCTGGGCGAGCGCGTGCACGGCATCGCACAGCGCGGCCAGCTTCGGCTGCAGCGCGTCCAGCGCGGCGCGCAGTTGCAGCACGCTGCCGGTGTCGATCACATCCTGGCTGGTGGCGCCCCAGTGCACCCAGCGCGCGGCCGCCGCATCGGCGGCCTCGACCTTCGCGGTCAGCGCCTTGACCAGCGGAATGGCCGGATTGCCGGCCAGCGCGGTGGCCTGGCCGAGCGCGGCCAGGTCGTACTGCTGCGCCTGGCAGGCCGCCTGGATCGGCGCGACCGCCGCCTGCGGAATCACTCCGCAGCGCGCCTCGGCCAGCGCCAACGCCGCTTCGACATCGAGCATGCCCTGCAACCGCGCGGCGTCGTCGAACAGCGCATCGATGGCGGGGTCGCCGAACAGGGGACTGAGCAGGGAAAGGCTGGAACTCATGGGTAACGTCTCTACGGGTTGTGCCGGCACATCGGGCCGGCCAAGGGTAGCGCCAACGCGATGACGGGATGGGAGACTGAGCATTCAGTGGCTTGCGCTGATCGGCCGACATCGTCCGCCTGCCGCAGTCACCTGTGGGAACGACTTCAGTCGCGACAGGCCTTACCGGTAACGCCCGTCGCGACTGAAGTCGCTCCCACAGCTTTCACTCGACTGAGAGCAACACGCCACTCAATAACTGAAGAACACCGTCTCCTGCTCGCCCTGCATGTGCACGTCCCAGGCGTACTGCCCCGGCGCGGTGCGCTGGGCCAGCAGCGTGCCGCGCCGTTGCGGCGGCACCAGCGCCAGGATCGCATCCTCGTCGTTGCCCGCGGCATCGGCGAAGTACAGCCGCGTGGACGCGGCGCGCAGCAAGCCGCGCATGAACACCAGCACCACCAGGTGCGGCGCCTGCGGCACGCCCTTGGGCCCGGCCACCGCACCGGGCCTGATCGTGCTGAAGGAGAAACGGCCATGCGCGTCGGTCGGCACGCGGCCCCAGCCGTGGAACGCCGGATCGTGATCGTCGTGGCGCGGGTCGTCGCGATGCGCGTAGATGCCGGCGGCGTCGGCCTGCCAGATCTCCAGCACCGCATCGGCGACCGGCACGCCGGCGCCATCGAACACCGTGCCGCTCACCTGCACGCGCTCGCCGCGCGCCGCGGCCGGCGCAATCTCGGTGCGGTACAGCGGCTCCAGGCCCAGGCGGTAGTAGGGGCCGACGGTTTGCGAAGGGGTTGCCTGAAAACTCATGGTGTCACTCCCAGACGGTCTGCTTGCGGCCGCGCAGCACGATGTCGAACCGGTAGGCCAGCGCGTATTCGCTGATCGCGTTCTCCCAGTCGAACGCCGACACCATCCGCGCCTTGGCCTTGTCGTCGTCCACGCAATTGAAGATCGGGTCGTAGGCCAGCAGCGGGTCGCCGGGGAAGTACATCTGCGTAACCAGGCGCTGGCCGATGCCCTCGCCGTGCAGCGAAAAGTGGATGTGCGCCGGACGCCAGGCGTTGTAGTGGTTGCGCCACGGATAGGCGCCGGGCTTGATGGTCTTGAAGCGGTAGCGGCCGTGCGCGTCGGTCAGCACCTGGCCGGTGCCGGTGAAGTTGGGGTCCAGCGGCGCATCGTGCTGGTCGCCGGCGTGCAGGTAGCGCCCGGCGGCGTTGCACTGCCAGACCTCGACCACGCTGTTGCGCACCGGCTGGCCGTTCTCGTCGAGCACACGGCCGGAGACGACGATGCGCTCGCCCAGCGGCGCGCCGGGAAAGCCGGCGGTGAGGTCGGCGGCATGCGCGCCCAGGGTGATCCGATCCAGCGTGGGGCCGGTGACTTCGGACAACGTGGCCGGAATCGCGATCGGGTCGCGGCTGGGGCCGCGGCATACGGTCGAGGCATAGGCCGGATGGATGTACGGCGGCTGCGTGCCCGGATACGGCTTGCGATAGCCGAGCAGTGCCGCGTTGGTGGAATCGCTCATCTTGCTCCTTCCGGTGGCTCCGCACGGAGCCTGTTGCGTGTTCGTTGCCTGCGCTTGGGCAGGAGCCGCTTCATGCCTGCAACGCTGCGGCTACAAGATAGTCGCTCAGACCCGCTCGATCGCCAGCGCCACGCCCTGGCCGACGCCGATGCACATCGTCGCCAGGCCGCGGCGGCCGCCGCTGGCCTCGAGCTGGCGCAGCAGGGTCAGCGCCAGGCGCGCGCCGCTCATGCCCAGCGGATGGCCGAGCGCGATCGCGCCGCCGTTGGCGTTGACGTGCGCGGCATCGTCGGCGACGCCCAGCTCGCGCAGGCACGCCAGCCCCTGCGCGGCGAAGGCTTCGTTCAATTCGATCGCATCGAAGTCCTCGATCGTCGCGCCGAGCCGCGCCAGCAACTTGCGCGTGGCCGGCACCGGGCCGATGCCCATGTAGGCCGGCTCCACGCCAGCCGAAGCAAAGCCGAGCACGCGCGCCCGCGGGGTCAGGCCCAGCGCCTGTACCTGCGCGGCCGAGGCCAGCAGCAGCGCCGCGGCGCCGTCGTTGATGCCCGAGGCGTTGCCGGCGGTGACCGTGCCCGGCTGGCGGAAGATCGGCTTCAGCCGCGCCAACGCCTCGGCGCTGGTGTCCGCGCGCGGATGCTCGTCGCGCGCGACCTCGACGGTCTCGCCGCGCTTGCCGCCCGGTACCGTCACCGGCACGAGTTCGCCGTCGAAGAAACCGGCCGCCTGCGCGGCGGCGGTGCGTTGCTGGCTGCGCAGCGCGAACGCGTCCTGATCCTCGCGCGAAATGGCGTAGCGCGCGGCGACGTTCTCCGCGGTTTCGCCCATCAGCTCCACGCCGTACAGGCCCTGCATTTGCGGATTGACGAAACGCCAGCCCATCGTGGTGTCCTCGATGCGCTGCTCGCGCGCGAACGGCGTGGCGGCCTTGCCCATCACGTAGGGCGCGCGCGACATCGACTCCACGCCGCCGGCGATCGCCAGCCCCAACTCGCCGGCACGGATGCCGCGCGCGACCGTGCCGACCGCGTCCAGCCCCGAGCCGCACAGACGGTTGACGGTACTGCCGGGCACGCTGGACGGCAGGCCGGCCAGCAGCAGGCTCATGCGCGCGACGTTGCGGTTGTCCTCGCCGGCCTGGTTGGCGCAGCCGAGATAGACGTCCTCGATCAAGGCCGGATCCAGTTGCGGATGCCGCGCCAGCAGCGCCCTGATCGGCAGCGCGCCGAGGTCGTCGGCGCGCACGCCGGCGAGCGCGCCGCCATAGCGGCCGATCGGGGTGCGGATGCCGTCGATGATGAACACGTCGCTCATTGCGCCTTCTCCATGGTCAGCGACAGGCCGGTCAGGCGTTGCAGTTCGTCCAGCGACACGCCGTCGACGAGCTCGATGACAGCGGCGCCGTGCTTGCCGACCGCGAACACGCCCAGGTCGGTGTAGACGCGCGAGACGCAGCGCAGGCCGGTCAGCGGATACGTGCACTCGGCGACCAGCTTGCTGTCGCCGTTCTTGGTCAGCAGGTCCATCATCACGAACACGTCCTTGGCGCCGATCGCCAGGTCCATCGCGCCGCCGACCGCGGGGATCGCGTCCGGCGCGCCGGTGCTCCAGTTGGCCAGGTCGCCATGCACCGAGACCTGGAATGCGCCGAGCACGCACACGTCCAGGCGTCCGCTGCGCATCATCGCGAACGAGTCGGCATGGTGGAAGTAGCAGCCGCCGGTCAGCAGCGTCACCGGCTGCTTGCCGGCGTTGATCAGGTCCGGATCCTCCTCGCCGGGCGCGGGCGCCGGGCCCATGCCGAGCACGCCGTTCTCCGAATGCAGGAAGATCTCCTTGTCGGCGGGCAGGAAGTTGGCGACCAGGGTCGGCAGGCCGATGCCGAGGTTGACGTAGGCGCCCTCGGCGATGTCGCGCGCCACGCGCGCGGCGATCTGTTCGCGGCTCAGGCGGTTCATGCGCGCTCTCCTGCGGCGACCACGCGTTGCACGAAGATGCCGGGGGTGACCACGGCTTCCGGATCCAGTGCGCCCAGCGCCACCACCGCGCCGACCTGCGCGATGGTGCAGTCGGCGGCCATCGCCATCAGCGGGCCGAAGTTGCGCGCGGTCTTGCGGTACACCAGGTTGCCCCAGCGGTCGCCGCGGTGCGCCTTGATCAGCGCGAAGTCGGCGCGGATCGGATATTCGAGCACGTAGTGCCGGCCATCGATCTCGCGCGTCTCCTTGCCCCTGGCCAGTTCGGTGCCGTAGCCGGTCGGGGTGAAGATCGCCCCCAGGCCGTTGCCGGCGGCATGGATGCGCGCGGCCAGGTTGCCCTGCGGCACCAGTTCCAGCTCGATCTCGCCGGCATGGTAGGCCGCATCGAAATGCTGCGAATCGCTCTGCCGCGGGAACGAGCAGATGATCTTGCGCACGCGCTTGTGCTTGATCAGCGCGGCCAGCCCGGTCTCGCCGTTGCCGGCGTTGTTGTTGACGATGGTCAGCGCGCGCGCGCCCTGGGCGATCAGCGCGTCGATCAGTTGGTCCGGCATGCCGGCGCTGCCGAAGCCGCCGATCATCACCGTGGCGCCGTCGTGGATGTCGGCCACGGCGGCCTCGTACGAGGCGACGGTCTTGTCGATCATGCCGCCATTCCTGCTGGGCCTTGCCCGGCAAGCGGATGCAGGCCGCTCAGGGGGCGATAAAGGGTTGCCGACATGTGTGCTGCCTCCCACGGGTGCGCAGCGGCGGCGGACGCCGTTGCGCCTGGTTGATCGAAGCGTCGGTGCGCCGACGAGGCCTCGCGCGGCCGCCGTCGCGCCACCGGACAGAGCCACACGTTAGGCGCAGCGCTCCACGCGGTCAATTCGATTACCGCCCATACAAATCGATAATCGAACATTATCGATGCTGCAATGCGGCGTGCACGGCTGCGGCACAATGTATACAACTTGGCGGCATCCGCTTTTTCCAACCCCGCAAAAAACCAATTTATATGTAAATTCTCGCAACGCCTGCATGCACGGGCCGCCAAAATGTATACAGGATCCACCATGTCCGACTCGACTCCCCGCTACCCGCTCAACGCCTGGTACGCCATTGCCTGGGACCACGAGGTCCGCCACGCCCTGTTGCCGCGCAAGGCCTGCGATCTCGACATCGTGCTCTACCGCACCGGCGCCGGCGCGCTGGTGGCGCTGGAGGACGCCTGCTGGCACCGGCTGGTGCCGCTGTCGATGGGCAAGCTGCGCGGCGACGACGTGGTCTGCGGCTACCACGGCCTGGTCTACGACGCGCACGGCCGCTGCGTGCACATGCCCTCGCAGGAGACGATCAACCCCGCGGCCTGCGTGCGCAGCTTCCCGGTCGCCGAGAAGCACCGTTACGTGTGGATCTGGCCTGGCGACGCGGCACTGGCCGACCCGGCGCTGATCCCCGACCTGCACTGGAACAGCGACCCGGCCTGGGCCGGCGACGGCCGCACCATCCAGGTCAAGTGCGATTACCGGCTGGTGCTGGACAACCTGATGGACCTGACCCACGAGACCTTCGTGCACGGCTCCAGCATCGGCCAGGACGCGGTGGCCGAGGCGCCGTTCGAGGTGGTCCACGGCGAGCGCAGCGTCACCGTCTCGCGCTGGATGCGCGACATCGACCCGCCGCCGTTCTGGGCGCGGCAGATCGAGCACGCGCTGGGCTACCGCGGCAAGGTCGACCGCTGGCAGATCATCCGCTTCGAGGCGCCGTGCACCATCGCCATCGACGTCGGCGTGGCGATCGCCGGCAGCGGCGCGCCGGAAGGCGACCGCCGCCAGGGCGTGAACGGCTACGTGCTCAACACCATCACTCCCGAGACCGACGGCAGCTGCCACTACTTCTGGGCGTTCATGCGCAACCACTCGCTGCACGAGCAGTCGATGACCACACTGCTGCGCGAGGGCGTGACCGGCGTGTTCGGCGAGGACGAGGCGGTGCTGGAGGCGCAGCAGCGCGCGATCGACGCGCATCCGGACCACGTGTTCTACAACCTCAACGTCGATGCCGGCGGGATGTGGGCGCGGCGTCTGATCGAGCGCATGATCGCGCGCGAACAGCGCAGCCGCGACCTGGACCTGCGCATGGTCGGCTGATCCCGCCCGCCCTTTCTTTCGGATTGCCATGAACGCCACGCCTCCTTTCCGCTCCAGCGCCGCGCAGACCACCCGCGCGCTGCTCGAACTGCGCGACCTGATCCTCGGCGGCACGCTGGCGCCGGGCGAGCGCCTGTCGGAACTGGCGGTGGTCGAACGCCTCGGCGTCTCGCGCACCCCGGTGCGTGCGGCGCTGCAACGCCTGTGCGAGGAAGGCCTGACCACCGCCCTGCCCGGCGGCGGCTACGCGGTGAAGTCCTTCAGCGAGCGCGACGTGCACGACGCGATCGAACTGCGCGGCACCCTGGAGGGGCTGGCCGCGCGCCTGGCCGCCGAACGCGGCGCCAGCGCCACCGACCTGCAGCAGGCGCGCGTGCTGCTGGAACGGCTGGACGCGGTACTCGCCTCGGACCTGGCCGAGGACGACTTCGCCGACTACGTGCAATACAACGAACGGCTGCATGCCTTGCTGATCGGGATGGCCGGCAGCGAGCTGCTCGCGCGCGAGTTCGCGCGCACGGTGCAGCTGCCGTTCGCCTCGCCCAACGGCTTCGTGATGGCGCAGGCGGCGGTGCCGGAAGCGCGGCTGATCCTGACCCTGGCGCAGGACCAGCACCGGCAGGTGGTCGAGGCGATCGAGCAGCGCCAGGGCGCACGCGCCGAGGCGCTGATGCGCGAGCACGCGCACCTGGCGCAACGCAACTTCCGCTACGCCCTGCGCGACCAGCACGCGATCGGCCGCGTCCACGGCGGCGCGCTGATCCGGCGCAAGGCGCCTGGCGCGCGGGCGCGCGGCAGCGACGGAACGTCCTGAGCCGACAGCGTGCCGGCCGCGGCGCGCACCGCTCGCGTTCTCAGCAGACCGTTCTTCTTCCTCCACACCTGGACCCCCGCCATGCGCAAGGAAACCCAGTGGTACCCCACCCGCGTGGTCGCGATCGCCGATGCCTGCGACGGCGTGCGCGAGATTCTGCTCGACCCCGGCGCGCACTCGCGTCCGTTCGCGGTCGGCAGCCACCTCGACTTCCGCCTGCGCCTGAACGGGCGCGAGGACATCCGCTCCTACTCGCTGGTCGGCGAGCCGCGCGCCGACGGCCGCTACCTGATCGCGGTACGCGCGAT
This sequence comes from Xanthomonas campestris pv. phormiicola, assembly GCA_025666215.1. Lineage (NCBI taxonomy): Bacteria > Pseudomonadati > Pseudomonadota > Gammaproteobacteria > Lysobacterales > Lysobacteraceae > Xanthomonas > Xanthomonas campestris. The sequence continues at coordinate 584,549 of CP102593.1, read as the reverse complement.
GCCCGACAGCCGCGGCGGCTCGCGCCACATGTGGACGCTGGCGCCCGGCGACAGCCTCGAGACCTCCGTCCCCAGCAACAACTTCGCGCTCGACGAGCGCGCCGCAGAGATCCTGCTGGTAGCCGGCGGCATCGGCATCACCCCGATCCTGGGCATGGCGCAGCGGCTGGCGCAGCGGCATCCGGCGTTCCGCCTGCTCTACGTGGGCCGCGCGCGCAGCGCGATGGCCTACCTGCCGCAGCTGCAGGCCACGCTGGGCGAGCGCCTGCAGCTGCATTGCGACGACGAACACGGCGCGCCCGACCTGGAGACCGAGATCGCCAAGCTGTCCGCGACCGCGGAGATCTACGTCTGCGGCCCGCTGGGCATGCTCGACGCGGTGCGCCGCCACTGGCACGCCGCCGGACGTTCGCGCGCGCGGCTGCACTTCGAGACCTTCGGCAACAGCGGCAGCGCCGCGGCGCAACCGTTCGTGGTGCGGCTGCCGGCGCTGGGCCTGGAGGTCCCGGTGGCCGAGAACGAATCGATGCTCGACGCCCTGCAGGCGGCCGGCGTGGAGATGATGGCCGAATGCCGGCGCGGCGAATGCGGCCTGTGCCAGGTGGACGTGCTCGCCGCCGACGCCGGCCTGGACCACCGCGACGTCTTCTTCAGCGACGAACAGCGCCGCGAGAACCGCAAACTCTGCGCCTGCGTCTCGCGCGCCCTGGGCGGCAGCATCAGCATCGACACCGGCTACCGCGCCGACGCGCTGTGAGCGTGCGCCGCGCGAGCGGCCAGGGTGGGATTTAACACGCGCCCCATCGAGGCGAATACGGGAACGTGCGGAACCTCGTGCAATTTGAAGCAGCGCCAGGCTGCGCCCGTACCCTCACCCCAACCCCTCTCCCGATGGGAGAGGGGCTAAGCGCGCGCTAGCGCCGTTACTTCCACCGTCGCGCTTGTCCTTACCCGGCTCTTGCTCCTGCTGTTGCTGCTGTGCTTTTGATCTTCCGGCCCCCCTCAGCGCGGCAGCTCCGGCGGACGAATACCCGAGGGGCGGCGCGCAGGATGCGCGACGTTTTTCGTTGGCACATGGATGTGCCAGCGAAAAATGCCCGTCGGGGCTGCGGACCCGGAGCGCGCAGCGCGGAAGGCGCACTGCGGGGTGTGCTCGACCAGCCTTCGGCTGTGGGAAAGCACTTCTTTTGGTTACTTTGATCAGCCTTCGGCTGCTGTGAAGCGCTTCTTTGCACAAGCAAAGAAAAGTGACTCGCCGCAAGGCGAAAGCTTTTGCTCTCAATCTTTGCTCTAGCTCTAGCTCTGGCGATCCTTCAGCCGTGACTCCAGAATCCCAAACAACATCCGGATCAGAAATGATCCGGCGCCCGCAGTGAACGAGATCGGCCGCCGTGAGGCGTCGTTCGTCGCGGCTGAAGCCGCTGCTACAGGGAGCGCAGGAACCGATAGGCAAACCCCATCCGGCGCCGCGCCGACCCGGCTAAGCCAACGCCGCCCCCGTCTCCATCGGCAACCCCGCATAGTTCTCCGCAATCGTCGCGCGCCCACCGGCACTGCCCAGCAAATAGTCCAACTCGGCTTCGTGCAGCCGCCGCTCGAACGCGTCCTCGTCCGGGAAGTGATGCAGCATCGTCGTCATCCACCACGAAAAGCGCACCGCCTTCCACACCCGCCTCAACGCCAACGCCGAATAGCGCAGCAGCGGCGCATCGCCGCCCTCCTGCCGCGCCTGCGCGAACAACGACGCCAACAGCCCCACGTCGCCCGCCGCCAGATTCAAGCCCTTGGCCCCGGTCGGCGGCACGATATGCGCCGCATCGCCGGCCAGGAACAGCCGGCCATACTGCATCGGCTCCACCACATAGCTGCGCAACGGCGCGATGCTCTTCTCGATCGACGGACCGGTGCGCAGCCGCGCCGCCACCGCGTCCGGCAGGCGCGCGCGCAACTCGTCCCAGAAGCGCGCGTCCGACCAGTCCTCCACCCGCTCGCCGGCCGGCACCTGCACGTAGTAGCGGGTGCGCGTGGGCGAGCGCATCGAACACAGCGCAAACCCGCGCGCATGCCGCGCATAGATCAGCTCCTCGTTGACCGGCGCGGTATCGGCCAGCACCCCGAGCCAGCCGAACGGATACACCCGCTCGTACTCGCGCAGCACCCCGGCCGGGATCGACGCGCGGCTGACCCCATGAAATCCATCGCACCCGGCGATGTAATCGCAGTCCAGCCGCACCCGCGCACCGTCCTGCACGTACTCCACCCATGGGTGGTCGCCGTCCAAACCGTGCAAGGTCACGTCCTCGGCCTCGTAGACGCTGACCCCGCCGGCCTCGGCCCGCGCCTGCATCAGGTCGCGGGTGACCTCGGTCTGGCCGTAGATGGTGACCGCGCCCGCGCCGCCGGGGCCGCCCAGGTCGATGCGTTCGCGGCGGCCATCCAGCACCAGTTCGAAGCCGTGGTGGACCACGCCTTCGCGCTGCAGCCTGGCATCGGCGCCGGCGGCGCGCAGCAGCTCCACCGTGCCCTGCTCCAGCACCCCGGCGCGGATGCGCGAAAGCACGTACTGCGGCGAACGCCGCTCGATGACGAGGGTGTCGATGCCCTGGCGCAGCAGCAACTGGCCGAGCAGCAGCCCCGCGGGACCTGCGCCGATGATGGCCACGGTGGTCTTCATGCTGTTCTCCGAACAAGGGTTACGGTACTTTTCGCCAGTCTTCCGCCGCGAACGGCTGATGCCAATGGACTAACCGCAGGAATTCCTGCACTTTCCGACGATGGCGACGATCACCGAACCGAGCGTTCAGGCACACCCCGTCCCCGCGTTCCGCCTGTATGGCGAAACCGGCGACGGCGCCGCGGCCGATGCGCTGCACTGGGAATCGATCGCGGCGCGCAGCCGACTGCACGATTGGCGGATCCGGCCGCACCGCCACCACGACCTGTCGCAGCTGCTGTACGTGCAGCGCGGCCCGGCCGGACTCCATATCGACGGCCGCAGCCAGCGCGTGGATCGCGCCACGCTGGTATGGATGCCGCCGCTGTACGTGCACGGCTTCGATTTCCATCGCCGCATCCGCGGCCACATCGTCACCCTGTCCGCCGCGCTGCTGCAGGCCTGGCAGGCGCAATGGCCGCAGATGGCGCAGGCGCTGGCGCGGCCGGCGTGCCTGGAGGTCGGGCGCGAGCGCGCCACGCTCGACGCCTGCTTCGCCGCACTCGCCACCGAACACGCGCACCGCCGCGAGGGCCGGGTGCCGATGCTGCACGCGCTGGCCGGGCAGCTGCTGGTGTGGACCGCGCGGCGCGTGCTGCAGCAACCCGCGCCGGGCGCGGACAGCGGCCACGACCGCGGCAGCGCGCACGTCCGCAGCTTCCTGGCGCTGGTGGACCGGCACTATCGCGAACACTGGCCGCTGCAGCGCTATGCCGACCAGTTGGGCCTGAGCGCCAGCCACCTCGGCGCGCTGTGCCGGCAGCATGCCAACGCCGCGCCGCTGCAGCTGCTGCAGCGGCGGGTGATGCTGGAGGCGCAGCGCAGCCTGGTCTACACCTCGCTGAGCGTGCAGCAGATCGCCACCTGGCTGGGATTCGCCGATGCGGCCTATTTCAGCCGCTATTTCGCGCGCAACGCCGGCTGTTCGCCGAACGCGTACCGGCGCGCGCAGCAGGGCGGCGTCGGCGCGCCGGCAGCGCGCTAGGACCGCCCGCGCTGCTGCGTGCAGCCTGTCGGCACGATCGGAAGCGGCCTGCGCGTGCCGCTCAGGCCAGGCGCTCGCGCAGGAACGCGCCGCTGCGCGCGATCGCCTGCACCGCGGCCGGCAACACGCCCGCCATCTCGATGAAGCCGTGGACCATGCCGGGCAGTTCGACGTACTCCACCGGTACGCCCGCGGTGCGCACTGCATCGGCATACAGGCGGCCGTCGTCGAGCAGCGCATCGCAGTCGGCGGTGAGCACCAGCGCCGGCGGCAATCCTGCGAAATCGGTGGCCTGCAACGGCGACAGGCGCAGGTCGCGCGTGTCCACGCCGCTGGACAGGAACGCGCCGGAAAAGACCTGCATCAGCTCCAGCGTCAACGGCGGCACCGCGCCGTTCCTGCGTCGCGACGCGAATGCGTCGCCGCTCGGCGACAGGTCGGTGCACGGATAGAACAGCACCTGCGCGCGCAACGCCACGCCGCTGCCGCGCAGCAGCTGGCAGGCCATCGCCGCCAGGCTGCCGCCGGCACTGTCGCCGGCCACCGCCAGGCGCGCCGGATCCAGCTCCAGTTCCGCGGCATGCGCGTGCAGCCAGCGGATCGCCGCCAGCACGTCCTCGGGACCGGCCGGCGCCGGGTGCTCCGGCGCCAGCCGGTAGTCCACGGCGACCACCGCGCAACCGGCGGCATGCACCAGGCGCCGGCAGACCCGGTCGTGGCTGTCCAGGTCGCCTATCGTCCAGCCGCCGCCGTGCAGGTACACGGTGGCCGCATGCGGCGCCGCGGCCGCGTCGGGTAGATACAGGCGCAAGCGGATCGGCCCGAGCGGTCCTTCGGCCTGCAGCGCGCGCACCGCAGGCAGCGGCCACGGCTCGCCACCGAGCAAGGCGGAAATTCCCCGGTACGCCTGGCGCATGGCCGGCACCGGCAGGGTGTGCAGCGGTGGTGCGCCGGCGCTGGCGGCGGCCAGCGTGCCCAGCACTTTGAGCACCTCGGGCGCCAGCCGCGCGGGGTCGAACGGATCTGCCTGCATGACGCGCTCCGCATTTGGTTGCGTAGTGGGGAGCCGGCCGCGCGGGCCGGATCAGTCGATCAGCATCAGCGCATCCAGCGCGAGCACGCCGCGCCCTTGTGGATAGACGATCACCGGATTGAGGTCGATCTCGCGGATACGCGGTTCGGCGCGCAGCACGGCGCCCAGCCGCACCACCAGGTCCGCCAGCGCGGTCACGTCCAGCGCCGCGGCGCCGCGATGGCCGTGCAGCAGCGCCGCGCCCTTGAGCCGGTCCAGTTCGCGGATCACCGAGGCGGCCGGCAGGTCCGGCGCGAGCAGGCGCACGTCGCGCAGCACCTCGGCGGCGACGCCGCCGAAGCCGACCAGGATCACCGGTCCCCACTGCGGATCGTGGCGCGCGCCGACGATCATCTCCAGGCCGCGCTCGCCCATCGCCTCGACCAGCACCCCCTCCAGCGGCGCGTGCGGCGCATGCCGGGCGAGATTGGCGTGCAGCCGTTGCCAGCCTTCCGCCAGCGCCGCGGCGTCGCCGAGGCCGAGGATCACGCCGCCGACATCGCTCTTGTGGCCCAGCTCGACCGATTGCACCTTCAGCGCCACCGGATAGCCGATCCGCGCCGCGGCCGCCTGCGCCTGCTGCAGCGTGGCGGCCAGTTCGCCGCGCGCGAACGGCAGCCCGAGCGGGGCCAGCAGCGCCTTGGCGCGATGCTCGGGAATCACCCCAGCCTGCGCCGGCAACGCGACCTGCATCGCCACCGCCGCGGCTTCGTCGAAATCGCGCTCGGCCAGCGCCGCCAGGCGCGCGATGGCGCGCAGCGCGCGTTCGCTGCTGGGGAAGTACGGCACGCCCAGTTCGCGCAGCTGCGCCAAATAGTCGGCCGGCAGCGCCGCGCCCTCGTCGAGGCCGGCGAAGATCACCGCCTTGTGCGGGCGGTGTTCGCGTACCGCGCGCAGCACCGGCGGCAGCTTGATCGCGCAGGTCACCGGGTCGGTCTGGATCAGGCCGACCACGATCGTGGCGCAGCGCGGGTCGTCGAACAGCGCCGCCAGGGTACGCTGGTACAGGTCCGGATCGACCAGCCCCTGCGCGGTGAGATCGAGCGGATTGCTGACCGCGACGAACGGCGGCAGCGCCGCGCGCAGCGCCGGGGAATCGCCGTCGTGCAACGGCGGCAGGTCCAGGCCCAGCTCTTCGCACAGGTCCAGGCACAGTGCCTTGAACGCACCGGACTCGCCCAGGATCGCGGTGCCCGCTGCCGGCAGGCGCGGACAGCGCAACGCGATCTCGGCGATGTCGCCCAGTTCTTCCAGGGTCTCGGCAAGTACCACGCCGGCGCGTTCAACCAGCGTGCGCATCACCTGGTAGTCGCCGGCGAGCGCACCGGTATGGGTGGCGGCCGAGTCGCGTGCCGCACTGCTCTTGCCCGGATGCAGCAACACCAGCCGCGTGCCGGCCGCGCGCGCGCGCCGCGCCAGCGCCAGCAGCCGCCGCGGCTGGCGGAACTGCTCGGCGATCATCGCGATCACCCGCGTGCCCGGATGATCGAGCAGGAACGCGATGTAATCCTCGATGTGGCTGGCGGCCTCGTTGCCGGTGGAGATCGCGTAGGACAGCGGCAGCTCGCGGCTGGCCAGGGTGGTGTTGAGCACCGTCATCATCGCCCCGCTCTGCGAGAGGATGCCGATCGCCGGCGCGGCGCGGTTGCGCGCCGCCTGTTCGGCGCTCACCTCGGCCTCGATGAAGGTCAACGGGATGCGCGCCAGGTAGTTGATGCAACCCAGGCAGTTGGGGCCTTCGACCAGCATGCCGGCCGCCGCGGCGATCCGTGCGATCTCGCGCTGCTGCGCCTGCCCGGCCTCGCCGGCCTCGGCGAAACCGGAGGAGAAGATCACCGCCGCGCCCACGCCGCGCGCGGCCAGCGCGCGCACCGCGTCGAGCACCGCCGGCTGCGGGATCGCCAGCACCGCCACGTCCACGCCATCGGGCAGGAGCGCGATCGACGCCAGGCACGGGCGCCCACCAATCTCCTCGCGCTTGGGGTTGATCAGGTGGATCTGCCCGGCATAGCCGTTGCGCTCGAGATTGCCCAGCACCGAGGCGCCGAGCGCGCCCGGCGTCGGCGAGGCGCCGACGATGGCGATCGAAGCCGGTTCCAGCAGCCGCTGCACCGGGGTCCGCACTGCGCCCAGCGGCGGCGCGGCGGGAGTCGTGCTCATGTCCATCGTGACCTCGCTGTGCTCAGGCGCCGCGGCGTTGCCGGGACAGGTCGTAGGCGCCCAGGCCGGGCTTGTAGGTCTTCTCGTCCAGGAACTGCTTCAGGCCTTCCTTGCGGCCGTCGTTGTCGTAGCTGTTGGCCGCCTCCTGCGCGCGCACCAGATAGTCCTCGGCGTTCTCGTAGGTCATTTCGCGCACGCGCCGCACCGCGTCCTTGGTCGCCTTCAGCGCCACCGGATTCTTCTTCGACAAGGCCTGCGCCACCTCCGCCACGCGCGCGCGCAGGCGCTCGCCCGGCAGCGCCTCGTTGACCAGGCCCCACTCGGCGGCGGTGCGGCCGTCGATCGGCTCGCCGAGCATGGCGTGGTACATCGCGCGCCGGAACGACAGCAATTCGGCCGCCACCTTGGAGGCGCCGCCGCCGGGCAGGATGCCCCAGTTGATCTCGGACAGGCCGAACCTGGCGTCCTCGGCGGCGAAGGCCAGGTCGCAGGCGAACAGCGGGCCGTAGCCGCCGCCGAAGCACCAGCCGTTGACCATCGCGATGGTCGGCTTCTGGTACCAGCGCAGGCGCCGCCACCAGCCGTAGCTCTCGCGCTGCGCCTTGCGCGTGCCGGCCAGGCCGTGCGCCTCGGTGTCGCGGAAGTATTCCTGCAGGTCCATGCCGGCGGTCCAGGCGCTGCCCTCGCCGCTCAGCACCAGCACGCGCACGTCGTCGCGGAACTCGAGCGCGTCCAGCACCTCCATCATCCTGCGGTTGAGCGCCGGACTCATCGCATTGCGCTTCTGCGGGCGGTTGAATTTCACCCAGGCCACGCCGTCCTCGACGGCGTAGGCGACGGTGTCGTGTTCGGGATTGCTGCTCATGTGGATCACCTTCAGTGGGGGAGAATGGGGATTCCCTTCTCCCGTCGGGAGAAGGTGCCCCGAAGGGGCGGATGAGGGTCCGGGCGCAGCCTCGTGTACTTGAATCCGCGAGTCGCTTTCGCGCCGTACCCTCACCCCAACCCCTCTCCGAACGGGAGAGGGGCTTTAAGCTCAAAACGGGTACTGCGGCACCGCATCCTGGATCGTGACCCACTGCCAGTGGGTGTACTGCTCCCAGTCGGCCGGGCCGCCCACGCTGGTGCCGTTGCCGGAGGCGCCGGTGCCGCCGAACGGGTTGACCACCTCGTCGGCCACGGTCTGGTCGTTGATGTGCAGCAACCCGGTGTGCAGGCGCTCGCCGATCGCCAGCGCGCGGCCCAGCGAAGCCGAGATCACGCCGGCCGACAGGCCGTACTCGGTGCGATTCGCCAGCGCCACCGCCTCCTCGTCGCTGTCGAACACGATGATGTTGGCCACCGGCCCGAACACTTCCTCCTCGAACGCGCGCATGCCCGGCTGCACGTTGGACAGCACCGTCGGCGCGTAGAACAGGCCATCAAAGCTGCCGCCGGCCTCGACCACCGCGCCGGCCGCCACCGAGGCGGCGACGATGTCCACCACGTTCTGCAGCTGGCGCCGTTCGATGATCGGCCCGAGGGCCACCTGGCCGCTGGCCGGATCGCCGACCGGCAGGTGCCGCGCCTTCTCGGCCAGGCGCCGGGTCAGCTCGGCGGCGATGCCGCGCTGGACCAGCACGCGGCCGGTGGCCATGCAGATCTGTCCCTGGTGGAAGTAGGCGCCGAAGGCGATCGCCGAGACCGCGCGATCGAGGTCGGCGTCCTCCAGCACGATCAGCGCGTTCTTGCCGCCCAGTTCCAGCGAGACCTTCTTCAGGTGCCTGCCGGCCAGCTCGCCGATCTTCCTGCCGGCCGCGGTGGAACCGGTGAACGCGATCATCGGCACGCCGGGCGCCTCGACCAGCGCCTGGCCGGCATCGGCGCCGCCGGGCAGCACGTGCAGCAGGCCCTTGGGCAGGCCGGCGGCGGCCAGCACCTCGGCAATGACGAAGCCGCCGGCATACGGGGTGCGCGGATCGGGCTTGAGCACCACCGCATTGCCGACCGCCAGCGCCGGCGCCACCGAGCGCAGCGACAGCACCAGCGGGAAATTGAACGGCGAGATCACCCCGATCACGCCCATCGGCAGCTGCCGCGCCAGGCTCAAGCGGCCCGGTGCGCTCGGCAGCACCTGCCCGCTGGCGTGCAACGGCATCGCCGCGGCGCGCTGCAGCAGCACGATCGCCTCGCGCACCTCGTGTTCGCCCTTGGCGAGGATGCCGCCGGTCTCGCGCGCGATCAGCGACGCGGCCGCGGCCGCCTGTTCCTGCAGGATCGCCGCGGCGCGATGGAACACCGCGGCGCGCTCGCGTGGCGGCGTCGCGGCCCAGGCGCGCTGCGCCGCGCGCGCCTTCGCCACCGCGGCGCCGACCTCGGCCGGCCCGGCCTTGCCGACCGTGTGCAGCGGCTGGCCGGAGCCCGGTTCGATCACCTCGAGGGTCTGCGCCGCGGCGATCCAGTCGCCGTCGAACAGCGTGCCCTGCCAGGTCGCGGCATGGGCCAGGGGAGTGCTGGTGACATTCATGGTGCGTGGTCTCGGAAAAGGGACGGGAGAACGAAGGCTCAGATCGCGGTGGCGGCCAGGCCGCCATCCACCGGCAGGTTGACGCCGTTGATCCAGCGCGCCGCATCGGAGGCGAGGAACACGATCGCCTCGGCGACCTCGTCGGCATAGGCCGGGCGCTTCATCTTGCCGGCGTCGGCCTGGACCCGCTCCGGCCCGAGCATGGTCACGAAATCGCCCAGGATCGGCGTGAACACCGGGCCGGGCGCAACGCTGTTGACGCGCACGTCGTGGCCGGCGAACCAATCCTGCGAACGCAGCGCGCTCCACACGATCAGCGCTTCCTTGAAGTACTGGTAGCAGGTGGCCTGCGCCACCGGATGCGCCTGCAGCCAGCGTTCGCCTGCGGCGTAGTCGGGGGTCTGCGCCAGTTCGCGATGCAGGTCCAGCCGTTGCGGCCATTCCGCGCCGAGGATCGAGGCGACGTTGACGATGCTGCCGCCGGGCGCGATCCGCGGCAACAGCGCCTGGCTGAGATGGCGCAGGCCCAGGTAGTTCACCTTCGCCACCAGCGCCACCGGCGCGGTGCCGGGCACGCCGGCGATGTTGGCCAGCGCGTCGATGCGTTCGGGCAAGTGCGCCACCAGCGCATCGATCGCGGCCGGATCGCCGAGGTCGGCCTGGTGGAAGCCGTCCAGCGTCATGCTGACCGGATTGCGGTCCACGCCGATCACGCGCGCGCCGTGGAAGCGCGCCAGCCGCGCCACTTCGCCGCCGATGCCCGAGGCCACACCGGTCACCACCAAGGTCTTGTTGTGCAGGTTCATGTGCGAGGGATTCCGATTCAGAACACGTGGATGTACTGGAAGTTGACGTTGTTGCCGGAGGCGGCGTTCTTCACCTCCACCGGCAGGTACACATTGGCGTTGAGGATGTTGTGCGCATCGATCCGCCACGACGCGCCGGGGCCGAGATAGAACTGGCTCTGCTTGGTGTCGGCCACGCGCACGCCGTTGGTGCGGTTGTCGCGCAGCTGCTTGAGGTAGTAGCCGTTCACGCCCAGCCGGAACGCCGGGGTCAGCGCGTAGGAACCGGCGAAATTGACCCAGAACGCATCGCCGGCCTGGCCGTTGCGGAACGTGAAGCCGGCCAGCTGCGGCGCATTGGCGGCCTTGTCGGCGCGGAAGTTGTAGAGGTAGTTCAGGCGCGCGCTGAGCTCCCACTGCGGCGTGGGCAACACGGTGAACGCCCAGCTCGGGATCAGCGACCAATAGCCCGAGCTCTGGTTAAGATCGCGGTCGCGATCGAACTTGCCGACCGGCGCGATCGCGTCGAACTCGAAACGCTGGACGAACACCGGCCGCCCGTCGCGGATCGTCGGCAGCATCTGCAGATACGGACCGAAGGTGATGTCGCCGAGGCCGAAGCCGTTGTCGCGCAGCCGTGCCGGGCTGTCGGCAGCGAACGAGGCGTCGAGATTGACCAGCGGCACCAGCGCGTTGAGGCCGAACACGCCGCCGAACGGCGTGTAGTGCGTGGCGTAGGCGAACTGGGTCATCAGCAGCGTGGAATCGATGCGGGTGCCGCGGAACGCCGGCGAGTCGTCGCCGTGCGCGTCCTCGACCGCATCCAGGCGCGTATAGCGTGCGTACTGCACGATCGCCCAGCCTGGCTCGGTTCTGGTGAAGCCATCCATGAAGCTGGTGCCGCCGGTGTTCAGCCCGTTCGGAAGCTGCACTGTCTGCGGCACGCTCTGCGCCCAGGCCGGCGTGCCGGCGAGCGAGAGCAGGAGGGCGAAGGCGAGGTGCCGCGGACGCGGCGTTGCGGGCACGGCGACGGACATGCGACTCACGGCGAGGGTTCTCCTGGACGGGATGGAACGGCCGAGCGCGGGGGGAGAAGAACGCCGCACGCGCTGCACGCGCCGGCCGGAACACACGGCGGCGTGGAGCGGGACGCGGCGAAGCGGCGCGCAGGCGCCGCGGGGATCAGGTCGTCGGTGCGATCCTGCCGAGCAGGTCGAGCGCACGCAGCAGCGAGCGCCCTGCGGACGCGCCCAGCGCGTCCAGCAGTTGCGCTTCCATCCGCTGCACCGCCGCCTCGGCCTCGTCCAGCAATGCCTTGCCGGTCGCGGTCAGATGCAGATGCTGCATGCGCCGGTCCTGGCGTCCGCGCACCTGGCGCAGCAGCCGGCGCTTGATCAGCCGCGCGATCACGATCGCCAGGTTGGGCGGGGAGACGTCGAGCACCTCGGCGAGCTGGCGCTGGTTGGCGCCACTGTTCGCATCCACCAGCACCAGCACCGAGAAGTCGACCGGCTTGAGGTCGTAGTCGCGCACGCACTCCAGGAACATCCGCCGGATCTGCAGCTCGCTGCGGGTCAGCCGGAAGCCGAGCAGCCGGGTCAGCCGGGCCTGGTCGATCGATTCGGCCGGTGCGCTGCTGTCGGGAAGTTGCGTGTTGCTCAAGGGCGGTGCGCCGTGCAGGGGAAGCGGTGCGCACAGCATAGCGCAGGCGTTCGCCGGTCCCGGCCGCCAGCGGCGCGCGGCCGCATGGCGCCGCCGCCGGCACCGCGGGCGCCGGCATGGCCGGCAAGAACGACGCACTGCCTCGCTGCTGCATCCGCATCCTCCCGGATCCGACCACACGCCATGGACACCGCGGCTTCGGACTGGCGCGCAACCGCCACGGTCCGATCCGTCCCGCGCCGGCAACCCGGACCGGGCACCGCACGCTTCCGTTACTTGAAATAATAGTTATTGATCATAATCATTATGGCAAGCTGCACTGCAGCATTCGGCAACGTCTTCTGACGTCGCCGCCAGGCCGGCGCCCGGCTCAGCGCGCGCTACGCTGCAACAGCAGGCAGACCGCGGCGGCCAACAGCAGCGGCACCGCGCAGACCACGTACAGCGTCGACGGCGTCCAGCCGCGGTCGACCAGCAGGCCCACCGTCAGCGGCGACAGGATCGCGCCGAGCCGACCGATGCCGATCGCCCAGCCCAGCCCGGTGCTGCGCACCTGCGGCGCGAACACCGCCGGCGCGGTCGCGTACAGACCGGCCATCGCCGCGAACAGCGCCGCGCCGATCACGAACGCCACCGGAAACGCGATACCGAGCCGGGTGTTGAAGCCGGCGAACAACACCATGCCCAGGCCGGCCAACAACAGGCTGACGATGGTCAGGCGCGACAGCGGCAGGCGCGAGGCCAGCCAGCCGAACAGGCTGCCGCCGACGATGCCGCCCAGGTTCAGCAGCACCCCGCCGGTGATGCCCTCTTGCGCCGAGACGCCGGCGGCGACCAGCAGCTTGGGGGTCCAGCTGAGCACGAAGTAGAACGCGAACATGTGCAGGAAGAACGCCAGCGCGATCAGCAGCGCAGGCCTGCGCAGGCTGCCGACGAACAGTGCCGCGTAGCCCTGCTTGTCGCCGATGGCGCGCACCGGCAGCGGCGGCAGTTCGGCCAGCGGCGCCATCCGCATCCGCGCCAGCAGCGCGTTGAGTCGCGCCAGCGCGCCGGGCGGGCGCCGCGTGACCAGGAAGTCCAGCGATTCCGGCAGCCAGCGCAGCACCAGCGGCACGCACAGCAGCGACGCTGCCGCGCCGAGCAGGAACACCGCGTGCCAGCTCCAGCGCTCGAGCACGAACGCGGCGATCAGCCCGCCCAGGGTGGCGCCGACCGGATAGCCGGTCGCCTGCAGCGCCACCGCGGTGCTGCGCCACTTGGCGTCGGCGTACTCGGCGGTGATCACGCCGACGCTGGCCAGCATGCCGCCGATACCGACGCCGGTGAACACGCGCAGCAGCCCGAGCTGCCACGCGTCCTGCGCCAGCGCCGACAGCGCCATGCCCACGGTCAGGATGCCCAGGCACCACAGGATCACCGCGCGCCGCCCGATGCGGTCGGCCAGCGGCGCCAGGAACAGCGAACCGATCGCCATCCCGACCAGGCCGGCGCTGAGCATCAGCCCCAGCACCTTGCCCGACAGCTGCCAGTCGCCGGAGATATGCGGCGCGGTGAACGCCATCACCATCACGTCGAAGCCGTCGAGCATGTTGAGCAGCACGCAGATCGCGATCGCGATCCACTGGAAGCCGCTCATGCGCTCGAGCACGACGGAGGATGGCGCGGCGGCGGCGTGGCTCATGGCGGAACTCCTGGTTGGCGGGACCGGCTCAGCGCGCGGCGCTGGCGGCCTGGTGGATCGTGTCGAGCACTTCGCGCAGGCGGCCGACCTCGACCTGCCCCGGCGCCGAGGCCTTGCCGAGCATGCCGAAGGTCAGCGCCTGGCCGAAGGTCTCGCCGGACAGGCGCGAGACCACGCCGGTGCCGCCCATCGCCATGGTCAGCAGCGGGCGGTCGCTGCGGCGGCGCAGCTGCCAGGTGGCGTCGAGCAGCTTGAGCACGTCGCCGGCGTCGTGCGGCATCACCGCGATCTTCAGCACGTCCGCGCCCAGCGCCTGCTGGCGCTGCAGGCGCGCGACGATCTCGGCGGTGCCGGGGGTGCGCTCGAAGTCGTGGCTGGACATGACCACGGCCACGCCGGCGGCGTGCGCCTGCGCGACCAGCGCCTGCACCAGCGCCGCGTCGCGGAACATCTCCACGTCCAGCAGGTCGGCAAAGCGCGCCTGCAGCAGCGTCGCATAGAGCTTGCCGTAGTCGGCATCGGCGATCGGCCTGGCGCCGCCCTCGGCCTTGGTGCGGAAGGTCAGCAGCAGCGGCTTGCCGTGCAGGGCCTTGGCCACTTGCGGCCCCAGCCGCGCCAGCGCCTTGCCGTCGAGGGCGATGTCCAGGTAGTCGATGCGCCATTCGGCGATGTCGGTATCGGCGTTGGCGGCGATGCGCGCGGCCTGGGCCAGCGCCTCCTCGGCCGTGGTGGCGGTGATCGGCACGATGGTCTTGGGCGCGCCTTCGCCGATGCGCACACCGCGCACGTCCAGCACCTTGGTCGCCGGCAACGGCGTTGCCGCCGCAGCGGACTGCGCCGACACCGGCAGGGCGGCCAGCAGCAGCACTCCGGCCAGGGCGGCAACGAAAACGCGCGACAGGGACATGGTCATCGGAACACCTCGTGGAAACGACGGAGCGCGCAGCGCGGCGCGCCGGGAAGCGCCGGCACGCATCAGAACGTGACCTTGGCCTGCAGGCCGACCACCCAGGCGTTGTCGGTCTGGCGGTAGGAGAAGGTGCCGGGATTGACCACGTACTGCACATCCGGGCGCAGCATCAGCCACGGCGTGATCTGGGCGCTGTAGGACAGCTCGTACAGTTCCTCCGCCCCGCTCAGCGCGTACAGCGACGAGTCCGCCGGCACCCCGGCCTCGACCAGCGAGGCGCGGCGCGCATCCACCAGCGTGCGGTTGATGTCGCCGCCGACATAGCCCAGCGCGATGCGGTCCTGGCTGCGCGCGCCGATGCCCTGGTAGATCCCGCCCAGCGCGTACCAGCGGCGGATCTGCGCGGTGGCGCGGTCGGACTGCATGTACTCGCCGAACACGCTGAAGCCGCGCGCCGGATCGGCCGCCTCGCTGTACAGCTTCTGCTCGGCCAGCAGGTAGGCGCCATGGCGGCCGGTGGTGTCGCGGCTGTCCAGGCCCTTGCGCGCCACGCGCGAGGAATCGTAATAGCCGCCGAGCTTGTACACGCCGGCATGGCGCGTGCCCTTGCCCGGGGTCCAGGTCAACTCGACCGGAAACAGCGTGCCGGTGGTGCCGCCGACGAACGGGCGGAACGCGTTGTGCACGTTGTCGCCGGCCAGGTTCGGATTGACCTGGAAGCCGCCCACGCGCAGGTTCAGCGCCGGGCTCATTTGCTGCGCCACTTCGCCGCCCCAGCGCGCGACCGGATAGTTGTACCAGCCGCTGTTGCCGGACATCGCCAGCGGATGCGCGCAGAACGCGGCATTGACGAAGCTGGTGCCGGCGCCGAGCAGGCCGAACTGGTTGCCCATCGCGTAGTAGCCGAGCTTGAAGTAGGTGCCGCCGGCGAACGTCTGGTCGTAGCTGAACTCGGACAGGCGCGTGTACTGGCCGCCATAGGCCTCCTGCACCGGGAAGCGGTTGCCGATCAGGTCCACCGACGTGCTGCGGCCGCGGCGGTCGTTGAGGGTGAAGCGGAAGGTGCCGCCCTCCCAGCCGGCGAGCTTGCCCATGTCCAGGTCCAGCCCCAGCCGCACCTGCTGCGCGTAGCGCGCGCCAGTGCGGCCGTAGCCGCCGTCGATCACGCCCAGCGCTTCGCCGACGTAGTCGCCGCGGACGCTGACCCCGTTCGCGGCCCAGGCGCTGCGCGTGCCGCCCCAATCGCCGGTGAGGGTGTTGCCGGCGTAGGCATTGCTCGCCGACTGCGCGGCGGCGGCGGCGGGCAGCGCCAGCAGCACGGCGACGAGCAGCAGGCGGGATGGAGGCGGCGATGCGGACATGCGGGAACTCTTGCTGAGCGGAAAAAGGGTCATAGCGATCAACGCGGCAGTGCCAGCGGCGCGCTCAGCGGTGAGGTCGCGCCGTCGGCGCTGGTGACGGTGGCGGTGAGATTGGCCAGGTCGGCGCTGTCGGCAGGCAGGCGATAGCGGAAGCGTCCGTGGCCGTCGCCGTCCACCACCGCATCGAGGCGGCCGAGATAGCGCTCGGCCTCGTCGCTGCCGGCGGCGCGGTTGCCGAACACCTCCACGCTGTAGCGGCTGCGCGGGGTACCGACGAACTCGCCTTGCAGCTCGCGCTGGCCGGCGCCACCGCGCAGCGCCAGCAACCGCGGCGGCGCCTGGCCGTGGTTGGGCGCCGGCTGGCAGTCCGTGGTCTCGCCGGCGGCGCAGATCCTGGCGCGCCTGGACGGATCGGTGTCCACGCCGATCCCGCGCGAGCCGACGAAGCTGGCGTGTTCCAGGCCGGGCACGCCGAACACGATCGCGCCGCGCGGCTGCCCCGGCACGCAGGCGCCGCCGGCCTGGCAGCGCTCGATCTTCAGGCCGTTGCCGGACAGCAGGTTGGCGGTGAAGCGGTTGGCCTCGCTGCGCGGCTGCGGGCGGACCGCGATGCCGATGCCGTTGCCGCTGAGGGTGTTGCCGTCGACCACGTTGCCGCGGCCGCTGAGGCTGACCCCGATCGAGTTGCCGGTGAAGGTATTGGCGGCGATGGTGTTGCGGTTGCCCCAGTTGATCTGCAACCCGTCGGAGTAGTGCTCGAAGCGGTTGCGCAGCACGCTGTTGTCGTTGCCCCACAGGATCTCGATGCCTTGCGACGGCTCGGGATTGGCGTCGGTGGAGCGGAACAGGTTGTCGGCCACCAGGTTCCAGGCCGCGCCGCGGGTCAGCTCCAGGCCGTCGCCGTTGTCGATGAACTCGTTGCGCACGATGCGGTTGTGCACGGTGGTGGTGGTGGTGGACTGGCCGCTGCCGTCGTCGCCGGTCAGCATCACCCCGGCGCCGCCCTTGTTGGCGACGATGCGGTTGTCGTGGAGTTCGTTGCCGCTGGCGCGGTTGATCAGCACGCCGATGCAGAAGTTGCGGATCTCCAGGCCGCTCAGCTCCACGCCCTGGGTGTCGCGCAGCACCAGCCCGGGCAGCGTGGTGGTGCGCACGTTGGCGCCGAACTGGCCTTTCTCCGCGCCGGGGCAGGCGTCGGTGCCCTTGCCGCGCACGTAGGCCGAACCGTCGATGACGATGTACTGCCCGTCCACGTCGCGCGCGCTGCCCACGATCTGCACCGGGCCCTTGATCTCCGGCAGCGGCGACGCCGGCCGGATCACGTACGGCGGCCGCCCCACCGCGGCGATCTCGATGCGATGGCGGCCCGGCGCCTGGTTGGCGGTGGCGATCGCCCAGCGCAGCGAGCCCGGCGCGCCATCGTCGGCATAGCGGTCCACCGTGAGCACGCTCAACGCCGCCGGCGCCGGCTCGGCCTGGTAGGCGGACACGCACGGCGGCAAGACCGCCGCGGCCAGCAGCGCACACCCGGAAAACATACGACGCATGGGACACATCTCCGCACAAGGACCTTGATCGGCGCCGCCACGCGGCGCGCACTCCCGGCGGTCTTCCCCTGCACCCGACCTCGGCACACAAGTGCCGCCCTCGCCACGTCAGGGATGGAACGCTGGAACGAGAGGCAAAGCTAGTTTTATCGCACTGCAGCATTCAAGTGCGAATATCGATGTAATGTGCGTTTATCGGACATCCGGTGATCGAAGGCTGCGCCGCTGGCGGTTCGCCGGGACCGGGGACTCCGAACCTGGGACCCGGAAAAGCGAGACAGCCGCTGCATCCTGCCTGCGCGAGCGCCTGGCGGGCAGGCGCTATCATCGGCGGCCGCGCCATGGCCTGGCGCAGGTCCCGCCCACTTCGCCGGAGAATGCCGTGAACCCGATCCGCCCGTTCCTGGACAAGACGCCGCAGCTCGGCGCACGCGTCTACGTGGACCCGGCCTGCACCGTCATCGGCGACGTAGTGCTGGACGAGGACGTGTCGGTGTGGCCGGGCACGGTGATCCGCGGCGACGTCAACCACGTGCGCATCGGCGCGCGCAGCAACATCCAGGACGGCAGCATCATCCACGTCAGCCACCACAGCCCGTTCAACACCGCCGGCTATCCGACCCTGATCGGCGCCGACGTGACCGTGGGCCACGGCTGCATCATCCACGCCTGCACCATCGAGGACCTGTGCCTGATCGGCATGGGCGCGTGCATCCTCGACGGCGCCACGGTGAAGCGATACGGCTTCGTCGGCGCCGGCGCGGTGGTCGGACCGGGCAAGACGGTCGGCGAGCGCGAACTGTGGCTGGGCAATCCGGCGCGGCTGGCGCGCACGCTCAGCGACAAGCAGGTCGAGAGCCTGCACTACTCCGCGCAGCACTACGTGCGCCTGAAAGACCGTTACCTGGACGCGGTCGCACAGGCGCCGCAGTAAGCGCAGACGTGGCGCCGTAGCTACTCTGCCGCCAACGCCAGCAAGGCGCGGCCGATCGGGCGCGGCGCCTCGCTGCGCAACACCACGCTGGTGGTCACCGCACCGAACCGCGCCAACGCATCGATGATCGGCTCCAGCTGCGCCGGCGCGGGCACCAGCACCCGCAGCACGAAGCAGTCCTCGCCGGTGACCCGATGCACTTCCAGCACCTGCGGCATCTGCGCGAACTGTTCCAGGCATGCGCCGATCTGCGCATGCGTGGTGCGCAGGCGGACGATGGCCGCGGTCGCCAGACCCACCACCCGCGGATCGACCCGGGCCGCGTAACCGGTGATCACGCCCTGCTCCTCGAGCCGGCGCACGCGCTCGGACATCGCCGGCTGCGACAGGCCGATGCGCCGGCCCAGTTCCGCCAACGCGATGCGCCCGTCGCACTGCAAGGCCTCCAGAATCGCGTGATCCAGGGCATCGCCCTGCCAGGGTTTCGCTGCCACGCCGCTCGTCCTCTCTTCGTGCACCTTGGATTCATCGGCAAAACGCCGCGTACGGCGATGAATCGCCATGGCGCGGCGACGCACGCATCGCGACACTGGCCGCTCTCTCGAACGGAGCGTAGCGCATGCAAGCGGTGGTGATCGTGCCGGGCATCGGCGACTCGGGGCCGGGGCACTGGCAAACGCATTGGCAACGGCGCAACGCGCACATGCGGCGGCTGCAGCCCGGTTCATTCGCGCAACCGCAGCTGCACGACTGGCTGCACGCGCTCGACCGTTGCGTGCAGGACTGCGCCACGCCGCCGCTGCTGGTCGCGCACAGCCTGGGCTGCCTGCTGGTCGCGCACTGGGCGGCGCGCGCGCAACGGTTGCCGCGCGGCGCCTTGCTGGTCGCGGTCCCCGATCCGGACAGCGCGGCGTTTCCGCATGCGCAGGCCGCCAGCTTCGTCCCGGTGCCGACGGCGCCGCTGCCCTTCCCCAGCCTGATCGTGGCCAGCAGCGACGATCCGTATGCGACACCGGCGTACAGCCGCCGCTGCGCACGCGAGTGGGGCAGCGGGCTGGTCGAACTCGACGGCCTGGGCCATCTCAATGCGGCCAGCGGCCTGGGCGAGTGGCCAGCGGGCGCGCAACTGCTGGCCGCCTTCGACGCCGGCATCGGCCACGCGCCCGCCGCGCGCGCCTGATCGGCGCGGACGACTGGCGCGGCGTGGCGCTTTGCGCGACACTGCGCGCCTCTGGCGTGGGGACGCCACCGAATGGATTCGCGATGACCAAGACACTTCCGCTGCGCGGCCTGCTGGCCGCTTTCCTGCTTGCGCTGGGCGCCGGTGCCGGGCCAGCCATGGCCGAAGAAGAAGAGCACGGCAAGGACGGCATGACCGCCGAGCAGTTCGTCGCCTCGCTGCACTTCCAGGATGGGCACATCGAGGTGCCGCAGGCCAAGGTGCATTTCGATCTGAACCACGATTTCCGCTATCTCGGCAAGGACGATGCACGGCAGGTGCTGGAGGCGTACTGGGGCAACCCGCCCGACGACACCGTGCTGGGCCTGATCGTGCCGCGCGAACCCGCGCTCGACCAGAAGGGCAGCTGGGCGGTGGTGGTCACCTATGCCGACGACGGCTACGTGTCCGACGAGGACGCCAGCAAGATCGACTACCAGGACATGCTCGCGGACATGCAGAAGGAAACCCGCGAGGAGAACACGCAGCGCAAGGAAGCCGGCTACGAGAGCGTGGACCTGGTGGGCTGGGCGGTGCCGCCGCGCTACGACGCCGCGACCAAGAAGCTGTACTGGGCGCGCGAACTGGCGTTCCAGGGCAACGAAGGCCACACCCTCAACTACGACATCCGCGTGCTCGGCCGCCACGGCTACCTGAGCCTCAACGCGATCGCCGGCATGGACGAACTGCCGCAGGTCCGTGCAGGCATGCAGCAACTGCTGCCGATGGCCGAGTTCGACAGCGGCGCGCGCTACGCCGACCACAACCCGTCCACCGACAAGATCGCCAGCTACGGCCTGGCCACGCTGATCGGCGGCGGCCTGGCGGCCAAGGCCGGCCTGTTCGCCAAGCTCGGCCTGCTCCTGGCCAAGGCCTGGAAACTGGTGGCGCTGGGGCTGATGGCGCTGGTCGGCGGGATCGGCAAGCTGTTCTCCGGGCGCAAGCGCGACGGCGGCACCGTGCGTTGAGCGGCCCGCGCGGCGCGCTTGCCACGCCGTCGTCATCGTCATCGCCTGAAGCCTCTGCGGCGCCGAGCGCGGCGCGCGGCTGGGCAATTGGCGCCGCGCCCGCTAAAGTCGCGGTTCGGAGCAGGACGCAGTCGAGATCACGCATGCCGCCACAGGCAGCCGGCCGGACGGAAGGACGGCCTCCCTACATCGCAGGCACGCATGCGCGCCACGCCGCACTCCGGCGGTGAGCGGCATGCTCGATACCTACCGTGAAGTGATCACGCCCGAAGGCGTGCCGTTGCATCTGCCGGCCGCCGGCGCGGTGCCGCGCGCGCTGGCCTGGCTGATCGACCTGGCGGTGCGCTTCGGCGTGCTGACCCTGATGGGCCTGCTGCTCGGTGCGCTCGGCGGCTTCGGCCAGGGTCTGTACCTGGTGGCGATGTTCCTGGTGTTCTGGGCCTATCCGATCGTGCTCGAAGGCTGGTTCGGGCAGACCCTGGGCAAGAAGGCGCTGGGCCTGCGCGTGGTCTCGCGCGACGGCGCGCCGGCCGGATGGATGGCGGCGATCACCCGCAACCTGCTGCGCACCGTGGACATGCTGCCGTTCGGCTACGCCATCGGCCTGGTCGCCTGCCTGTTCGACGCGCATGCGCGGCGCCTGGGCGACATGGTCGCCGGCACCCTGGTGATCCACCAACCGCCGCGCCACGAAACCGGACTGCCGCCGATCGCCAGCGCCGCGCCGCCGCCGCTGGTGCTGCTGCCGGCCGAGCAGGCGGCGCTGATCGCCTTCGCCGAGCGCGCGCCGCGGCTGGCCCCGGCGCGGCAGCTGGAACTGGCCGCGCTGGCGCTGCCGTTGACCGAAGCGCCCGGCCAGGCCGGCGTGCTGCGGCTGTATGCGATGGCCAACTGGCTGTTGGGGCGGCGATGAGGCAGGAGCAGTTCATCGCCCGCCACCAGCACGAGTGGCATGCGTTCGAGAGCTGGCTGCAGACGCGCGGACGCAAGCGTCCCGCGAGCGCAGCCGACAGCGCCGCGGACGCATGGCGCCTGGCCGACGAGGACGTGCCGGCGCGTTACCGGCGGCTCTGCCAGCAGCTGGCGCTTGCCCGCAAGCGCGGCTACAGCCCGCTGGTCACCGCGCGCCTGCAGCAGCTGATGCAGCAGGGCCACACCGAACTGTACCGGCCGCCGCGGCCGCGCTGGCGGCGTGCGGCCGAGTTCCTGTTCGCCGAGTTCCCGCAGCTGGTGCGCAGCCAGGCCGGCTGCATGGCCGCGGCCACCGCGCTGTTCGTGGTGCCGCTGGTCACCATCTTCGTGCTGCTGCAGTACCGGCCGGAACTGATCCACGGCTTGATGGATCCGCTGCAGGTCGCGCAGATGGAACGGATGTACGACCCGGCCACCGCCGTGCACAAGCTCGGCCGCGACAGCGGCGACGACTGGCAGATGTTCGGCACCTACATCATGAACAACATCAGCATCGGCCTGCGCACCTTCGCCAGCGGCCTGCTGGCCGGGCTCGGCACGGTGCTGGTGCTGCTGTTCAACGGCGTCACCATCGGCGCGGTGGCCGGGCATCTGCACCAGATCGGGTACGGCGTGACGTTCTGGCGCTTCGTCGCCGGGCATGCGCCGTTCGAGCTGACCGCGATCGTGATCGCCGGCGGCGCGGGCCTGCAACTGGGCCTGAAGCTGCTGGCGCCGGGCCGGCGCCGGCGCATCGACGCGCTGGTCGAAGGCGGCACGATCGGCGCCAAGCTGTGCCTGGGCGTGGCCTTCATGCTGCTGGTCGCCGCCTTCATCGAGGCGTTCTGGTCCTCGATCGGCTCGCTGCCGGCGGCGGTGAAGTACGGCGTGTCCGGCCTGCTGTGGACGCTGGTGCTGGTCTGGCTGTGGCGCGGCGGACGCGGCACGGCGGAGGCCGGCGATGCGGATTGAACGCCTGGACGTGGTGCTGCGCGCGCGCTCGGCCTGGGAGGCGATGGAGCTGGGCAGCGCGCTGGTGCGCCGCCATGCCGGCGCGATCTGGAAACCGTGGCTGCTGTTCACCCTGCCGCTGTTCGCGCTGCTCAATCTCGGCGCCTGGGCGATCGACCAACTGTGGCTGGCCAGCCTGGCGCTGTGGTGGCTGAAGCCGGTGCTGGACCGGATCCCGCTGTTCGTGATCTCGCGCGGCGTGTTCGGCGACGTGCCGCGCGTGCGCGACACGCTGCGCGCGCAATGGCGTTGGGGCTGGGGCCCGATGTTCGGCTACCTGACCTGGCGCCGGCTGAGCCCGGCGCGCAGCGTGTTCATGCCGCTGGAGGTGCTGGAAGGCGCCAGCGCCGAGCAGCAGCGGCAACGCCGCCGCAGCCTGGGCGGGGCGGTGTACGGGCACGCGCTGCTGCTGGCCAGCGTGTGCTGGCACTTCGAGGCGATGCTGCTGCTGGCCTGCATCGCCGCGATCGCGATGTTCGTGCCGGTGGACCTGCTGCCGGAAACGGTGCGCGCGGCGTGGGCGCTGATCGGCGAGGAGAACCCGCTGTGGGCCGACATCGGCCTGAACGCCTTCGGCTGGCTGGCGATGACCCTGATCGAACCGTTCTTCGTCGGCGCCGGCTTCGGCCTGTACCTCAACCGCCGCACCGAGATCGAAGCCTGGGACGTGGAAATGGCGTTGCGCCGGCTGCGCGATCGGCTCGGCGGCGCCGCACCGCTGCTGCTGGCGCTGGTCCTGCTGGGTGCGCCCGGCGCCGCGCTGCGCGCGCAAAGCGCCGCGCCGGGCAGCGACGGCCCGGTCGCGGCGGCCCCGCTCGCGCCGCCGCCCGCTCCGGCGACCGCAGCGTCGCAAACCGGCGCCGACGCCAGCGACACATACGCCCCCAAGGATCCGGAGAAAGACGCCGCCGCCGACGACGAGGACGCCGCCGAGCCGGCCGCGCTCGACGACATCTTCAACACCGTCCCTGCCGCCGACGCGCGCTTCGACCGCGCCGCCGACCGCGCCTACGAAGATCCGCTGTTGTCGGGCAAGCGCAGCATCGGCTACTGGAAGAAGCGCGACCGCAACGAGGACGAGGAGAAGAAACCCGATCCGGACAAGCTCGATCCGCGCTTCGGCAAGGGCGTGCTGGCGAGCCTGGCGGCCGTGTTCGCGTTCGTCGGCGAATGGGGCATGTGGTTGCTGGCCGGCATGCTGGTGCTGGTCCTGCTGCTGACCGCCAAGCACTGGCTGCCGTGGATGCGCGGCAGCGTGCGCAAACGTGCCGCGGTCGAGACGCCGGTGGCGCATGCACCGGTGGTGAGCGCCGAGCCGCTGCCAGACGACGTCGCCACCCTCGCGCATCGGCTGTGGCGCGAGGGCAGGCAGCGCGACGCGCTGGCGTTGCTGTATCGCGCCAGCGTGGCGACCGTGTGCGAACGCGCCAACCTGGTACTGCCGCCCGGCGCCACCGAAGCGCAATGCCTACGCGCCTCCAGGCGCCTGCAGGACGACGCCGACCGCAGCCTGTTCGCGCGCATGGTGCGCACCTGGCAATACGCCGCCTACGCCGGGCGCCTGCCCGACGACGACGCCTTCGCCGGCTTGCTCGACGAGCTGCAGCAGCAGTACCGGTGGCGCGCATGAACAGCGGCACGCGCAATGCGCTGATCTTCCTGCTCGGGCTGCTGGTGACCAGCGTACTGGCGGCCTGGTTCCTGGGCCGCTACGAACGCGCCGAGCGCGAGCTGGCGCTGCCGCCGCGCGGCGAGGCCGCGTACAACCCGCTGTACGCCTTGCGCCAGACCCTGCGCGCCGACGGCGTGCGCGCCGAATCGCGGCAGCGCCTGGACCTGGCGGCGATGCGCCTGCAGCCGCACGACAGCGTGCTGCTGTTCGGCGACCCGCGCGCGCTGAGCAAGCCCGACAGCGAGGCGCTGCTGGCCTGGGTCGAGCGCGGCGGCCACCTGATCCTGCGCACGCCGGCGACCGACAACGACGACGACAAGACCAGGCTGCCGATCTTCGCTGCGCTCGATGTCGACCTGGAAAAAGGCAAGCCGGACCACTGCCTGAAGCTGGCCATTCCCGGACAGCCCGAGCACAGCGAGTTCTGCAACGGCCGGCGTTTCCAGATCGACGAGGACGCGGCGAGCAACCTGTGGGGCAGCAGCGAGGACTACGCCTACGCGCGCCTGCCGTACGGCGACGGCAACGTGGACCTGCTGGCGGAAATGGATTTCCTTGAGAACGGCAGCAACGGCGGCAACCGCTTGCGCGACGACGCGCTGGACGCGCCGCCCGCCCCGCCGAGCGGCGGCCTGCGCGATGTACCGCATCGCCTGCTGGCGCGGCAGATCCTGGCGCCCAACTACGGCCACGGCACCGTCTACCTGATCTACTCCGCCGAACTGCCGTCGCTGTGGCGCACCCTGTTCACCCGCGGCTGGCCGGCCTGGTTGCCGGCGCTGCTGATGCTGCTGGCCTGGTTGTGGTCGCGCACGCAACGCTTCGGCCCGCTGCTGGCCGCGCCGGCCGGCGACCGCCGCTCGCTGCTGGAACACGTGCGCGCCAGCGGCGAGCACCTGTTCCGTTACGGCAAGGCCGCGCTGCTGTACACGGCGATGCGCCAGGCGTTCCTGACCCGGCTGCGGCGCCGCGCGCCGCTCGCCGCGGCGCTGCACGGCCCTGCGCAGGCCGCGGCCATCGCCGAACGCCTGAACCTGCCGCCGGCGCAGGTCGAACAGGCGCTGCAGGCGCCAGCGCCCAAGCAACACGCCGCCTTCCGCGATCGCATTCGCCTCCTCGTCCAGATGAGAAACCAGTTATGACCACCGCCCCCGCCGACTCCGTCGCCCCCCTCACCGGCCCCGCCCTGATCGAACGCGTCGAGGCGATCCGCGACGCGGTCGGCCAGGCCTTCATCGGCCAGCCGGAGGTGCTCGATCAGATCCTGATCGCGCTGCTGGCCGGCGGCCACGTGCTGATCGAAGGCGTGCCCGGGCTGGGCAAGACCCTGCTGGTGCGCGCGCTGGCGCAGGCGCTGGAACTGAACTATGCGCGCGTGCAGTTCACCCCCGACCTGATGCCCAGCGACGTCAGCGGCCATGCCGTGTACGACCCCAAGACCGAGAGCTTCAAGATCCGCCGCGGCCCGGTGTTCACCCACCTGCTGCTGGCCGACGAGATCAACCGCGCCCCGGCCAAGACCCAGTCGGCGCTGCTGGAAGTGATGCAGGAAGGCCAGGTCACCATCGAAGGAAAATCGTTTCCGCTGGCGCCGCCGTTCCTGGCCCTGGCCACGCAGAACCCGGTCGAACAGGAAGGCACCTATCCGCTGCCGGAAGCGCAGCTGGACCGCTTCCTGCTGAAGATCCTGATCGACTATCCGCAGCTCGAAGACGAAAAGCGCATGGTGGAAGCGGTCACCACCGGGCGCAGCGCCGGCGACTTCGACCTGTCGCAGGTGCCGCGCGTGCTCAGCGCCGCCGACGTGGTGGCGATGCAGCTGGGCACCGCGGCGATCGCGGTGGACCCGCAGGTGATCGACTACGCGGTGCGCATCGTCGCCGCCACCCGCAGCTGGCCGGGCATCGCGCTCGGCGCCGGCCCGCGCGGCAGCATCGCGCTGATCCGCGCCGCGCGCGCGCAGGCGGTGCTGTCCGGCCGCGACTTCGTCACCCCCGACGACATCCGCGACATCGCCAAGCCGGCGCTGCGCCACCGCATCGCGCTGGCCCCGGAACTGCAGATCGAAGGCCAGAGCGCCGACGACGCGCTGGGCGCGCTGCTGGCCAAGGTGGAGGCGCCGCGGAAATGAAGCTCGGGACTGGGGACTGGGGACTCGGGACTCGGTGCTGGGTCGCGGCTGATCGTATGCAGGCATGGCACGCGACATGCGGCAGGTGCTTCACTTACGTTCCGCACAGCGCCGTGCTGTTCCGGGTCCCCAGTCCCGAGTCCCCAGTCCCGGCGAGCCCCCGATGAGACCCGCCCCGCCACTGCTCGCCCTGCTCGGCCTATGGGCGCTGTGCGGCCTGGCCTCGGCGCTGGAGGTGCTGCCGCTGTGGCCGTGGCAGGCGCTGGGCGCGGCGATCGGCGTGGTCGCCGCGATCGATGCGTGGCGGCTGTGGCGCAGCCCCACCCCGCAGCTGCGCCGCGAGCTGCCCGAGGCCTTGCCGCTGGGCCTGGAGCGAGAGGCCGGGCTACGCCTCGACAGCGCGCGGCGGCAGACGCTGGACGTGTTCGACCTGGTCCCCAGCGGCTGGTGGATGCAGGGCCTGCCGCGGCGGGTGACCCTGCACGCGGCCAGCGAAACCCACCTGCGCTACCGGCTGCGCCCGACCGCGCGCGGCCGCTTCGCCTTTCCCGGCACGCACCTGCGCCTGCATTCGGCCTGGCGCCTGTGGCGGCAGCGGCGCGTGGCCGGCGCGGCGCAGACGGTGCGCGTCTACCCGAACTTCGCGCCATTGACCCGCTTCGCCCTGTTCAGCGCCGAACAGGCCTCGCGGCTGGTCGGTGCGCACCTGAAGCGGCGCCGCGGCGAAGGCACCGACTTCCACCAGATGCGCGAATACCGCGTCGGCGACAGCCTGCGCCAGATCGACTGGAAGGCCACCTCGCGCGCGCGCAAGCTGATCTCGCGCGAATACCAGGACGAGAAGAACCAGCAGCTGCTGATGCTGATCGACACCGGCCGCAGGATGATGGCCAGCGAAAGCGGCCTGTCGCATTTCGACCACGTGCTCAACGCCGCGCTGGTGGTGTCGTACCTGGCTCTGCGCCAGGGCGATGCGGTGGGCCTGATGGCCTGCGGCGGCGACGCGCGCTGGGTCGCGCCGCAGCGCGGCATGGGCACCGTCGATGCGCTGCTGCGCGCCAGCTACGACCTGCAGCCGCAGGCGGTGGCCACCGACTACCTGGCCGCGGCCACCGAACTGTCGCTGCGCCAGCGCCGCCGGTCGTTGGTGATGCTGGTCAGCAACGTGCGCGACGAAGACATCGAAGACCTGCTCGCCGCGGTGCGGCTGCTGCAGCGCCGGCACCTGGT
The DNA here is from genome assembly GCA_025666215.1 of Xanthomonas campestris pv. phormiicola. Lineage (NCBI taxonomy): Bacteria > Pseudomonadati > Pseudomonadota > Gammaproteobacteria > Lysobacterales > Lysobacteraceae > Xanthomonas > Xanthomonas campestris. Next base: position 557,051 of record CP102593.1, on the reverse strand, counting down.
GTGCGTGGCCAGCCTGCGCGAGCGCGACCTGGACCAGGCGCTGACCCAGGACGTGCACGACCTGCAGCAGGCGGTGCAGGCCGGCGCGGTGGCGCGTTATCTGCAACAACGCGGCGACGCCCACGACGCGCTGCGCAGCCATGGCGTGATGGTGCTCGACGTCACCGGCGAGGAGCTGCCGGGCGCGCTGGTGGAGCGCTATCTCGCGGTGAAACGCGACGGATTGCTGTAGTCGCGCGTCCGCGATCGTCACGACTCCGTTGCTGCAGGGGGGCGCGCGGGCGCCAGCGTCATGCCGGCAAGGCGTCCCCCTCAGGCATACAGCACGCCCGGCCGCCCGGCCTCGACGATCGCATGCGGCACGAAGCGCGCACTGTCGCGGGTGATCGGGCCGTCGTCCTCGCGGATGCCGATGCCGCACGCGGTATCGCCGACGATCCAGCTGCCGACCATCGGATAACGGCCATCGAACACCGGCAGCGGATGCGCCTGCTGGACGATGCACGGCCCGCCATAGGGACCGTCGCTCTCCAGCATGCGGCCGTCGGCCAGGTGCAGGGCGATGTTGGCGCCTTCGCGCGAATGCAGCGGCTTGCGCACCCAGCCCGGCGGCAGCGCGGCGCCGTCGTCGAACGCGGCCGGCAGCAGGTTGGGATGGCCGCGATGGCGCGACCACAACAGCGGCAGGATGCCCTTGTTGCTCAGCACCGCCTTCCACGGCGGCTCCAGCAGGCGCAGGCCCGAGCCCGGCAGGGCCTGGCCGAAGCGCTCGGCGAACAGGTCTTCCAGCGGATACAGCTTGAACAGCGCGCCGATCACCACGTCGTCCAGATCGGTATAGCGCCCGTCCTCGGACAGGCCGATGTCCTCGATCGCGATCGCCTCGCCGAACAGCCCGGCCTGCGCCGCGCAGTCGCGCAGATACGCGACCGTGCCCTGGTCCTCCTCCGAATCGCGCACCGCGGCGAAGGACAGCGGCGGCGGCAGCTGCGCGGCCAGCTCGGCGAAGCGCTCCACCAGCGTCTCGTGGATCGAATTGAACTGGTCGGCATCGCGCGCCAGGCGGCCCTGCGCACGCTGGTCTTCCAGCCACTGCCACTGGAAGAACGACGACTCGAACAGCGAGGTCGGCGTGTCGTAGTTCAGCTCGTACAGCTTGGCCGGGCCGGTGCCGTCGTAGGCCAGGTCCAGGCGACCGTACAGATGCGGATCGCGGCGGCGCCAGCTCTCGGCGATCCAGTCGCGGAACGCCGGCGGAATCGCCAGGCGCTGCATCAACTCCTCGCTGGCGACGATCTCCTCGACCAGCCCCATCGCCATCTGGTGCAGCTCGGCGCTGGGATCCTCCAGATCGCGTTCGATCTGGCGCAGGGTGAAGGCGTAATAGGCGCGTTCGTCCCAGTAGCGTTCGCCGCCGATTGTGTGGAAGCGGAAGCCGCACTCGGCGGCCTGCGCGCGCCAGTCGCCGCGTTCGACGATCGCGATGCGTTGCATGTGCTTGCCTTGATTCGGAAGGAGAGCGCGGCGATCAGCCGCCGACGCTGCCGCGCGCGCCGCTGGAGCTGCCGAAGCCGCCGCGGCTGACGGTGACCGCCCGGTTCGGCGTGGCACCGATAGCGGTCATGGTCTGGTTGCCGCGCAGGCTGCTGGCCGCAGCGGCGGCACCCGCGCCGGCCCCGGCGGCGGCAGGCCGCTGCCACTGGCTCTGCCGGTCCTGGTACGCCGGCGCGGCGTTGAAGCCGGCCATCCGGTTGCCGTTGAGCATCTGCGACAGGAAGAAGCCGGTCATCAGCGGGCCGATGAACGAATGCCCCTGGCTGTCGCGCTGCTCCACGCAGCGCTCGGCGGAATACGCCTGCGCGCACTGCTCGCGGCTGGCGTACTTGGGCCCCTGGTCGGCCGACTGCTGCTGCGCCTGCTTGAACGCCTCGCGGCAGGTGGCGATGTCGTGGGTCTGCGCCGCACAGGCTTCCACCGAGGTGTACAGCCCCTCCTGGCGCTTGGCTTCGGGCGCACAGGCGGTGAACAGCAACGGCGCACTGCCCATCAGCAACAGCGCGGCCTTCTTGGATCGCTTCATCGGTTCCCTCCGGGACCACAGACCGCGATGATGCCTGGTTCCGGCCGGGGACGGAAATCGCCGGCACCGATGCGCCCGCTGCGCGCCATGCGCGTCGCGCCCGTTCATCGCCGGCAAGGGTAGCCGTGCAGGCCGCGTGATAACGTGGTCCGTGATCCTGTGCGCGGCGCAAACGGTGGCGAATGCAACCCTTTGGCGGCCCACCGGATCGATCACTTGCGCCAGCCCCCGCCCGCCTTCCGACCGCAAGATACCCCCATGCCCGACTATCGTTCAAAGACCTCCACCCACGGCCGCAACATGGCCGGCGCGCGCGCGCTGTGGCGCGCCACCGGCATGCAGGACGCCGACTTCCACAAGCCGATCATCGCCATCGCCAACTCCTTCACCCAGTTCGTGCCCGGCCACGTGCACCTGAAGGACCTCGGCCAGCTGGTCGCACGCGAGATCGAGCGCGTCGGCGGCGTGGCCAAGGAATTCGACACCATCGCCGTGGACGACGGCATCGCCATGGGCCACGACGGCATGCTGTACTCGCTGCCCAGCCGCGAGATCATCGCCGACTCGGTGGAGTACATGGTCAACGCGCACTGCGCCGACGCGCTTGTGTGCATTTCCAACTGCGACAAGATCACCCCCGGCATGCTGATGGCCGCGCTGCGCCTCAACATCCCTACCGTGTTCGTGTCCGGCGGGCCGATGGAAGCCGGCAAGACCAAGCTCGCCGAGCACAACCTGGACCTGGTCGACGCGATGGTGATCGCCGCCGATCCGAACGCCTCCGACGAAAAGGTCGCCGCGTTCGAACGCAGCGCCTGCCCCACCTGCGGCTCGTGCTCGGGCATGTTCACCGCCAACTCGATGAACTGCCTGACCGAAGCGCTGGGCCTGGCCCTGCCCGGCAACGGCACCGTGCTCGCCACGCATGCCGACCGCGAGCAGCTGTTCCTGAAGGCCGGACGCACCGCGGTCGAACTGTGCCACCGCTGGTACGGCGCCGAAGACCCGACCGCGCTGCCGCGTGGCATCGCCACCTTCGCCGCGTTCGAGAACGCGATGACCCTGGACATCGCGATGGGCGGCTCCACCAACACCATCCTGCACCTGCTCGCCGCCGCGCAGGAAGGCGAAGTGCCGTTCACCCTGCGCGACATCGACCGCCTGTCGCGGCACGTGCCGCAGCTGTGCAAGGTCGCGCCGAACATCCAGAAGTACCACATCGAGGACGTGCACCGCGCCGGCGGCATCCTCGCCATCCTCGGCGAACTGGCGCGCGGCGGCCTGCTGCACACCGACCAGGCCACCGTGCACAGCCGCACCCTCGCCGAGGCCATCGCGCAGTGGGACATCACCCAGACCGACGCCGACGCCGTGCACACGTTCTACAAGGCCGGCCCGGCCGGCATCCCGACCCAGGTCGCCTTCAGCCAGGCCACGCGCTGGCCGACGCTGGATGCCGACCGCGCAGCCGGCTGCATCCGCGACGTCGCCCATGCCTATTCGCAGGAAGGCGGGCTGGCGGTGCTGTACGGCAACATCGCGCTCGACGGCTGCGTGGTCAAGACCGCCGGCGTGGACGAATCGATCCACGTGTTCGAAGGCAACGCCAAGGTGTTCGAGAGCCAGGATTCGGCGGTCAAGGGCATCCTCGCCGACGAAGTGAAGGCCGGCGACGTGGTGGTGATCCGCTACGAAGGCCCCAAGGGCGGCCCCGGCATGCAGGAGATGCTCTACCCCACCTCGTATCTCAAATCCAAGGGCCTGGGCAAGCAATGCGCCCTGCTCACCGACGGCCGCTTCTCCGGCGGCACCTCCGGCCTGTCGATCGGCCACGCCTCGCCGGAAGCGGCGGCCGGCGGCGCCATCGGCCTGGTCCGCGACGGCGACAGGATCCTGATCGACATCCCCAACCGCAGCATCAACCTGCTGGTCGACGACGCCGAACTCGCCGCCCGCCGCGCCGCGCAGGATGCGCAAGGCTGGAAGCCGGTGGAAGAGCGCCCGCGCAAGGTCACCACCGCGTTGAAGGCGTACGCGCTGCTGGCGACCAGCGCCGACAAGGGCGCGGTGCGCGACAAGGCGATGCTGGACGGTTGAGGCGTTGCTTCGGTTGCCATTGAGTCCCTGTAGGAGGGGCTTCAGCCCCGACAGCATCTATCCGAAGCCGGAAAACCACCCGGCTTCGCTCGTCACGGCCGATGCCCATCCTGCCAGCCGCAACCGGCCACGGACCTGATCCAGCAACTTCAGGGCGAGCGCGCCGTTACGCCTTCATCGTCACGGGTGTAACTCATACGCCTGCTCAAACGCCGGATCACACAGCCAGCATCGACGCCCGGAGCAGCGGCCGCCATCCGGCACGTCATTGATGCAGTCTAGGAATTACCTTCTTTCCAGACTTCTGGCGTTGATGGATACTTGGCGCAACACCGCTTTTTAGGCGGTCCAATAGGAGTTGGCTCCTTCCCATGCCGCGTCACCTTCTCATTGCTTGCATCGTTTTGATCATTGGCATTCTCGGCAGAGCGGTCATCGCTCCACTATACGAACATGGAATCGGGCAGTACCTTTCCCCAGCAATCGGCATCGGCCTAGTGACGCTGGTCGTATTGTTCATGCGCCGCAAGCAATGGACGTGGCGGTGTGTCTTTTGGATTGCGCTCTCTTTCCCAGTCATAAACGCTGCTTTTTTTCCTACACAAGAGTTCTATGGGACACTAACGCCTTATGCAGCCGCCTTTTCGGCCATAGAAATCGCTGGTGGCGCGGTGATACTTTTCTCTATGCTCCGCTCCTCAGCCACTAAGGTTTGGTTCCATGCTCATCCAGGGGGCTAACAATTCATTCAAACCATCCCTACTCCGCGGATCGGTTTAATTCAGTTTTTAGATAGCATGTCCAGACCTTTGGTGACTGTTAGATCGATCTCCGATTCAGAGGTGGCGATCATTGAGCGTGCACTTGCCGTTACGGCAACCGATGAGTCCGCTCAGGATCTGATTGGACTTGTTCGCTCACTGCAGGTGGTTGGCCGTTGCGAGTGCGGCTGCGCGTCGGTGGACTTTCGTGTTCCCGCTCAGGGCCAAGTCGCACGCATCGTTGCCGACGCGGTAGCCAAGGCTCCGGACGGCGAGCACCTAGGCCTGATCGTCTGGGCGCTGGACGACCATCTTTCGGGCTTGGAGGTCTATAGCTACTCGGATCGTCCAGCGTCCTTGCCAGTAGTGACGTCAATATCAAACTACAGATCGGACGGCGGTGTGGATGCAACCTAGCAATGCATTCAAGCCGGACCCGCTTCGCGGCACGGCTTAGCCCAGGTGCGAAATGATGATGGCAAGCATGGCGCACCGAGAATCTGAGCCAGCGGCAATAACGGAATGACGAAAAGTATTCTCGATGTGACCTTCTTCGCCCAATAGCCCTCAGGATGATCCGGTAAAAACTTGTCGCTCAAGTCATCAAGCGACGGAGCAACGTCATCCGCCACGTCATCCGAATCTAACCTCTCACAGATAGGCAGATGCGAGCAAAACCTCCCCAAGTGATCTAACTGCCCCCTCCGCACCATCGATGAAGGCAGGGTTCACGCCCACGATCAGGCCTTCACGCCGGCCGAAACCTGGTCCACCGGCCACCGCACGCGCACCAGGCAACCTCATGTTCTACAAGGGCAGCATGTTCCCGCAGTGGAGGGGCAGCGCATTGATCAGCGGCCTTGTCAGCGGGGGAGTCATTCGCGTCACCGTTGACCGCAAGGGCGGCGCCACCGCGGTCCAGCGCTGGAGCCCGGACAAACGCATAAGCGATATCGAAGAGGCGCCGGATGGCGCGTTGTGGGTATTGGAGGATGCGCAACCCGGTGGCCTGTACCGGCTCACGTCGAAGTAATGCCCTGCGCGGCAGCGCATGCGGCAGGAACATCCTTCCTGCCCCCTCGGCGAGATCCGCGGCGTGCAGCAGCAGCGCCCACTCGCGTTGCTGCGTCAATTCCCCACGCAGGCTGCGCGGCAGCGGCACCCGCCGATCCTTGCCGCCTTTGCCGTCGCGCACCACGATCTCGCCGCGAACCATGTCCACATCCTTGATCCGCAACCGCAGGCATTCCAGCAACCGCATCCCGCTGCCGTACAGCAGCCCTGCCATCAGCCGGCAGGACCCCTCGAGCATCGTCAGCAAGTGCGCGACCTCCTCGACCGAGAGCACCACCGGAATCCGCCGCGGCCGCTTGGCGCGCACCAGATTCTCCATCCAGGGCAACTCCACGCCCAGAACGTCGCGATAAAGGAACAGCAGCGCCGCCAGCGCCTGATTCTGCGTTCCGGCCGACACCTGGCCACGCGTCGCCAGTTCGGTCAGAAACGCTTCGACCTCGGCCTGCCCCATCTGCGCCGGATGCCGCTTGCCGTTGGCCAGGATGAAGCGCCGTATCCAGCCCACATACGCTTGCCCGGTGCGCAGGCTGTAATGCCGAAGCCGCAGCCGACCACGGACCCGATCCAACAGCTTGGGCGCAAGGCGCGTCGTTACGCCTGCATCGTCACGGGTGTAACTCATACGCCTGCTCAACCGTCGGATAACGCAACCAGCATCGACGCCAAGACCGTCGGTTGCCATCCGGCAAGTCATTGTTACGAAGTAGGAATTCCCCTCTTCCCAGACTTCTGGCGTTAGTCGATACTTGGCGCAACACCGCTTTTAGGCGGTCCAATAGTAGTTAGGCCGTGGTGGAGCAACATCATCGGTGCTCGCATCTTCGACCAGTTCACTGGCGCGCACGCGGTCGGCTCCGGACAGTGATTCTCACCGTAACTGGCATCGGACAGTCCGCCGCTTCGTCATTTCGTGTCGCTGCCGCGCGGCACTCATTGCGCCTGGCTTCGGAGCCAACAGGCCCCGTGGCATTGCGGTGCAAGCTTCATCCCGCAAGCTGTGGCACACTCGGCTCACGCGGGCAGTGCTGGGGAGCAAGGCTGCGGCCTCAACCGTTTCGGCCACTCACTGCCTAACAACTCATTCAAGCCTTAGGTTTTTCTCAACAAGGACGAACGATGGAAATCCTCAAAGAATTATTTAGTAGCAAAAATTTTACCGCACTATCTGTTCTTTCTGCCTTGGCATCTGGTTGTCTTTGGCACCTCTCTACAAGGCCTGTTGATTGGATGCCTTGGGATTTAAACGCACTAGCCGCGATCATGGCCATTGCGTCAGCCATCTTGGCAGTGTTGAGCATCATCTTTTCGGGAAGCAGCGAGCCTAGTACAGAAGCGTCAACTCAGCGCTTGGCGTTGCTCATCGGCAGGGTTATAAGGGCCTACACGCAGACAACTCCTTGCAATTCCACTAACGTCCTCAGTGAACTCGACGCCATCTCCGCAAACGCGAAAAACGAAGAGACAAAGGAGTTGGCGAAAGTGATTGCTTCTGCAGTTCGCTCCTCCAAGGAAATAGTTCGCGAAGAAGACCTCGATGCTGCGGACCAAGCCTAACAATTCATTCAAGCCGACACCGCTTCGCGGCGCGGCTTAATTCAGACGTTAGGCCGCTCGGAGAGTTCATGCACCCTTTGACGTATGTACCTGTAGCTCTTTTCACTGCCGTCATAGCGAATGACTGGTTACTGACCCGTAGCATCCGCAAGGCCCTTGGGACACAGCAATTAAGGTCTCCTGAGTTGGACAGCCTTCGTTCGGGCGGCTCACCACTCGGGATCTTCCTTAACCTATTACGTATGCGAAAGATTCCAGTAGCTAATGACTTGTCAGACCCTGATCACGTTGCCATTAGGCGGCACTACCGTGCTCACCAGGTTCTCGTCGGGCTGCTGGTCTTTTGCATCATTGGGCTTTTGCTACTTCGGGCAGCGGCCTAACAATTCATTCAAGCCGAACCCGTTTCGCGGGTCGGCTTAACTCAGGCGTTAGGCTCAGAACAAGGATGCCCATGAACCGAGTCTTCATTCCACCCGAGAACGTGTGCAACGCGGTAGATGCAGTTGTGGCCGATGGCTACGCAGCGGTTGAAGGCACAAAGTCCATTGCAGTCCCTTACTGCAACAGGATTATTGATGCACTGGGACCATACGACGACATCACGCCAGTCACGGCATATCAAAACGTGACAAACCGTGGGTACTTGTATCTCGTCGTTGACACTCAAAGGTATTCGCCCACTGCTTCGCAGTTGCGAGACCTAATCGATGAGCTGGATCTCAATGATCCGGTCTAAGCCTAACATTTCATTCAAGCCGACGCCGCTCTGCGGCACGGCTTAACTCAGGCGTTAGGCCCGCAACAGACTCTCCAGCGATCTGCCAAACAGCAATGGATTACTCACTGCAAATCATCGCACCGGGTCCTCGGCCACCTTACTTCAAGTTGCGGAGCACCTGTGGGGCGTAGGTTGCGATATCGACTCAGACGGTGACAGCGCTACCCCAGAGGATCGTCACTGGACGGAGCTAACCTTGCGCTTGCGCAGCAGTCCAGAGCAAAGGGTAGACATTGATCCACTTTCCAGTGACCCTTTGGTTCTCGTGGTACGCTCTTTGGGTCAATCACTTTGTCGGCAGACAGCAGATTTCATTACCTCTGTCTCTGGCGGTGCGATCCGGCAGGCTTAACAATTCATTCAAGCCGAGCCCGCTTCGCGGCCCGGCTTAATTCAGGCGTTAGACCTCTATGCCGCAGCGTCGTGCAATCACCGAAGCACTTGAACTCATTTTTCAAGGAATTGATCGCCTGAAAGATGCATTCCCCAATCGGTTTTTTACTATTGATGGGCGTCTTGTTGGTGATATCGGGGAAGTCATCGCCGCGCTTGAGTACGACATGGAGGTTCATGAGGTATCTCAAGCCAAGCATGACGGAGTTACATCTGACGGCAAGCTCGTCCAAGTCAAAGCCACCTTCAAAGACTCGCTAACCTTCAAGAGCACGCCAGAGTTGTATCTTGGCTTCAAGCTGCATTCCAACGGTGAGCACGAAGAGATCTACAACGGCCCAGGCCAGATCATCTATGACCGCTACTCGCACAGGAAGGGAATCGGCAAATCCTTGCTGTCGTTTCCGCTCACGGAATTGCGTAAGCTTTCTGCCACAGTGCCTGTCGCTCAGCGCGTTGCCAAGCGAGAGGGCTAACAATTCATTCAAGCCGACGCCGCTTCGCGGCGCGACTTAATTCAGACGTTAGGGCTCACAAGCAACTTCGCACAATCCGGAGGTGTACGATGAAAGCTACCGCTGTTTCTTTACTGATGTGTGTTGTTTCCGCCGCTGCTCTGGCTTCAGTGCCTGATCGCGTTCAGTTCACGGGTTCGGTGCAGCACGATGACCTAGGGCCTGTCATCAATTTAGCAAAATGACCGAGGCGATCCAGTAGATCGCGCCGAGGAAGTTGCAGGCTGTCTTGTCGTAGCGGGTGGCAATGGCCCGGTACTGCTTGAGTCTGGCGAAGAAGTTCTCGATCAGGTGTCGATCCCTGTACAACACCCGGTCGTAGTCACGCTGCACCTTGCGTGTTGGATGGGAGGGGATGACGATCTGCGTCTCCTGTCGCTGCATCGGCTCGATCACCCGTGCGCTGGCGTCGTAGGCTCGATCAGCGAGCAAGGCGCCGACCGACAATCGCGGCAACAAGGCATCTGCACCTTCCAGATCCGAGGCCTGGCCTGCGGTCAGATGAAATGCCACCGGATTGCCCAGCGCATCGACCACCGCGTGGATCTTGCTGCTCAGTCCGCCGCGGCTGCGTCCGATGGCCTGCGGCTCCCCCCTTTTGCCCCGGCGCTGTGCTGATGCGCCCGGACGATGGTGCTGTCGATCATCGCGTATTCGTTGTCCGCGTCTTCTGACAGGGCCTGGAACACCCGTTGCCAGACGCCTGACCGGCTCCAGCGGGTATGTCGTAGGTGGATGACGCGGAAATCACCGAAGCGCTCAGGCAGGTCCCGCCAGGGAATGCCGGCGCGGTAGCGGTACAGCACGGCTTCGACGAACAGTCGATTGTCCTTGGCGGTCACACCGACATGGCCGGCTCGGCCGGGAAGCAGATCGCGGATGCGATCCCACTGATCGTCTCGAAGGGCGTAGCGACGTCTCATTGCAGGGCGATGTAGGAGGGGGCGACAAGCATCGCCTATCTCAGCAAATGATGACAAGACCTAACCCCCGTCACTTTTGACCTACAACTGCCCTCCAAGCAGGCGGCGACACTTCAATTATCAGATGGCTTAACATTGGAGTTGGCCGCGCCGGGCAGCTCGGCGAGCCCAGATGGTGCACTCATTCGGCTTGTATCGCCCTCAGGCCAAGTTTTACACACCGCAAAAGTTCCAGATCCCGGCATGGCGAGCAAGTCATTCGCATATCGTGTTTGCAAGGGTCAGGTCACATACTTGAGTCCTGCACCAGCAGTTGTTCCAGCTTGCGGGGTGTGAGCCCTAACAATTCACTCAAGCCGAGCCCGCATCGTTATGGCCACGAGCGGACAGTGGATCGCGCGGGCCGACTTAATCCAGGCGTTAGCTGCTTCTCCGGTTGCGAAAATGATCAGCACAAGCAAAAGGATGCTGCGTGGAGTGCATACCGCCCGAAGAAAAGCTCGAACTATCGCTGTAGTCAAACGACATGGACCTGCACTACTGTTTGGGAACGTTGCACTTCGCGGAACAATTACCCCCCGCATTGCCCTGGATCTGTAACCCGACCGGTTCTGCCCACGGCCCAAAGGAGTCGCGTTGTGAAAGCGCTAATTGCGGTAGTTGCCTGGTTCCTCCTCTTTGTTCTGTGCTGGCCGCTGGCCGTGCTGGCGTTGGTCCTTTGGCCAATCGCCTGGTTGTTGACACTGCCGTTCCGCCTGGTGGGGATCACGTTCTCTGCGATGTTCGCGCTCCTGCAGGCCATCCTGTTCCTGCCTGCCCGCCTCTTTGGTTGGCGGCCGGGACACGCAGCGGCGGCCTAACCATTCGCTTCGCGGCGCTGCTTGGCTAAGGCGCTAGACGCCCAGCTCGACATCGAACCGTGCATATCAACCCCGATCGCTTCCTGCAGATCGAAACCGGCCGTGTCGTCACGCCGGAATGCAACCAGGCGGCATGGACGAAATCGTACCAGGTCTTGGACGAAGCGCTTCGGAACGCAGGATCCTTCCAGCAAAGTCTACGTGCTTGTAGGCCCGCGGGGTGCGGGCGAGAGCGCCTGGCCAAATCCGTCGCATCAACACTCCGGGGCGCGATCATCTTCGACGCCATCTTGGTCGAGCAGGCCGAGCGCCAGCCCATCGTGGCCGCAGCAAGATCGCACCCGGTGGAGGCCCTCGCCGTTTGGTTCAAGACGCCGCTCGAGGCATGCCTCTCGGGTAACGCCTCACGGCCGGCCGATGAAGTCGTGGCCGAGCAAGCTGTGCGGAATGTACACTCGGCCATCGAGCCGCCAAGCCTGATTGAGGGCTTCGCGAAAGTGATAGAGGTGCAATGAGAATCCCCCTACATATCGGCATCGTTGCATGTTCTGCCGAGGGCGCGGCGCTTTGCTACCGGACCATCTGCGCGGAGGGGGCAGCCTTGTTGGGACCGCACGCGCATCCGGAGGTGTCCTTGCATTCGGCGTCTCTTGCCGAGTACGTCGCGTGCCTCAACGCCGGCGATCTCGACGGTGTTGCAACGCTGATGCTTTCGTCGGCCAGGAAGCTGGCCGCCGCAGGGGCGGATTTCCTGATCTGCCCCGACAACACCATCCATCAAGCGTTCGCCCAGGTTGCGGCGGCATCTCCGCTGCCATGGCTGAACATTGCGCAGGTTGTGGCGTCGGAGGCCGTCGCAAGAGGCTACGGCCGCCTCGGCATTACCGGGACCCAGTGGCTCGTTGCCAGCAACGTCTATCCGGACCAGTTGCATGCGCAAGGACTGGAGTGCATTCGTCCCACTGACGCGGAACGCGACGAAATCGGCCGCTTGATCATGGATGAACTGGTCTATGGCGTGTTCAAGCCGGAAACCACCGCGTATTTCCAGCAGATGATTCATCGACTCAAGAATCGCGGTTGCGACGCCGTCATTCTTGGATGCACGGAGATCCCGCTGATCATCAACGACGACAACTCTGCGCTTCCAACATTGGACTCGACGCGATTGCTCGCTCGCGCCGCCTTACGCGAAGCAATCGAGAACGCGCGGTAGGCGCTGTCGATCCATCCAGCCGACGTCGCTTTGCAGCACGGCGTAGCTCTGGCTTCAGCGCGCAGCACCAGCACGTCCGGTCGCTTGACATCCACACCCACCATGGCGATCTCGTCGCCAAGCAGCGTGGAAACTCCTCTAGTCGCGGTGCACCTCCGACAAACCGGTGGCCCACAAGCAATCCGTTACCTGGCCCGCTTCCGGGCAGGGCCTATCGTTTTTTCCAGCGGGCGGGCCACCTCGCCGTCGGCCCCGCCACGGCTCAAACGCCAGGCGGCGGGGGAGAATCCGTCGCCATATCTGGGGTTTTATCCGGCGATTTGGCTGGTTCGTCGCACGCCAGTCCCCGCATTGCCCTGAATCTGCAACCCTTCCGGTTCTGCTCACGGACCAAAAGAGTCGCGTTATGAAAGCGCTAATTGCGATCGTTGCCTGGTGCCTTCTCTTTGTTCTGTGCTGGCCGCTTGCCGTGCTGGCCTTGGTCCTGTGGCCAATCGCCTGGTTGCTCACCGTGCCGTTTCGCCTTGTAGGGATCACGTTCTCTGCTGTGTTCGCGCTCCTTCAGGCCATCCTGTTCCTGCCTGCCCGCCTCCTTGGTTGGCGGCCGGGCCGCGCAGCGGCCGCCTAATAATTCGCTCACTCGGAAGCCACCTCGCGGCCTGGCTTGATTCAAGCGTTAGCCACTCCAAGAGACTTCCGAAGGAATCGCATATGCCCCGACTCTTCTTGCTCGCACTGCTTGTTGTGTCCTTCAGTGCAAGCGCAATCGTCATTCGAGATGACGTTGACGACGCAAAGTATCGGGTTCCGGCGTCTGAGTTTCCTGCTCTAGTGGACATGCCTGGTGAGGGACATGGCGTGCTGATTGCACCGCAATGGGTTGTGACCGCTGCCCATGCGGTCACGTGGCAATCCGAAATCAAGCAGGTCACTCTTAATGGGATACCTCGGGACGTTGAACGCCTCGTGATACACCCCGGATACAAGAAGCCTCCGCAAGAGCTACTCGACCAAGCGCTAGCCACTTGGGATTGGACGCTGTTCAGAGTATTGCTCTCCTCCTCCGATGACATCGCACTTCTCAAGTTGGCACAACCCGTTACGGATGTCACTCCGGCCGCAATCAGCAGGAGCAATGACGAGTTCGGCCAGGTCATCAAGATCATAGGAAAAGGCGCTACGGGTAACGGAGTCACCGGATACGAATTCAGCAGCGCCCACCGCACGGAGCTTCGCCGTGCGTACAACAAAGTCACCAGCGCCGATGGCCGCTGGTTCTGCTATATGTTCGACAAGCCGTCGGACGCCCTCCCGCTTGAGGGCGGGTCTGGAAGTGGGGACAGTGGCGGACCCGTCCTTTTCCAGACTCGGAAGGATTGGCTCTTGGCCGGACTGACCTCATGGTCGGATCCTCAAAGCGCCATCAGGACGCCAGGAAGATATGGTCAGATCAGCTGCAATGTCCGCCTGAGTCATTACAGCGAGTGGATTGAAAGCATCATATCTACACCGCCGTAGGCGGGCGCTAACAATCCATCGAGCCGAATCCGCTTCGCGGCGGCGTTGACCGAGTTGCGCTCGTCCTGCCGCCCGCTCAGCACGCCGAAACAGGGAGCCGTCCATTTGGCGCCACTGGCGGCAACCGTTTTCTATTCTTTGGCGACTGCATGAGGTGTGCTGGTATCGATCCAGGCAAGGTCGCCAAACCTCTCGCCATCGACTGGGCTACGGTCCAAGAATTCATTCAAGCCGAGGCCTTTTCGTTGGGGGTTGACTGACGAGCATAGCGGGCTAACCTTTCGTTCGAGCGGTCCGCTTCGGCAGGCGGCTCAACTCTGGCCTTGGCGACCATTGGAGTTTGGTATGGACACTGATAGCGCACTAAAGATCATCACCGCACTTGCAGCTGGGGTCGACCCCTTCACCGGCGAGGTGTTTCCAAGCGACAGCGCGCTCCAACATCCGGATGCGGTACGCGCTTTGTATACCGCGTCGCTCGCCCTTCAAGGATCGAAAGACAAGCGAGCCAAGAAATCCACTGCCCGGAATACCGACCGTCCAGGCAATGTCGGTGCGCCTTGGTCCGAGGCTGAAGATCGGCAACTTGTGGAGCAATTTGAGGCGGGGAAGACAGCAAGAGAGTTGGCCGAATCGCACGAACGGACGGTTGGCGCCATTCGATCAAGGCTCATCAGGCTTGGAAAGCTGCCGGCCGAAGCTGCGCGCAGCTGACTGGCCGTTCCATCCGACTTCATGACTGATGCTGCAGTCCAAACGCTGCACCAGCTGCGCACCCGGCTACGCCATGCTTCCGTCGCTACGGTCGGCGGCTTCCGCCCACCCGAGGACCCGTTGACGTCATGGTTCTGCCGCGCAGTCGGCCTGCCGGACGAAGGCCTTCCTTGGTGGGACGGCGAGCCGATGTTTCCGCTGTTGCAGGTCCGGATCGACGAGCTGCCCTTCGTTCCCCCGCAGCTGGACGGCATCGCGCTGCTGGTGCTGTTCCAGAACCTGCAGCGTCACCCATTCGATCGTGCGCATGGCGATGGCTGGCTGGTCCGCGAGTACAGGTCGCTGGATGGCCTGCAGCCGCTTCCCTCCACAGCGCACCCGTTTCGGCCTTTTCCGATCCGATGGAGCGAGGTAGGAGACGATGCTCCCGGGTGGGAAGACGCCTGGGACTGCGTCGACCTGACGCCCGTCAACGACGACCAAGCGGCATCCGATGCATTCTTCGACGACTTCGCGCGCTACGCCGGTACCAAGTTCGGCGGATACCCTACCGAGATCCAGCATGGCGTCGGCTTGAAGGACTTCGTCTTCCAGGTGGCGTCGGAAGAGAAGGTTGGCTGGATGTGGGCAGACAACGGCGTCGGCTACTTCTTCCGCTCGCCCGAAGGGCAATGGTCATGGTCCTGCCAGTTCTACTGAATGCAGCCGACGCTGCATGCAAGCCGAGCCTGCCGCACAATGGCGGCTGCTTGCCCACCTTGGGCCGTGTTTGTGCCTCCGGCCCGGTGCCGCCACACATTCAGGCATGCAGACAATGATGAGCATGAAGCCCGCCGGCTGCTCCGGAACGCCTCTCGCCCAAAAGCTGGGGATCGCGGCCAACAGCACCGTGGTTGCGCGATACGCGCCCGACAACTACCGCACATTGCTCGGGCCGCTTCCCGCTGGGGCCGTCTTCGACTCGGCCGTTTCTCCCGCCACCGACATCGTGCATTTCTTCGCCGAGCGCAAGCGCGTCCTGGAAGCAGAACTCGCAGCGCTGCGAAGCGCGATCCGGCCCAATGGCGTTGTCTGGGTCTCCTGGCCCAAGAAGGCATCGAAGCTGCCGACCGACATCACCGAAGACACCATCCGGGAGTTGGCGCTGCCGCTCGGCTTCGTCGACGTGAAGGTCTGCGCGGTGGACGCGATCTGGTCGGGCCTGAAGTTGGTCATTCGCAAGGAACTCAGATAGGCACGCGACCCAGGCGCCGTGCCAGCCGTTGCGCCCGCCGTGGTCTTGGCATCCGTCGCCGCTCCTGCGGCCATTGTGCGATCGCTGCGCTAGCACGGACAAAGATTCGATCGCGGCGTTCGCCAGGCGGCGCGCTTATTGCGCTACTCGCGCTCTCCTTCCCCGCCTACGCGACGAGCCAATGCCCGCCCGAATTCGGCCCGAAGAATCCGATCGTCGACCTGCCGGGCCGGCTGGTCGCCGCCGTGGGCATCGTCGTTGGCGGCCTGCCGTTCGCTTACCTGGTCCGGCGCTCGCGTGGCATGCGCTGGCTTGCCCGCTGTGCCGTCATCGGCGTTGGGTCTTGCGGGATGGTCGGCGTAGGCTAGGCGGCCAGGCGCCGGCGTTCGCCTACTTCTTCTTCCCATGCCAGGAATGCGCCCAGGCCGGTCATCCGCGCCGAGCCCGGGTCATGGACGGGCATGGTTGCGGCAACCGCGGCGCCTCGCGCTCTTCGCCCGGCTTGCACTTCGCTGACCGTATCGTCCGTACACTGCCGTTCTGCCGGGATGTTCCAGATGCTGTCCTCCGCCCCGAGTTCTCCGTCCCCGCTGCGGCCTTTCGCGGCGCGTGTCCTGGTCGTCATGGCGCTGGGCGGCCTGGCCCTGTTGGCCTGGCAACTCTCCGAACTGCTGCTGGTCGTGTTCGGCGCGGTGGTGGTCGGCGTGCTGCTGCACGGGCTGGCGTCGGCGTTGCGCAAGTGGCTGCCGGTTCCGGAATGGGCCGCACTGGGCCTGGTGATCCTGCTGTTGGTGCTGATCCTGTCCTCGATCGTGTTGCTGTTCGGCGCGGAAGTCGCCGCCCAGATCGACGCGTTCCGGACCACGTTGCCGGCGGCATGGAACAAGTTCCACGCGTGGTTGCAGTCCGGCCCGCTCGGGCCGCAGATCGAGAGCATCCCCGACCAGTTGCGCGACGGCGCTTCGACGCTGGCCACGCATGCCGGCGCGATCGTGCTATCGGCCGGCGGCGGGATCACCGACGCGGTGCTGATGCTCGTCGGCGGCGTCTACCTTGCCGCGCAGCCCAAGCTGTACCGGCGCGGGCTGCTGCGGCTGCTGCCGCGCGACCGGCGCGATGTCGCCGACGAGGCCTTGGCCGCCAGCGGCCAGGTGTTGCGCGCCTGGCTGGGCGGTCAGTTCCTGGCGATGCTGGTGATCGGCAGCCTGACCGGCCTGGGACTGTGGCTGCTGGGCGTTCCGGTGGCGCTCGGCATCGGCCTGCTGACCGCGCTGCTGGACTTCATCCCGATCGTCGGCCCGATCGTGGCGGCGGTCCCGGCGGTGCTGCTCGGCTTCACGGTCAGTCCGCAGGTGGCGCTGGGCGCGCTGCTGGTGTTCGTGGTGCTGCAGCAGATCGAGGGCCATGTGCTGCAACCGCTGATCCAGGCGCGCGCGGTGGACCTGCCGCCGGCGTTGCTGCTGTTCTCGCTGTTCGGCATCGGCGTGCTGTTCGGACCGATGGGGGTGGTGCTGGCGGCGCCGCTGACCGTGGTGATCTACGTGCTGGTCAAGCACTTGTATGTCCACCATGCCTTGGACGATGCCGACGGCGCCGTGCCGGCGGAGTGATCCGTCGGAGTGGCGCGGCGTCCTGCCGACGACGCCCGACAGGACTGAACAGGCGCGTGGCCGCCGTGTTGCCAGCCCCGGCGATGCGCAACGGCCGCAGCCGTGCAGATTCCGTACTCCTATCGATGATGCCGTTTCGCAGCGGAGCCCAATTCGGATGCCATCCATGCGCCATGCCACCCTCCGCTACGACAGGAAGCTGATTCGTCGAGCGGTACGGAACTTCTGGTGGCGCGTCGCCGGCTTCCGATATGTCGCAGCCCTGATCTTCCTGGCGGTATCCCTTGGTGTCATCATTGCCCGCGGCGACACCTCCTGGGTGGCGAGCGTCTTGGCAAGCGTGCTCGCGCTCGGCGTCGCCTTCCCCATTGCCCTGTATGCCATCCACTATCGCAACTCGCTGCTCAGGCTCGATGCAATGGGCGCTCCCAGCGCCACGCTCGACGCAGCCGAGACGTCGCTGTCGTTGTCCTCCGGCGCCGGCAAGACCACGCTGCCCTGGTCCGCAATCGTGGAAGTGTGGCAATTCGAATCTTGCTGGCTGCTCCTGCTTTCGAAGGCTCAATTCGTCACCTTGCCCCTCGCCGACATGCCCCCGGAGACCGCGGAGTTCATCATCGCCCGGGTCCTGGCTGCGGGAGGCAAGGTTTCCTGACGCCATATGCGGTCGAGGCCACTTCGCGGCTCGACGTCCCCCTAGGTTGGCGCTCCCCCATGCCGCACTACTACAAACGCCGCTGGAACCAGTCTCGCGCCGATCGCTACGACGCATGGGGTCGTTCCTGGTGGTTCTTCGAAACCGATGATGCGTTCTGGCCGACCCGGCAGATCGAAATCTACGACGCCGGCCAGGTCCTGTGCTACCACCACGCCCATCTCGAGGATGCGTATGGGGGCCTGAGTGGCGCAGCGCTCGATCCAGACGAGTTCGCGCCGTTTCGCATCGGCCAAGCCGAGTTCGAGCGCGCGTGGTCGGCGCACAAGCCGCTCAATGGCGATTAAACTGTTCAAGCCGACGCATGGGGGACTAACAGGGACGTTGCATGCCTCATGCTGGAATCTACATTCTCGGCCTTCTCGCGTTCCTTTTCTCCGCATTGTTCTGGCTGCGCAGCAGGCGCCGGCCCATGCGATCTGCAGAAGAAGCCTTGGCGACGACCTGGCTTGGCGTCAGGCGCCTGGTGCTGTTTGGATTCTGCATGCTGCTGGTACTCGGCGCGCTGCGCAACGTGTACCTCGCATTGGCGCTGCAAGACCTCCGCCATGCCTGTTACGCAGCGCTGGGCATCGTGCTTGCGCTTGTCGCCTACTGTGTCGGCCGCTATGGAAGGGTTCGCCGGGGCTCCACGGCCGCGGAAGACAAGCAGGCGCACAGGAAGCGGATGAAGAAATATGGCTGGCGTTGGTGAGCCCGATATCTGGATCACGCCGCGTCTGAAATTGTCGGTCCGCAACGGACCGCGCACCGTCGCACTTCACCTGCTGCCGCACAGGCGCCGATCCACCTGATCGGGCACTCCGCAGCATGCTCGATCACGTTTCCCCGGCGTCGCCGACATCGAACGCGCCGCGCGGCTCTACGGCGCGGTGCTGGGCGCACTCGGCTATGCCCGGGTGGGGGACGACCTGTGCCCGGGGAGACGACGACCAGGCCGTCGGCTATGGCGTACCGGGCGGCGCCGACCTGCTGACGATCAAGCTGCGAGGCAGCAGCGCGCGAGTGCCCGGTCCCGGTTTCCAGCTCGCCTTCGCCGCGCCCAGCCGGGACGCGGGCGCCGCGTTCCATGACGCGGCGTTGCAGCATGGTGGCCGCAGCAACGGCGCTGCCGGTCGGCGCCCGGACGACGGTCCCGATCATGACGCCGCATTCGTGGCGGATCCGGATGGCCAGCCTATCGAGGCCGTCATCAATCAGGCGCCGTAAGCGGCGCGCCACGGCAGCCAACAATGGCGACGGCGACAGCGGACTTGGGGTTAGGCTAGTCCGTCCCGAGTTCCATTCGAATCGATGCCGATGCGCCGCGCCCAGCCTCAGAGAATCGGCCTGATCTCCGACACCCACGGCCTGTTGCGACCACAGGCGCTGGCAGCGATGCACGATTGCATCGCCATCGTGCATGCCGGCGACATCGGCAAGCCGGAGATTCTCGATGCGCTGCGCGCGCTCGCGCCGCTGCATGCGATCCGCGGCAACATCGATACCGCGCCATGGGCGCGGGCGCTGCCCGACACGCTGGACGTGGAGATCGCAGGCGTGCGCCTGCACGTGCTGCACGATCTGAAGACGCTGGCGCGCGATCTGGCTGGCGTGGACGTGGTGGTCAGCGGCCACTCGCACACACCCGCACTGCAGACCCGCGACGGGGTGCTGTCCCTCAACCCCGGCAGCGCCGGGCCGCGTCGCTTCAAGCTACCAATCGGCGTGGGCTATCTGTATCTGGAGGCCGGCGGCGTCCGCGGCGAGTTGCACGCGCTGCAGTGAGCCAGGGACGCTGCGGCCACCGCCGTGTGCGTCGGAAGTCATGGTTACGCGCCGCGCACGAGCGCCTACAATCGAAATTGTTATTCAGTAACAAAATCGCCCGCCACCTTGCCTGCCCCTCGCCTTTCCCGGAGATCCCATGCGCCGCCTCGTCCTGGCTTCCAGTCTCGCCCTCGCTGTCTCCGCCTGCTCGCAGCAGGCCGCCGCTCCCGCCGCCAAGGCCGCACCCGCCGCACAGGCACCGGCGGCGACTGCCGCGCCGCCGCCGCTGATCCCGCGCGACGTGCTGTTCGGCAACCCCGAGCGCAGCAGCGTGCAGCTGAGCCCCGACGGCAAGACCCTGAGCTGGCTGGCGCCGGTGGACGGCGTGCTCAACGTCTGGGTCGCGCCGGCCGACGCGCCCGACCAGGCGCGCGCCGTCACCCACGACAGCGGCCGCGGCATCCGCTCCTATTTCTGGTCGTTCCTGCCCGACACCTTGCTGTACATGCGCGACAGCGGCGGCGACGAGGATTTCCACCTGTTCGCGCTCGACGTCGCCAAGGGCGGCAAGGGCCGCGACCTCAGCGACTTCCCCAAGACCCGCGCGCGGGTGGTGGCGGTCAGCCGCAAGCATCCGGAATCGATCCTGGTCGGCATGAACGACCGCGATGCGCAGTGGCACGATCTGTACCGGGTCGACCTGGCCGGCGGCAAGCGCACCCTGCTGCAGAAGAACACCCAACAGATCGGCGAGTACCTGGCCCACGACGACTACCAGGTGCGGCTGGCGACGCGTTCGCGCGAGGACGGCGGCGAGGATCTGCTGCAACCCGACGGCAAGGGCGGCTGGCAGAAGCGCGAGGAGATCCCGTTCGAGGATTCGCTGACCACCGCGCCGTCCGGCTTCACCGCCGACGGCAAGACGCTGTACTTCGTCGATTCGCGCCAGCGCGACACCTCGGCGCTGTACGCGGTGGACGTGGCCGGCGGCACGCGCAAGCTGCTGTTCGAGGATGCGCGCGCCGACGTGGGCGGCACCCTGACCGATCCGCGCAGCGGCGTGGTGCAGGCGGTGGAATCGAATTACCTGCGCCCGGAATGGAAGGTGCTGGACCCGGCCATCGCCGCGGACATCAAGCAGTTGCAGGCGATCGGCCCGGGCGAGATCTCGGTGCTGACCCGCACCCAGGACGACCGCACCTGGATCGTCGCCTACTCCGCCGCCGATGCGCCGGCCACCTTTTACCGCTACGAGCGCACGCCGTCCGCGCAGGGCAAGCTGACCAAGCTGTTCGCCGCGCGCCCTGCGCTGGAAGGGCAGCCGCTGGTGCCGCAGTGGCCGCAGGAGATCCGCTCGCGCGACGGGCTGACCCTGGTCAGCTACCTCACCCTGCCGCGCGAGGCCGACGCCAACGGCGACGGCAAGGCCGACAAGCCGGTGCCGCTGGTGCTGTTCGTGCACGGCGGGCCGTGGGCGCGCGACGACTACGGCTACAGCGGCTACAACCAGTGGCTGGCCAACCGCGGCTACGCGGTGCTGCAGGTCAACTACCGCGGTTCCACCGGCTTCGGCAAGCGCTTCACCAACGCCGGCGACGGCGAGTGGGCGGGCAAGATGCACGACGACCTGCTCGATGCGGTGCAGTGGGCGGTGCAGCAGGGCGTCACCACCCAGGACCAGGTCGCGATCATGGGCGGCAGCTACGGCGGTTACGCCACGCTGGTCGGGCTGAGCTTCACGCCGGACACGTTCAAGTGCGGCGTGGACATCGTCGGCCCGTCGAATTTGAACACCTTGCTCAGCACCATCCCGCCGTACTGGAAATCCGGTTTCGAGCAGATGGCGCGGCGCATCGGCGATCCGCGCACCGAGGCCGGCAAGAAACTGCTGGAAGAACGCTCGCCGCTGAGCCGCGCCGACCGCATCGCCAGGCCGCTGCTGATCGGCCAGGGCGCCAACGACCCGCGGGTCAAGCAGGCCGAGGCCGACCAGATCGTCAACGCGCTGAAGGCCAAGCAGATCCCGGTCACCTACGTCCTGTTTCCCGACGAAGGCCACGGCTTCGCGCGGCCGGAGAACAACAAGGCCTTCAACGCGGTGAGCGAAGCGTTCCTGGGCAAGTGCCTGGGCGGACGCACGCAGCCGTTCGGCCAGGACCTGGTCGGCTCCAGCCTCGGCGTGCCGGACGGCGCGGCACAGGTGCCGGGCCTGGAGGACGCGCTGAAGTCGCACACGCAGAGCGTGCGCAAATAGGTCCTCGCCGACGCCGCGGCGTGCCTCCCGTGGTGGGTCAGATCGCCACGATCGTGGAAGCAGAGGGGTTGGCGTGGGCCACGCCGCCCCTCACCAATCGGTCGGCGCGTAATCCTTCAGGAACTGGCCCCACACGTGTTCGCCGGTGTTGAAACCGTGGATGATCGGGTCGACGATGCGCGCGGCGCCGTCGACGATGTCCAGCGGCGGGTGGAAACGTTCTTCCTGCACCTTGCGTGCGGCGATCTCGGCCGGATCCTCGTCGGTGACCCAGCCGGTGTCCACGCTGTTCATGTGGATGCCGTCGTTCTGGTAATCGGCCGCCGAGGTCCGCGTCATCATGTTCAACGCGGCCTTGGCCATGTTGGTGTGCGGATGCCGGGTGGTCTTGAAGTTGCGGTAGAACTGCCCTTCCATCGCCGAGACGTTGACGATGTGCTTGTCGCGCTCGGGCGTGCGCAGCAGCAGCGGCTTGAGCCGCGCGTTGATGATGAACGGGGCGATGGCGTTGACCAGCTGCGTCTCCAGCAACTCCACCGACGGTACCTCGGCCATCAGCAGGCGCCAGGAGTTGCGCCCGCGCAGGTCCACCTGCTGCAGGTCCTGGTCCAGCCGGCCTTCCGGGAACAGGTGCTGCTGGCCGAGCAGTTCGTCGGCCAGCAACGGCACCTGCGACAGTTCGGCGGCGCGGGTCAGGCCGTCGGCGCCGCTGATGCCGTGGCCCTGGCCCGCCGGCAGCGTGGTCGCCGACGCCGCCGGCAGCAGCTCCGGGCTGCGCAGGCCTTCGTAGTGGCCGACCAGACGGCGCACGTGCTCGGGCAGTTCGTGCAGCGCGGCGGTCTCGCCGGCCATCATGTGCGCGTAGAACTGCGGCGGCCGGCGCACGGTCTGGCAGGCGTTGTTGACGATGAAGTCCAGGCGCTCGCGCGTGGCCAGCAGCTGGCTGCAGAACGCCTCCACGCTGGGCGTGTGGCGCAGGTCCAGGCCGAACACCTGCAGGCGGTGGCCCCATTCGGCGAAATCCGGTTCCTGCGCGTAGCGCGCGGCCGAATCGCGCGGGAAGCGCGTGGTCACGATCAGCTCGGCGCCGGCGCGCAGCAGCTTCAGGCCGGCCTGGTAGCCGATCTTGACCCGGCCGCCGGTCAGCAGCGCCACGCGCCCGCGCAGGTCCGCGGTCTCGGTGCGCTTGAAGTAGTTCAGCTCGGCGCAGGCCGGACACATCTGGTCGTAGAAATGGTGCAGCTGGGTGAACTTCTGCTTGCACACGTAGCAGTGGCGCAGCTCGGGCGATTGCGCCGCCGCGGGTTCCTCGGCCGCGGCATTGCTGGCGTCGTGCAGGCCGGCGGCATGCGGCGGGAAGTAGTTCGGCGTGCTGAACACCGGCTTGCGCCGCAGCGCGCGGATGCCGGTCTGCTCGAGCAGCGCCTCGGCCTTGCGCACCTTCTCCTGGTGGCGTTCGCGCGCCTGCTGCTTGAGCAGTTGCCGGCGCGCCTTGGGCTCGGGGTGGTAGACCTTGGCGACGACCTGGTGCAGGCGCACGCGGTCGGCCTCGGGCAGCGCGTCGAGCAAGCTGCGGTCGGCGTCGATGGCTTCGAGCAGGTCCAGGGCGACGCGCAGGCGCTCGGTCAGGGGTAGGTCGTCGGTGGCGGGGGGCGAGGCGGTGGTGTTCAAGACGGATCCGGAGTGGGCGGTGGCGAGCCGTGAGGAAAGCGCGGCAGCGAGCCGGGGCAAGACGGCGGTGGGCGGCGATGCTGCGCACCCGGCGCTTGCGGCGAACGGGCATCGGCAGCGCAAGAGGCGTTGCGAGGGGCCGGGAGGGAGCGGCCAGGCGGCATTTTCGCCGATCCGGGGGTGCCGGCGCCATGTCGGCCGTGCATCATCGCGCAATCCCGCCTGGCGGCCCAGTGCGGCCGGCGCCCGCGCCGCAGGCGCCGCGCTCATGCGCCATCGGCAGGCGCGTCGACCTTGCGCAGCAGCCTCTGCCGCGGACGGATGCGAGGTCCGTCCGCTGCGTCGCCAAGCAGCGACATCGTGGCCTGTGGGACGCACACGACCTGCTTCCCGCGACCGATGCCGGCTTCGATGTCCCACTGCTCTCGCCGGCGCCTCGAGCGAGCGTAGCGGCGCGACCGGCGCGACCAGATACTCTCCGGGATCTCGCGCGTTGGTGTTCAAGATGGATCCAGGGAGAAGCGACAACAAGCCGTGGAAGGCGCGGCTGCGTCGGGAACATCGCACGAAGCTGTGCACAGCCGACAGGGCAGGCGCATTCGCCGATCCAGTGGCGTTGGCGCCATGGCGGCGGCGGCTGGTTCTACTTCAGAAACCGAATCGCCCACGCCGATGATGGAGTTTATCGAATCCCATGCTCCAAGCCTGCGCCAGCTCTTCGCGATGTGGTGCATAGAGCGCACCCTCGTACGGCGGCGGCCGTCGCCGCCAATGACGCGCCGGAGTGCGTGCGATGCACGGCGGCGGCGGGGCTACGCACAGCGCGCTTGTGCGCACGTGCCAGGGCATTACCCCGCCACTCTGGCGCGCTTTCGCTCCGGCCAGCGCCAGAAAACCGCCGCCTGGCCTGCACGGCTGGAGGCGTCAATAACTCGTCGACTTCAGCGGCGACATAATCAACCTGTACGCGCAGTTGCCGCAGTAGTGTCACCGGCAATGAATACGATAGTAACTGTCGACTCTTGGGGAGTGAGGCAGACAGCCGGCCATGACTGAGCATTGCGTTCGATTCGATCCACACGCCTTGCTCGAGCAGGCACTATCGCCGGGCGGCCTGCGCCCGGTGTACCAACCGATCGTCAGGCTGGCAAGCCATGAAGTGTTCGCACACGAAGGATTGATGCGGGTCGCCGACCTGCAGGCGTTTCCTGTCGCACTGTTGGAACGAGCCAAGGCGGCCGGCACACTGGAGCGGTTCGAGCTGCTGGCGATCCAGGCCGCGATGGACGGCTTCGATTTCGCGCAGGGCGGACGCCTGTTCCTGAATATCAGCGGCAACTCGGTCCTGGCCCTGCACCAGCATCCGCGGCGATTGCTCGATCAGCTCAGCGCGCGCGGGCAGGATCTCGGCCGCTTCGTCATCGAGATCACCGAGCGCGACACGGTCGACAACGTCCGCGGCTTGGCCGATGCGCTGGCCTACCTGCGCGCAGCGGGTGTGCGCGTGGCGCTGGACGATTTCGGCCATGCGCATTCCAACTTCGCGTTGTGGATGGGGATATCCCCGGACTACCTGAAGATCGATCGCTGCCTGGTCCACAATATCGCCCAGTCCAGCGGCGCGCTGAGCATCCTGCGCGCGTTGATCCAGATCGCCGACGACCTGGGCAGCGAACTGATCGCCGAAGGCGTGGAGCGACAGGAAGACCTGGAGATCCTGCGCGACCTCGGCGTGACCAACGCGCAGGGATACCTGCTCGGGCGCCCGCTGCCCACGCCCTGCCGCGAGGTGCCGGATTCGGTGCTGACGGCGCATCAAAGCAAGCTGCCGGTGCTGCCGCGCAACAACCGCCCCACCGGCTTTCGCAACATCAATGCCGGGCACCTGTTGATTCCTGCACCGTGCATCGGCGCCGACAAGAACAACCTGGAAGCGGAGCGGCTGTTCCAGCGGCATCCCAACCTGGCCGCGCTACCGGTGGTCAATGCCGCACAGCAACCGCTAGGGCTGATCAATCGGCGCATCTTCAGCGAGTGGATCGGGCGCCCGTTCTCGCGCGAATTGAATGCACGACGCTCGTGCACGCTGATGATGCATGCCTCGCCGGTGGTCTGCGACGTGCAGCAGAACATCGACGAAATGTCGGCGATTCTGCTCGGCGAGGACCAGCGCTACCTGAGCGACGGCTTCGTCATCACCCGCGACGGCCGCTATCTCGGCGTGGCCACCGGCGAGGCGCTGGTCCGACGCGTGACCGAGCTGCGCATCGAGGCGGCGCGCTACGCCAATCCATTGACGTTGTTACCCGGCAATATGCCGATCTCCGAGCATATCGGCCGCCTGCTGCGCTCCACGCGGCCGTTCGTGGCCGCCTATTGCGACCTGAACTACTTCAAGCCGTATAACGACCAGTACGGCTATTTTCGCGGCGACCGCATGATCCAGCTTGTTGCCGCCACGCTGCAGCATCATGCGCAGCCGAACTGGGACTTCGTCGGCCACGTCGGCGGCGATGACTTCGTGATGCTGCTGCAAAGCGATGACTGGATGCGCATCTGCCAGGACTGCGTGCGCGACTTCAACGAGGCGGCCAAGGCGCTCTTCGACCCCGAAGACCTGGTCCGCGGCATGCTCGAAGGAGAGGACCGCAATGGGCAGATCAACCGCTTCCCGTTGACGACCCTGACCATCGGCGTGGCGATGGTACAACCGAGCCAATGCCACAGCCCCGAAGAGGTGGCCTCGCTGGCCGCAGCGGCCAAGCGTCAGGGCAAGCGCCAGGGCCAGGGCGTGTTCGAGCTGGCGCAGCCCGCCCTGTCGTTACTGGAGCTTGCCGAGACCTAGCCGGCGATCGGCAGCCCACGCGACCGCGTCGCCGCATTGCCGCATCGCTGCCGACACAGCGACCGGCATGCTGCGGTGACCGGATTGCGTCCGTGGCGACGCAGGTTGCGTTCGCCCAGGCCTGCTGCAAGCCCTGTCCATCGCGACCGCCTGCTCAGCGCGCCGGCGCCTGCGCGAACTCGCCGCGTTGCAACCTGGCCACGTCGTTGCCCTGCGCGTCCTTCGCCTGCAGATCGGCGCCCTTGGCGGCGAGGTCCTTCAGCACCTCGGTGCGCTGGAACAGCGCCGCGTACATCGCTGCGGTCTGCCCGGCGTTGTTGCGCTGGTCGGGCGCGCAATCGGCCTGCATCAGCCGCTTGGCGATCGCCAGCTCGCCCTTGAAGATCGCGCCCATCAGCGCGGTGTTGCCGCGCTTGTCCTGTGCGCAGGGATCGGCGCCGGCCTGCAGCAATTGCTCCACCGCCGGCTGCTGGCCGTGGTAGGCCGCCAGGATCAGCGCGGTATAGCCCTTGTCGTCGCGGGTATTGAGGTCGTAGTGCGCATGGATGAACTCGGCCAGCATGTCCTGGCGGCCTTCGCGCGCGGCATCGAAGAAGTAGTCGCGCAGTTGCGCCTGGACCTTGGCCGGGTCGGCCGCCACCGCCGCGGGCGCTGCGCTGGCGGACGCGGCGGCCGCCAGGCTCATGACGAGAAAAACGAAACGACGCATGCTCGGTCTCCGGAGAAGAAGGCGCAGCGCGGCGTGGGGGAGGCGCCGCCGCGCTGCGCGGTGAACGATCAGTCCTGCAACTGCGCGGCCAGCTGCTTGACCCGCGCCAGGTCGCCCTTGGCGACGCGGGCGACACCGCTGCCGTAGGCCGGATCGGCCTTGTACAGGAACGACAGCATGATGTGCTTGCTGGCGTCGTCGGCGCCGGCCAACGATTCGCCGAAGCTCTGGATCAGGTCCTGCTGCTCTTTCTTACTGTAGCTGCGGAACAGATCGCCGGCCTGCTTGAAGTTCTGCTCGCGGACGATCTTCGCCTGTTGGGTGCTGCCCGACAGCGGCAACTGGCTGTAGCGCGCATTCGGATCCTGCGGACGCGGGCTGAGCCGGCTCGGTTCGTAGTTGACGCCGCTGGCGGTGGCGCCGGAGTTCATCGCGCCGTCCTGATTGCCGTTGTTGACCGCCACCAGTGGCCGGTTCACCGGCAGGCTCAGGCCGTTGGTGCCGACGCGGTACAGCTGGGTATCGGCATAGGAGAAGATGCGTCCCTGCAGCAGGCGGTCTTCCGACGGCTCGATGCCCGGCACCAGGTTGGCCGGCGCCATCGCCACCTGTTCGGTCTCCTGGAAGAAGTTGTCCACGTTCCTGTTCAACACCAGCTGCCCGATCTTGCGCTCGGGCACGTTGGGCCAGATCTTGGTCGCATCCAGCGGATCGAAATCGAACGTGGCCAGGTCTTCCGGCTTGAGCACCTGGATGTACAGATCCCACTTCGGATAGTCGCCCTGCTTGATCGCGCCGACCAGGTCGTTGGTCAGGTGGCTGTAGTCCTTGCCCTGCACCTGCGCCACCTGCTTCGGATCCAGGTTCTTCAGGCCCTGCAGCGACTTCCAGTGGAACTTGACGTAGTGCACCTCGCCCTGCGCGTTGACCAGCTTGTAGGCGTGCACGCCGTTACCGTCCATGAAGCGGTAGCCGGCCGGCGTGCCTTCGTTGGAGTACAGCA
Source organism: Xanthomonas campestris pv. phormiicola (assembly GCA_025666215.1). Lineage (NCBI taxonomy): Bacteria > Pseudomonadati > Pseudomonadota > Gammaproteobacteria > Lysobacterales > Lysobacteraceae > Xanthomonas > Xanthomonas campestris. The sequence goes on along the minus strand of CP102593.1, from coordinate 528,772 downwards.
GGGTCAGCGTGCGCGTGGCTTCCGGCACGTGCGAGAAGAAATCGAAGCGGCGCGCATCGTCGTCCAGGTTGGTGCGCGGATCCGGCTTGAACGCATGCACCATGTCCGGGAACTTGATCGCATCGCGGATGAAGAAGGTCGGGAAGTTGTTGCCGACCAGGTCCCAGTTGCCTTCGCTGGTATAGAACTTGGTGGCGAAGCCGTGCGGGTCGCGCAGCGTCTCCGGCGAATGGTTGCCGTGCACCACCGAGGAGAAGCGCACGAACACCGGGGTCTTCTCGCCGGCGACGAACACCTTGGCCTTGGTCAGGTCGGAGATGTCGGCGCTGGCGGTGAATTCGCCGTGCACGCCGGTGCCGCGCGCATGCACCACGCGCTCGGGAATGCGCTCGCGGTCGAAGCGCTGCAGTTTCTGGATCAGCTGCACGTCCTGCAGCAGGGTCGGGCCGGTGGCGCCGGCGGTCTGCGAGTTCTGGTTGTCGCCGACCGGCGCGCCGTTGTCGCGGGTGAGCGTGGACTGGGCGAACCCGGCGGGGACGATCAGGGTCTGCGACAGCAGGGCGAGCACCAACAGTGATCCAGGGCGCATGGCGTCAGCTCGTGTTTAAGGGGACTGCATCATGGCGGTCGTGCTGCGCGCGGAGAATTCGATAGTTGCTATGGCAGCAATAGGCAGCCCGGATGTGGGGCCTACGATGTGACTGCCGTCGCTTATGGCCTGCAGGGCTTGTCGCAAGTCCGACATCGCCACGCACACGCGCCGCCGCAGGCCGCAAACCGACATGAAAATGTAGACGCTGCGGACCAGCATGCCTTCGCGGCGATGACCGTTCCGCCGCTCCCCCCCCACCACCACCTTGTAGGAAAATTCCGATGCATGATCCGATGACCGTTCCCAAGCAAGAACGCCACCGCTGCGCGCGGATGGCGTTGAGCTGGATTGCACTGCTGCTGTTGTGCCTGGCCTGCCTCGCCCCCGCCGCGGCCGCGACGCGAACCTTTTCCCATCCGGGCTTGCTGCACAGTGCGCAGGACCTGGCCAGGACCCGCGAAAAACTCGCCGGCGGGCTGCAACCCTGGCAGGCTGGGTGGGACCGCCTGGCCGCCAACCGGCATACGGCGCTGACCTGGAAACCGAACCCGGCGGCCGTCATCTACCGCGGCTACGACGGCAAACACGCCGAGAACTATCCGCAGCTGTATGAAGACGCGGCCGCCGCGTATGCACTGGCCCTGTACTGGACGCTCAGTGGCGACACCCGCTATGCCGACAAGGCCGTGGAGATCATGAACGCATGGTCGTCCACGCTCACCGCGATCCACGGCACCAGCGACGCCGCCTTGGTCGCCGGCATCCAGGGCTACGAGTTCGCCAACGCCGCCGAACTGATGCGCGGCTACCAGGGCTGGACCAGCACGGATTTCGCGAGCTTCAAGCAGATGATGCTGACCGTGTTCTATCCGATCAACCATGACTTCCTGGTCCGCCACAACAATCGGCAAATCGACCACTACTGGGCGAACTGGGACCTGGCGCAAATGAACGCGATCATGGCCATCGGCGTGCTGACCGACCGCTCGGATCTGTACGACGAGGCGGTCGATTACTTCAAGCAAGGCGCCGGCAACGGCAGCATCGCCCATGCGGTGTGGAAGCTGTATCCGGACCTGGGCATGGGCCAGGTGCAGGAAAGCGGACGCGACCAGGGCCATGCCACGCTGGTGATCGCGCTGCTCGGCTCGCTGTGCCAGATGGCCTGGAACCAGGGCGACGATCTGTTCGGCTACGACGACAACCGCGTGCTCAAGGGTGCCGAATACGTTGCCGCCTACAACGTCTGCGACACCAACAGCAACGGCGACTGCGACAACACGCTGGTGCTGCCCTACACCACCTACACCAATAGCGACGTGACCCAGACGACGCTTTCGGCAACCGCGCGCGGCACCATACGCCCGGAATGGGAGCTGCTGTACAACCATTACGTGGTCCTGAAAGGCCTGGACGCGCCGTATGTGACCAGGTTCGCCAAGAAGCTGCGTGCCGAAGGCGGCGGCGGCGACTATGGCAGCACCAGCGGCGGCTACGACCAGTTGGGTTACGGCACGCTGATGTACAGCCTGCAGCAGACCCCGTAAGCGCCATCCGGCGGCGCTGCCTGGCAGCGTCTGCCGCTCGCAAGCTGTCTGAAGCGTGAGCGGCGGCGCCAGGGCGCGCCGCCGTCTCACCGCCCAGCGCCGCTTGCGTGCTAGCGTGCCCCCCCATTGCAGCCGGCGCTGCATAGCGATTCCCCAACACCGTTGATGAGGATCAAGGCCATGAACGCAGCAGCGAAGCCCACCTGCCTTCTCGTGCGGCCCGGCAATCTGTATGCAGGCAAGCAAGGCCTGAGCTATTTCGAGGGCATTGCCGCCGAGACCGTCGGATCGACCGGCATCTGCATGCATCTGCTGACCATTCCACCGGGCGGGCGCGCCAAGGCGCATCTGCACGCGTCGCACGAAACCGCGATCTATGCGCTTTCCGGCGAGACCCACTGCTGGTACGGCGAGCAGTTGCAGGAGCACACTGTGGTCCGCGAAGGCGAGATGTTCTACATCCCTGCAGGGGTGGCGCATCTTCCCGCCAATCTCAGCGAGCGTCCGGCGACGATGGTCATCGCGCGCACCGATCCCAACGAACAGGAGAGCGTGGTGTTGCAGCCGGAGCTGGATCGGTACGCACCGCAGTGAGCGGGCAGCGGCCCGCGGCGCGGCGCTAGCCGATCACCCGCTTGAACGGCGGCAGCGCATCGATGATGCGCTTGCCGTAGCGCTTGGTCAGCAGGCGCGAATCGAGGATGATGACCCGACCATGGTCGCTGGAACTGCGGATCAGGCGGCCGGCGAACTGGGTCAGCGTGCGCAGCGCGTGCGGCACCGCGATCAGGTTGAAGGCGTTGAGGCCGCGGCTTTCGAACCACTCGCCGAGCGTGGCGGTCTGCGGGTCGGTCGGCACCGCGAACGGCACCTGGGTGATGACCACGGTGGTGCAGGCCTCGCCCGGCAGGTCCAGGCCTTCGCCGAAGGAATTCAGGCCGAACAGCACCGAGCCTTCGCCGGCGCCGATGCGGCGCATGTGCTCGCCGATCATCTGCGACTTGGAGCCCTCGCCCTGCACCAGCACCCGGTTGCGCTGCGCGATCGGCAACAGGTCGGCGACCTTGAGCATCTTCCAGCGCGAGGTGAACAGCACGATCGAGCCCTTGCCCCAGTCCAGCTCCTTGACCAGGTAGCGCGCGACCTCGCGCGGATGGCCGTCGCGGTCGTCCGGCGCCACCGGAAATTTCGGCACGATCAGCTCGGCCTGGTTGGGCAGGTCGAACGGCGAGGACAGCGACACCATCTCGGCATGCGCGGGCAGGCCGTTGTCGATCGCCAGCGCCTGGAAATCGCCGCCGCCGGTCAGCGTGGCCGAGGTCAGCACCGCCGAGTCCACTTCGCTCCACAACAGCGCGCGCAGCACCTGCGCGGCCGACACCGGCGAGCAATGGCAGACCAGGTCGGCATCGCGCGAGGCGGTGATCCAGCGCGCCATCGGCGCCTGCCCGTCCTGGTCCTCACGGCGCCAGCCCAGCCATAGCGCGTATTGCTGCTCGACCATCTCCAGGGCCATGCCCAGACTGCGCTGCAGGCGTTCCTTGGCCGCGTCCTCCTGCTTGGACTTGGCCACCAGCTGATGCGCGGCCTGCACCCAGTTGAGCAGCGCGGCGGTGTCCTGCGCCTGCGCCTCGATGAAGGGTTTCCAGTCCTCGGGCAGGCGCCCGTTGGGCGCGCGCCACATCGGTTCTTCCTGGCCCGGGTCCGGCACCCAGGCGCGTTCGATCTCGGCGCGGAAGCTTTTCAGCCCCTTGCTGACCTGGGTCGCCAGTTCGATCGCTTCGTTCGGCAACTGGTTGCCGATGGTGTCCTTGTCGGCCAGCCGGTAGGCGGCGCCGACCAGCGCCTGCAGGCGGCCGGTGCGCCGCGCCATGTCGTCCAGCGCCAGGTTGGCCGCGCCCTGGTCGATGGCGACGCCGGCGATGTGGTGGCCTTCGTCGAGCACCAGCAGCATGTCCGCGGGCGGTGCGATCAGCGGCTGGCCGTTGTCGCTGTCGCCCAGCGCCAGCGCCGACAGCAACAACGCGTGGTTGGTGACCACGATCTGCGCCTCGCGCACATCGCTGCGCGCCTTCAGCACCGGGCACTGCACCGCGAACGAGCAGCGGCGCCCGGCACAGCCGGCGGCATTGGTGGTGATGCGCGCGCGCAGCGACGACGGGATCGGCTCCGGCGCGGTGTCCAGATCGCCGTTCCAGGTCTTGTCGGCGTAGGCCTTGGCCAGGCTGCGCGCCTGCTCGGCCTCGGCCGGGCTCAGCGGGCGGTCGTACAGCGGCGCCTCGTCCTCGAACATGCTGTTCTGCGCGGCTTCGCCATGCAGCTCGGCGACGTTGCGCGCGCACAGGTAGCGGGTGCGGCCCTTGGCCAGCGCCACCGTCGCCTCGATGCCGGTGGCCTTGAGGAAGGCGGGGATGTCGCGTTCCACCAGCTGCGACTGCAGCGCCACGGTGCCGGTGCTGATGACCAGCTTCTTCTTGCTGGCCAGCGCGATCGGCACGCCGGCGGTGAGGTAGCCCAGGCTCTTGCCGACGCCGGTGGGCGCCTCGGCCACGCCAACACCGCCGGAAGTGCCCAGCGCGCGCGACACCACCCCGATCATCTGGCTCTGCGCGCGGCGCACGCGGAAACCGGGCGTGTTGGCCTGCAGCTTGGTGTAGGCGTCGCGGATCGCCAGCTTCAGCGGCTCGGTCAGCTGGCGCTGGGGCTTGTCGGCGGCACGGGCCGCGGCCGCTGTGGCGTCATCGTTCATGCCGGCATTTTCTCACGTCTGGTCGCAGCCATCGCGACCCGGCGTGCATCTGCCGCTCGGTCAGTCCGGCGCCGCCGCGCGCTTGCGCGGCAAGGTCAGCCACAAGGCCTGCAGCAGCAGCGCCACGCCGATCGCCAAGAGCACATCCTGCAGCAGCTTGATCGCCGTGTCCGCCCACATGTCGCCGGAGAAACCGGTGATCAGCCGCACCACGCTCACCGCGGCCACCAGAAACAGCGGCAGCAGCACGTTGCCGAGCAGCACCACCACCCCCCACTGCAACAACGTGCGCGGGCGGCCGGGTGCGCAGCGCAACAGCAGCAGGAACCCGAGCAGCAGGACGCCGAACTTCACGGCCAGGCCGACGCTGCCGGCCACCAGCGCAAAATCCACGAAATGGTCAAGGCGCATCGCGATCGTTCCAGCTACGGTAGGCGTCGCCGATGGTAACAGCGCCCAACGCTGCAGCGTCCAACGCCGGCGACGCGCCTAGCGCGGCAAGGCGAGCCGCAACGCCAGCACCACCAGCAGCATCGCCACCGCATGCAGCAGGGTGAACACCGCCTGCAGGATGCCGTACCAGGCCGCGTAGCTGGAGAAGGTCCCGCCCTGCGCGATGACCCACATCGGCAGCAGCGAGGCCACCGTGCCGCACAGCCCGCCGAGCAGCAGCAGGCTCAATCCCCACAGCCCCAGCGTGCGGGCGCGGCCGGGGCGGCGCGTGGCCAGCAGCACCAGGCCGGTGCCGAGCACGATCAGGATCGGCAGCTGGAAGCCCACCGTGGTCAACAGCTGCATCGCGAATCCATCGTCCATGGCCATCTTCATCGAGCTAGGAAAGGAAGCGCCGCGGCGCCGGACTCAGTCGGCGCTGACCAGCACCGCGTCGCGCGCGCGCAGCGCGGCGTAGACAGGGTCGGTATCCGGGCGCACGCCGTGCCAGCGCTCGAAGCTCTCGGCCGCCTGCTCGACCAGCATGCCCAGCCCGTCCACGGTATCGCGGCAGTGCGCCGCACGCGCCCAGGCCAGGAACGGAATCGCGACCTCGCCGTAGTTCAGGTCCACCGCCAGGGTCATGCTGTTGACCAGCGACAGCGGCAGCGAGAAACCCGCGCTGGCGTCGCGGCCGGCGGCGGTGGCATTGACGATCAGTTCGAAGTCGCCCTGCTCGCGCAGGTCTTCCCAATAGCGGGACACGGCGCGCGCCGGATCGCCCAGCGCATCGACCAGCGCGTCGGCGCGCTCGGGCGACCGGTTGACGATCAGCAACTGCTGCACGCCGGCCTCCAGCAGCGCCGGCGCCACGCCGCGCGCGGCGCCGCCGGCGCCGAGCAGCAGCGCGCGGCGGCCGCGCAGATCCAGGCCGTTGCGCCCGGTCAGGTCGCGCACCAGGCCGGCGCCGTCGGTGTTGTCGCCGTGCCACTGCCCGTCCCGGTAGCTGAGCGTGTTGACCGCCCCGGCGCGCTGCGCGCGCTCGCTGTGGATGACGCTGAGCGCATAAGCGGCTTCCTTCAACGGCAGGGTCACGTTGGCGCCCGCGCCGCCTTCTGCAGCAAAGGCCGCCAGCGTCGCCGCAAAGCCGTCCGGCACGGCGTCGATCGCGTCGTACTGCAGCGCGATGCCGGTCTGCTTGGCGAAGTCGGCATGGATGCGCGGCGACAGCGAATGGGTGACGGGATGGCCGAACACGGCATAACGGGATGTGGGCATGGAACGCTCGTTGGTTGTTTTAGACTGGTCGCGACATCCGAAGGAATCCGACATGCGGACCCCCGCCCTGCCGCTCGCGCTGGCCGCGAGTTTACTCTGCGCGCCGTCGGCGTTCGCGCTTTCCGAGTTCGGCATCGAGGGCATGGGCGTGGTCTCGACCAAGGCCAGCGAGATCCGCGCCAGCGTGGCTGCGGACGGACAGCGCATCGTCTGGGCCAGCCCCGACCGCACCGGTGGGCCTGGCGGCGGCGACCTGTGGCAGGCCACGTTGCGCGATGGACGCTGGGTCGACGCGCAACCGTTGCCGGCACCGCTGAACTCGCCCGGCGCCGACAGCGACCCGTTCTTCAGCGCCGACGGACACTGGCTGTACTTCGCCTCCGACCGCGCCGGCGGCCACGGCGGCAGCGACCTGTACCGCGCGCCGGTGCTGGCCGCCGGCCGCTACGGCCCGCCGCAGAACCTGGGCGCGGCGGTGAACTCGCGCGGCGACGAGCGCGCGCCGACGCTGTCGCTGGACGGCACCCGGCTGCTGTTCGCCAGCGACGGCCACGGCGGTGCCGGCGGGATGGATCTGTTCGTGGCGCGGCTGCAGGGCCAGGCCTTCGGCCAACTGCAGGCGCTGGATGGGATCAACAGCGCCGACGACGAAACCGATGCCGCCTGGCTGGGCGACGGCCGCGCGCTGGTGTTCGCGCGGGCACGCAAGGCGCAGGGCACGCAGTTGTCGCTCGCGCAATGCGCCGGCGGACACTACGTGCAGCCGCAACCGCTGGCGCTGTCGTTCAACAGCGCCGACGGCGACACGCGCGGTGCGGTCGTGGATGCCTCCAAGCCGACCGAGCTGCTGGTGATCGGCAGCGCGCGCGCCCCGAAGGCCGGCAAGCTCGACGTGTACCGGATGAAGGCGCCGGTTGCGAGCGGCAGCGGCGATTGTGCGGGTGAGCGGTGATTGGCGATGGTTTCGAGAGCGGATCGTGTGGGTGCCGGAAACCGCTTGCCGCACATTCGTTGCCAGCCGCTGCCGCAGCGGTGGCCACACTGAGCGCCGAACCCTTGGTCGCGGCTGAAGCCGCTACCATGGAAGCAGCGGGCGCGCTCTGCTCTTTGTAGATACCTTCTTCGGCCGCGACAGACGCAGCGGTGGACCACTCAGCGGGCGTCGGGACTGAAGTTCCTCCCACAGTGCACCCAGCCGGCCGATCGCCAATCCTTGTGGGAGCGGCTTCAGCCGCGACAGGCACAGCGGCGGAAACAACGCGATCGGGTTCGGTCCGGGCCAAGAACTCCGCCCGGATCGTTGCAACCGCATCGGCCCATCTCAATACACATCGCGCCGATAGCGCCCGGCCGCGCTGAGTGCATCCAGCGCATCCTCGCCGAGGATCTCGCGCAAGGCCGCATCCACCCCGCGGGCCATGCCGTCCAGGCTGCCGCAGACGTGCAGCGTGGCGCCACGCCCCAGCCAGGCGCGCACTTCGTCGGCGGCGTCGCGCAGGCGGTCCTGCACATAGACCTTGCCCGGCTGGTCGCGCGAAAACACCAGATCCAGGCGCTGCAGATGGCCGCTGTCCTGCCAGGCGCGCAGTTCCGCGCCGAACAGCGCATCGTGCGCGGCGTTGCGTTCGCCGAACAACAGCCAGTGCCCATGCACGCCGGCCTGTTCGGCCTCGCGCAGCAGGCTGCGCAGGCCGGCGATGCCGGTGCCATTGCCGATCAACAGCAGCGGCGCATCGCCGTGACGGCGGAAACCCGGATTGGCGCGCACCCGCGCCTGCATCGCGGCACCCGGTGGCGCATGCAGGCACAGCCAGCCCGAACCCACGCCGGCACTGCCGTCGCTGCAGCGGGTCAGGCGCACCACCAGGTGCAGCACAGCGTCGGCCGGCACCGAGGCGATCGAGTATTCGCGTAGCGGCAGCGGCGGCAGCGCATCCAGCCAGGCCTGCAGATCCTGCGGATGCGCGGACGGCGGCACCAGCGCGCGATCGGCCAGCGCCGCCTGCAGCGGCACCGGCACGCCGCCGGCGCGCACCGGCGTGTCGGCCGCCAGGCCATGCGCGGCAAGCCAGGCACGTACGTCGTCCGCCGCGTGGCAGGGCTGCACTTCCAGGATATCGCCCGCCTGCCACTGCGCCTGCGCCGGCGGCAGCAGATCGACGCGCCACACCGGCGCGCCGGCACTACCGGGGTTGAGCAACGCGCGTCCGGCCAGGCGCCACTCCAGCGGCGGCGGCGCCTGCAGTTCCGGTGGCGCCTCGGCCACGCCGGTGACCGCGGACAACTGCCGCTGCCACTGCGCCAGCGCCTGCGGATCGGCGTTGTCCACCTCCACCGACGGAAACAGCGCCTGCGCGCCCTGTGCAGCGAGCCATTGCTCCAGCCGGCGCGAGAACCCGCAGAAGCGCGCGTACTGGCGATCGCCCAGCGCCAACAGCGCGTAGCCCAGCTCGGGCAGGGCCTGCGCCTGCCGCAGCACCGTCTTCTCGAAGGTGCGGGCCGGGTCCGGCGCTTCGCCGTCGCCGAAGGTGCTGACCACGAACAACGCACGCCGTGCACGGCGCAGCTGCGCCGCATCCAGTTGCGCCAGCGACTGCACCTGCACCGGCACGCCGGCCGCCTGCAGCTGGCCGGCCGCCTGCCAGGCCAGCCGCTCGGCGAATCCGCTCTGGCTGGCGAACCCCACCAGCCACGGCTCGGCGGCCGCCGCCGCGGGCGAGGCCAGACCGCGCCGCGCATCACGCAGCGCGCGCTTCTTGCGCCGCCGGTCCAGGTACAGCAGCCAGCCGGTGACGAAGAACAAGGACATGCACAGGCTCGCCAGCATCGCCACCACGCGCCCGGCCAGGCCGAAGAAACTGCCGGTGTGCAGGGCGAACACGCTGCTCAGCAGCTGCCGCCCCAGCGGCTGCTGCCGATAGTCCAGGCGGCGCACGATGCGGCCGCTGCGCGGATCGATCTCCAGGCCGTCGAAGGCCCGGCTGTGCACCGGATCGGCGGCCAGATAACGTGCGGTCAGCGGCTGGCCGGGGCGGCCGGGCAGGCGCAGGTCCAGATAGGCGCGGCGCACGTCCGGCAGCGCGTCGAGCGTGGCCTGCAGCCGCGCATAGTCCACCGCCGGCGGCTTGCCGCCGCGGCCGCCACCGCCGCCCTCGTTGTCCGCACGCTCGCCGCCGAGCACCGCCACCAGCCCTTGCCGGTACCAGTCGTAGGACCAGTACAGGCCAGTCAGGGCGATCAGCAGATAGATCGCCAGGCACCAGGTGCCGATCACCGAATGCAGGCTCCACAGGAAACTGCGGCCCTGCCGCTTCCATTCCACCACCCACCACGCGCGCCAGCTCCACCACTGCCGCGGCCAGCGCAGATACAGTCCGGACAGGCAGAAGAACAGCAGCGCGATCACGCAGGCGCCGGTGACGGCCTTGCCGCGTTCGCCGGCCAGTAGATGCCGATGCAGATCCTCGACGAATTCGAACACGCCGGTCAGCCGCGGCTCCGGCACGGTCTGCCCGGTATAGGGGTCGAAGTACAGGCGCCCAGCGTCGCGGCCGGCCAGGCGCACGTTGGACGGACGCGTGCCGGTGGGGTCGATCAGCAAGCGCGTGGTGCGGTGCGAGCCGCCCAGGTCCAGCCGCCGCACCAGTTCGGCCAGCGGCAGCGGCGACTCGCCGGCCGCATGGCGCGCGGCCACCTCGGCCAGCGGCGGATTGGCCCAGCGCACGATCTCGTCCTCGAACGCCAGCGTGGCCCCGCTCAGGCCCATCACCGACAGCACCAGCCCGGCGCTGATGCCGAACAGCCAGTGCAGCTGGAACAGCAGCTTCTTGGTCACGGCGCAGGACACGTTCGAAAGGCGGCCGCGCATTGTAAATGAGAACGCTTATCGGATCCGCCTCGGCGCGACCCGCGCCGTCTACCCGTAAGTGTGACCGGCCGCTCATTTGCCATGCGCGACACATCGAGTCGTCACCGTAACGACATCGCCCCTGGCCAGTTTCTTCACTCCCCCTTGGCTAGCGAGGTACGCGATGTCCTTCTCCCTGCGCGGTTGTCTGGTTCTGCTTGCGTTGTTCACGGCCCAAACGGCGATGGCCGCCACCAGTTGCGCCACGCTGTACGCAGGCGGCAAACCGCCGAGCGTGGATGCCTCGCTGACCGCCCGCACCACCGAGGTCTGCCACACCGAATACGCGATTCTGGCCTCGGGCGTGACCAAGGGCCCGCTGTACTCAGCCGAGCACCTGACCGACCAGCAGGTCGCCGGCGCCGAGGCGATCGGCCGGGTCGGCTCGTTCCACGAGGAAACCGCCATTCCCGCCGCCGACCGCTCCAAGAGCTCGGACTACACCAACACCGGCTTCGACCGCGGCCACATGACCCCGGCCGGCGACGCCTCCACCGAAAGCACGGAGAAGGAAACCTTCTCGATGGCCAACGTGGTCCCGCAGGACCACAAGCTCAACACCGGCGAGTGGGCGCGCATCGAGGAGCAGGTGCGGCAGCTGGCCAAGCAGCGCGGCGAGATCTACGTGGTGACCGGCCCGGCCTTCGACAGCAACGCGACCACCATCGGCACCGACAAGGTGGAAGTGCCGGAGTACGTGTGGAAGGCGGTGTACGAGCCGGGCGTGGGCGCGGCGGCATACCTGTGCGTGAACGACGACAGCATCAGCTGCGACGTGGTCTCGATCGACGACGTGATCACCATGGCCAGCGTCGATCCGTTCCCGTCGATCGCCGCGGCGATGAAGTCCACCCCGATCGCGTTGACGCTGCCTTGAAAGCAGGGATTCGGGATTGGGGATTGGGGATTCGCCGCGTCGCCTGCTGAGGCTGTGTCGATCCCGTGGGCGTATGTGGAGTTGCGGAAGCGACTTGCACTCGCGCGAACAGACCGCATCTGCGCAGACGGGCGGCTCGCCCCATCGAATCACCAGCGAATCGCCGCGCACGTCGCTCAGGCCACGTGCGCGGTCATCGCCTCCGCCAGCGCCGCGAACACGGCGCTGCAGGCGGCACTGCCGCGCAGGTCCTGGTGCATGGTGATCCAGGTGTCCAGGCCCACGCGCACCTGCTGCGGCAACACCGGCAGCAGGTGCGGCGTGCGCCGGGCCAGGGCCACCTGACAGAAGCCGATACCGCAGCCGGCGCGGATCAAGGCCAATTGCGCCACGTCGCTGTCGGCACGCAGCGCGAACGCCTCGCGACGCCACAGCGGCAACCCGGCACGTGCGGCCCGCAGGAACGGCGTCTCCACGTCGAAGCCGATCAGCGAATGCTGCGCCAGTTCGTCCAGGTGGTGCGGCGTGCCGTGCCGGGCCAGGTAGTCCGGATGGGCGTACAGACCGAGCGCGACTTCGCCGATGCGGCGGGCGATCAGCAGATCCTGTTGCGGCCGGGTCATGCGCACCGCCACGTCGGCCTCGCGGTGCAGCAGGTCCTGCACGCGGTTGCTCAGCACCAGTTCCAGCCGCAGCTGCGGATGCGCCAGGCGCAATCCGGCCAGCACCGGCGGCAGCACTTCCGCGCCGATCACCTCGCTGGCGGAGATCCGCACCGTGCCCTGCACCGCCTCGCCGTGGCGGCCCGCCGCACGCTGCAGCGACGCGGCGATGCTGCCCATGGCCTGGGCATGACCGCGCAACGCCAGGGCCGCGTCGGTCGGCAGCAATCCGCTCTGCGAGCGCACGAACAACGGCACCGCCAGCGCCTTCTCCAGTGCCGCCACATGCCGTCCCACGGTGGGCTGGGTCAGGTCCAGCGCGCGTGCCGCCGCAGACAGCGATCCCTCCTCCAGCACCGCGAGGAAGGACCGGTACAGCTCCCAACCGATGGCGTTGTCCATACATAAATGTATAGCCGATGGCCGATGTTCGCCAATTCCTTCGCTATGCGGCGGCGATCACACTGATCGCATTCCCCACAACGGAGCACCCGCATGACAACGACATCCACCGCCCTGGTCCTGGGCGCCAGCGGCGGCATCGGCGGCGAACTGGCGCGCCAGCTGCGCGACGCCGGTTGGCAGGTGCGCGCCCTGCAGCGCGGGCTTGCGGCCGCCAGCGAAACCCGCGACGGCATCCACTGGCTGCGCGGCGACGCGATGTGCCGCGAACACGTGCTGCAGGCCGCACGCGGCTGCGCGGCGATCGTGCACGCGGTCAATCCGCCCGGCTACCGGCGCTGGGCCGAGCTGGTGCTGCCGATGATCGACAACACCATCGCCGCGGCCTGCGCCGAAGGCGCGACCATCGTGCTGCCGGGCACGGTCTACAACTACGGCCTCGATGCCTACCCGGCGCCGGACGAAGACGCGCCACAGACGCCGACCACGCGCAAGGGCGCGATCCGGGTGGAACTGGAGCGGCGCCTGCAGGCCGCGACCGCGCACGGCGCGCGGGCGATCGTGGTGCGCGCCGGCGATTTCTTCGGCCCACGCGTGGGCAACAGCTGGTTCGCGCAGGGCCTGGTGAAACCGGGGCGCCCGATCGCCAGCGTGACGCTGCCGGGAGCCCCCGGCGTCGGCCACCAATGGGCGTACGTGCCGGACGTGGCGCGGACCATGCTGCGGCTGCTGCAGCAGCGCGCGACGCTGCCGGCGTTCGCGCGGCTGCACATGGACGGACACTGGGACGCCGACGGCACGCAGATGGCCGCGGCGATCGCGCGCGTGCTGCACCGCCATGGCATGGCGCCGCCGAAGACCCGCCGCTTCCCGTGGTGGCTGCTGACCCTGGCCGCACCGGTTTGGCCACTGGCGCGCGAACTGCGCGAGATGCGCCCGCTGTGGCAGCATCCGCTGCGCATGCGCAACGCGCGCCTGCTGCGCACGCTCGGCGAAGAACCGCATACGCCGCTGGACGCGGCGGTGGAGGCGACGCTGATCGGGTTGGGCTGTCTGCCGGCGGCGGCCTCCGCGCCGGTGGCGCATCCGTCCACACCGTCGTCCGCGTAAAGACGGCGCCTATGCCTGCAGGTTTGTCTCTGCGTGCATCATGCATTTCGTAGAGACCGTCCTCCCCTCTAACAGGCAAGGGCCTTTTGAGGATCGAAGGGGGTGCGAACCGGCTTCCGGGAGGCGTAGGTTTCTTCCAGCAGCGGGGCCAACTGCTGAGTGCATGGCGTCTTCCTGGCTGGTACTGCCGTTGGTGCCTGCATTGGCGCAGGACGTCAGCGGCAGCATCGCGACTGCGGCCAACGCCCGCAATGCAGCGATCTGCTCAACATGACGCGTGACATGGTGATCTCCTGTTGCCGCCGATCCAACATGCGTAGCGCCGGAGAGCATAGAACGGAACTTGGTAGGGCAAGAGCGGGGAAGTCGACGCTTCCCCCACAGTATTCAAATCGCGACAACATCATTCGAGCGGCCTAGGCGAAGGCCTCCGATTCTTGGCAAATGTCTGGTAGAGCGAAGCCGTACGCTCATCCGCAGCGACACGTTCGACACCGTTCAGGCCCTGCAACGCCATGCCTGCCGACGCCTTTCCGTCACCCAGCAGGTAAGCCAACCGCAAATAAGCCGCACTGTGGACCAGGTTCTTTTGCTTCGTCTCGGCGCCATAGACGTCGGACAGCCCGTAATACGCGTACAGGTTGCCCGACATCGCCGCATCTCGAAGAACGCCCAGGCCTTCGAAGAAGCGACCGCCCTCGATCGCGGTCTTCCTGCCATAGATCACGGTCGCGAGCGTATTGCCAGCTTGCGTCTCCGCTTTCAGCTGCGACAGCCCCATCGCTTCCAGGCGCGCGAGTTCGGCTTCCGTCGGATAGCCATGAGACAGCAGCCACTGCGCTTCCGCCTCGGAGTTGGCCACCAAAGGCCCCCTGACCCTGCAGGCACCTGCACCGCCCTGGCAAAGATACTGCTTGGCGTCCTGGCGATGCGTCGGCGCCTGGGCACGTTCTTGATGCTCTGGATTCGCGGCGGAACGATATTCGCTTGCATGGACTGCGGATACGGCGACCTTCGACTGCGACGTTGCGGAAGCGCTCTCGCCTGCAGGTCTATCTGCTTTTCCATACGCGGCGAGCACAATGGAAAGTGCGGCCATACACAGAACAACGTCCTTTTTCATCAAATCACCTGGTAAGAATCGTATTGCTTTTCCTGGAAGTCCATCCGCTCGTTCGAATCCAAGCCGTCATCAAGCGGAAAGCATTCAAACCGCCCGGCAGTTGCTATCTGCGGCACGTGCCTGCCGCTGCTGTTCTTCTTGCTGTTGCGCCAGCGCCTGCGCCTGGTTTAGCACCTGGGTTTGATGAACGCTCTCTTTCGCAGGAGGAATCCTCTGCGACAAATCTACGACTGCTCGAAATCCTGGGGTGGTACCGACAACATACATCTTATCTCCTGCCAACCTAACATCCGCCACTTTTTCGGCAGAGTTGATATCGACCTTCTTCGCACCATGAAGTGCTGCGGCTAACGCGTCATCAGAAATATACCCAGGAATCCGATCCAGCAACTTCTCAAACATTTCTCGGTCGGATGCGGAGAGCGGACTTATCGCTTGAGCCTGCTCCGGTGTCCGATCGGAGTTTTGTGCGTGGCTCGCGTAGTGAGCGGAGCCAAGTTGCGACCATTGGGCCGAGTGCTGTTCGACCGTAAGCGCCAGCGCGGCGCTTACATCGACATAACGACGCTCCTCTTCACCGTTATAGTGCGTCAACCATCGCACAGCCTCGATGTTGCCACTCT
The DNA here is from genome assembly GCA_025666215.1 of Xanthomonas campestris pv. phormiicola. Classification (NCBI taxonomy): domain Bacteria; kingdom Pseudomonadati; phylum Pseudomonadota; class Gammaproteobacteria; order Lysobacterales; family Lysobacteraceae; genus Xanthomonas; species Xanthomonas campestris. The sequence goes on along the minus strand of CP102593.1, from coordinate 513,470 downwards.
GTCCCTTCTCAATGTGGTGGACGCTAAACTTGTCGCGCTCGCTCATCACCGCGAATGCGGCGGCGAATTGCTCGCTGTGCGTCCCACTCTCGATTCCATGCGTCACTTCAAATCTTTGGACTATTCCCAATGCGCTCCGATAGTCGTGGTTGCCCGGATGATGGCTATCGCGCATATCGGTTGAGGCGTGATTTCTTCTTTGCTGGTTCATGCAGGAGCAGGCTGCTCCGGAAGATTGGGCCTATGGTCGGGATGATTCGGATGACCGGGCGCGGCAGGTGGTAGCGGAGCTTGATACGCAGGGCGACCGTGATCGCCGTCTAGCTCACGGCACGGCAAAGGGGGCGCAAGGTCCAACGTTGGCGGATCGATATTCCAGTCTGCGGCAGACCGTGGTCTCTCTGGAAATCGAGCAAGGCGCCCTGCATGTTGGGACGATACACACCGTCTTGAACCAATGCGGCACCATCCACGGCACGATATCCTTCACCTGCCATGACACGTTGGACGTCGCGAATCCGTTCATTCGACTGGCCAAGGCTAAAAAGTTCCGTCACCAACGACTGCCTGCGCAGTGTTTGCACGCAATTCGGACTGGACAGAAAGCCTGCTAGTATTCAGATCATCGAAATAGTTCGCAAATTGTTGATGATGCGCGGTTTCCATTTCGACGTGAATGTGCACGCCAGCGCTGCGAGGAAGCCCCTTGTTGCTTTGCGTGCCGAGCGACTCGCCGCAGGCGATAGTGTCGCCTTGCCGCACAGAAACCGGATCGAGATGACGGACTCTTGCGATCACATCGCCCCCTTGCCGATCCATGATCTCGACCATACCGCCGCTGTCCCTAACGAGACTGACATAGCCCGCGGTCGGGGAAGGAACGCCTATCGCGCGAGCACTGGTTCCTTGCGGTGGCGAGGGGCCCTCCAAGATGTAGTCCTTGACCATCAGAACCTGATCTTGCTTCAACGATCCGTAACGATCGGTCGCCTGGTCTATTACCTCCTGGAACTCGCCATCGATGTAGGCGTATGCCCTGTCACCACCTCAATAGGTCGGCTGCTGGTCTTCCGCACCCTGGATGTGGCCATCTTCCATATGAATGGCACGATTGGCACCTGGATGATGCGTCGTTACATCATCCAGATCGGCAACCGCCTCGTTCGCCTGAGCGCCATTCGCTCCGCGTGGAGGGCCTAACTGTTCGACCAAGAACGTCCGTGGTTGTTCGGGCATATGCAGACTCCATCATTTGCATCTGACATAAGTGGTTGTAGCGCGCTCATTCTTGATAGACAGGGACTGCCCATCCAGCAGAAACGTCTCGTCATCCTCTCCTTCGCATTCGCCCGTCCCAGGGCTATACGTAGAGCGTATGCGCCAGATCACGGGGATGCTGTTTTACCTTTTCTACACGCAACGGCTTGCTGGTATTTTCGTGTTGCCCAAGGATGTCTGCCTCGATCAGCAGAAGCGACTCGCTATCTGCCGCCGGGCACCCAAGATCGGCAGGCATCCATGCGCCACGTCGCTCCCGGGGGTACTCTACCGTTCCAACTGCGGCCGCGGCAGCTGCGGAAGCGACGGAGATTGGCGCATCGGGCGCCTTCCATGAACCGCACGAGGAAAGGACGCTAGCGACCAACAAAAGGACGAAGGGTGTTTTCACGACCATCCAACGCGCGGCAGGATGGGTTTTCTAGCACAGCGGAAACCCTATCGCAATCGCGGAAAGAGTCCCAGCCGCCGTCTGCATTTCCGAGCTACGGATCCTTTAAAGCGCTCACGTTGATTCCATCCACCACGTCTCGCGAAGCGAGCCTGGATGGAACCTGGTCAGCGCTGACTGACGCAGCCCGTCAGTCGGTGCGATTGCTTAGCGTCCTACGCTTGCGGCGCGGCTGTGATCACCAGCGCATCATCGACGATGGCAACGTGCGGCTTGCTGCCCGCGGCGAATCCCAGTCCTATAGATATTCTACTCTGACCCCAGCGTTTCATGAGTGATCGGGCTGCCAAGCCCGGCTGCGTGATTTAAAGCAACAACTAAATATTGCTCTTTGACAAGATAGGCGTCAACAAGCTTTGTAGACAGCAGTACAGGCTTTGTACCAATGGGAATTCTACTCTGACGCCGATTTTCCGACGAAGAACGTGCTCGGTGGGCCACGCTAGCCACTAGCGACCTACTTCCTTCTGCGCAACCTTCTCCAAGCCACATAGTGTGGGATTATCAAGAACGGCTGGATGATTACGAGCTCATAGAGCGCGAACTTCCAGCCGTTCGGCATGCCCCTCAGGTAGAGAACCCCATAGCAGAGCAGGCAGACCAGGAAGACTGTAACTTCATAGCCAAGCAATCGCATTAATGGCCTTCTCACCTGAGACAACCCTCTTTGACTATTTGAACATTAAATTATTAACGAAGGCACCGGTAAGTCGAGCGCCTTCAACATTTCAGCATAACGCATTGAACGACATAGGGCCTATGCAACCATCAAATGCTTCCAGCAGGCGACCTGCTCTTGGCTAGAGATGCTGGTGAACATGCAAAAGCACTAAGACACTTCTACCAGATGGAAAAGTACCGCAACGACTGGAGTGCTGCTCCACTTCCTCGCGCGAGGAAATGAAGAGGTACTACTAACTATGATGCTTTCCACGTCGGCTTGATCATCAGCGCCCCATCGACGATGGCGATACGCGGTTTGCTACCCGGCACGAATCCCAAAGCTTCCAGCCGCTGGCCGCTCAGGCGCAAGGTGGGAATGCGCTGGCTCTGCCTGCGGCTGCCGTCCACCAGCACGTCGTGGCAGGTGCAGCCAATAGTGCACTGGGCGGGCTGGCGCGGGCGCGGCGCGCGTTTGGGCGGCAGTTCGTCTTCGTGAGCAATGGTTTGAACAGCGTCGTGTACCTCAGGTCGCCAAGCGATAGGCCCAGCATCTGTCACGTGTTGGCAGACGCATCGAACGGGTTTGCGGGCCTACGCGCGCGGGGACGGGGAACAGAGGTGTTTGCGGATACGCTTGCTTTACGAGCCATAGGGGATTCCTCGGTAGAAAGGGAATCCGCCACACCGAGACCAATCGAGGTGGCGGACGGTACGGGTTGGTCTACCGGACCGAGGACCGGCGGGGCCGAAGCCCCCCGCGTACCGTCCGCCATGAGCTGGCGAGCACGCGCCTCGCACAATGCAGGGCAACAAAAAAGCGCCGAGCATCGGACGATGGGCGCTGGTGCGGCTCGATAGCGGGAGACCAATCCCGGCTGCGTGATTTAACACAGCGATTCATTCTTACTCGTTGACACTGTCGGCATCAACGATGCTTTGTAGAAGACTGCGCCATGCGCGCTCTCACTTCCAGCATGACATCCTGTAAGCTGCCGATTTGACAATATGAAACGCAGGAACACCTCAGACTCCGCCCGTGGTATTCGCCGGTATTCGCTCCCCGACGTCCGTTCTTCAGAGGCGAGTGGTCGCGATCCGATGCACCCTATCCCCGGTCATTCCAGCGAATACAGTGGATTCTGCAGGGTTGCAATAGATATCGACTGCCTTTGAATTAGCATAGAGGCTATAAACAAGAGCGATCATGTTCTTCTCATCGGACGGGATGAAGCAGTAAGTTCCGGATTCCATTTCAATAAAGACCGGCCCATTCCCCTGCCATTCCGTGATCGACAAAATTTTCGCGCCACCGAAATACTTCCAGCCGTCAGCATTAACCTGCCCCGCAATCATCAGAAGCAAAAGCAGAATCCAGCGCATACACCCCCCAAAAAACCTGAAAGAAACGTATAAAAAATGCGTTCTCTATCGAACCAATTGATCATTGCATAGAAAGCATATGTCACTAAAATAGCACTAGAGCAAGAAACTGCTCTGGATCATACACAAATGCGAGTAGATTCCCCAAGCTTTCGCTAATCATCACCCGCACTTACTGTACCCACAATTCAAACAAGTAGCACACCCGTCCATGATCACCAGGGCCTTGGTGTTGCACTTGTGGCACATCGTGGCCGACGGCGGGAAACTCGCGCCGTCGCCGGTGACGGCGATGTCTTCTTCGTGGTCGGCGGTGGAGTCGCTCGAACCCGTACCCTCATCCGCCCTTCGGGCACCTTCTCCCGCAGGAGAAGGCACGGCCGGCTTCACTTCACTGTTTTTTTTTGAGCGGTCTTCGTACTGCTTGCGCTTTTCGTTGATCAGCGCGCGCTGGTGGTCGCTCATCTCCGGGTCGTGCAGCAGGCCGATGGACTTCATGTGTTCTTCGACGATGCTGCCCAGTTCGGCCACCAGCGAGGGCATGTACACGCCGCCGGCCTTGAAGTAACCGCCCTTGGGGTCGAACACGGCCTTCATCTCGTCGACCAGGAAGGTGACGCCGCCGCCCTTGCGGAACACGGCGGACATGATGCGGGTCAGCGCCACGATCCACTGGAAGTGTTCCATGGACTTGGAGTTGACGAAGATCTCGAACGGGCGGCGCAGTTCGTGCTCGGTGCCGGCGTTGAGCACGATGTCGTTGAGGGTCACGTACATGGCGTGTTCCACCAACGGCGATTTGATCTTGTAGGTGCTGCCGATCAGCACGTCCGGGCGCTCGATGCGCTCGTGCATGTGGATGATGTTGTCCACCGGGGTCTCGGCCTCGGCGGTGGCGCGGTCGATCGACGCGGCGGGCACGGGCGGTGCGGCCTCGCGCGCCTTGTCTTCGGCGGTGACGACGGCGTAGCCCTTGATTTTCTTGTCGATCTTGACGGCCATGGTGCGTTCCTGGTGTGCGTGTCGTATTGGGCGCGCGTCCCGCGCGCGCTGCCTCTCTCCCGCGCACGGGAGAGAGGGTGCAGCGTGGGACGGCTTACTTCCTGGCGCGGGTGGCCGCGGCCTTCTTGCCGGCGCTCTTGCGCACGGCGGTCTTCTTCACCGCGGCGGTCTTCTTGGCGACCTTGGCGGTGCTCTTCTTGACGGCCTTGGCGACCTTCTTCACTGCCTTCTTGGCCGAGGCTTTCTTGACCGCGACGCTCTTCTTGACCGCGGTCTTCTTGGCGGCCACCGACTTCTTGGCCACGGCCTTCTTCGCGGCGACCTTCTTGACCGCCTTCTTCGGCGCGGCCTTCTTCGCGACCGCCTTCTTGGCCGGGGCCTTCTTCACTGCGGCCTTCTTGGTGGCCGTCTTCTTCGCCGCCGCCTTCTTGGCGGTCTTCTTGCCGGCCTTCTTCAGCGCGGCGGCTTCGGACTGGGCGCTGGCCTTGGCCGCTTCCAGCTTCTTGCGCGCGCTGGCGACGGTCTTCTTCACCGACTTGCCGGCCTTCTCGGCGCGCTTGACGACGGCCTTCTCGGCCTTCTTGACCGCCTTGCGGGTCTTGGCGACCTGGTCCTGCACGCGCTTTTGCACGTTCTCGGCGGTCTGCTTGACGCTGGCGACGGCGTCGCTGGCGGTGGCGGCGATCGCGTCGCCGACGTTGCTGGCAGTCTCTTTCACGTTTTCGGCGACTTGCGTCAGCGTCGCCGTCACACCATTACCGTTGCTCATAAAAACCCTCCTCAGGGTGTCAGTGTTTATGTAACGCGGGCGATGCTATACCGATTGAAGCAAAGCGTGGAACCGGATGTGGCGACAAACGATGGGCGGTAGGGAAGCGTTGGGGAAAGCCGGCGCGCGGCCACCCTGGGTTCCCGCCCCCGCGGCGCCCCCCGTCGCCGCGGGGGGACGCGCGAGACGGCCGTCAGAACTTGCCGTAATACCCTTCTTTCAGGGCGTCGAACAGGTTGGCGGCGGTGTGCATTTCGCCGTCGTATTCGATCTGCTCGTTGCCCTTCACTTCCACCACGCTGCCGTCTTCCAGTTCGAAGCGGTAGGTGGTGTTCTCCAGGTCCGCTTCCTTGACCAGCACGCCCTGGAAGGCGGCCGGGTTGAAGCGGAACGTGGTGCAGCCCTTCAACCCCTGCTGGTGGGCGTAGCGGTAGATGTCCTTGAACTGCTCGTAGGGGTAGTCGGTGGGGACGTTGGCGGTCTTGGAGATGGAGCTGTCCACCCACTTCTGCGCCGCGGCCTGCACGTCCACGTGTTCCTTGGGGTGGATGTCGTCGGCGGAGATGAAGTAGTCCGGCAGCTGCGCGTCGGCGGCCTCGGCGAACGGCATCGCCTTGGCGTTGACCAGGTGGCGGTAGGCCAGCAGCTCGAAGGAGAACACGTCCACCTTCTCCTTGGACTTCTTGCCTTCGCGGATCACGTTGCGGCTGTAGTGGTGCGCGAAGCTGGGCTCGATGCCGTTGGAGGCGTTGTTGGCCAGGCTCAGCGAGATGGTGCCGGTGGGGGCGATGGAGCTGTGGTGGGTGAAGCGCGCGCCCACCTCGGCCAGCTCGTCCACCAGTTCCGGCGCCACGTCGGCGATGCGCTGCATGTAGCGGCTGTACTTGGCGTGCAGCCGCTTGCCTTCGATCTGCTGGCCCACGTGCCAGCCGTCCTTGGCCATTTCCGGGCGCTGGCGCAGCATCGCGGCGGTGACGGCGAAGGTCTCCTGCATGATCGGGGCCGGGCCTTTTTCCTTGGCCAGGGTCAGCGCGGTTTCCCAGCCGGCCACGGCCATCTCGCGGGCGATGGCTTCGGTGAACTCGCAGGAGGCGGCGCTGCCGTACTTCATCTGCAGCATGGTCATGGTCGAGCCCAGGCCGAGGAAGCCCATGCCGTGGCGGCGCTTGCGCAGGATCTCGTCGCGCTGCTGCTGCAGCGGCAGGCCGTTGACCTCGACCACGTTGTCGAGCATGCGGGTGAACACGCGCACCACTTCCTTGTATTCCTCCCAGTCGAAGCGCGCCTGCGCGGTGAACGGGTCGCGCACGAAGTTGGTGAGGTTGATCGAGCCGAGCAGGCAGGCGCCGTAGGGCGGCAGCGGCTGCTCGCCGCAGTTGTGCGCGTGCAGGCCGTTGCCGTCGAAGGTATTGATGCCGGGCACCTGCACGTCGTAGACGTCTTCGTGGCCATCGGCGAGCACCGACTGCACGGTCGCAATGAAGCGCTCGCGGTTGAGCTGGCGGCGGTAGCCGGACAGCAGCGCCTTCAGGCGGTTGGCCTTGGCGGTGTCGGCGAAGCCCACCCGCTGCGCGAATGCGTCGAGGTTGTCGCCGCTGATCACCAGTTCGTGCTGGGCCTGTGTGGCGTAGGCGCGCTTGCCGCCATGCCCGTCAGGGAGCAGCGCGGTGCCGGCGGGGCGCCGCTCGCGGTAGATCTGCGAGGCGATGCCCAGCCGCAGCAGCATGCGCTGCGCCGCCTCGAGCCGCGCCAGATCGGACTGCGCCAGGCGCACGCTGACACCCTTGTCCTGGCTGCCCTGCACCGAACCGTCGGTGTCGAACAGGCCACGCAGGAAACCGCGATGGAAATCGCTGGAGGTTTTCTCGACGGCCGGCGTGATTGCCTTGTCGCCCGGGCGCAGGCCCAGCTCCAGTGCCAGGTCGCGCAGTGGCGCCGACTTCAGGCGGTACTCGCCGCGATCGCGCACTTCGGTCCAGCCGGCGAAGTCGGCGCGATGCGGCAGACTGCGCGCGCAGCGCAGGGCTTCGTCCATCAGCGCCACCGGCGCCGTCGCGGCCGCATTGACCGCGGCGGCCTGGGACCAGACCGACAACAGCGCGGCGTCCTGCTTGAGCGTGCCGTCGCCCACCAGCATGCCGAGCAGGAAACCCTCCTCGTAGCTGCGCGAACCACGCCACTCGGCGCCGGCGCGGTGGTTGTTGAGCAGCACGCGATCGCCGGCCACGAGCGCGCCAGCCGCGCACCATTCGGTGTCCAGCGACCAGCGGGTCTGGCGCACGACGCGGCGCACGCGGTGGTCTTCGGTCAGACGCAGCGCGTAGCCTTCCTCCGTCTGCAGCCGCACCACGTCCTTGCGCGCGGTTTTGAAGAAGCCCTGCTCTGCGGTGACATGGTCGGCGCCATCCACCCTGGCCAGGAACTGGGTGCCCAGCAGGTCGACGACCTGGCGTGGCCCCTCGGCGGTCTGCACCCAGGTATCGGCGGTGACGCAGGGATTCGTCGCGCGGATGTTCTCGCACCACCAGTTGTTGTTCATCTCGTTGACGCGGTCGATCAGGATGAAGCCCGGCTCGGCGTAGTCGTAGGTGGAGACCATGATCATGTCCCACAGGTGGCGGGCGCGGATCTGCCCGTACACCTTGCACGCGACCAGGCCGTCGTCGCGCACGATGTAGTTGCTGTGGGTGGGCCAGTCGCGCCAGACCACGGCGCTGGCGTCGGCCAGGTCGATGTCGGCCTCTTCCTTGCGGTTGACCGGGAACACCAGCGGCCAGTCGGCGTCGCTCTCCACCGCCTGCATGAAGCCGTCGGTGATCAGCAGCGACAGGTTGAACTGGCGCAGGCGCCCGTCCTCGCGCTTGGCGCGGATGAAGTCCTTCACATCCGGGTGCGACACGTCGAAGGTGCCCATCTGCGCGCCGCGGCGGCCGCCGGCCGAGGACACGGTGAAGCACATCTTGTCGAAGATATCCATGAACGACATCGGCCCGGAGGTGTAGGCGCCGGCACCGGCCACGAACGCGCCGCGCGGGCGCAGCGTGCTGAACTCGTAGCCGATGCCGCAGCCGGCCTTGAGGGTCAGTCCGGCTTCGTGGACCTTCTCCAGGATGCCGTCCATCGAGTCGGTGACGGTGCCCGACACGGTGCAGTTGATGGTGCTGGTGGCCGGCTTGTGTTCCAGCGCGCCGGCGTTGGAGGTGATGCGTCCGGCCGGGATCGCGCCGCGGCGCAGCGCCCAGGCGAAGCGCTCGAACCAGTAGGCGCGCTTTTCCTCGGTGGCCTCGGCATCGGCCAGCGCGCGCGCCACGCGCTGGTAGGTGCCGTCGATGTCGGCATCCAGCGGCTCGCCCTGCTTGGTCTTCAGGCGGTACTTCTTGTCCCAGATATCCTGCGACGCAGGCTGCATCGGGATGGGGTTCTGCTTGGACTCGGTCTGGACGACTTCCAGGCGCACCGTGCTCATTCTGTTGTGTTCTCCTCGAACCTGTCCCGATGGGGCGGATGGGGGTGGCCGTCCGCCGCGTTTCTCATTTGTATGCGGTTTGCGCTGCGCGACGACGACAGCCGCGGCAGCGCGCGCGGCGGCGCCCTTCGGCCGAATGGGAATGCGTAGGGCGTTCGCCCGCCCGTCTCACGTTCACGCCATGCGTCACTGCGTGCGCCCCCTGGGGTGTGGACCCCAGTGAAAACCCCAGTAGTTGGGTTGCTTTGACGTCCTACCGCTACATGTAGTGGCAAAACCCAGTGTCCAAGCTAACCCTGGGCGACCCGGCTGTCAACGCCGACACCCGGTGGTTCGGCGCCTCCGTACGCCGCTGCGGATTTGGCCTGCGACGGGCTTTCACTGGCGGTTAAACGCCGCGCGTTCATCTTGATTTATACGCCCCGGCGCCCATCTGCCTTGCGTCTCCCGCCGCTGTCATCCGGAACCCGACCCATGCGACCGCTGCCCACGTTGCTGACCCTGACCGCCGCCGCTGCCTTCGGCGGTTTCGCCGCCACCGCGATCAACGCGCACCTGGACAATCGCGCCGAGGCCGCGCCCGCCCCCGCCGCGCCGGTGGCGCAGACGGTGGCCGGCAGCGCGGCCTTGCCGGCCTCGGTGGCCGGCCAGCCGCTGCCGTCGCTGGCGCCGATGCTGCAGCAGACCATGCCGGCGGTGGTCAGCATCAACACCAAGCAGGTGGTGCGGGTGCGCAATCCGTACTTCAACGACCCGTTCTTCCGCCGCCTGTTTCCGGACATCCCGCAGGAGCGGATCAACGAGTCGCTGGGTTCGGGCGTGATCATCGACGCCAAGAACGGCTACGTGCTGACCAACCACCACGTGGTGGAGAACGCCGACGACGTGCAGGTGACCCTGGCCGACGGGCGCAGCTTCAAGGCCGAGTTCATGGGCTCGGACGCGGACACCGACGTGGCACTGATCCGGATCAAGGCCGACAAGCTCACCGAGATCCGCCTGGGCGACAGCAGCAAGCTGCGCGTGGGCGATTTCGTGGTGGCGATCGGCAACCCGTTCGGCTTCACCCAGACGGTGACCTCGGGCATCGTCTCGGCGATGGGCCGCAACGGCATCCGCGGCCTGGGCTACCAGAACTTCATCCAGACCGACGCCTCGATCAACCCGGGCAACTCCGGCGGCGCGCTGGTGGACCTGCACGGCGAACTGGTCGGCATCAACACCGCCAGCTTCAATCCGCAGGGCAGCATGGCCGGCAACATCGGCCTGGGCCTGGCGATCCCGTCGAACCTGGCGCGGGCGGTGGTCGAGCAGTTGCTGAAGAACAATGGGGTGATGATCCGCGGCACCTTCGGCATCGAGACCCAGAACCTGACCGCGCAGATGGCGCAGGGCCTGGGCCTGGACGCGCCGCGCGGCGCGCTGGTGACGCGGGTGCTGACCGGCTCGGCGGCGGCCGCGGCCGGCCTGCAGCCCGGCGACGTGGTGGTCGGCGCCAACGGCGAGCGCCTGGACAGCGCCGAGGCGCTGCACAACTACGAAGGCCTGCAGCCGGTGGGCAGCACGGTGACGCTGGACGTGCGCCGCGACGGCAAGCCGCTGCAACTCAAGGCCATGCTGAAGGAACAGCCGCGTGCGGTGAGCGGCGAATCGCTGGACCCGCGGCTGGGCGGCGCCACCTTCACCGACCTGCCCGAGTCGCTGCGCCAGTCCGGCATCAACGGGGTGCTGGTCGGCACCGTGGCGCGCGGCAGTCGCGCCGCGCGCAACGGCCTGGCCGGCGGCGACATCGTGGTGGCCGCGTCCACCGGCGAGTTCGCCGACCTGGCCAGCTACCGCGCCAATTTCGCACGCAAGCCGGCGCAGCTGGTGCTGCGGGTGATCCGCGGCGGCGCGCAGGCGGATTTGTTGATGCAGTGAGGCGGGGGTGAGGGCGGTGCGGAACGGGTCCGGGCTCGGCCGGGCCGGCGGCTTCGTTTGTCGCGACTGAAGTCGCTCCCACAAAAGGCGTGTGGGCGCCTGGCCGGGTGCACGGTGCGAGGGGCTTCAGCCGCGACCGGTTGCTTCGGCTCCGCTCGTCGCGGCTGCAGCCGCTCCTGCACAAGGCACGCATCTGCTCGGCGCGCGCGGCGCGGCCCGCAGTTGGCCATAATGCCGGTCCATCGGGATGTACGCGCGGCGTCCGGACCTAACAAGCTCTACACCGCGTCGGTGCTATTTCTCTGGATCGCGATCCGCGAACCGCCTGCCGTGCGCAGGTATGCCCCTACCACCGTCAGGAGACACGCGATGAATGCCAATCCCACCAATACCGAAAACCTCAAGGACAACCTCAGCGAAGCCGGTTCGCACCTGAAGTCGGCCGCCAGCTACGCCGGCGAAGCGATCAAGGGCGCCGCCGGTGCCGCGGGCGACGAGCTGAAGCTGGGCAAGGCCAACGTCAAGGCCGAGCTGTCCGACAGCGCGCTGTCCGGGCTGGCCGCTGCCGAATTCGGCGGTGCCGCGGCGAAGGAGCAGGTCGATGTGCTGCTGGACAAGGGCCGCGACCTGATCGACAGCGCCGCCGAACTGATCCGCGAGCGCCCGCTGGCCTCGTTCGGCGTGGCCTTCGCCACCGGCTGGATCATCGCCAAGCTGGCGCGCAGCAGCGACAAGTAAGCCACGTGAGCGACGAGCAGGCCCGCGACGCCGCTGCGCCCGATCCAGCGGAGGCCGAACAGCCGTCGCTGGAGCAATCGTTCCGCGAGTTCGGCCAGGCCGGCCGCGAGGGCCTGACCGCCACGCTGCAAGCCAGCCGCGCGCTGCGCAAGCTGGTGGTGGCGGATCTGGCCCTGGCGCGCGCGGCGCTGGCGCGCGCGCTGGTGTGGCTGACCATCGCGGTGTCGTTCGGCGCGTCGGCGTGGATGCTGCTGATGGGCGCACTGATCGCGGTGCTGCAGCGGCTGGGCTGGTCGTGGCTGGCGTCGATCTCGGCGACCGCCGCGTTCAGTCTGGTGGTCACCGCCCTGGGCGCCTGGCAGGCGCTGCGCTATTTCGAGATGAGCAAGCTCGACGCCACCCGCCGCCAGCTGGCGAAGCTGGGGATCGGTGGCGACGACGACGAAAAGGCCGACGGCCACACGGCCGCGGCAGCCGAGGCGCACCGATGAAATTCGATCAACTGCAGCACCGCATCGCCCGCGCCGAAACGGTGCTGGAAGGCCGCCAGCAGCAGATGCAGACGCAGTGGACCACGCTGCAGCGGGTCTGGCGCGAAGGCTGGACGCCGCTGCGCATCGTCGCGGTGGGCTTGGGGGCCGGCTTCCTGGCCGGACGCGCCGAGCCGGCGGCGGCGATCGGCAAGCTCGGCGGCGCACGCTGGCTGCAGATGCTCAGCGCGGTCTCCAGCCTGCTGACCGCGACCGGGGTCAAGGACGCCTCCGACCAAGCCGAACGCGCGGCGGACACCGCGCAGGCGGTCGAGGCACCCGCGGCCGCAGGCGCGCCGCGGCGGCAGCCGGCTGCGCCCGCCGTGGCCACTGCACCGGTCGATGCGCCGTCCGCCGCACCGCCGCGCGCAGCCGAAGCGGCCACGGACGTGTCCGAACGCTGAGCAGCACCGGCGACCCGCTGCGGTCGCCACACCGCCTTCATACCGCGCAGGCCAGGATCGGCCTACACTCCGCTTCCCCTTTTCGCGCCGAAAGGTGCGTGTCCGCAGGACACGTGCCCGGGCCACCGTACGCAGCGCAGGTCCGATGAGCACTCTGTTCGAATCCGTGGCCGACGCCGGCGACGTGGCACCGCCCCCCGAGGACGCCCTCCCGCCACCGCCCGCACCGCGCCCGCGCGGACCGGTGTCGTTGGTGGTGCTGGCGACGCTGGCCGTGGGCTACACCTTGTGGGCGGCGCAGGAGGTGATCCTGCCGGTGCTGCTGGCCGCGTTCTTCGCCCTGGTCGGCAACCCGATCCTGCGCGGGCTGCGGCGGCTGTACGTGCCGCGCTTCCTCGGCGCGCTGCTGGTGTTGCTGTCGGGCATGGCGGTGGCCGCGACCCTGACCATGCAGCTGGCCGGGCCGGCTGCCGAGTGGGTGCAGCAGGCGCCCGGGCAGATGCGCCACATCGCCACCCAGGTGCGCGACCTGACCAAGCCGATGCAGCAGGCCAACCAGGCGGCGGAGAATTTCGCGCGCGCCGCCGGCGGCGAGAACGGGCGCCGCGTGCAGGTGATCCGCACCCAGCTGGACGATCCGTACAAGGCGCTGGTGCGGACCCCGCGGCTGGCCGCCTCGGCGCTGGCGGTGGTGCTGCTGACGTTCTTCTTCATGGTCTTCGGCGAGAACCTGCAGCGGCATGCGATCGCGCTGCTGCCGAACCGCCAGCAGCAGAAATTCACCACCGACATCCTGCGTTCGATCGAGCGCGAGGTCTCGCGCTACGTGCTGACCATCAGCATCATCAACACCCTGGTCGGACTGATCTTCGCCGGCATGCTGGTGCTGCTGAAGATTCCGCTGCAGGAAGCGCTGCTGTGGGGCACGGTGGTGGCGCTGTTGAATTTCGCCCCGTACGTGGGCCCGCTGATCGGCGCGATCCTGATGCTGCTGATGGGCTTCGTCGAATTCCGCGATCCGCTGAGCGCGGCGCTGCCGGCGATCCTGTACCTGGCGCTGCACATGCTCGAAGGCCAGGTGGTGACGCCGATCGTGCTCGGCCGGCGCATGGCGATCTCGCCGCTGATGCTGATCCTGGCGCTGATGCTGTTCGGCTGGCTGTGGGGCATGATCGGGCTGCTGCTGGCGGTGCCGCTGCTGGTGTGCATCAAGATGGTGCTGGCGCGGGTGGACGGCATGCAGCGCTGGGCCAGGTTGCTGGAATGAAGCCGGGACTGGGGACTGGGGACTGGGGACTCGGAAAAGCGATCGATGCGGCGCCGGGGCCGGCACGTGTGTCTCCTGTTGGCAGGAGCCGGCACTGTCGGTTGGCGTAAAATGTTGCGAGTGACTTCCTTGCCTTCCTTCCCCGTTCGCGCCATCACGCTGGACCTGGACGACACGCTGTGGCCGTTCGCGCCGATCGGCGCGCGCATCGAACAGGTGCTGCACGACTGGCTGCTGCAGCACAGTCCGCGCACCGCCGAGCGGTTCCCGATCGCGGCGATGCGCCAGCTGCGCGACGAGGTGTTCGCCGCGCATCCACACCTGGTCCACGACCTGAGCGAGATGCGGCGCCTGACCCTGCGCCGCGCGCTGCGCGACAGCGGTGGCGACGAGGCGCTGGTGGAGCCGGCGTTCGCGGTGTTCTATGCCGCGCGCAACCAGGTGGAGTGCTACCCGGACAGCATCGCCGCGCTGCAGCGGATCGCCGCGCGCGTGCCGGTGGCGGCGCTGAGCAACGGCAACGCCGACCTGGGCACGATCGGCCTGGCGCCGCATTTCGCATTCCAGCTCAGCGCGCGCGAACACGGCGCGGCCAAGCCGGACCCGAGCATCTTCCACGCCGCCTGCGCGCGGCTGGGGCTGCCCTGCGCGCAGGTGCTGCACGTCGGCGACCACATCGAGATGGACGTGGTCGGCGCGATGCAGGCCGGGCTGCGCGGCTGCTGGATCAACCGCGAGGCGCAGGCCTGGCATCCGCCGACGCCGCCGGACCTGCACTTCGACACCCTCACCGGCCTGGCCGACTGGCTGGACGCCACCCAGCCGGCCGGCGGCGCGCGCGCATGAGCGCTGCCCACTGCCTTTTTGCCCTGGCCGCGCCTGCCGCCGGCCGCGCCCGACCCACAAGGACCCGCTGATGTCCCTGCCTTCCGGCTTCACCGATGCCTCCCCCCATGCGCTGCCGCTGCATGTGCTGGACCGCGAACGCCTGGCCGAATGGCGCGCCGCGCAGGCGCCGGCCTGGGTGGGGTGGCTGGATGCGCAGCAGTTCGTGGCCGCCCCCGGCACGATGTTGTTGCTGCCCGGCGCGGACGGCGTGGCCGCGGCGGTGCTGGGCGTGGGCGACCGCGGCGATGCCCATGCGTACGCGCACGCACCGTACGCGCTGCCGGCCGGCAGCCGCTGGCGGCTGGCCACTGCGCTGAACGAGGACGAGCAGGCCGCGCTGCAGCTGGGCTGGGGCCTGGGCAGCTACCGCTTCGCCCGCTACAAGCAGCCGACGCGGCTGCCGGCGCAGCTGCTGGCCACGCCGAGCGCGGAGGTGCGCGACCAGCTGGAGGCGTGCGTGCGCGTGCGCGACTGGGTCAACACGCCGGCCGAGGACATGGGGCCTGACCACCTGGAAGCGGCGGCGCGCGCGATCGCCGACGCGCATGGCGCGCAGTGCGAAAGCATCGTCGGCGAGGAGTTGCTGCTGCGCAATTTCCCGGCGATCCACGCGGTCGGCCGCGCCTCGCACCGCGCGCCGCGGCTGATCGTGCTGCGCTGGGGCGAGGACGCGCACCCGCATGTGGCGCTGGTCGGCAAGGGCGTGTGCTTCGACACCGGCGGGCTGGACCTGAAGCCGGCCGACGGCATGCGCCACATGAAGAAGGACATGGGCGGCGCGGCGCATGCGCTGGCGCTGGCCGGGCTGGTGATGGCGCAGCGGCTGCCGCTGCGGCTGACCGTGCTGCTCGCGGCGGTGGAGAACGCGGTCGGCCCGGACGCGTTCCGCCCCGGCGACGTGATCGCCACCCGCCAGGGCATCAGCGTGGAGATCGACAACACCGATGCCGAAGGCCGGCTGGTGCTGTGCGACGCGCTGACCTATGCCAGCGAACAGGCGCCGGACGCGATCCTGGATTTCGCCACGCTGACCGGCGCGGCGCGGGTCGCGCTGGGCCCGGACCTGCCGGCGCTGTTCTGCAACGACGACGCGCTGGCGCAGGCCTGGATTGCCGCCGGCGAACGCAGCCGCGACCCGGTGTGGCGCATGCCGCTGTGGCGCCCCTACCTGCGCTACCTGACCAGCTCGATCGCCGACCTGGCCAATGCCGGCTCGCGCATGGCCGGTGCGGTGACCGCGGCGCTGTACCTGGAGCGCTTCGTGCCGGCGCGGCAGGCCTGGGCGCACCTGGACGTGTACGCCTGGAACGACAGCGACCGCCCCGGCCGCCCGGCCGGCGGCGAAGCGCTGGCGCTGCGCTCGGCCTACGCGATGCTGAAGGCGCGCTACGCCGGGTAGGGTTTGGCGGGGTGTCGTCCCGCAGGCGTGGCTGAGGTTGCCGGAGCGCTCGTTGCAGGCGTGCTTCGGCGCCGACAGACGCTCGAAGCTGCCGGGGTTCCCGGCGTCGTTCGTCGCGGTTGAAACCGCTCCTGCAGGGGACTTGCGACCTGCCCGCCGGGTGCACTGTGGGAGGGACTTCAGTCCCGGCGCGATCCGGTCGCGCCACCTCCATCGCTTCGCTCGTCGCGACTGAAGTCGCTCCCGCAGGGAACTTGCGATTTGCTTGCCGGGTGCGTTGTGGGAGGGACTTCAGTCCCGACGCCTTCGCCTTCTGCTGGCTCAGCCCTGCCCGCGCAGCAACGGGGCGATCTGGCGCATGCGGGTCTGCGTGGCCGGGCCGACAAGGGCGAAGGCGGTGTCGCCTTCGGACCAGTATTGCGCCAGCAGGCGGCCGTCGCGGCGCTCGCCGTCGCCGAGGCGGGCGCTGCGCGGGCGCAGGTACAGGCCGATGCGCGCACCATTGGCGTCCTGGTAGACCAGCATCGCCGCGGCGCCCTCGGGGGTGGACAGCAGGCGCCCGCCGCGCAGCGCGAAGCCCTGCGCCTGCAGGTCCGGCACCGCGCCGGCGGCGCCGAAATGGCGGCGCAACCAGCCCTGCAAGGCGACCCGCCGCGCCGGGTCGAATTCCAGCGGCTGCTCGCCGTCGGCGAACAGGCGATACGCCGCTACCGCATCGGCCATCGGCAGGCGCTCGCCGCCGAGGCGGCTGTCGCGCAACTGCCAGCCCAGCCCGGTGCCCAGGCCCAGCATCAGCACGCAGCTGGCGGCCATGGCGGCCAGCGTGCGGCGCCGCTGGCGCACGCGGCGGCGCAGGGCCGGCACGGTCAATGCGGGGTTGGCCGGCATCGCCTCGGCGCCGGCCCAGGCCGCGCGCAGCGCGTCGGCGTCCTGTTTCCAGCCGGCCACGCGCGCGGCTTGCGCGGGATTGGCCTGCAGCCATGCGCCGACCTGCGCGCGCTGCGCAGGATCCAGGCGGCCATCGACATAGGCGTGCAGGGTTTGGTCGTCGGGGCGCAGCACGGTCATTTGAGCACTCGCAAGGCAGGGCCGCCGGCGCTGCGGCCTTCGCCTATCTGGCGCAGTTTCTCGCGGGCGCGCGACAGCCGCGACATCACCGTGCCGATCGGCAGGTCCAGCGCGGCGGCGGCGTCGCGATAGCTGAAGCCTTCGACGCTGACCAGCAACAGCAGCGCGCGTTGTGCGGCCGGCAGTTGCGCGAACGCGGCCAGCATCGCGCGGCCGTCGTGCACCTGCTCGGCGGACGGCACCTGGGTCGGCTGCTGCGGCGCGAACAGGGCCAGCACCCGCTGCCAGCGCTGCGCGCGCCGGCGCGCGTCGACGAACTGCCGGTACACGATCGCGAACAGCCACGGCTGCAGCGCATCGGCATCGCGGCGCGTGGACCAGTGCCGCAGCGCGCGCTCCAGCGCCGCCTGCACCAGGTCGTCGGCACTGGCCGCATCGCCGCTCAGCGACTGGGCAAAGCGCCGCAATCGGGGCATGAGCGCACGCAGGGCGTCGTCGTCGAGTTCGTCCATGGGCAGGGTCGCGTGCAGCGCTCGGGAAGGGGCAATCACGGGTAGGACGCACGGCAAGGCGGATTATTCCCTGGCCTGGGCGAGCCGCCTGTCCGGGCGGCTGGCACGCGATTGTGCCGCCTGCCGGGCCGCAAGGAACCGCTGCCGGCGAAAAACGCAACGCAAACCCCGAACCAGCGCCTGCGCCGGGAATAGAACGCGGCGCCGCACGTCCCACTCCCAATCGCCGCCGCCACAGGAGTCGCCCCATGTCCCATCCCGATCCCACCCCGCCGCCCCGCCCGCGGCCCTGGCTGCCGCTGGCCGGCATCGCCGCGATCGCCGCCGTGCTCGCCGCCGCCTTCGCCTGGAGCGCGGGCTGGCTGGGCGGGCCGCAGCGGCTGACCGCGCAGCGCATGACCGATGCCATCGAAGCCGGCGGCCCGCCGCATCCGGGCTTCCGCCGCGCGCACAGCAAGGGCATGTGCGTGAGCGGCCACTTCGAAGGCAACGGCCAGGCGCGCGCGCTGTCCGCGGCGCGGGTGTTCACCCAGGCATCGGTGCCGGTGCTGGGGCGGATGTCGATCGGCGGCGGCGATCCGCACGGCGCCGATGCCAGCGCGCGGGTGCGCAGCATGGCGCTGCTGCTGCGCAGCGACGACGGCCAGCAGTGGCGCACGGCGATGAACAGTTTCCCGTTCTTCGTGGTGGCCACGCCGGAGGGCTTCATGGCGCAGACCCTGGCCGCGCAGCCGGACCCGGCCACCGGCAAGCCGGACCCGGCGAAGCTGGCCGCGTTCGCGCAGCGCTATCCGGAAGCGAAGAAGTTCCAGGAGTGGGTCAAGACCGCGCCGTGGTCGGACAGTTGGGCCAACACGCAGTACAACGGGGTCAACAGCTTCCGCTTCATCGCCGCCGACGGCAGCAGCCGTTTCGTGCGCTGGTCGATGCGGCCGCAGACCGCGTTCAAGGAACTGTCCGCGGCGCAGCGCGCGCAGGCCGATGCCGACTTCCTCGGCGAGGACCTGCAGGCGCGGCTGGCGCAAGGACCGCTGCGCTGGGACCTGGTGCTGACCGTGGCCGCGCCCGGCGATCCGGTGAACGATCCGTCGCAACCCTGGCCGCAGGACCGGCAACAGGTGGTCGCCGGCACGCTGGTGCTCGACCACGCCGAGCCGCAGGCCAGCGGCCCGTGCCGCGATCTCAACTACGACCCGCTGATCCTGCCGCATGGCATCGCCGGTTCGGACGATCCGATCCTGGCCGCGCGCTCGGCGGTGTATTCGCAGTCGTTCAACCGCCGCGAGCGCGAGATCGGCCGCGGCCAAGCGCCCGAGGCGACCGGCCAGGCGCATGGGGGTGCGCAATGAGCCGCGCGAACGCCTCCGGGCATTTCAACCTGACCGCCCGCGTGCTGCACTGGCTGATGGCGGCGATGCTCCTGACCATGCTGTTCGTCGGCGTGGGCATGGTCGCCTCGGTGTCGCAGCGGCCGTGGCTGCTCGACCTGCACCGCCCGCTGGGCATCGCGATTCTGTTGCTGGCGATCGTGCGCCTGGGCAACCGCCTGCGCCAGCGGCCGCCGCCGCTGCCGGCGGACCTGCCGTGGTGGCAGAAGACGGCGGCGCTGGCCTCGCACTGGCTGCTGTACGCGCTGATGCTGGCGATGCCGCTGCTCGGCTGGTCGATGCTGTCGGCCGGCGGCTATCCGGTCGTGCTGTGGCCGGGCGCGCAACTGCCGCCGATCGCGCCGCACAGCCCGGCGCTGTACGCCTGGCTGCGCAGCGCGCATGGCTGGCTGGCTTACCTGCTGTTCGCCACGGTGCTGGGGCATCTGTGCGCGGCGCTGTTCCATGCCTGGGTGCGCCGCGATGGGGTATTTTCGAGCATGGCGCGGGGTGGTGCGGCGCCGGTGGTGGAGCCGGCGCTGCGGCGGGAGCAGGTCTAGGGGTTGCTCGCTGCTGTTCGCGGGCCATGGTGGACTGGGCCATCGGTCGCGGCGGGCGTTGTCGGTAACGCCCGTCGCGACTGAAGGGCACCTCTAATAACCTCGATTCCAAAAATTCCGCGCTATGCGCATCAATGACTTGCGAGCGTTTTAGCCGAGTTTTTGGGGTTGTTAGAGGTGCCCTGAAGTCGCTCCCACAAAAAGCGGGCGACGCGCTGGCGAGGCGCTTCGGTAGGAGGGGCTTCGGCCCCGACAGGTTGCCGGCGACGGTTTGGCTCCTGTCGCGGCTGAAGTCGCCTGCAAAAGCGTGCGGTGTGTGTTGGTTGGGCGCGGCGTGCAAAGCGGATTCAGCGCGAGGGCGGCGCGGCCGCGGCCGGATCGTTGGCGATGCCATGGCCGGTGGCGGCCCAGTAAATGCCGCCGTACAGGTGTTCGAGGTAGCGCGGATCGTTGTAGGCCTCGGCCTGGTGGCCGAGGGCGGTGACGAACACGCGTGCGCCTTCGAAGCGGTGGTACCAGGCCACCGGGTGCGGCTTGCCCATGCCCTTGGCGACCTGGCCGGGCCAGATCAGCGTGGGGTCGTAGCTGGATTCGTCCACCGTCAGCAGCGTGACCAGGTCGTCGCTGTACGGCGGATCGTATTCGTACCACTCGTCCGACCACAGCCAGCGCTGCGGCAGGCCGGCGGTAGCGGGGAAGTTGTGGTCGACCACATCGACCATCGCGGTCTGCAGGTACGGATGGGTGCGGAACGCGCGGCCGATCAGGCGGTCGTACCAGTCCCACTGCCCGCGTGCGATCGCGAACGCCTTGTGCACCGCGACCACGCCGCCACCGCCGCGCACGTACTTCTGGAAATTGGCGCGCTGCGCAGGATTGAGGTCGGTGGCCGGCGTATTGAGCAGCACGATGGCCGCGTACTGCGACAGGTCGCCATCGAAGGCCTCGGCATTCCAGGCCCACACCAGCTCGAAGTAGTGCTGTCGCGCCAGCGCCTCGAACCGCGGCTTGGCCACCGGGATGTAGTCGTGGTGGTACTTGTTGGGAATCGCCGCGACCAGCACCTTGAACTGCCCGTCGGCGGCCAGCGCGGCGCCGGCCGGCAGCGACCAGGCCAGCAGCAACGACCATCCGCACAACACTGCGCGCATCCACTTCATGCAACTCCTCCTGTCCATCGATCCGGGCGCCTCCATCGGGATTCGAGAGGGTGGCGGTGGGCGGCATCGCACCGCCGTCCGCAGACGCTCCATCCCGGGCACTCCCGGCCTGGCGCGTCGCTGGATCCGATTGCGGACAGCATAGTCACTGGCGACAGCGCGACCACGCGGGCACGCACAATTTCATAGGCGCCTGCGCTTCCGGCATACCGATGGCCAGCGCGCGGCGGGCGTGTCCGCCGCAGCCCTCGCCGGCGGGCCACTTGCGGCGGCCTGCATCGCCCCAGCGCGCCCCCATCCTCCCGCGCAAAAAAACGCCAGGGCCTGCGCGCACCATGGCCGCGCCGACATGGCCGCGCCGATCCGACACCGTTACACTTGCCACCGTGGGCGCGCCTTGATCGCCAGGTCACCCCGCCCGTTTCCCGAAACACCCGTCCCTGCGCAGGCCGCCCTTCCCGCGGCAGCCGGTCGCATCGACAGCGCCAGCCAGGTGCCGACGTCCCGCGCACAGGCCTGCCCTGCGCACGCCGGGCGTCCCGCTCCAAGCCAGCAGCCAAACCCGACCGTCCTGCGGCGCTTCGTGCAGCGCCGTCGATGGCCATGCCTGCTTGCCACGGAGCCCTGCAATGACCCGTTTCCTCCCTCCCCGCCGTTTCCCGCGCCGCTGCGCCCTGGCCATGGCCTGCCTGCTCGCCAGCGTGCCGGCCTTCGCCGCCGAAGCGGCCGCCGACAGCGCCGCCGATAGCGACGTCACCACCCTGGACAAGGTCAGCGTCAAGGGTGAGCGCGCCGAAGGCTACAGCGTGCGCAAGACCACCGCCGGCACCCGCTTCGAACTGGCGCCGCGCGAGATCCCGCAGTCGGTGAGCATCATCAGCCACCAGCGCATCGAGGATCAGGGCCTGGACGACATCATCGACGTGCTGGAGAACACCACCGGCGTGTCCAACACCCGCTCGGACAGCGAGCGCTTCGAGTTCTACGCGCGCGGCTTCTACATCGACAACTACCAGTTCGACGGCATCCCGACCACGATGGTGCAGAACTGGAGCTACGGCGACTCGGCGCTGGACCTGGCCCTGTACGACCGCGTGGAAGTGGTGCGTGGCGCCACCGGGCTGATGACCGGCGCGGGCAACCCGTCGGCCTCGGTCAACCTGATCCGCAAGCACGCCGACAGCGCCGAGCTGACCGGCAGCGTGCAGGTCACCGCCGGCAGCTGGGGCAGGACCCGCTCGACGGTGGACGTCAGCACCCCGCTCAACGCCAGCGGCACGGTGCGCGCGCGGGTGATCGGCAGCTACCTGGATACCGACTCGTACGTGGACCGCTACCGCCAGAACAAGACCCTGGGCTATGCGGTGATCGACGCCGACCTGACCCCGGACACCCAGCTGAGCGTGGGCTACGACTACCAGAAGAAGCAGTCCGACGACGTCACCTGGGGCGGCTTCCCGCTGTGGTATTCCGACGGCAGCCGCACCGACTATGCGCGCTCGTTCAACCCGGCCGCCGACTGGACGTTCTGGGACACCACCACCAAGCGCGCCTTCGCCACGCTGCAGCACGATTTCGCCAGCGGCTGGAAACTCAAGGCCAACGCCACCCACGACCAGACCAACGTCACCGACAAGCTGTTCTACCCGTATTACACGATCTACGGCTTCGACAAGAACACCGGCGCCGGCGTGGTGCCCTACTCCGGCTACTACGTCACCGAGCGCAAGGTCGATGGCCTGGACGGCTATGCCGAAGGCCCGTTGCAGCTGTTCGGGCGCGAGCACGAACTGATGGCCGGGGTCAGCTACAACCGCCGCCGCTACGTCAACGACGGCGCGTTCGATTTCCCGGCGCCGATGGCCAGCTATCTGAACTGGACCGGCAACTATCCGGAGCCGGCCTGGTCGGCGCTGACCGAGTTCAGCCGCGGCACCGTCACCCAGAAGGCCGGCTATGCGGCCGCGCGCTTCTCGCTGGCCGATCCGCTGAAGCTGATCGTCGGCGCGCGCTACACCGACTGGAAGGTGGACGGCGCCGAAAGCGGCGTGCCCTACAGCAGCCGGCAGAAGGAAACCACGCCGTACGCCGGACTGGTCTACACGATCGACGAGGTGTGGTCGGCCTACGCCAGCTACACCGACATCTTCCAGCCGCAGACGTCGCGCACCCGCAGCGGCGCCTACCTGGATCCGGTGATCGGCAAGAGCTACGAGGCCGGGGTCAAGGCCGCCTGGTTCGACAACCGCCTCAACGCCTCGCTGTCGGTGTTCCGCATCGAACAGGACAACGTCGCGCAGGCGACCACCGAGTTCGTCCAGGGCACCACCGAGACGGCCTACGTCGCGGCGCAGGGCACGGTCAGCCGCGGCTTCGAGTTCGAGGTGAACGGCGAACTGGCGCCGGGCTGGAACGGCACCTTCGGCGCCTCGCGCTACGTCGCCAAGGATGCCGGCGGTGCGGACATCAACGCGCAGCTGCCGCAGACCACGCTCAAGCTCTACACCAGCTACACCCCGCGCCGCCTCACCGAGCTGACCTTCGGCGGCGGCGTCAACTGGCAGAACCGCATCTACTACGTCGATGCGCCCTACGGCCGCTTCGAGCAGGACGCCTATGCGCTGGTCAGCGCGTTCGCGCGCTACCGCCTGTCCGACGAATTCACGGTGCAGGCCAACCTCAACAACCTGCTGGACAAGAAGTACTACGCGCAGATCTACGGCTACGGCGCCTGGGGCGAACCGCGCAGCGGCGCGCTGAGCTTCACCTGGTCGTTCTGATCCGTCGTCCCGTCCGGCGCGCTGCGCCGGACGGGCCTGGTTTCGACCCGAATGCCGGTGGCCCGCGTCCACCGGCATTCGCGTTTTTCGGCGCCGCTACAGCCAGCCCTTCTGCCGCGCCAGCCGCGCCGCCTCGATGCGGTTGCCGACGCCTAGCTTGCCGATCGCTTCGGACAGATAGTTGCGCACCGTGCCGTGCGAAAGTCCGAGTTGCGCGGCGATGTCGCCGGCCGAGGCGCCCTCGCCGGCCAGGCGCAGCACCTGGCGCTCGCGGTCGTTGAGCGGATCGGCTTCGGACCAGGCTTCCAGCGCCAGTTCCGGATCGATCGCGCGGCCGCCGCGATGCACCTGGCGGATCGCATCGACCAGGCGCTCGGGCGGCGCGTCCTTCAACAGATAACCGCCGACACCGGCATCCAGCGCGCGGCGCAGGAAGCCGGGACGGGCGAAGGTGGTGACGATGACCACGCGGATCGGCAGTTGCTGGCGCTGCACCCGCTGCGCCAGTTCCAGGCCGCCGAGGCCGGGCATCTCGATGTCGGTGACCAGCAGGTCCGGCGTGTGCGCCTGCAGCGCGCGCCACGCGGCCTCGCCGTCGGCGGCGCTGGCGACCACTTCGATATCCGCTTCCAGGCCCAGCAGCGCGCCGAGCGCGCCGCGCACCATCGCCTGGTCTTCCGCCAGCACTAGTCGAATCACGCCTGCCCCCGGTCCCTATGGGCGCATTGTAGGGCGCCGGCCACAGCGACGCTCAGCGCAGCGCGGGATCCTGGCAGCCGCGCGCTTCCGGTGCGATCTCCGCTGCGGGCGGCGGCGCAGGCGGCGTGCGCGGCAACGGCGCCGACGCCAGCAGGCGCGTGCCCTGGCCGCGCTCGGACTCGATCCGCAACGCACCGCCCACCGCCTCCAGCCGTTCGCGCATGCTGGCCAGGCCGGTGCCCGGCTGCATCGGGCTGCCGCGACCATCGTCGCGGATCTCCAGCCACGCCTGGTCGCGCTCGCACCACAGCCGCAGCTGCGCATTGCCGGCGCCAGCGTGGCGCTGGATATTGGTGGCGGCCTCGCGCAGCACCATCGCGAATACCGTCTCCAGCTGCGCGCACTGCGGCAGCGCATCGACCTGGTAGCGGAACGTGACCCCGGAGGATTCCAGCAGCAGCTTGGCCGAGGCCATCTCCGCCGCCAGCTGCGCGGCGCGGATGCCGCTGACCGCACGCCGCACCTGGCCCAGCGCCTCGCGCGCGACCTGGCTGACGTCCTCCATTTCCTGCCGCGCCGCGGCCGGGTCGCGCGCCAGCAGGCGCGCGGCCAGGTCCGCCTTCAGCGCCACCAGCGACAGCGTGTGGCCGAGCAGATCGTGCAGATCGCGGCCGATGCGCTCGCGCTCGGCGACGCCGGCCAGGCGCCGCACTTCCTCGTGGCTCAGGCGCAGCTGCGCATCGGCGCGGGCGCGACGTTCGAAGCTGATGTTCATCAACCCCACCGCCAGACCCACCAGCACCGCACTGGTCATGTACAGCGGCGACCAGCCGCGCGCCCACCAGGCCAGCGCGAATGCGGCCAGCAGCAGCAGCATCCCCAGCAGCGCGCGCAATGGCCGGAAGCAGAACGGCAGGAACGCGCAGGCATAGATGATGTAGCACTGCGCGCCTGGGTTGTACGGCAGCAACACGAATCCCAGCGCAGCCATGCCGGCCACGCACCAGCGCAGGTAGCGGCGATGGCGGTAATAGGCGCAGTAATACAGCGCCAGGAACACGGCGTAGCTGACCATGGTCGGCCAGAACCAGCGGGTGAAGTAGTGCGGCTCGTACAGCGGGGTCACGAACAGCCAGATCGACCAGATCAGCGACAGCCACACGAACCAGTGCGCGCCGGGCCGGGCGGTGTTCCAGCCCAGGCGCCGTGAGATCAGCGAATCGGGCGAGGCGTGCAGCAAGGCGATCACGGCAGGCTCCAGGGGCGGACGCGCTGCCGCGCTCCATAGCATAGCGAGCGCGCAGGGATACCGCGCATCGGTGCGGGCGGCGTGGCTGCAATGAATGGTGCCGGCGTGGCCGCGCCGGCGCGGCAGAAGCCGGCCATCAGCCGCGGCGCAGGCGGCGGTGCGCCAGCGCATAGAACGCCACGGTCACCGCCAGCAGCGCGGCGACGTGACCGGCGCTGCTGCCGCCGCCATCCTGGCCGACCACGCGCAGTGCGAGCTGGCCCAGATGATAGGACGGCCACAGCGGCGCCAGCGTGGTCAGCAGCGACGGCAGCAGTTGCAACGGGATCCACAGGCCGGACAGGAACGCCATCGGCAGGTAGATCAGGTTGACCACCGCCGGCGCGCCGCTGCCGCCGACGCGGGCGCCGATGTACAGGCCGATCGCGCAGAACGGCAGCGTGCCCAGCACATCGATCAGCAGCAACAAGGCGCGCTGCGGCAGCGCCAGCCGTACCCCGCCGAGCGTGCTGCCCAGCAGTTGCAGCAACACCCCGATCGCCAGTGCGAACAGCATCGCCAGCACGGTGCGCGCCAGCAGCATTGCGCCCGGCGGCACCGGCATCGCGCGCTTGAGGGTCAGCAGGCCGCGTTCGCGGTCCAGCGCCAGGCCCACGCCGAAGCCGAACAGCGCCGGCGCCATCCCCCCGAACACGCCGTAGCTGGCCATCAGGTACACCGCGGCCGCGGGATTGCCGCGGTTGAGCACCACGCCGAACAGCAGGTAGAACATCGGCGGGAACAGCAGGGTCGGCAACGCGAACGACGGTGCGCGCAGCCAGCGCAGCAGTTCGTAGCGGATTTCGCGCAACAGCAGCGCCGCGTACGCGCGCAACGGCAACGCCGACGCGTCGTACGGCAGTGCGGCGGTTGCGCCATGCGCTGGCGCTGTGACGGGCTCGATGCGGCGTGGATCGTGAGCGTTCATGCGGCCTGCGCACGGGTGATGGCGAGGAAGGCGTCGGCCAGGCCGGCGCGCTTCACTTCCAGTTCGTCCAGCCCCGGATCGGCGGCGAGCAATTGCGCCACCACCGGCTCGGCGGGTTCGGCGACGATCTCCAACACGCCGTCGCGGGCTTCCACGCGGCGCACCTGCGGCCAGCTCGCCACCTGCGCCGCGGCGAGCGCGCTACGGCAGCGGATGGTGCGCTGCTCGAAGCGCGCCCGCAGCTGCGCCACGCTGCCCTCGGCGATCAGCGTGCCGCGTTGCAGCACCGCGACCCGGTCGGCCAGCGCCTCGGCCTCTTCCAGATAATGCGTGGTCAGCAGCACCGCGCAGCCGTCCGCGACCAGCTCCTGGATCGCCCGCCACAGGCCCTGCCGCGCCTCGATGTCCAGGCCGGTGCTGGGTTCGTCCAGGAACAGCACCTGCGGCCGCCCGCAGATCGCCATCGCGAACTGCACGCGCCGCTGCTGGCCGCCGGACAAGCCGCCGTAGCGGCGCGACATCAGGCCCTCCAGCCCGGCCAGCGCCACGCAATCGGCGACGCTGCGCGGGCGCCGGTAGTAGCCGCGCGCCTGCTCCAGCAGTTCGCCCACGCGCAGCGTGTCCGGCAGGCCGGCGGACTGCAGCATCACCCCGGCCTGGCGGCGCGCGCCGAGCGCACGCGGGTCCTGCCCGCACAGCTGCGCGCTGCCGGCATCGGCCACCTGCAGCCCGAGCAGCAGCGCCACCGCCGTGCTCTTGCCCGCGCCATTTGCGCCGAGCAGCGCCAGCAACTGGCCGCGCTGCAGCTGCAGGTCCACGCCATCCAGCGCGACCACCGCGCCGTAGCGTTTGTGCACGCCGCGCAGCTGCGCCAGCGGGAGAGTGTCGGGAGCGCGCATCGGCATGGACCGGTCGTGGCAGGAGCGGCCATGCTGCGCCGCGCCGTCGGCGCATCCCAGTGCGGCCCGTCAGCCGCGGCGGGTGACAGCTGTCACTGGCGATGGCCGCGCGATTGCCGCATGCTGCGCTCCACGCCATGGGGAATGGCGCCGCACCTGCCGCAGCGCAACGCAGAAAGTGACTTCCGGCAACTTGGAAGCGCGCGCCTCGCCGATCCACACTGCGCCTACCGATTCATCCAGGGACAAGATGAGTACCTCCGCCGATCTGCTCAAAGAACTCCGTATCGACCGCAAGGCACCGCCGAGCGAACCGCCGTCGCGGCGCGGGCTGTGGATCGCCGCGGCCGTGGCGCTGCTGCTCGCGCTCGGCGTCGGCGGCTGGCTGCTGTTCGGCCGCGGCAAGGCCGTCGAAGTGACCACCGCGCCGGTGGTGGCGATCGCCGCCGGCAGCAGCAGCGCCTCGGTGCTGGACGCCAGCGGTTACGTGGTGGCGCGGCGCATGGCCACGGTGTCGGCCAAGATCACCGGCAAGGTGCGCGAAGTGCTGATCGAGGAAGGCATGCGCGTGGAGCAGGGCCAGGTGATGGCGACGCTGGACCCGATCGACGCCGGCGCGCAGCGCCAGCTGTCGGCCTCGCAGCTGGACGCGGCGCGCAGCCAGGTGACCAACATGCAGGCGCAGCTGCGCCAGGCCGAAGCCGATGCGCAGCGGCTACAGACCCTGTCCGCGCAGCAGCTGGTGTCGCGCTCGCAATACGAGCAGGCGCTGTCGCAGCGCGACGCCTTGCGCGCGCAACTGCAGAGCGCGCAGCGCAACGTGGTGGTGGCCGGCAACCAGCTGTCGATCTCCGACCTCAACGTGGACAACACCATCGTGCGCGCGCCGTTCTCCGGCGTGGTCACCGCCAAGGCGGCGCAGCCTGGCGAGATCGTGTCGCCGCTGTCGGCCGGCGGCGGCTTCACCCGCACCGGCATCGGCACGGTGGTGGACATGGATTCGCTGGAGATCGAGGTGGAAGTGGGCGAGGCCTTCATCGGCCGGGTCAAGCCGGGCATGCCGGTGGAAGCCACGCTCAACGCCTACCCGGAGTGGAAGATCCCGGCCGAGGTGATCGCGATCATCCCCTCGGCCGACCGCGGCAAGGCCACGGTGAAGGTGCGCGTGGCGCTGAAGCAGAAGGACCCGCGGATCGTGCCGGAAATGGGCGTGCGCGTGAGCTTCCTGGAAGCGCCGCAGGCGCAGGCGCAGGACAAGCCGCCGGGCGTGCGCGCCCCGGGCGCGGCGATCGTCAAGCGCGGCGACCAGGACGTGGCGTTCGCGCTGAAGGAGGACAACACGGTCGAGCAGCGCGCGCTGAAGACCGGCATCGCCCTGGGCGACGACCGCCAGGTGCTGTCGGGCCTGGCGGCGGGCGACACGGTGGTGCTGGATCCGCCGGAGACGTTGCGCGACGGGGTCAAGGTGAAGCTGGCGGAGGCGAGCGAGCAATAGCGACGGATGCCTGCGAGGGACCGCGCTTCGCCGCGAGCCATCGCTGCCGCATGGCGCTCGCTTGGCCGAGATGCGGACGGCGTTTGCGCCGGTTCCCGGGCAGTGCATGTCGTAGGGGGAATGGCTCCAGCCCATCCTGTCATCGCGCCGCTTGGTTTCGCTCGTGCCGGATCGAGCCTGCAGCTGGCTGCAAACGCTTCAACCGCCACGCCGCATTAGCTGTTGCTCCAGCTCCAGAGATTGCCATTGATCCAGCTGTTGATCTTGCTTTGGCTGTCGCCGTGCTCCAGCTGTTGCTCGGCTGTGCTTTTGCTCTGCTCCAGCTGTTGCTCTGCTGTTGCTTTGCTTTTGCTTTTGACTTGCCGGGTTCCCTTCCGCAGCGGCGGATGGACCGGAAAAAAACCCGAAGGGCGGCGCACAGGGATGTGCGCCGCCGCTTCGGGGGTTTTCCCGCCCTATTCGCCGCTGCGGAAGGGACCCGGTAGAGCGAAAAGCTGAAGGGCAAAGCAAAAAAGGCAACTGCAACTGCAAGCGACACAAGTATCCGCGAACCGCCTCACCGCAATCGGTACATCCACCACCGTCCACTGCCAGGAACACCACCATGTCCACCCTCGTCAAACTGCGCAACGTCACCAAGACCTACCAGCGCGGGCCCGAGAAAGTACAAGTCCTGCACGGCATCGACCTGGACATCGCACGCGGCGACTTCGTCGCGTTGATGGGTCCCTCCGGCTCCGGCAAGACCACCCTGCTGAACCTGATCGGCGGCCTGGATACCCCCAGCGGCGGCGAGATCGAGATCGAAGGCGAACGCATCGACCGCATGAGCGGCGGCCAGCTGTCCACCTGGCGCAGCCAGCACGTCGGCTTCGTGTTCCAGTTCTACAACCTCATGCCCATGCTCACCGCGCAGAAGAACGTGGAACTGCCGCTGTTGCTGACCAACCTCGGCGCCGCCCAGCGCAAACGCAACGCCGAGATCGCGCTGACCCTGGTCAACCTGGCCGATCGCCGCAGCCACCGCCCCAACGAACTGTCCGGCGGCCAGCAGCAGCGCGTGGCGATCGCCCGCGCCATCGTCTCCGACCCCACCTTCCTGATCTGCGACGAACCCACCGGCGACCTGGACCGCAC
The DNA here is from genome assembly GCA_025666215.1 of Xanthomonas campestris pv. phormiicola. NCBI lineage: Bacteria > Pseudomonadati > Pseudomonadota > Gammaproteobacteria > Lysobacterales > Lysobacteraceae > Xanthomonas > Xanthomonas campestris. The sequence goes on along the minus strand of CP102593.1, from coordinate 483,422 downwards.
CGCCGCCGAGGAGATCCTGCACCTGCTGCAGCAGCTCAATCGCGAACACGGCAAGACCATCATCATGGTCACCCACGACCCCAAGGCCGCCGAGTACGCCAGCCACACCGTGCACCTGGACAAGGGCGAGCTGGTCGACGCGCCGCTCGTGGCGCATTGAATCGGCCGCTGCCGCCGCGCGGGTTCCGCGCCCCGGCATCCCGTCCCTTGGAGGATCGAACATGAAATATTTTTCGTTGATCTGGGCGCAGCTGTTCCGCAGCAAGACCCGCACCCTGCTGACCCTGCTGTCGGTGGTCGCCGCATTCCTGCTGTTCGGCATGCTCGACTCGGTACGCGTGGCGTTCAATTCCGGCGGCAGCGTCGAAGGCGCCAACCGGCTGATCGTGTCCTCGCGGCTGTCGATCACCCAGTCGCTGCCGGTCAGCCTGCAGTCGCAGATCGAATCGGTGCCGGGAGTGAAGAAGGTCACCTACGCGATGTGGTTCGGCGGCATCTACCGCGACCCGAAGAACTTCTTCCCGAACTTCTCGGTGGCGCCGAACTTCTTCGACGTGTACAGCGAATACGACGTGCCGCCGGCGCAGCTCAAGGCGTTCCGCGAGACACGCACCGCGGCGGCGGTGGGCGCGTCGCTGGCCAGGAAGAACGGCTGGAAGATCGGCGACACCATTCCGCTGCAGGCCACCATCTTCCCGCGCGGCGGCAGCAACGACTGGCCGCTGACCCTGACCACCATCTTCCACGTCAAGGACGCCAGGAACGTGCAGGCCGAGAACCAGTTGATGATGAACTGGAAGTACTTCGACGAGTCCAACGACTACATCAAGAACAAGGTCAGCTGGTACACCGTGCAGCTGGGCAGCGCCGAGCAGGCCTCGCGGGTGGCGCAGGCGATCGATGCGCTGTCGCTCAACTCCGACCACGAGACCAAGAGCCAGACCGAAGCCGCGTTCTCGCAGGCCTTCGCCAAGCAGTTCGCCGACGTCGGCCTGATCGTCACCGCGATCATGGCCGCGGTGTTCTTCACCCTGCTGCTGCTCACCGGCAACACCATGGCGCAGGCGGTGCGCGAGCGCATCCCGGAACTGGCGGTGCTGAAGACGCTCGGCTTCCGCGACGGCACCGTGCTGACCCTGGTGATGGTGGAGTCGGTGCTGCTGATCGTGCTCGGCGGCTTGATCGGCATGGGCCTGGCGGCGCTGATCATCCCCGGCGTGGCCGCGGCCAGCGGCGGCATGATGCCGATGCGCGGCGTACCGGCACAGACCTGGGGGGTGGCGTTGGGACTGATGGTCGCCATCGGCATCGTGGTCGGGTTGCTGCCGGCATTGCGCGCGCAGCGCCTGAAGATCGTGGACGCGCTGGCCGGGCGCTGAGCCCGCCGCCGCATTGTTCCCTTTCGCCTTCTCGGAAGACGCACTGATGAAACTCAAACTCTGGTTGGGAAATCTGCTCTCGCTGCTGCTGCTCGGCGCAGGGCTGGCGCTGTGGATCGCCTTGCCCTGGTACGGCCTGCTGGCGCTGGCGCTCGGCGTGGCGCTGTGGCTGCTGCTGACCCGCGGCGGCCGCCTGGCGCTGGCCGCCACCCGCATCGGCGTGGCCAGCCTGCCGCAGCGCTGGGGCGCCTCGTCGGTGATCGTGGTCGGCATCGCCGGCGTGGTCGGCGTGCTGGTGGCGATGCTGGCGATGGGCGAAGGCTTCCAGGCCACGCTCAACAGCACCGGCGACGACAGCACCGCGATCGTGCTGCGCGGCGGCTCCGGCGCGGAGACCAATTCGGTGATCACCCGCGACCAGGTGCCGCTGATCGCCAGCCTGGCCGGCGTGGCCAAGGGCGCCGACGGCAAGCCGCTGGTCTCCCCGGAGCTGTCGCAGGTGATCAACCTGCCGAGCAAGGCCGACGGCACCGACACCAACGTGCAGTTCCGCGGCGTCGGCGACGCCGGCTGGGCGGTGCACGACAAGCTCAGGATCGTCGAGGGCCGCCGCTTCGGCGCCGGCCTGCGCGAGATCGTGGTCGGCCAGGGCGCCAAGGCGCAGTTCCGCGGCCTGGACGTGGGCAAGACCCTGAGCCTGGGCCGCGAGCAATGGACCGTGGTCGGCGTGTTCGCTTCCGGCGACGCGCACGATTCGGAACTGTGGGCCGATGCGCAGACCCTGGCGTCCACCTACAACCGCAGCGCCTACCAGTCGATCAGCGTGCGTAACGCCGGCAAGGACGGCTACGCCCAGTTCAAGGCGGCGATGGCCGCCGACCCGCGGCTCAAGCTCGACGTGGAAACCACCCGCGCCTACTACGCCAAGCAGGGCGGCAACCTCAGCAAGCTGATCAGCATCCTCGGCACCGTGATCGGCGCGATCATGGCGGTCGGCGCGGTGTTCGGCGCGCTCAACACCATGTACGCGGCGGTGGCCACCCGCGCCCGCGAGATCGCCACGATGCGCGCGATCGGCTTCCGCGGCCTGCCGGTGGTGACCGCGGTGATGCTGGAGACGATGCTGCTGGCGCTGCTCGGCGGGGTGCTCGGCGGGCTGATCGCCTGGGCCATCTTCAACGGCTACAGCGTGTCCACCCTGGGCAGCAACTTCAGCCAGGTGGTGTTCCAGTTCAAGGTCTCCCCCGCGCTGCTGTGGAGCGGGCTGAAGTGGGCGCTGGGCATCGGCCTGGTCGGCGGGCTGTTCCCGGCGCTGCGCGCGGCGCGGCTGCCGATCACCACCGCCCTGCGTGCGCTGTAGCGGCCGCCCTGCGTCCCCCGGCAGGCGCGCCATGCTTGCTGCCCGGCTCGGCGAAGGCCAGGCCGGGGCGGACCCGTCCGCTTGCGCAAGCGCGGCACTGCGGGTCCGGCGCGGCGTGCCGCAAGCCGGCGCCGCCATGCCCCGACCTGAATGCCAGGCTGCACCACGCGCCGCCGAGCGAGTCCCACGCAGGCCCGGCGTGGCCGACACGCAGGCCGCAAAGCGCCGCAGCGCAAGGCGCGGCCGGGAACACCGGGCCGGCGGCCGCGCCTCGGCGCCCCGCACCCGGCGCGCGTCATGGTTTCGTCATCCAATTGCGGTAGAGCCGCGCCGGCGAAGACGCTAGCCTGCGCGGCCGTTCATCCACCGCCTATCGCCATGCCGTCGCGCCTCCGCCTGCTGCTCGTCCTCTGCACCAGCCTGTGCCTGGCCGCCGGCTGCCTGGCCGCCCGCTCCGCCACCTCGCTCAGCGACCGCCTGGTCGCGCCGGGCGGCGTGTCGCCGCTGATGGACGAGGAACGCATCCAGGGCCTGCTGGCCACGCTGCCCAACCGCAGCGGGCACGTGCTCACCCCGGCCGGGATCCCGATCTTCTGGCGCGCGATCGATCCGGGCGACTACCGCATGCGCTACCGCTACGAGCACGCCGGCCGCGACGCCAACGGCCACGAGCACGCCGATTTCGCGATGGACGTGGCCGCCCCGCAGCCCGGCACCCGCGCCGCGCCGCGCGGCACCGTGGTGCTGCTGCACGGCTGGATGATGGATGGCGATTCGCTGCTGCCGTGGTCGCTGGACCTGGCCCAGGCCGGCTACCGCAGCATCAGCATCGACCTGCGCAACCACGGCCGCTCCGGCGGCGGCCTGGCCGGCTACGGCACCCGCGAATCCGACGACGTGGTCGCGGTGATCCGCGCGCTGCGCGCGCGCGGCGAGGTGCAGGGCCCGCTGTACCTGTTCGGCGTCTCCTACGGCGCCGCCACCGCGCTGTTCACCGCGCAGAAGCTGGGCGGCGAGGTCGAGGGCGTGGTCGCGATGGAGTCCTTCGCCAACGCCGGGCGCGGCATCCGCGACATGATCCCGCACATGCTCGCCAGCCGCCCACAGGGCTGGATGGCCAGCGCGGCGATGGACCTGGCGCGCTGGCGCTACGGCGGGCAGAACCTGGACGCGGTCATCGCCAACGCCAACCAGCGCCTGGCGCTGAACCTGGACCAGGTCGATGTGACCGCCGCCGCGCGCACCGCGCCGGCCTGCCTGCTGCTGCTGCACGGCAGCGCCGACCAGCACATCCCGGTCGCGCACGGCCGCCTGCTGGCGCTGGATGCGCCGCGCGCGCACTACCTGGAGATGCCCGGCGAGAACCACATCAGCCTGCCGATGCGGCTGGACCTGCTGGCGCCGACCGTGGAGGACTGGTTCGCCGAACTGCCGGCGCAGCGCCACGACGGCCACTGCCCGCAGCCGCTGGCGCCGCGCGTGGACGCCGAGCAGCAGCTGACGGGTACCCCGATTGCGAGCGCCAGCCGGGGTTGAGCCGGGATTGGGGATTCGCAAGGGCCGAAGCCGCTCACAGCGGGGGCGTAGCGGCCCGCGCAGGTCGCTGTTACGAATCCCCAATCCCGAATCCCCAATCCCGGCCTCTCAGCCCCCCCGCCGCCGCCAGCCCGAGCGCCACAGGCTTTCGCCCGCGAACAGCAACAGGCCGACCCAGATCGCGGCGAAGCCGACCGCCTTGCCGCTGTCGAACGGCTCGCGGAAGAACCACACCCCGAGCAGCAACTGCAGGCTCGGCGCGATGTACTGCAGCAAGCCGACCAGCGACAGCGGAATGCGCCGCACGCCGTAGGCGAACCCGATCAGCGGCACCGCGGTGACCACGCCGCCGAACGCCAGCAGCAGATCGTTGCGCCAGCCCCAGCCGGCGGCGAAACCGCCACCGTGTCCGCTCTCGCTCCACAGCACGAAACCCAGCGCCGGCAGGAACAGGTACAGGCTCTCCACGCCCAGTCCGGCCACCGCATCCACCTGCACCAGCTTGCGCAGCAGGCCATACAGCCCGAACGAGGCGGCCAGGCTCAGCGCGATCCACGGCAACGCCCCGGCATCGACGGTGAGCCAGGCCACGCCGAGCGCGGCGCACGCCACCGCCAGCCACTGCAGTCCACGCAGCCGCTCCTTCAGCACCAGCACGCCGAGCAACACGTTGACCAGCGGATTGATGAAATAGCCCAGGCTGGCCTCGATCACGTGGCCGGCATTGATTGCCCAGATGTACAGGCTCCAGTTGAACGCGATCGCCAGGCTGCTCAGCGCCAGGATGGCCAGCGCACGCGGCTGCGCGGCGATGCTGCGCCACCACTGCAGGCGCGTGCTGTACAGCAGCCAGGCCACCACCAGCACCGCGCTCCAGACGATGCGGTGGGCGATGATGGAGGCCGACGGCACCGCCTTGAGCAGATGCCAGTACACCGGCACCACGCCCCATAGCGCGAAGGTCAGCGCGGTGATCACCAGGCCGCGACGCGTCTCCTGCTCGGTGACGCTCATCGCCGCGTCCGCGCCACGGTGATGACCACCACGCCGGCCAGGATCACCGCCATCGCGCCCAGGTCGCTGGCGCTGAAGCGCTCGCCGCCGAGCCAGCTGCCCAGCGCCACCGCGATCACCGGATTGACGTAGGCATAGCTGCCGGCCAGCACCGGGCGCACGTTCTGCAGCAGCCACACGTAGGCGGTGAAGGCCACGATCGAGCCGAACACGCATAGGTAGGCGACCGCCATCAACGCATGCGGGGTCGGCCAGGCATGCGGGCGTTCGCCGCTCAGCACCCCCGCGGTGACCAGCAGCGCGCCGCCGCACAGCATCTGCCCGGCCGCGGCCATGAACGGCGTCGGCAGATCGCGACCGCGCGACCACACCGACCCGAACGCCCAGCCGATCGGCGCGATCAGCAGCAGCACCAGGCTCTTGGGGCTGGCGCTGAGGCTGCTGCCGGCGTTGAGCCACAGCACGCCGGCGAAGCCGACCACGATGCCCAGCCACTCGCCGCGGCTGGCGTGCTGCCCGCGCAACGCACCGAACAGCGCCATCCACAGCGGCACCGAGGCCACCGCGACCGCGGCCAGGCCGGAGGACACCTGGCGTTCGGCCAGCACCACCATGCCGTTGCCGCACAACAGCAGCAGCGCGCCGAGCACGGTCAGCGCGCGCCACTGCGCGCGCGTCGGCGGCGCCACGCCGCGCCAGCGCAGCACCGCGTACAGCAGCGAGCCGGCGATCACGAAGCGCAGTCCCGAGACCATGCTCAACGGCGGCGTGCCGCCCTCCAGCGCGAAGCGGATCGCCAGATAGGTCGACCCCCAGACCACGTAGACCAGCAGCAGCGCAAGGACCACGAAACCGCCGCGCGCGGGCACGGCGGCGACGGGAGAAGACGGGGACGACGACATGCGCAGAAGGACCTGGCGGTGTGGAGAGGGATTCTAGGCCGCGACGACGACCAGCGACAGCGACGCGGCACGCCATCCACGGCACGCTGTTTTGCGCGTGGCGCACGCGCCGCCTTCTCGACGCATCGACGGCGCATGATCGATATCCGATCGCGGCAGCGCACCCGCTTTCCGCGCACGAGCAGCTCTGGCGACGTCGGCCCATCGATGCCGCGCGCCGCCGGCAGACTCGCCCGCGTCGGGACTGAAGCCCCTCCCACAGTGCACCCAGCACGCTCGCCGCAACCCCCTTGTGGGAGCGACTTCAGTCGCGACGAGCGAAGCCGGGAACAACAGCCAAGGACGGTGTCAGGACGGACAGCGCCGGGGTGAAGCCCCTCCCACAGTGCACCCAGCACGCTCGCCGCAAATCCCTTGTGGGAGCGACTTCAGTCGCGACGAGCGGAGTCGGCCAAGCCTGATGGCCCGGAAACCCGGCGGGGCGATGGCCACATGCCACCGGATACCATTTCCGGCCCGCGGCCATATCACTTCAGCGCCGCACAATCTCAGCGCCGCGCCGCCTCGCTCGCATCGCGCGCCGGCTTGAATTCGGAACCCTCGTCCCAGCGCGGCCATTCGCGGCTGTCGGCCAGGCGCTGGCCCAGGTCGTACAGCAGCAGCGTGTCGGCGGCATGCCCGGCCGGATCCCAGGACGCGTTCCAGCGATCGCAGGGCTGGTGGTAGCAGTCGGCGAAATAGCGGTCGCGGATCGCCTTGCCGGCCGCCACGCCGCCGTCCAGCCTGTCCAAGCCAGGCCCCACGGTGATCGCCGGCACGCCGGCGCGGGCGAAGGCGAAATGGTCGGCGCGGTAGAAGAAGCCCGCCTCCAGGTTCGGATCCGGCGAATAGGCGCGGCCGCGCGCCTGCGCCGCGGCGGCCAGATCGCGTTCCAGCGACACCCGCCCGCGGCCCCACGAGGCGATGTCGCGGGTGGCGCCGTCGGGGCTGAACATCTCGCTGTTGATCACCGCCACGGTGGTCGCCAGCGGCGCCAGCGGATGCGCGACGTAGTAGGTCGCGCCGAGCAGGCCCTTCTCCTCGGCGGTGAGCGCAATGAAATACAGCGTGCGCTGCGGCCGCGGCCCGGCCGCGAACACCCGCGCCAGCTCCAGCACGCTGGCCACGCCGGTGGCGTTGTCGATCGCGCCATGGCGGATGCGGTCGCCGCCGGCGTCGGCCGCGCCGAGGCCGAACGCGTCCCAATGCGCCGAGTAGATGATGGTCTCCTCCGGGTGCGTGGCGCCTTCCAGCTTGGCCACCACGTTGTGGGTGACCACGCGCTCGCGCTTGAGCGCGAAGCGCACCGACAGCGTCGCATCGCCCAGCGCCTGCGGGCGGAAGTCGGCGCGCTGCGTGCGCTGCTTCTCCGCCTCGAAATCCAGCCCGGCGCGCTGGAACAGCGACACCGCCAGCGCGCGCTGCATCCAGCCGCGCACCGGCACGTGCTGCGCGCGCGCCTGCGCGTCGCTGCGCTCGATGTCGAACAGCGGCGACAGCCCGGAACTCTTCACCGTGGCCCAGCCGTACGCGGCCGGCGCGGTCTCGTGCACGATCAGCACGCCGGCCGCGCCCCGCCGCGCGGCTTCCTCGTACTTGTAGGTCCAGCGCCCGTAGTAGGTGACCGCACGGCCGTCGAAGGCGCCGGGCTGCGGCGTCTCGAAGTCGGCGTCGTTGATCAGCATCACCGCGATCCTGCCCTTCAGGTCCACGCCCTTGTAGTCGTCCCAGCCGCGCTCGGGCGCATGGATGCCGTAGCCGACGAACACCAGCGGCGCGTCCTTCAGCGCCACCTTGCTGCCGGGGCGCAGGCTCTGCAGCACCACGTCCTCGCCGTTGACCAGCGCCTGCGAAGCGCCAGCCACGCGCAGCGTCGCCGTCACCGGCCCGTCCACCTGCGCGCGCACCAACGGCACCGCCTGGGTCCAGCCGCCGTTGTCGCCGCCCGGCTGCACGCCGGCCAGGCGGAACTGTTCGCTGAGATAGGCGATGGTCTTGTCCTCGCCCGGCGTGGCCGGCGCGCGGCCCTCGAACGCATCGGACGCCAGCGTGCGCACATGCCGCTCCAGCGCCTGCGCATCGATGCCGCCGCCAGGCAGCGCCTCGTTGGCCGCCTGCGCGGCGCCCCCCATGAACAGGCAGGCGGACAGCAGCAACATACGCATCGGATTCACGGCAACGACCTGGAAAACAGCGGGCCGCACAGTGTAGAGCGTGACACCGTCACGAAACAGCAATGAGGTGGATCGAGACGCGAGCAGCGCAGACACACCGCTTTTCCCATTCCCGATTCCCCACTCCCGTTTCCCTGCCTCTCAGCGATCCAGCCAGCAGGCCAGGCCCTGCGCATTGAGCTCGATATCCATCTGCAGCACCCGCTCCACGCCGGCATCGTCGAGCGGGCAGCCATGCAGCCGCGCGCGCTCCAGGTACAGCGCGCTCAGCGCGGCGACCAGGCAACGATGGCGATCGGAACGCCCGTCGCAACCGCGCGCGATCGCCACCATCGCGTCGAGTTGTTCGAACAGGTCCGCCGCCAGCGTGTCCGCCGCGCCGACCGGGCCGTAGTGGGTCAGATACAGCGTCTCCGGCGCATGGCCGAGCATGCGCTGGATCGAGGCGCGCATCGCTTCCGGGTCGAACTGCACCGGCGAGGAGGTCGGGATCACGAACGCGCCCTGCGCGCTGTCCAGTTCGCGATAGGACAGACCGAAGGTGTCGCCGCTGAACCAGCTGCGGCTGCGCGCGTCCCACACGCACAGGTGATGGCGCGCGTGGCCGGGCGTATCGATGCACAGCAGTTCGCGCTCGCCCAGCCGCAGCCGATGGCCGTCCTCGGCGACGACGACGCGCTCGGCCGGCACCGGCACGATGGTGCCGTAGCTGCGCGCGATCTCGGCCGCGCCGTACACCGCGGTGGCGCCGGCGATCAGCCGCGCCGGATCGATCATGTGCGGCGCGCCGCGCGGATGCACCAGCAGGCGCGCGTTCGGCAGCTGCTGCAGCAGCGCGCCGGCGCCGCCGGCGTGGTCCAGGTGCACGTGGGTCAGGATCAGCCAGTCCACGTCGCCCGGCGCCAGGCCGGCGCCGTCGAGCGCGGCCAGCATGGCCGGCAGCGAGTGGCTGGTGCCGCAATCGACGAACGCGCCGCGTCCGTTCTCCACGATCAGGTAGGCCGCATCGAACTGCGCGCGCTGGAAGCCGGTGTCGATGAGATGGATGCTGGGGTCGCGTGGCATGCGCAGGGCGTTGGCTGGGCGAACCTCCATTCCAGACCGTATGGAAGCGGTTGCCAGCCCCGCTGGCTACGCCTCGGTCTCCAGGCAATCCACGGCACCCGCGGTGCCATCGGGACATGCCGTCCTGACGTACTGCTGCGCGAATGACCCACGCTGACAGTCAACCACGATCTTCAGCCGTTGTGGGAGGGACTTCAGTCCCGACGCCTTACCGCCAAGGCCTCGTCGGGACTGAAGTCCCTCCCACAAAATCCATGGCCGAACCCGCGGCCGGCTCTCACTTCAACCCGCGTCGCGCAGCCGCTGCAGCGCGGCCAGCACGGCCTCGGCCGGCACCGCCAGGGCGAGCTCCGCGCTGTGCAGCGCATCGGCCTGCACGGCCTGCTTGAGCGCGCCGATCACGCGCCCGGCCTCGCGCGGCGAATCGAAGCCGCCGCTCTGCAGCAGCAGCGCGCCCTCGCCGTCGAGCAGCTTGAAGTAGAAGCGGCCGTCGCCTTCGCGGTACTGCTTGAAGCTCGGCAGCGCCTGCCTGGCCGCGGCGGCATCGGCGTGCCCGGCCTCGCGCAGCGACAGGTCGCGCAGGCCCACCGCATGCCGCAGTTCGGCCAGGAACGGGGTGGCATAGCGCGCGCGCAGGCGCTGCGCGTTGTCGCGCAGGATCGCCTCGATCTCGCCCGGCCGCGCCATCAACGCCTCGTAGCGCTCGCGCAGCGGCGCGATCTCCGCATCGATGCGCGCGAACAGCTGCTGCTTGGCCTCGCCCCAGCCGATGCCGCCGGCGAAGGCCTGCGCGAACGCAGCGGTTTCCTCGGCAGTGGCGAAGGCCTGGTACAGCTGGAACAGCGCCGAGCCCTCGGTGTCCTTCGGCTCGCCCGGCGCGCGCGAATCGGTGACGATCGCGAACACGCGCTTCTTCAGCTCCTCGCGCGGGGCGAACAACGGAATCGTGTTGTCGTAGCTCTTGCTCATCTTGCGCCCGTCCAAGCCGGGCAAGGTGGCCACGTTCTCGTCGATCAGCGCTTCGGGCAGGGTGAAGTAGTCGTGGCCGTAGACGTGGTTGAAGCGCTGGCCGAAATCGCGCGCCATCTCGATGTGCTGGATCTGGTCGCGGCCCACCGGCACCTGCTGCGCGTTGAACAGCAGGATGTCGGCGGCCATCAGCACCGGGTACATGAACAGTCCGGCGCTGACCCCGGCATCGTCGTCCTCGCCGTCGGCGCGGTTCTTGTCCACCGCCGCCTTGTAGGCGTGGGCGCGGTTGAGGATGCCCTTGCCGGCGACGCAGGTCAGGAACCAGGTCAGCTCGTTGGTTTCCGGTACGTCCGACTGGCGGTAGAACCACACCTTCGACGGATCCAGCCCGGCCGCCAGCCACGACGCGGCGATCTCCAGGGTCGAGCGCTGGGTACGCGCCGGGTCCTGCGCCTTGATCAGGCTGTGCAGGTCGGCCAGGAAATAGAAGCTCTCGATGCCGGGCCGCAGGCTGGCCTGCAATGCCGGGCGGATCGCGCCGACGTAGTTGCCCAGGTGCGGGGTGCCGGAGGTGGTGATGCCGGTAAGGACGCGGGTGGTCATGCGGGGAATCGACGGCCAGAAGAAAACCCGCCGAGTTTAACCGCTGCGCGGCAACCCCGTTCCGGCGCATGGCGCGTTCAACGCTGGGTCCCTTCCTCGAGTCGCCGCGATGCGCACCCTCGTCCGCCTGCTTTCGATCCGCCCGATCGGCCCGATCTCGATCGCCTTGCTGTGCATCGGCCTGTTGTGCGGTTTCCGCCCCTACCCCGCGCCGCCCGCGTCCGCCCCGCTGGTGGAGCTGAGCGTGATCGACCGCGACGCCGACGGCGCCGACCTGCCGCAGTACGTGCAGCGCGGCGAGCGCTGGATCGCCGCCGCGCCCGGCCACCGCTATGCGCTGCGCCTGACCAACCGCAGCGGCCGCCGCGTGCTGGCGGTGCTGTCGGTGGACGGGGTCAACGCGGTCAGCGGCCAGACCGCGGCCAGCGACCAGCGCGGCTACGTGCTGGCGCCCTGGCAGAGCACCGAGATCGCCGGCTGGCGCAAGTCGCAGCGCGAGATCGCGCAGTTCGTGTTCACCGACCTCGCCGACAGCTACGCCGCGCGCACCGGCCGCCCCGACAACGTCGGCGTGATCGGCATGGCGGTGTTCGAGGAAGCGCCGACGAGCGTGCCGCAGGCGAGCGTCGAGCAGGACAGCGAACAGCGGTACGGCGAGCGCGCTGCGGCGCCGGTCGCAGCCGCGCCCGCCGCCGCCGCACGCGCGCAGGAAAGCGACGCGGCGCAAGGCAGGATGCAGCGCCTGGGCACCGGCCATGGCGAACGCGAATGGTCGCCGTCCAGCGTCACCGAATTCGAACGCGCCAGCGACGTGCCGCGGCAGCGCCTGCAATTGCGCTACGACAGCCATGCGCGGCTGGTCGCGCGCGGGGTGATCCCGCGGCCGCGCCCCTACCCGCGCGTGGCCGACGTCCCGCAGGCCTTCCCCGGCGACTTCGTGCCGGATCCGCCGGCGCGCTGAGCCTGCACGACCGCGCAAAAACAAACGGGCCGCATCGCGGCCCGTCTTTCCGCGCAAGGCGCATGGATCGCCTCAGTCGCGGTATTCCTTGCCCAGGCCGTCCTGGAACGTGCGCACTTCCTTCTCGGCACGGTCGCGATCCCAGCCGTAGCGTTCCTGCAGCTTGCCCGACAGGTACTGCGCATTGCCGGTGGCCACGTCGAAATCGTCGTCGGTCAGGTCGCCCCATTGCGCCTTGATCTTGCCCTTGAGCTGGGTCCACTTGCCGGAAATGATGTCTTTGTTCATAGCATCGCTCTCGTTGAAGGTGGGCGGCGATTGCACCGCGGGCACAGCATTGCGCCGGCGCCGTTGCCGATCGATCAATGCGCCGTCAACGGCGCATGAGTGCGCTGAATCGTTTAGCGCGAATCTGCCGATACGCGCTGAAAAACGCGCAAAAAAAAACGGGCCGGCAAGCCGACCCGTCTTTCGTCACCGAGCGCTGGGCTCAGTTCTTCGCGGCGTCTTCGACCTTCTCGCCGGCGCTCTTCACGTCCTTGCCGGCACCGGCAACCGTGTTGCAGCCCGACAGCAGGCCCACCGAAAACATCGCCAGCAGCATCCACGCAAAAGTACGCTTCATAGATCTCACTCCTTCTTGGTCATGGGAACGCGGCGCAGGTGGCCGCGCGGGGTTACGCATTGGGTAATCGGTCAACGCCAAACCACTGCGGACAATCGATCAGCACTTGCCGTCTTTGCAATCGTCGGCCTTGGTTTCCACCTTGTCGCCGGCCTTCTGCATGTCCTTGCCGGCACCGGCCATGGTGTTGCAGCCAGTCAGCATGCCCGCGCAGAACAGGGTCAGCATCATCAAGGTGAGCAGTCGCTTCATCGTGGAGTCCTCGCAGTGGATCGGATCTGGGTGGTGGCGGCGATAGCCGTTGCCGAGCTACCGTCTGGCGGTGAATCTGACTTCACGACTGTGGATTTCACGTGAATGAAGCGCGGCAATGTTCAGCTTCGTGGCGAAAACCGCGTCAATCGCGCATCAGCGTGGACTTGCCGAACAGGCTCTCGACCAGGTCCACCGCCAGCTCGGCGGTCAGATTGCGATGGTCCAGCACCGGATTGAGCTCCACGATGTCCAGCGACCCCATGCGTCCGCTGTCGGCGATCATCTCCATCACCAATTGCGCTTCGCGGTAATTCGGTCCGCCGGGCACGGTGGTGCCGACACCAGGCGCGATGCTCGGGTCGAGGAAATCCACGTCGAAGCTGACATGCAGGTGGGTGTCGGCGTCGAGCCCGTCCAATGCCGCTTCCATGGTCCGCTTCATGCCCATCTCGTCGATGTAGCGCATGTCGTACACGTCGATGCGGTGCTGCTTGATCAGCCGCTTCTCGTCCGGATCCACCGAGCGGATGCCGATCTGGCGGACCTGCTCCGGGCGCAGCGCCGGCGCGGCGCCGCCCAGTTCGGTCAGCGCCTGCGGCCCCAGCCCGCACAGGCAGGCCACCGGCATGCCATGCACGTTGCCCGACGGGGTCACCTCGCTGGTATTGAAGTCCGAATGCGCATCCAGCCACAGCACCCGCAGCTTGCGCCCCTGTTCGCGGCAATGCCGGGCCACCGCGGTGATCGAGCCGATGCCCAGGCAATGATCGCCGCCGAGCATGATCGGCATGCGCCCGCCGCGCAGCTCGGCGTAGCTGGCCTCCATCAGCGCGCGGTTCCAGGCCACCACTTCGTCCAGGTGGCGATAGCCGCCGACCGGGGACTGCCACGGGTTGCGCGGACCGTCGAGGTTGCCCAGGTCGCGCACCTCGATGCCGCGATTGGCCAGCGCCTCGTGCAGGCCGGCGATGCGCAGCGCCTCCGGCCCCATGCGCGCACCGCGGTGACCGGCGCCGATGTCGGTAGGAACGCCGATCAGGGTCACCGGCAAAAAAGAGGAACTCATGCGGACACGCTCCAGCGAAAGTGTGCGCCAGTCTAGCGAGCCGCCCGCAGCGCGACCCGCCGCGGCGCAGCAGGACGGACACTGACGGTGTGCGCCGGTTGCCGGAAATACACGGGAAATGCAGCGCTGCAGCGTGCTTGCGCGCGAGATCGACACGAGGAGGGCGCAGCGTGACACGGGCCTGCGCGATGCGATGCATGAAGTGTGGTGCCGCTTGTCCGAATCGAACGGACGACCTACTGATTACAAATCAGTTGCTCTACCGACTGAGCTAAAGCGGCACGGGGACTGCAGCGCCCGCGCTGCGGGCCGTCGCAGTCTACCTGCTGGCAGGCCGCTGCGGCACATCGCGGTGGCGGTGCTGGACCGCGAGCCGCGCCGGCCGCACACGACCGAAGCAGCTGCAGCGCGGCATTCTAGCGCAGCGTGGCGCAGTCCAGCGCGCGTTGCCGCTGCGCGCCGAGTTGCCGGCGCAGCGCCGTGGCCTGCGCGGCGGAGTCGGTCCGCAGGTCCAGCCACCAGCGCGACTGGCCGCTGCCGCCGCTGGGGATCAGATCGACGTTGAAGCCGGCCTTGGCCAGTTCGGCCTTGCGGCGCTCGGCGCCTTCGCGGCTGCGGTACTGGCCCAGGGCGATGGCATTGCCGGCGTCGCCCTGGCGGATCGGGTAGTAGTCGCGGATGCCGGCGGCGACGATGCGGTCGACCGCCACCTTGACCCCGTCCTCGCCGCCGATGGTCGGCAGCAGCACGCGGAAGCTGGTGGCGTCGCCGTCGCCGACCTCGCGCAGGCGCGGGCGCGACGCGGCGGCGCCAAGTGCGGCGGCCGCCGTCTCGGCGGCGGCGCGGTCCGGATACGGGCCCAGGCTCAGGCACACGGCGGCGGCGGCGGCAGGCTCGGCGGCGGCAGCCGCTGCGGCGCTGGACGCTTTGGGCGGCGGCGGCGGCGCGGCGGCGGCAGCCGGCGCGGTGGCGGCGGGCACTGCGGTTGTGGGCACTGCGCTGGTCGCAGGCGCGTCCGCCACCGGCACAGTGGCGACCGCGGCCGGCACGGTGGCAGGGTGGACGGCAGGTGTCGGTGCCGCCGCCGCGGCAGCCGGTTCCGCAGGCGCGGCCTGCGGCACGGACGCGGACGCCGGCACCAGTTGCAGCGTCGCCACGCCGGCCGGCAATGCCGGCATCGGTGCCGGCGCCGGGGTCTGCGGCTGCGTCGCCCACCACAGCGCGACGCCGAGATTGAGGATGGCCAGGACGACGAGCAGGGCGCGGACGAGCATGCGCGGATTCTACCCGGCGGACCCGGCCGCGGCGTGCGCCTGCGCCCACAGCGCCAACCCGTCCAGGACCAGCGATGGCCGCTGCTCGGCCGCCGGCAACGCGTGCAGCAACGGTGGCGCGCCGCCGCCGTGCAGCAGCAGCCGCGGCCGCCGCGCCAGCAGCGCCTCGCCCTGCTGCAGGCTGCGCTCGATCAGCGCCAGCGCCGCGCCATCGCAACCGGAGGCCAGCGCATCGGCGGTATCGGCGGCGAACTCGCGATAGTCGCCGCCCTCGGCCGGCAGCTGCGCGGCGCGCTGCTGCAGGGCCTGGCGCATCGTGGTCGGCGACGGCGCGATGCGCCCGCCGTGGTGCAGGCCGTCGCGATCGAGCAGATCCAGGGTCAGCGCGGTGCCGACCCCCACCACCAGCACATCGCCGGCGCCATGCGCGGCGAGCAGGGCCAGGAAACGGTCCACGCCGAACCTGTGCGGCTGCGCATAGGCGATGCGCACGCCGGCGCAGACCGCCTCGGTGTGCGCCACCTGCACCTGCGCGAAGCGGGCGCGCAGCGCGTCCAGCACCGTGGCGGTCAAGCCCGGCGCGGCGACGCTGGCGACATAGGCGGTGTCGCCGCGCGGCAAGGCCGCCACCGCGGCCGCGTCCATCGCTTCGGCCCCGTGCGGCCAGGCCTGCACCGCAGCGGCGCGGCCGTGTTCCAGCGCAGCGAACTTGAAGCGCGAATTGCCCAGGTCGAACAACCAATCGCTCATACCGGCCTCACGCTGACTTCGCCGGCATGCAGCGGGCGCTCGCCATCGGCGAAGGCCACCCGCAGCGCACCGTCGTCGGCCAGGCCCAGCGCCACGCCCTCGCGCGCCACGCCGCCCTCGTCGATGCGGATCGCGCGCCCGGCCAGCAGGTCCAGCGCGGCGTAGCGCGGCAGGAACGGCGCCAGGCCCTGCGCGTCGAACAGCGCCAACGCCGGCAGCAGATGCGACAGCACCATCGCGGCGATCGCGTTGCGCGAGACCTCGGCGTCGGCGTCGGCGCCGGCCAGCGTGGCCAGGTCGGTCCACGGCTGGCCGATGCTCGCGGCGCTGGCCGCCGGCATGCGCACGTTGAGTCCCAGGCCGATCACCGCGCGCGCCGGCCCGGCGAACTCGCCGCCGCCTTCGACCAGCAGCCCGCCGAGTTTGCGCCCGTCGGCGAGCAGGTCGTTCGGCCATTTCAGCCCGACCGTGGCGAAGCCGGCCGCGCGCAGCGCCTCGGCCACGGCGACGCCGGCGGCCAGGCTCAAGCCACCCAGCCGCCCCAGCCCGCCGTCGAAGCCGCGCGCCACCGACAGGTACAGGTGCGCCGCCAGCGGCGAGGCCCAGACCCGGCCGCGGCGGCCGCGGCCGCCGGTCTGGCGCTCGGCCAGCAGCACCTCGCTGCCGCGCGCCGGCGCCGGCCGTGCCAGCAGGGTGCTGTTGCTGGAGGCCAGGCTCCAGGCGATCTCCAGCCCGGCCAACTCGTCGCGCGCGGCCGGCGCCAGCGCGGCGCGGATACCCCCGGCCTCGAGCAATTCCAGCGGCCGAGCCAACCCGTAGCCCTCGCCGGCGCGGCCGTCGATCTCCACCCCGGCCGCGCGCAGGCCCTGGATGCGCTTCCATACCGCGGCCCGGGTCAGCCCGAACGAGCGCGCCAGGGCGTCGCCGGAAAGGCGGCCCTGGCTGAGCCGGGTCAGTAGTTCGCGCTCGTCCACGCAGATTCCATCGCCTCGTTTCAATCCACACGCCCCTGAAGACGTGACCTCGAATCGGAAAAGTATGCGGGAAGCGCCCTCCCCGCGCCCAGCGCCGGCCCTGCAACGGGTAAAAACCGCGTTAGAATCGCGATTCACCGCCGCTCGCCCTGGATGCCGACGATGCGCCGCTTCCTGCCGTGCCTGATCCTGCTGCTGCTCCCGCTGGCTGCCGTCCACGCGTCCGAAGCGCTGACGAACAAGCAGCGCAACGACTGCGTCTACGCCGACACCACCGAGGCGGACGCCGTCCAGGCGCGCCCGGCCTCGACGGCGCGCCCGCCCGCCGCGGCGGCCAAGCCCGCCGCGCCGAGCGGTGGCGGCAGCGACAGCGACCTGGTGCCGCGCCTGCGCATGCCCAAGTGGCACAGCTTCCTGCCGGGGATGTTCCGCTGATCCCACGCTGGTTGCGCTGGCTGCGACCGGCGCCTGTTGCGATCGACGACACGACCTGGCAACGGGTGCGGCAGCGCTGCGCGTGGGTGCCGGCGCTGGATGCCGAACGCGAGCGCAGGCTGCGCACGCTGGCCGCGCACTTCCTGCAACGCAAGACCATCTCGCCGCTGCACGGGCTGACCCTGGATGCGGCGCAGCGCACCGTGCTGGCGGCGCTGTGCTGCCTGCCGTTGCTGGAGTTCGGCGCCGACGGCCTGCGCGGCTGGTCGCAAGTGCTGGTGTATCCGGACGCGTTCCGCGTGCAGCGCAGCCATGTCGATGCGGCCGGCGTGCTGCACGAGTGGGAAGACGAACTGATCGGCGAATCCTGGGACAGCGGCCCGCTGATCCTGTCCTGGGCCGATGTGCAGGCCGACCTGGACGACCCGCATGCAGGCTACTGCGTGGCGGTGCACGAGATGGCGCACAAGCTCGACGTGCTCGACGGCGCGCTGGACGGCACCCCGCCGCTGCCGCGCGACTGGCAGCGGCGCTGGGCCGCGGATTTCCAGCGCAGCTACGACGCGTTCTGCAAGCGCGTGGACCGCGGCCGCGCCAGCGCGATCGACGCCTATGCCGCCGAGGCGCCGGAAGAATTCTTCGCGGTGGTCAGCGAATACCACTTCTCCGCGCCGGAACGGTTGCAGCGCGAGATGCCGGACGTGGCCGCGCACCTGGCACGCTTCTATGGCCGTTCTCCGTTCGCTGCGGCGTAACCGCTCGGTCATAGGCGCACAGACCACGGCATGACCAATGCCCTGCAGGAGCGGTTTCAACCGCGACGATCGGAGCGGTGAACCCTGCGGCTGCGGACGCTGTCGGGACTGAAGTCCCTCCCACAGTGCACCCAGTTGGCTCGCTACTGTCTGTGCAGGAGCGGCTTCAACCGCGCCAAGCGAAGCAGCGGGCGCACAGCATCCGACGATGGGTCAGTGCACCCAGCCAGCTTGCCGCAAGCCCCTGTGGGAGCGACTTCAGGGCACCTCCAACAACCCCAAGAAACCCGGCTAAAGCGCTCGCAATTCATTGATGCGCACAACGTGCAATTTTTGGGAATCGAGGTTATCGGAGGTGCCCTTCAGCCGCGGCCGGCGCAGTGGCAGACATCACGGTGCCGGATAGCGCCGGGGACTGAAGCCCGTTTCTGCAGGTGCGCCGAGTCGGCCCGCCGCCGCGCGTGCGGCAATGCCGCATCGCGCGCCTCACACCAGTTGCAGATCCCGCGCATGCGCCTGCGGGAACACCTGCTGCAACTGCGCCGGCGACAGGCCCCACATGCGGCTCAGCAGGCCGGCGAACAGGTCGCGGTAGTTGGTCAGCACCGGGTAGTCGCGATCCTGGAACAGTTTTTCCTTGCTCACCGCGACCTGTTCGCCGGCGATGCGGCCGCCGTTGACCGCGCCGCCCATCACCCAGTACGTGGTGCCGTGGCCGTGGTCGGTGCCCTTGTCGCCATTCTCGCGGAAGGTGCGGCCGAATTCGGACAGCACCACCACCACGGTATTGCGCCACTCCGGTCCCAGCGCCTCGGCATAGGCGGCCAGGCCCTCGGACAGGTTGCCGAGATTGGTCGCCAGGGTGCCGTCGGTGCTGCCCTGGTTGACGTGCGTGTCCCAGCCGCCGACATCGACGAAGCCGAGCCGATAGCGCTCGCGCATCAGCGTGGCGATGCGCCGGGTCTCCTCGGCGAAGGTGCGCGCGCTGGCGGCGCCGCGGTTGGCCTGCTGCATTTCGTCCTGCAACGCCTGCGACACCTGCTGGCGCAGCGCCAGGCCCTCGTGCGCGGCGCTGGCCAGGGTCGTGCCCTGGTACATCTGCGCCAGGATCCCGGCCTGGCGCTGGTCGAAAGCGGGGGTCGGATTGCGCTTGAGCGACAGGTTGGGAATGTCGCCGCCGCCCTGGAAGCTCAGCGGCAGCGAATCGGTGAAGGCGATCGCCGGGGTGCCGGTGGCCACCTGCGACAGCCGCGCCAGGAAGCCGGAGCGGTAGTCGCTGCGCTGTCCGGCCGGTTGCCCGGCCTCGATGCTGTCCTGGGTTTCGAAATGGCTGCGCGACAGGTCGTCGGTGCCGGCGAACGGCACGAATGCCAGCTGCTTGTCGTCCCACAGCGGCTGCAAGGTATCGCGCAGCCGCGGGTTCAGGCCCCACTGCGTGTCCAGCGCGATGGCGCTGTTGGGGTTGGCCGGATCCGGCCGCGCGATCGCCAGGGTCGGCCGCGACGCGTAGTAGAAATCGCTGGCGTAGGGAATCAGCAGATTGTTGCTGTCGTAGCCGCCGCGCAGGAACACCACCAGCAGGCGCGGCGAGGGTGCCGGCGCGGCGAACAGGCGCCCGGCGAACGGCAGACTGGCCGCGGCGGCGGCGGACGCGAACAGGAAATGGCGACGGTGCATGGGATGGACCTCCGTGATCGCCGGGCGTGGCGGCAACCGCCGCGCCCGGCGCTATGGGCCGGATCAGCGGTAGTTGAAGTCGGGCGAGGCCAGCAGGAACGCATTCCACTCCTGCTGCGATCGCGCCTGCGCCAGCGCCTGGCGGGTGGTCGCGCCGAGTTGCGGCTCGATCGCCTGGTAATACAGCGGCGTGGTCAGTTGCGGAAAGCCGCCGCGCTGCTGGCCGTCGCTGGTGAACAGCTGCGTATTGCCGCCGCCGATCGCCCGCGCGATCTCGAAACGCTGCGCCATCTGCCCGGAACTGTTCCAGGCGCTGGACTGCAGCGGCCAGCCGTCGGGGGTGATGCGGCCATAGGTCGGTTCGCCCATCTGGCTCAGCCAGCCCAGCAGCGGCTGCGGATTGACGAGGGTCTGCCCGTCGTAGGCCAGGCGCAGCGACGACACCAGGAAGCGGTACGGATCCTTGAACTTGTGCGGCGCGCCGGCGGCCATTTCCGGCGCGGTGAACATCACCTGCAGCACGTCGGCGATATCGCCATCGCTACGCTGGAAGGCGCGCGCCATCTTCTCCACCAGCGCCGGCGGCGGATCGTCGGCAATGAAATACTCGGCCAGGCGCCGCGACACGAAGTGTGCGCAGGCCGGCTGGCGCACGATCAGCTGCACCGCGCGCTGGACCTCGTCGAAACCGCCGCCGGCGATGCGCTGGCCGAGCAGGGTCTTGTCGCCGGGCTGGTGCCGCGCCGGATTGAATTCGAACGCGCCGCGGCGCAGGTACTGCGCCTGCTGCGGCGGCGGCAGTTTCGGCGGCGCATCGCGGTTGGGCGGGGCGATGCCGACGCCGGTGAGGATCAGCGCCAGCTGCTGCACGTCGCGCTGGCTGTAGCCGCCGTCCACGCCCAGCGTGTGCAACTCCATCAGTTCGCGCGCATAGTTCTCGTTGACCTTGCCCTTGGCGTTCTGCGCGTTGTCCAGGTACTCGAGCATGGCCGGGCTCTGCAGCGTCGCCATCACCAGGTCGGAGAACTTGCCCAGCGCATGCGGGCGGATCGCGTTGTCGGTGTAGTCGGCGACGGTCCAGTGCAGGCGGCCCTTGTCGGCGAACACGCTGAAATGGTTGAGCCAGAACCACACCATCTGCTCGCGCAACTGGTCGCGCGAATACACCGCGCGCAGCAGCTGCGCCTGCCGCGCCTGCGCCAGCAGCGCATCGGCGCGCTGCTGCAGTGCTTTCTTCGCCGCGATCTTGGCCTCGCCGTCGGGCATCGCCTTGATGTACTGCTGGCGCGCGTCCAGTTGCTTGAGCAACTCCTGCACCGGCGTATGCAACGCCTCGTAGCCGTCCAGTTGCGTGCGCACCGCGGCGGGCAGGGCGTCGTCGCCGCTGGAGGCCTGCAACTGGTCGCGCAGGAAGCGCTTGCGTCCGTCGTGCTGCAGCTGCGACATGCTGGCGCTGTCCAGCCCGGTGGTCATCGATTGCAGCCAGCGCGCGTCGTCGCGCTCCAGCACCTTCTGGCTGCCGGCGATGGCGCCCACGGTGAACAGCACCAGCAACAGCGACAGCAGCAGCCGCTGCGCGTTGCGCAACGCGCGGCGCCCATGCACGCGCAGACGCGATACGGGACGATGCCGGGGCTCGGGCATGCGGCACTCCTTGGACGGAAAAACCGGGTGTGACGACTCGCGCAGTATCCGCGTCTGCCTGCGCCAGGCGTTAAGCCGATGTCGGAAGCCGCCGCGACGTTTGCGCGGGATTCACCTGAAGCACACGGACGCTGTGCGGCTACAGTCCCGGCGGCATGGTGACCAGGAAGCGCGCGCCGCCCAGCTCCTCGGAACGGCTCACCTGCAGTTCGCCGCGGTAGCCCTTGACCAGGTCCTGCACGATCGCCAGGCCGATGCCGTGGCCGTGCACGCGTTCGTCGCCGCGCACGCCGCGCTGCAGGATGTGCGCCACTTCCTCCGGCGCGATGCCGGGGCCGTCGTCCTCCACCGAGATCACCAGGCCGGCGCGGCGGCTGCCGGCGGCCGGGGCCGGACGCACGCTCAGCAGCACCCGCCGCCGCGCCCACTTGAAGGCGTTCTCGAGCAGGTTGCCGAGCAGTTCCTGCAGGTCGCCGGGTTCGCCGTGGAAGCGCGCGCTCGGCTCGATGTCGAACTCGCACAGCACGCCCTTGGCCGCGTACACCTTCTCCAGCCCGCGCACGATCTCCTCGGCGTTGGGTTCGATCGGCAGCGGCGCGGAGAACAGCTTGTGGCCGCTGGAAGCGGCGCGGCTGAGCTGGTAGGTCACCAGGTTGTTCATGCGCCGCAGCTGCGCGTCCAGTTCCTCGCGCAGCTCCGGGCCTTCGGTGCCGCTGTCGAGCTGGGTGCGCAGCACCGCCAGCGGCGTCTTCAGGCTGTGCGCCAGGTCGGCCAGGGTGTTGCGCTGGCGGTCCAGGTTCTCGCGCTCGCTCTCGATGAAGGCGTTGATGCTGTCGGTCAGCGGTTCCAGTTCGCGCGGATGGCGATCGCCCATGCGCACCGCTTCGCCGCGCTGCACCTTGGTCAGTTCGTTGATCACCCGTCGCAGCGGGCGCAGGCTCCATTGCAGAATGAAGGCCTGCAGCAGCAGCAGGATCAGCCCGGCACCGCCGAGGTTGAACCATACCCGGCCGCGGAACACGCGCAGTTGCGCACCCAGCGCGCGGGTGTCCTCCATGATGTAGATGGTGACCGGGGTTTCCTTGTCGCGGCGCACGTAGGCCAGGCCGATGCCGTAGCGGTAGACCTCGCCTTCGCTGCCGTCGATCTGGGTCATCGGCCAGGGGCCGTCGAAGGTTTCCTGGCGCGGTTCGAGCATGCCGCCCCTGGGCGGCAGCGGGCCCTCGCTGGACATCGAGATCCAGCGTTCGTTGGGCAGCACGATCTGCGCGTACAGGCCGCTGCCCGGCCGGTCGAAATGCGGGTCCGGCGGCGGCTTGTCGTTGTTGATGTACAGCGAGCCGTCGCGCGCCACGTCGACGTTGTTGGCGTAGGCGGTGGCGTAGCTCTTCAGGCGCTCGCGCAGGTTGCTCAGCGCGGTGTCGGCGAAGGCCTGGTCCAGCGCATAGCCGGCCGCGGCCAGGAACGCCACCAGGCTCAGGCTGGCGGCCAGCAGCTGGCGCGCCTGCAACGAGCGCGGGCGCCAGCGCTTGTACCACTTGGGCCGTGCCGCCACGCTGTCGCGTCCTTCGGTCGCTCGTCGCAGGCGCGTGGGATCAGCCTTCGGTGCGCGGGATCGCGAACCGGTAACCGCGACCGCGCACGGTCTCGATCGGCTTCAGTTCGCCGTCCGGATCCAGCTTCTTGCGCAAACGGCCGATGAACACTTCCAGCACGTTGGAGTCGCGATCGAAGTCCTGCTGGTAGATGTGCTCGGTGAGGTCGGCCTTGGAGACCAGTTCGCCGGCATGCATCATCAGGTACTCGAGCACCTTGTATTCGTAGCTGGTCAGATCGACGTTGCTGCCGCTGACGCTGACCGTCTGCGCCGCCAGATCCAGCGCCACCGGCCCGCATTCCAGGGTCGGCTTGCTCCAGCCCGCGGCGCGGCGCAGCAGCGCGTTGACCCGCGCCAGCAACTCCTCGACATGGAACGGCTTGACCAGGTAGTCGTCGGCGCCCTGCTTCAGGCCCTCCACCTTGTCCTGCCAGCTGGAACGCGCGGTGAGGATCAGCACCGGGAACTTCTTGCCTTCGTCGCGCAGCGCCTTGATCAGCTCCATGCCCGACATCTTCGGCAAGCCGAGATCGATGATGCCCACGTCGAACGGCACTTCGCGGCCCATGTACAGGCCTTCCTCGCCGTCCTGCGCCGCATCCACCGCGAAGCCTTCGCGCTTCAGGCGAGCAGCCAGGGTCTCTCGCAGCGGAGCTTCGTCTTCGACCAGAAGGATACGCATGAACTCTCCCTAGTGACTTACAGTTGGCCGGCGGCCGGGGCAGTGTGTATGACAAGCTGAACCAGACTATCCGGGCTCAGGGGTTATCGCCGCGTGGTGGTTCCTGCGCGTCGCTCGGGCGCGGCACGCGCGGCGGCGTGGCGCGGCCAGGCTGCGGATCGTCCATGTAGCGCACGCGGCCGCGGCCATCCATGTACTTGACGCGATTGATGTCGCGCCCGTCGAACGGCACACGCTCGGCACCGAGAATCTGTCCACCGGTAGACCGCTGCACCCGGCGCACCGCATCGGACAGCGAGCTGCCGTTGTCGCGCGCCCGGGCCGCCTCTCGGGCCGGCGCCATCGGCGGTACGCCTGGCGGGCCGGGCTGCTGCGCCCAGCCATGGCCGACCGCCATGAGCGCGAGCGCGATCACGGCAGTGGTACGGCAGCGGCGGAGAGTGGGCGAGGTCACGAGGTGGCATCCTAACGGACTGATCGGAAACGTTCAAAAGTCGTGAAACAGGGCACCCGGCAGCGGTGCCGCGATTTCGCAAAATCGAGCCAAATTCTTGATTTTTCGGGGTGAATCCGATCTGAACTTTTCCCGCCGCGGCCGCTTGCGTTCAGTGAAATGAACTCCCGGCACCGCGCCGGCAGGCCCTCGCCAGCGGCGCCTGACCCCGCCTCGGCAACGATCTGCCGCCCCTGCTGCGGCGGTGTCGGCTGCCGCAGCAAGCTGAACAAAGTAACTGAACGCGTATCCGAAAGGGAAGCGTGGCGTCGGTCGGGACAGCTTGCGTTGGGTCGCCGGGCGCCTTGGCGGAGGACAAACCGCCCGCCGGCCGGTGCACCACTACGCTGCGACCCGCGGTGTCCCCTCGGTCATGCGCAACGCCTGTTCCAGGAGCGCCCAGTCCGCGCCCGGCCGGTGCGCGCCCTCGCTGAGCACCTGGCGGAACG
The DNA here is from genome assembly GCA_025666215.1 of Xanthomonas campestris pv. phormiicola. Lineage (NCBI taxonomy): Bacteria > Pseudomonadati > Pseudomonadota > Gammaproteobacteria > Lysobacterales > Lysobacteraceae > Xanthomonas > Xanthomonas campestris. The sequence continues at coordinate 458,741 of CP102593.1, read as the reverse complement.
CGCGGCCGCCGGGCTGGCCGTGGAACAGGCCGAGCAGGTGCCGGGCGATGTGCTTGAGCGCGACGCCCTCGGCCAGGTGCGCCTCGACATACGGCCGCAGCGCACGCAGCAGCTCGGCGCGCGGCCGCGGCGCGGCGCCGGTCAGCGCCGCGTCCAGCCGGTGCAGCACGTAGGGATCGTGGTAGGCGGCGCGGCCCAGCATCACCCCATCCACCGATTCCAGCTGCGCCCGCGCCGTGTCCACGTCGGCCAACCCGCCATTGAGCACGATCTGCAACTGCGGGCGCTCGCGCTTGAGCCGGTAGGCCCAGTCGTAGCGCAGCGGCGGCACCTCGCGGTTCTCCTTCGGCGACAGGCCCTGCAGCCATGCGTTGCGCGCATGCACCACGAACAGCCCGCAGCCGGCGGCGGCGACCTGGTCGACGAAGGCGAGGAACCCCGCGTAATCGTCGTCCTGGTCCACCCCGAGCCGGCACTTCACCGTGACCGGGATGTCCACCGCCTGCCCCATCGCCCCCACGCAGTCGGCGACCAGCGCCGGCTCGCGCATCAGGCAGGCGCCGAAGCGCCCGGCCTGGACCCGGTCGGACGGGCAGCCGCAATTGAGATTGATCTCGTCGTAACCCCACTCCTGGCCGATCCGCGCCGCCTGCGCCAGCAGCGCCGGATCGCTGCCGCCGAGCTGCAGCGCCAGCGGATGCTCGACCGCATCGAAGCCCAGCAAGCGCTCGCGGTCGCCCAGCACCACGGCATTGGCGTGCACCATCTCGGTATACAGCCGCGCCGACGGCGCCAGCAGCCGGTGGAACACGCGGCAATGGCGGTCGGTCCAGTCCATCATCGGGGCGACCGAAAGACGAAAGGTCGCCTCATAGCGCGATTTCTCTCGCAGATCCAATGACATGCCTACATTTTCGTGATGGTTGGTTACGCTCATGATCGGTCGATTTTGCGAGCTTTCGGGTGCCCATTGCTAAGCTGGAGCTACGAGAATGGCCATGTAGCATCGGCCACATGAGAACAATCGTCAGCGGTGGTTGCAAAGGCAGATCACTAGAGTACACGGCCCAGATCCGCCCCCACCGGCAGAGCAAGCGCATCCACTCCGAGCCGGAGACCCTTGATCGCCGCCAACTGGCAACCGAATGAATGCGCCTCTGCAAGGCCCAGTTGGACAGCAACGCATGCCGCAGCAAGCCTCTAAGAAAGGCTCGATGTCAGTCGGGCTACTGGAGTGCTACCGTAAAGACATCGAGGAACCCCCGCATGGAGACGCACCAAGAATGTGGACCTCAAGGCTACGAAATCGCACAGAGAACGTGTTGCGGCTGACGAGGCCGAGCACGGAAAGACGTCTCGGAACGCCCCGTTCCCACGCACGAGTCCTGGACGATCTTGAAGAGGTACACCCACCTGCGGCCTGAGCAAGTCGAGGAACGCCCCACCAAGGCCACTTCATGACTCACTTGCCATTTATATCAAAACGGATATATTCATGCCTGCCAGGCCAATCGAGTTCTTGGGGGACTCCCTGCACCGTCTGCGGGAGTTCCCCGACGACGCGAAGCGAGATGCCGGATACCAGTTGGATCGCGTACAGCACGGACTGCAGCCGGACGACTTCAAACCCATGCCGACGATCGGCAAGGGCGTCGAGGAGATTCGGGTACGTGACGAGACTGGCGCCTACCGTGTCATCTACATGGCCCGATTGACCGATGCTGTCTACGTACTTCATGCCTTCCAGAAGAAGACGCAGGCCACTTCGAAACGCGACATCGACCTGGCGAAGCAACGCTTCGCCCTGCTAAGCAGGAAATGACCATGAGCAAGACCAAGACCGACCGATTCACCAGCGTCTGGGATGCGCTTGCAGATACCACCGAGGAAGCCGCCAACCTCAAGGTCCGCGCCGAACTGATGAGGAAGATCGCCTATCTGATCCAGGGAAGCGGCTGGACGCAGGCTGTTGCGGCTGAAAGGTGCGGCATCACTCAGCCACGCATCAATGACCTGCTGCGTGGTCGGATCTCTAGATTTTCGCTCGATGCGCTGGTGAACATCGCCGCCGCCCTGGGCCAGCAAGTCCACGTCGAGCTTGAAGCTGCCTGATCGATAACTAGTGACAGTCCGCACGCTCTCCCGATGGGTCGATCGCCTACTGAAGGGTTCGGTCACGATTGAATGCCCGCGCATGGAGATCCTTGGGCGCGACCATGAGCCGCCAGTTTTTACTGGACCAGGGCATATCAAGGTCGGTTCCGACAAGCGCATCTACTTCGTCATGCACGGCACTCCACGAGACGGATCCGATGCCTTCAAAAGGATAGTCCAGGCGCAGAGGCATCCCCATGACATCCAGCGCCAATTCAGGATCAATGCGACCGCATACGATGGAGCGGAGTGGTCGGGAGCTGACTGTGGGCGAAGAGGCCGCAAACATCTGGCGGCTATCCGGCCCCATACATAGCCTGCTACAGACGCCAGCGGTTTCGGCGTTGCCGAGAAGAGCGGTGTTGAGCTGATATTTGATCGGTCTCTACGGCTACCGATGCCTATGAACATGGTCAAGACCGTGCTTCGGGGCGACAAGCAGGTTCTTTGGTCGCGCAGTTCAGGCACTAGAACCATCAATGTGCTGGATGCAGAGATTGAGTTCTTTCTGTCACCTGAGCATCAACATGTCTGGGCCGTGGCGAACACTACGCCAGACTTCCCACATCCGCATCTGGAAAACTGGCTCAGCGAACCTCTGAATCTCCTGCCAGGTGAAATCGTGTCCCCAAGCCTGTACGCCCGGAATTTCGGCGACGGCAGAGCCTTTATCAGGTTCAGCCCATCCTCGTGGGAACCAGCCACCACGCTGACGGCCAGCATCTTGCGCGAAGATCCGCTTGGAGCCGGTGAGCGCTTTTGGAACCTGTACCGCGACATCCTGACGATAGTTGCCGCAGCTCGAGACGCAGATGGCCACCCAAACTTCGAGGCACATCCGTTGACTCGATACTACTGGGAGATCGTACAGGCAAGCAGGGGCTCCAACTGGGTCGTTTGCATGACGTTGGCCAGCACTGTCGAAGGCATCGCGAAAATGATGTTCTCCGAGGCAGAGTGGAAGGCCGACTGGGCAGCCACCGACGTCGATAGCCTCAAGCAGGTAGTCAAGGATTGGAAAGGCGACAGCAACCTTCGCAACAGAGTCTTGGACTATCTCAATGGATTCAAGAAGAAGGGCATCGCCAAGACGCTGAAATCGCTGGTGCAACAAGGGATCGTCACTTCTGACCAGATCGACGCATGGAGTCGCATCCGCAATTCCTCAATGCACGGGGACATGGTTCTCCCCTGGTCGGATCAAGATCAGCAAGGCCGTATCATCAACCTGATCGAACTCACGCACCGGCTGAGCGAGGCCTACATCAAACGCGAGCTGGGGAAGTGCTCATGAACAGCCGACTTCTGAAACTTGCCTATAACGGTTACAAAGCGAAGTTCTCATCAAGGGCGCCGAAGCCGCTCCTCCATGCAATCTATAGGATCATTGACTGATCTGACAGGCCGAGACTTGGAGTGCTTGGGACAAGCCGACCTCGAGGACCACAATGCATCAAGCTACATGCCCGTTCGCTAGCGCGAATTGCGTGCAGCAGCAGGATGCATATACAAGTTGTACATCAGCCTCCATTCACCTGGCGCTTGACCCGCCGCCGCATCCGGCCTATCGTGCGCTCGCCGAAGGTATCCATCGCTTCATTCGGATGAAGGGATGGATTTAAACGGGAATCCGGTGACGGCCGGCGCCGCAAGCGCCTGCCCATTCCGGAGCTGCCCCGCAGCGGTGAATGGAAACGACCTCCGTCAATGGCACTGGGCCGGCGCATGCCGGCCTGGGAAGCGGCGGACAGTAGGCGCGCAGCCGGCACGGTGCGCTCGTCCATCAGCCCGAATACCGGCCCCGGCCGGAGGACCTGTGCGTCCTCCGATTCGACCTGGCGCCTCCGCGGGGAGGCGGCCGGAAGCCGTGCCGTGGCCCTGCGCCGCGCCGCGCTCTTCCGCCTGCCCGCGTGGCGCCGGTTCGCCCGCGGGGGCGAAGGTCGCTGGCGTGGCGGGCGTCCCGTGCGAACGGGCGGACGGCGCGCGGTTCCTTCGTTCCTCAATGCCCATGAACGCAATGAGGAAACGCAAATGACGATCGTGACCAACCTGGGCTTCCCGCGCATCGGTGCGCGGCGCGAGCTCAAGCGTGCGCTGGAAAGCTACTGGCGCCGCGAAACGGATGAGGCAAGCCTGCAAGACACGGCGCGGCAGCTGCGCCAGCGGCACTGGCGGCTGCAGGTCGAAGCCGGGGTGGATCTGCCGCCCAGCAACGACTTCAGCCTGTACGACGCGATGCTCGACACCGCGTTCCTGTTCGACGCGATTCCGCAGCGCTACCGCGCGCTGGCCGATGCCGATCCGCTGGCCGGCTACTTCGCGATGGCGCGCGGCTCGCAGGAGGACGGCCTGGACCTGCACGCGCTGGAAATGACCAAGTGGTTCGACACCAACTACCACTATCTGGTGCCGGAGCTGGCGCGGCGCCAGCACTTCCGCCTGCGCGGCGACAAGCCGCTGGCCGAGTTCCTGGAAGCCAAGGCGCTGGGCATCACCACGCGGCCGGTGCTGATCGGGCCGGTGACCTTCCTGCTGCTGTCCAAGACCGTGGACGGCAGCGATCGCTGGGCGCTGCTGGACAGCCTGCTGCCGGTCTACGCCGAGCTGCTGCAGCAGCTCGACGCGGCCGGCGCCAACTGGGTGCAGATCGACGAGCCGGCGCTGGTGCTGGACCTGGACGAGGCCGCGCGCGACGCCTACCGCCGCGCCTATGCGTTCCTGGCCCAGGCACCGCGGCCGAAGCTGCTGCTGACCACGTATTTCGGCGAGCTGGGCGACAACCTGGAACTGGCCGCGGCGCTGCCGGTGGACGGCCTGCACGTGGACCTGGTCCGCGGCGTGGCGCAGCTGGACGCGGTGCTGCAGGCGTTGCCGGCGGACCGGGTGCTGTCGGCCGGACTGGTCAACGGCCGCAACGTGTGGCGCACGCCGCTGGACAACGCGCTGACCCTGGCGCGCTACGCGGCCGGGCATGTCGGCCTCGAACGCCTGTGGCTGGCGCCGTCGTGCTCGCTGCTGCACGTGCCGGTGGACCTGGAACAGGAAAAGGCGCTGGACCGCGAGCTGTACGCCTGGCTGGCCTTCGCCAGGCAGAAGCTGCAGGAGCTGCGCACGCTGGCCGACGCGGTGCACGAGTTGCCGCATGCGCAGGCCGAGCTGGACGCGGCGCGCGAGGCGCTGGCGACGCGGCGCGCGTCGGCGCGCGTGCATCGGCCCGAGGTCGCACGCCGGGTGGCGGCGCTGAGCGAGGATGCCGGCCACCGGCAGTCGCCGTATCCGCAGCGGCGCGATGCGCAACAGGCGGCATTGCGGTTGCCGGCCTACCCGACCACCACGATCGGCTCGTTCCCGCAGACCGCGCAGGTGCGGCAGGCGCGCGCGCAGCACAAGGCCGGCAAGCTCGGCGATGCCGAGTACGACGCGTTCCTGGCCGCGGAGACCGAACGCTGCGTGCGCGCGCAGGAGCAGATCGGGCTGGACGTGCTGGTGCACGGCGAGTTCGAGCGCAACGACATGGTCGAATACTTCGGCGAGCAGCTCGACGGTTTCGCCTTCACCAAGCACGGCTGGGTGCAGAGCTACGGCTCGCGCTGCGTGAAGCCGCCGATCATCTTCGGCGACGTGCAGCGGCCGGCGCCGATGACGCTGCGCTGGACCCAGTACGCGCAGTCGCTGACCGACAAGCCGATGAAGGGCATGCTGACCGGACCGGTGACGGTGCTGCAGTGGTCGTTCGTGCGCGACGACCAGGAACGCGCGCAGACCTGCCGGCAGATCGCGCTGGCGCTGCGCGACGAGGTGCGCGACCTGGAGGCGGCCGGCATCGGCGTGATCCAGATCGACGAGCCGGCGATCCGCGAAGGCCTGCCGCTACGCCGCGCCGACTGGCAGGCGTACCTGGACTGGGCGGTGCAGTGCTTCCGCATCGCCGCAGCCGGCGTGCGCGACGCCACCCAGATCCATACCCACATGTGCTATTCGGAGTTCAACGACATCATCGAGGCGGTGGCGGCGATGGATGCCGACGTGATCTCGATCGAGACCTCGCGCTCGCGGATGGAACTGCTCGATGCGTTCGTGCGCTTCCGCTATCCGAACGCGATCGGCCCGGGCGTGTACGACATCCACTCGCCACGCGTGCCCGGCACGCAGGAGATGGTGCAGCTGTTGGACAAGGCGCGGGCGGTGCTGGATCCGCAGCAGCTGTGGGTCAATCCGGATTGCGGGTTGAAGACGCGCGGCTGGCCGGAAACGCGCAGCGCGCTGGAAGCGATGGTGGCCGCGGCGCGGCAGCTACGCGCGCAGCAGGCGCAAGCGGCGTAGGTCATCGACGTAGGCCAACGGTGCCCGGCGTGCTGCACGCCGGGCATCGCAGCGACAGCGGTGCCCGGCCTGCCGTTCGCGGGCATCGCCGCGCAGCGTCTGGTTGATGCCGGTGCTATCGAAACAGCCCTGCCCTGCGACATTGCCAGACGCGCCGCGGGCGGCGGCCACGAACCCGCGGCAGGCGACAGACACCCTGCAACGCTACAGGCGGGCGCGGCTCATTGCGTCGTTGGCGCAGTGGCCGCCGGCACTTGTCCTTGCGTCGGCGCCGCAGCGGCAGCGCCGCCCGGAAACAGCAGGCTCAGTTGCTGCACGCGGCGATCGCGCCATACCTGCGCCGGCACCGGAACGCCTGCGCGCAGCCCGGCCACCAGGGTTGGCAGGTCCTGAGGGGCGCCGACAGGCCGGCCGTCGATCTCCAGCAACACGTCCATCGCTTTGATCCCGGCTTGCATGGCGACGCTGCCGTCGATCACCTCCACGATCCAAGCGCCGCGCGCGGCAGGAAGTCCGGTTGCCTGCGCCACCGTCTCGGTGACCGATCCGATGCGCACTCCCAACGCTCTGGGAGCCGCAGTCGCAGCCGCCGCGGCCGGCGCTGCGGGCGTCGGCATCGGCATCGGCGTCGCAGCGACCGCGGCAGCTGCGCGCCCGCTCGGCATCCACGCCACGTCGGTGAACTTGGTATTGAACCCGCCGAACAGCCTGCGGTAGTCGCGACTGGCCTTGCCTGCTTCGCCCTGGGTGTCGTACGCGGTGCAGGTGGTGCCTTCGTCCGGCAGGCCATGCGCGCGCACGGTCTGCTTGAATTCCTCGGCGTACGCCGCACTCTGCGTGTAGACCGCCATCGGATCGGCGCCGGTGGGCATGACGAAGACCTGGCTGGCGACCGTGCGCGCCAGGTCGCTGCGATCGGGAATGTCGACCTGGGTCGCGTAGCAATAGAAATAGCGCATCGTCTGCGCAGGCGCCTTGGCGCTGGCATCCCACGGCGGCGGCGTCCAGTCCACGTCGCGCCAGCTGCCCACCTTCATCAGCAACAGGCGTTTGCTCCATATGGCGCGCTGCTGCTCGCGCTGCGCCTGGGCTTGCTCGCGCCCGGGACCGAGCATGCAGTCCTTGGTTCCGGCCCCGCCCAGGCTGCCCACGTGCTGCAGGAAATCGCTGGCCAGCTCGTTGCTGCGCCGCAGCCAGCCGGTGGCGTCGTCTTGATAGGACACCTCGACGACTGGCGAGGCCCAGACCTTGGCCGGCACCCCGCCGGTGTCGGTCACGCTGCAGAAGGCGAACGCGCTGCGGATCGGCGCAGGCGCTTGCGCCAGGCCCGTAACCGGCGCCAGCGCGGCGCAAAAAATAGACAAAGGCATTGCATAGCGCAGCATCCGGACATCCCCCTGGCTGTTCCAGCATCCCCGCCGGCACCGCGGTGCCGCCCCAGCGCAGACACTAGACCATCCGCCGCGGCCGTACCACAGCGCAGCACGCACGGCGGTGCTGCAGCGCATCGTGGAACTGTCATGGTGGCGGGGTATAACGCAGTCACGTCGCGGCGAGGGGGCGCTGCATCCGCTGCGCAGGCGTGCGGTCGCGATCGCGATCGCGATCGCGATCGGCGCACTGTCCGGCTTCGCACTGTTCAAGGAGAGAGCCGCCATGTCGACGCTACCGACGCTGTCCCTGCTGTCCACGCTGCTGCTGTCGCCCATGTTCGCGCATGCGGCCGAGCTGGTCCCCAAGCAATTGGCCGGTCCACCCGAGGAATTCGCGCAGATGCGCGCGCCGGCGCCGGCCGAGGCGGCGATCCTGTCCAAGAGTGCGCTGCTGCCGGTGGAATTCGCTTCCGCGCGCAGCGGCGAGGCGGCGCAATGGCAGGCGACGCTGCCCGTGGAAAACGGCAAGTTGCGCTTCGTGCTGCTGTCCGGCACGCACGACTGGCAACCGCAGTTGCATGCGCCCGGTGCGGCGAACGCACGCACCAGCGCCGCCGCCGTCGTGCCGAACGCCGTCGCCACCCGCCTGGGCAGCGGCGATACCGCGCTGCCGGCGCGCGAGTACCGCGTGGACAGCGCCGCCAACGGCAGCTGGACGCTGACCCTGCGCGCCGACGGCAGCGCCGCGCAACGCGGCTACCTGTTGATGGAAGGCGATGCGCGCACCCAGCTGGCGTCCTATCCCAGCGATCGCCGGCAGTTGCACAGCGGCCAGCGCATCGGCCTGACCGCGATGCTCGGCGGCAGCGACGAACACGGCGCCACCGCGCTCGGCGCCACTGCCGGGCGCATCCGCGATGCGCAGCTGCGCGTGACCGCGCCCGACGGCACGGTGACGCAATGGCCGATGGCCGACGACGGCCGCCACGGCGACGGCGCCGCCGGCGACGGCATCTATGCCGGCGATTTCCCGGCGAAGGTCCCCGGCAGCTATCTCGCGCAGGTGGTGGTGCATGGCGAGGATGCGGCCGGCCAGAGCTTCGTGCGGACCGCCGAACACGTGCTGCCGGTACTCGACACCACGTTGCGCATCGCCGCCGACGCGGTGACGGCCAGCGCGCAGGATGGCACCCGCCTGTCGCTGCCGATCCCGGTCAGCGCCGACGGCAAGGCGCCGGCGCATTACCGCGTGCTCGGCGAACTGTGGGGCACCGGCCGCGATGGCAGCGCCGTGCCGGTCGCCTGGCTCGGCGGCATGCTCGCGCCGCAGAACGGACGCCTGCCGCTGAGCGTGGACGAACGCTGGATCGTCCGTGCCGGCGCGCGTGCGCCGTTCACGCTGCGCAACCTGCGCATCGAGGACCCGGACCATTTCGTGCTGCTGGCCACGCGCGACACGCTGGCGCTGAGCCTGCCGGCCCTGCGCCGCAGCAGCGTGGCGCGCGGCGGCGCGATCGACGCCAGCATGCGCATGGGCGAGCGACCGGCCGCGCTGCAGCGCGCGGCGACCGATGCGCAAGCGCAGGCGACCGACCAGCGGCTGGTGCTGGTGCATGGCTACTGCTCGGGCGGGGTGTGGCCGGTGGCGCAGTTCAGCAACGCCTCGACCTTCCTGGACGCCAACCAGAACCGCAGCAACGACCAGTTCGCGCAGCTGCTGGGCCAGTTCGGCAGCCAATGGAATTCGTTCGGCACGGTGGCGCACAGCCAGGGCGGCATGGCCGCGCTGCATCTGTACAGCTACTACTGGAGCGGCCTGGACAACGCCAGCGGCGGGCGCGTCATGCAGTCGGTGGGCACGCCGTACCAGGGCACCAACCTGTCCGGCATCCTGGCCACGGTGGGCTCGTGGTTCGGCGTGGGCTGCGGCAGCAACAGCGACATGACCTACGACGGCGCCAAGGCGTGGCTGGCCGGCATCCCGACCTCGGCGCGGGCGCTGGTCAACTACTACACCACCTCCTTCGCCAAGACCAACTGGTACACCAACGACTACTGCAACGCGGCCTCGGACCTGGTGCTGGACGATCCGGAGGACGGCGTGGTCGAGCAGGTCAACGCGCAGCTGCCGGGCGGGATCAACCGCGGCCACACCACCGGCCAGTGCCACACCACCGGCATGCGCGATCCGGCGCAGTATCTGGATGCCAGCCGCAACGCGACGATGAACGCCAACGCGGCGCGGTGAGGGGCGGGTCTGGTATGACCAGCCATTCGGCTGCGGAAAGCCGCGATTAGGGATTGGCAAAAGCGGCTGCAACGGACACTGCAGGCCCGGTGAAGTCTGATGTGTTTTGTGGGAGCGACTTCAGCCGCTCCCACAACATTGCGCGAACTGCGAGTACCGGAGTCGGGGACGCGCTAACGTCCCGCGTCGGCCATCGGCGCATCGCTCTGCGCGTCGGCGCCGCCGCCCAGCACTTTGTACAGGGCGACGCGGTTGCTGGCCTCGGTCAGGCGCAGGGTGATCAGGTCCTGCTGTGCGCTGTAGTACGAGCGCTGCGAGGTCAGCGCGTCCAGGTAGCTGTCCACGCCGTTGCGGTAGCGCGCATCGCTCAACTCGTAGCTGCGCCGGGTCGCGTCGACGTAGGCGCGCTGGGCATCGAGCTGCTCGTCTACATGCGCGCGCTCGGCGAGCGCGTCGGCGACCTCGCTGAAGGCGCTCTGGATCGCCTTCTCGTAGTCGGCCACGTAGATGTTCCTGCTGATCTTTGCCTGATCCAGTTCGGCCTTGAGCTCTCCACCCTGGAAGATCGGGATGCTGATGCTCGGCACGAACGACCAGGTACGGCTGCCGGCGCCCTTGAACAGGTCGGACAGCTGATCGCTGCTGCGCCCGGCCGAGGTGGTCAGCGAGATGGTCGGGAAGAACGCCGCGCGCGCCGCGCCGACATCGGCGTTGGCAGCCTTGAGCGTGTGCTCGGCGTACAGCACGTCCGGGCGCTGCAGCAGCGCCGTGGAGGACAGTGCCGCCGGCAGCGGCGCCAGGGCCACTACGTCGGCGCCGGCAGCCGGGCCCGGCAGCAGTTGCTCGGGCAGCGGCGCACCGACCACCAGTTCCAGCGCATTGCGCGCCTGCGCCACCGAGGTGCTGTAGCTGGCCAGGTCGGCGCGCGCGCGCTCCACGCTGGCCTGTACCGAGGCCAGGTCGACGCCGGAGACCACGCCCTGCTCGTGCTTGCGCTCGGTCAGCTCCAGGGTCTTGCGCTGGCTCTCCAGGGTCTGCTTGGCCAACGCCAGCAACTGCTGGTCGGCGGCTACAGCGAGCCAGTCGCCGGCGACCTCGGCGACCAGGCTCAAGCGGGTGTCGCGCTGCGTCTGCTCGGTCGCCAGGTAGGTTTCCAGCGCCTCGTTCTTGAGGCTGCGGATGCGCCCGAACAGGTCCAGCTCCCAGCTGCTGACGCCGACCTCGGCGCTGGCGCTGCGGCTGACCTGCGACTGCCCACCCGACCGCGCGCCCTCGTTGGTCTGGCTGCCGCTGGCGGTGATGCTCGGGAACAGATCGGCACGCTGGATCCGGTATTCGGCACGCGCCTTGTCGATGTTGAGCACGGCCACGCGCAGGTCGCGGTTGTTGTCCAGCGCCAGCGCGATCACCTTCTGCAGGCGCTGGTCCAGGAACACCTGGCGCCAGTCCAGCGCCGCCACCGCGGCGGCGGCGGCAGCGCCGGCCGGGGCGTCGCGGAACTGCTCCGGCACCGGCGCGGCCGGACGCTGGTAGCGCGGCGCCGTGCTGGCGCAGCCGGCCAGCGCGACGGCGCAGGCGCTCGCCAGCGCCAGGCGGGGGACGCGGACGCGCATCACGGGGTCACCTCCTCGTGCATGGCGGCCTTGCCGTTGCCGGGAGCGGTCCTCCCGGGGAACAGGCTGCGCACAATCACGTAGAACAACGGGACGAAGAAGATGCCCAGCGTGGTCGAGGCCAAAGTGCCGCCAAGCACGCCGGTGCCAAGCGAATGGCGACTACCCGAACCGGCGCCGCTGCTGACCACCAGCGGCAGCACGCCGAGCATGAACGCCAGTGAGGTCATCAGGATCGGACGCAGACGCAGACGTGCGGCTTCCAACGTGGCGGCGACCAACGGCTTGCCCTGCTCCTCCAGCTCCTTGGCGAACTCGACGATCAGGATGCCGTTCTTGGCTGCCAGACCGACGCTGGCAAGCAAGCCAACCTGGAAGTACACGTCGTTCTCCAGCCCGCGCAGCGTGGTGAACAGCAGCGCGCCGAGGATGCCGATCGGCACCGCCAGCATCACCGAGAACGGGATCGACCAACTCTCATACAACGCCGCCAGGCACAGGAACACGACCAGCAGCGAGACCGCGTACAGCAGCAGCGCCTGCGCCCCGGATTGCTGTTCCTGATAGGACAGGCCGGACCACGCATAACCAAAGCCGCTCGGCAGCTGCTTCACCAACGCCGCCATCTCGGTCATCGCGGTACCCGAGCTGACGCCGCTGGCAGGCTCGCCGCTGAGCTCCATCGACGCAGAACCGTTGAAGCGCGCCAGCGAGGCCGGTGCATAGCTCCAGCCGGTGGTGGCGAAGGCCGAGAACGGCACCATCGCATCGCTGCTGTTGAGCACCGACCAGCGGCCGATGTCCTGCGGCAGCATTCGCGCCTGCGCCTCACCCTGCACGTAGACCTTCTTGATCCGGCCACGGTTGATGAAGTCGTTGACGTAGGTGCTGCCCAGTGCGGTCGACAACGTGCTATTGATGTCGCTCTGCGCCAGGCTCAACGCGCCGGCCTTGGCATCGTCGATCTTGATGTCGAAGGTCGGTGCATCCTCCAGGCTGCCGTAGCGCACCGATTGCAGCTTGTCGTTCTTGGCCGCCAGCGCCAACAACTGCTGCCGCGCCGATACCAGCGCTTCGTGACCGGCGCCGCCCAGATCCTGCAGCTCGAATGTGAAGCCGGCGCTCTGCCCCAGTCCTGGGATACCGGATGGCGCAATCGCGAAGATCTGCGCGTCGCGGAACTTCTGCGTCATCGCGCGGGTGACACGCATGCCGATCGAGGCAGCGTCGGCATCGCGTTCGCTCCAGTCCTTCAGACGCACGAAACCCATGCCCGAGTTCTGGCCACTGCCGCCGGTGCTGAAACCGGCCACCGCCATCACCGATGCGACCTCCGGCTGCTCGCGCACGTAGTCGGCAACCTGATTGATCACCTTCAGCGTCTGCTGTTGGGTAGCGCCGGAAGGCAGCTTGATCTGCACCATCAGCATGCCCTGGTCCTCTTCGGGCAGGAACGAGGTGGGCAGGCGCCAGAACAGCAGGCCCATCACCAGCAGGATCACCGCATAGGCGAGCACGCCCAGCTTGCGGTGCCCAGTCACGTGCTTCACGCCGCGGTGATAGCGACGCCCGACGCGGTCGAAGCGCTCGTTGAACCACGCGAAGAAGCGTCCCAGCGGCCCCTTGGTGGTGACGTGGCCGCCTTTCTCGACCGGGATCAGGATCGTCGCGCACAGCGCCGGGGTCAGCGTCATCGCCACCAGCACCGACAGGATCATCGCCGAAGCAATCGTTACCGAGAACTGGCGGTAGATCGCGCCAGTGGAGCCGCCGAAGAACGCCATCGGCAGGAACACCGCGGTCAGCACCAGCGCGATGCCGACCAGTGCACCGGTGATCTGGCCCATCGATTTGCGCGTGGCCTCATACGGCGACAGCCCCTCCTCGCTCATCAGCCGCTCGACGTTCTCCACCACCACGATCGCATCGTCCACCAGCAGGCCGATCGCCAGCACCATGCCGAACATCGACAACGTGTTGATCGAGTAGCCCAGCAGCGACAGCACCCCGAACGTGCCCATCAGCACCACCGGCACGGCGACCGCCGGGATCAACGTCACCCGCCAGTTCTGCAGGAACAGGTACATGATCGCGATCACCAGCACGATCGCCTCGATCAAGGTCTTGACCACCTCCTCGATCGAGATCCGCACGAACGGCGTGGTGCTGTAGGCAACGTGGTAGCTCAATCCGGTGGGGAAGTACGGCGCCAGTTCCTTGAGCCTGGCATCGACCGCTTCGGATACATCCAGTGCGTTGGCACCCGAGCCCAGTTCGATGCCCATGCCGGCGGCAGGCTTACCGTCGAACTGGCTGACGGCCGAGTACGACTCGCTACCCAACTCTACCCGCGCCACATCCGACAGCAGCACCTTCGCACCACTGCTGTCGGACTTGACCACGATCGCCTTGAACTGGTCCACGGTCTGCAGGCGGCTGCGTGAAGTCACCGTGGCGCTCAACGCCTGACCCTCGACTGCCGGCAGCGCGCCGAGTGAACCGGAGGACACATCGGCGTTCTGCGCGGTGATCGCGCTGGTCACATCAGACGGCATCAGCAAGTAGGTGCGCAGCTTTTCCGGGTCGAGCCAGATGCGCATCGCATACTGCGAACCCATCACCTGCACATTGCCGACACCGGAAACGCGGCTGACCGGATCCTGCAGCGTGGACACCATGTAGTCGGCGATGTCGGTGCCGTTCATGCTGCCGTTGTCCGACGTGAAGGCCAGCACCATGAAGATGCTGCCGGACGACTTGGTCACCGTGACGCCGGTACTCTGCGCCGTGTCGGGCAGCATCGACTCGGCCTGCTGCAGCTTGTTCTGCACCTGTACCTGGGCGATGTACGGGTCGGTACCGGAGGCGAAGGTCAGGGTCACCTGTGAGCTGCCCGCGGACGAACTGCTGGAGGACATGTACAGCAGGCTGTCCAGACCGGTCATGTTCTGCTCGATCACCTGGGTGACCGCGTTCTCGACGGTCTCGGCCGAGGCGCCAGTGTAGGTGGCGCGGATCGAGACGCTCGGCGGGGCGATGTTCGGATACTGCTCCACCGGCAGCGTGAACACCGCCAGCATGCCGGCCAGCGTGATGACGATCGCGATGACCCAGGCGAAGATCGGGCGGTCGATGAAGAAACGAGCCATGGCGGTTCCTTACTCGACCCTGGTGCTGGCAGCACCGGTCTTGGTCGCGGCAGCATCGCTGGTCGTGGTGGCAGATTCGGCCTTCACCGCCTGGCCGGCGGAAACCTTGCTGCCACCGTCGACGATCAGTTTCTCGCCGGGCTTGAGCCCGGAGGTCACCACCCACTGGTCCTTGATCGCGTCGCCGACCTGCACCACCCGTTCAACCACCTTGGCGTCATTGCCGACCAACTTCACGGTGGCCTCGCCCTTGGTATTGCGGGTCACCGCGCCCTGTGGCACCAGGATCGCGCTGTCGTTGATCGCCATCGGCAGCAGCGCGCGTACATAGCTGCCAGGCAGCAACAGGCGCTCGGGGTTGGGCACCACCGCACGCAAGGTGACGGTGCCAGTGCCGGTGTCCACCAAGGTCCCGACGAACTCCAGCGTGCCGGTATGCGTGTAGGTGCTGCCATCCTCCAGCACGATCTTCACGACTGCCTTGCCGTCCACCGCCTTCAGCACACCGCTATCGAGCTGTTTGCGCAGCGCCAGCAGTTGCGCGCTGGTCTGGGTGACATCGACGTAGATGGGGTCGAGCTGGTTGATCGTGGTCAGCGCCGTGTCCTGCTCGGAGGTCACCAGCGCGCCCGGGGTGTAGGTCGACGTGCCGATACGGCCGGCGATCGGCGCCTTGATGCGGGTGTAGTCGAGATTGATCTTCGCGCTCTGCAGCGAGGCCCTGGCCGCCGCCACCGCCGCCTCGTTCTGGCGCAGCGTGGCGATGGCGTCGTCGGCGTCCTGCTTGCTCACCGCGTCGACCTTGAGCAGGTTGGCGTAGCGCTCGGCCTCCGGCTTGGAGGACAGCACCGCCGCCTCGGCCTCGGCCAGGTCGCCCTTGGCGCTGTCGTAGCTGGCCTGGTAGCTGGCCGGATCGATCTGGTACAGCACCTGCCCGGCCTTGACGTCCTGGCCCTCGGTGAACAGCCGCTTCTGGATGATGCCGGCCACCTGCGGGCGCACCTCCGAGGTCATGTAGGCCACGGTGCGGCCGGACAGGGTCTGCTCCAGCGCCAACCGCTGTGCCTTCACCGTCTGCACGCCGACCTGCGCCTGCGGCGGCTGCGGCGGCTGCTCGGAGGAACATGCGGCGACCGCTGCGGCGATGGCCATGGCCAGCAGCCAACGCGAGGACGAAACGGGGAAGCGACGGGCGACGACGGGCAGCATGCGGCGAACTCACGGTTTATCCGAATGTGGCCACGCTACGGCGCGAATGTGCAGCAAATTTGGAGATTGCCGGCAACGGTGCGGATTCGCTTGATTTCCCCTGCCGCGGCGCGGCTAATACGCAGCATCCCCGTCGCCGCGTCGCGCATTGTCTCTCCGATGAAACTGGGCATCACCGCCAAGCTGTTCCTCGCCATCCTCGCCGCGTGCGTGGCGGTGCTGCTGATCAACGGCATGGCCGTGCAGGTCTTCGTCAAGCGCCAGTTCCTGGACTACCTCAACGAACAGGGCGTGCAACGCATGCTGGAGACCTTGCCGCGGGTCAGGGCCGAGTACGCGCGGCACGGCAACTGGGACTTCGTGCGCGACAACCCCGACGCCTGGTTCGTCTTGATGCGCCCGGAGCGCGGCCCCGGCCTGCCGCGGCGCCCGCCGCCGATCTCCGACCAGACCGGCGCGGTGTTCCGCTTCGCCGTGCTCGACAAGGACTACAAGTCGGTGATCGGCAATCCGGATGTCGGCCGCAACGACATCCTGCGCCCGGTGGTGGTCGCCGGCCGCACCGTCGGCTGGATGGCGATGCTGCCGTTCCAGAAGGTGCTGGCGGCGGAGGATGCGCGCTTCTATGCGGCGCAGCAACGCGCCTGGTGGACGATCGGCAGCGCTTCGCTGCTGGTCGCCGCGCTGCTCGGCTGGCTGCTGTCGCGCGCCTTGCTGCGGCGCATGCGTGGGCTCACCGGTGCCACCCATCGCCTGGCTGCCGGCGATTACGCCACCCGCATCGACACCGGCGCGCGCGACGAATTCGGCCAGCTGGCGCGCGACTTCAACCTGCTGGCGCAGGCGCTGGAACACAACGAACGCGCACGGCGCGAGTTCATGGCCGACATCTCGCACGAGCTGCGCACGCCGCTGGCGGTGCTGCGCGCCGAACTGGAAGCGCTGCAGGACGGCATCCGGCCGATGACCCCGGCCACGCTGGGCTCGCTGCACCAGCAGGTCGGCCAGCTCGGCAAACTGATCGAGGACCTGTACGACGTGTCGCTGACCGACGTCGGCGCGCTCGCCTACCGGCGCGCGCCGGTCGATCTGGCGGTGATCCTGGGCACCGTGCTGGACGGCGTGCGGGCGCGCTTCGCCGCCGCGCCGTTGCAGCTGCAGGTGCAGATCGACGCCGGCCCGCTGCAGGTGGACGGCGACGAGCGCCGGCTGCAGCAACTGCTCGGCAACCTGCTGGAGAACACGCTGCGCTACACCGATGCCGGCGGCACGGTGCGGGTAAGCTGCGCGCGTCGCGACACGGTGCTGGAATTGGTGGTCGAGGACAGCGCGCCGGGCGTGGACGCGGACAAGCGCGAGCGCCTGTTCGAACGCTTCTACCGCACCGAGGCCTCGCGCAACCGCGGCAGCGGCGGCAGCGGCCTGGGCCTGGCGATCTGCCGCAACATCGCCGAGGCGCACGGCGGCTCGATCAACGCCGAGGCCTCCGCGCTCGGCGGCCTGCGCGTGGTGCTGCGCCTGCCGGCGCTGGCGGCATGAGCGGCCTGGATCCGATCGGCCACGTCCTGATCATCGAGGACGAACCGCGCCTGGCCGCGGTGATGCGCGAATACCTGCATGCGGCCGGCTATTCTCACAACTGGATCGCCGACGGCGCGCTGGCGCTGGGCGCGTTCCGCGCGCAGAAGCCGGACCTGGTGCTGCTGGACGTGATGCTGCCCAACCACGACGGCCTGGAGATCTGCCGCGACCTGCGCAAGGAAAGCGCGGTGCCGGTGATCATGGTCACCGCGCGCGTGGAGGAGATCGACCGCCTGCTCGGCCTGGAGATCGGCGCCGACGACTACATCTGCAAGCCGTTCAGTCCGCGCGAAGTGGTGGCGCGGGTGCAGGCGGTGTTGCGCCGCCATCGCCACGATCCCAACGATGCGCCGGCGCCGGGCCTGCGCATCGACGAAGCGGCCTGCCGCGCCAGCGTGCAAGGCCACGACCTGGACCTGACCCAGGTCGAGTTCCGCCTGCTGCGCACCCTCGCCGCCGCGCCGGGCCGGGTGTATTCGCGCGAACAGCTGATGGACCGGCTCTACGCCGACCACCGCATCGTCACCGACCGCACCGTGGACAGCCACGTCAAGAACCTGCGCCGCAAGCTCGCCGACGTCGGCGGCGAAGAGTGGGTGCGCTCGGTGTATGGAGCGGGCTATCGGTTTGAGCTGTGATTCGGGATTCGGGATTCGGGATTGGGGATTCGCAAGAGCCGGCGGCGCCACGGCTGAAACGGTAATCAGTCAAGCCGCTTTTACCAATCCCGAATCACCAATCCCCAATCCCGGCTTCACCGAAACACCACCGTGCGATGCCCGTTGAGCAGGATGCGGTGTTCGACGTGGCGGCGCACCGCGCGCGCCAGCACCTGCGATTCGGTGTCGCTGCCAAGCCGCACCAGGTCGCGCGGGGTCATCGCGTGGTCCACGCGGGCCACGTCCTGTTCGATGATCGGGCCTTCGTCCAGATCGCCGGTGACGTAGTGCGCGGTGGCGCCGATGATCTTGACCCCGCGCGCGTGCGCCTGGTGGTACGGCTGCGCGCCCTTGAAGCTGGGCAGGAAGCTGTGGTGGATGTTGATCGCGCGCCCGGCCAGCGCCGCGCACAGCGGCGGCGACAGGATCTGCATGTAGCGCGCCAGCACCACCAGGTCGATGCGCTCGCGCTCCACCAGCGCCAACAGCTGCGCTTCCTGCTCGGCGCGGTTGCCGGCGCCGACCGGCAGGTGGTGGAACGGCACGTCGTAGGAGCGCGCCAGCGCGGCGAAATCATTGTGATTGGACGCCACCGCGGCGATGTCCACGCGCAGCTGCCGGCTGTGCGCGCGGAACAGCAGGTCGTTGAGGCAATGGCCCTGCTTGCTGACCAGCACCAGCAGGCGCGCGCGGCGCCGCGCATCGTGCAGTTGCCAGTCCATCGCGTAGTCGGCGGCGAGCGGCGCCAGCTGCGCCTGCACCGCGGCGGCGATGCCGTCGGCGGGCACGTCGAAGTGCACGCGCAGGAAGAAGCGGCCGCTCTCCTCGTCGCCGAACTGCTGCGCGTCGAGGATGTTGCAGCCGTGCTCGAACAGCAGCCCGCTGACGCGGTAGACGATGCCGGTACGGTCCGGGCAGGACAGGGTCAGGATGTAGTCGGGGCGCATCCGCGCAATGATAGGGGAGAATTCCGGGACTCGGGACTCGGGACTCGGGACTCGGGATGGTGGGCTGCGGATGTTGCCAGGCCGTTGCCTGTGGGATGCCGCAGCGGCGCTGCCCGGCGTCTTGCCGAATGTAGGAGCCGGCTCCGGCCGCGACGGGCTTGACCAATAGGTCCTGTCGCGGCTGAAGCCGCTTGTGTCTCCTACAGGGAACTTGCGGCGGGCCAACCGCGTGCACTGTGGGAGGGACTTCAGTGCCGACGCTCCAATGCACAGGAAAGCGCACCGCTTCGCTCGTCGCGGCTGACGCCGCCCCTGCAAGGTGCGGCATCCGCATGCTGGCGGCACACAGCCTCGCCTGCGCGCCAGGCCGCGCTCACTCGGGGCGCAGGCGCAGCGCCAGGCGCCGGTTGACCTTCTCCAGCCGCGCCAGCGAGTCTTCCACCGACATGCCGACCGCCTCGTGGGTGGTGATGTGCGCGCGCAGATGCGCCGGGTCGTCCAGGTCGCCGCGCACCAGGAACACGTTCTCGCCCTGCTCCACCTCGCCCAGTTCGCGGCTCAGCACCACGTGGTCGACCTGGTCGAAGCCGTATTCCTTGGCCAGCGGCAGCAGCCGCGCCACCATGCGCTCGCTGATCGCATCGGGTGCGCGGCCGCAGGCGGCGTCCAGCGCATGCACGCCCTCGCGGATCTGCGCATACAGCAGATGATCGGGATGCTCCGGATGCTCGGGGCCGAGCACGGCCTCGCGCGCGACCGCACGCGGCGGCTGGATGGGCGTCATGGCGCCGGGGTCGGGCGAATTCGGGCTCATGGCATCCTCCTATGATGCGCTTGCAGGCCGCCGCACCTTAGCGGCAAGCACGCGGCCAGCTCAAGCGCGGCGACGCAGTCTGCGCCACACCGCGGCAAGAGCGCCTGAAGATGCGCGCAGCCGCGTGCGAGCCGCGAACGCTCAGGCCTGGCCGGCGCGGCGGGCGGCGACCTTGGCCAGCGCCGACCAGTCCAGTTCGCCGTCGCCGTGCGCGATCGCGTCGATGAACTGGTCGCGCAGCACCGCCGCCAGCGGCATCGGCACATGCCGGGTCTCGCCGGCGTTCAAGGCCAGGCGCACGTCCTTCAGTCCCAGCGTGGTCTTGAAGCCGGCCGGGCTGTAGCGCTGCTCGGCGATCATGCCGCCGTAGTTCTGGTAAGCCGGTGCGGCGAACAGGGTATTGACCAGCATGCCCAGGAAATCGGCCGCGTCCACGCCATGCCCGCGCACCAGCGCCGAGGCTTCGGCCATGGTGCCGATCGCGCTGGCCAGGCACAGGTTGGCGGCCAGCTTGACCGCGTTGGCCTGCTCCGGCGCCGCGCCGAAATACCAGGTCTTGCGTCCGATCGCATCGAGCAGCGGCTGCACCCGCGCCAGCGCGGTGGTGTCGCCGGCGGCGAGCAGGTTGAGCTGGCCGGCCGCGGCCACGTCGTTGCGGCCCAGCACCGGGATGGCCAGGTAGGCCACGCCGCGCTCGGCATGCAAGGCGCTCAGCTCGCGCGCCAGCGCCACCGAGATCGTGGCCATGTTGACGTGCACGCTGCCGGCGGGCAGCGCGTCGAGCGCGCCGCGCTCGAGCAGGGTCTCGCGCACCGCGGTGTCGTCGGCCAGCATCGAGAACAGCACCTGGCCGCGCACCGTGTCGGCCGGCTGCGCGGCCAGCTGCGCGCCGGCTTCCAGCAGCGGCTGCGCCGCAGCCGCGCTGCGGTTCCATACGGTCAATGCGTGCCCGGCGCGCAGCAGGTTGTGCGCGATGGGCCGGCCCATCGTGCCCAGGCCCAGAAATCCGATGCTCATCGCAAGCTCCTTGCACAATTCGTCGGGGATGCCGCGACCTGCGCGACGCAGCGCGTGCGCATCACGCGTCGAACAGGCCGCGCGCCGAACGCGGCTCGCAGCGCAGGTATTGCGGCGACGGCTTCAGCCTGGCGCCCAGCGCGGCGGCCGCATGCCACGGCCAGCGCGGGTCGTAGAGGATGCCGCGGGCCAGCGCGATCGCGTCGGCCTGGCCCTCGGCCAGGATCGCCTCGGCGTGTTGCGGCTCGGTGATCAGGCCGACCGCGATCACCGGCATGCGCACCGCGCGATGGATCGCCTCGGCCTGCGGCACCTGGTAGCCGGCCGCCAGCGTAATCTGCTGGCGGCGGTCGAGGCCGCCGCTGGACACGTGCAGGTAGTCGCAGCCCTGTGCCTGCAGCGCCTGCGCCAACGCGATGCTCTGCGCCACGTCCCAGCCGCCCTCGACCCAGTCGGTGGCGGAAAGGCGCACGCCCACCGCGACCGAGGCCGACACCGCCGCGCGCACCGCCGCATGCACGCGCAGCAGCAGGCGCATGCGGTTCTCCAGGCTGCCGCCATAGGCGTCGTCGCGCTGGTTGCTCAGCGGCGACAGGAACTGGTGCAGCAGATAGCCGTGCGCGGCATGCAGCTCGATCAGTTCGAAGCCCAGCCGCTCGGCGCGCTGCGCCGAGGCGACGAACGCGGCGACGATGGCGTCGATGCCGGCCAGGTCCAGCGCCTGCGGCGGCGTGCCGTGTTCGGCGAAGGGCAACGCCGACGGCGCCACGGTCTGCCAGCCGTTCGGCTGCCCCGGCGCGATCGCGCCGCCGCCGTCCCAAGGCTTGCCGGTGGACGCCTTGCGCCCGGCGTGCGCCAGCTGGATGCCCAGCGGCATCGGCGACCAGCGCCGCACCGAGGCCAGCACGGTGCGCAGCGCCGCTTCGGTGGCATCGTCCCACAGGCCCAGGTCGGCATAGCTGATGCGCCCGCGCGGCTCCACCGCGGTGGCTTCCAGGATCAGCAGGCCAGCGCCGGACTGCGCCAGCTGGCCGAGATGGATGGTGTGCCAATCGCTGGCCTGGCCCTGCTCGGCCGAGTACTGGCACATCGGCGCGATGACGATGCGATTGGACAGCGACAGCGGCCCCAGCGCGAGGGGCGAGAACAGATGGCTCAAGGCGGCGTTCCGTGGGGGCGCCTGCTGTAGCGCAGGCAAGCGGCCATTGCACTCCTGCGGCCGCTGCCGATCAACCACTGCCGATGGATCAGTTCGTGTCAGGATTCGAAACGCGCTGCGCCGCGCCCGCTACGCGGCCGCGCGCGGCAGCAGGAACGCCAGCGCCTGCGCGCAGGGCTGGGCCAGCTTCAGGCTCAGCAGGTCGTCGCCGCGGGTGCGGCCCAGGTTGACCGCGGCGATCGGCACGCCGGCCTTGGCCGCGGCCTGCACGAAGCGGAACCCGGAATACACCATCAGCGACGACCCCAGCACCAGCATCGCGTCGGCCTGCTGCAGGTGCGCGAACGCCGCGGCCACGCGCTCGCGCGGCACGTTCTCGCCGAAGAACACCACGTCCGGCTTCAGCACGCCACCGCAGAGGGTGCAGGCCGGCACCGCGAAGGCGGCGAAATCCACGTCCTCCAGGTCGGCGTCGCCGTCCGGCGCCTGCCCGGCCTGCAGCGTCGCCCAGTGCGGATTGCCCTGCAGCAACTGCTGCTGGAAGTCCTCGCGCGGCAGGCGCCGTTCGCAGCCCATGCAGCGCACCACGTCCAGGCGTCCATGCAGGTCGATCACCGCGCGGCTGCCGGCGGCCTGGTGCAGGCGGTCCACGTTCTGGGTCAACAGCAGTTCGACCTGGCCGCGCGCTTCCAGCTGCGCCAGCGCCGCATGCGTGGCATTGGGCCGGGCGTGGCCGAAGCGCGGCCAGCCGACCAGGCTGCGCGCCCAGTAGCGCTGCCGCGTGGCCAGTTCGCCCATGAACGCCTGGTAGGTGACCGGCTGCGCACGCTTCCAGCCGCCGGCCGCATCGCGGTAATCGGGAATGCCCGAATCGGTGCTGCAGCCGGCGCCGGTCAGCACGAACAGGCGCCGGTGGCGGGCGACGAAGGCTTCCAGCGCCGCAACGGAGGCGAGATCGGTGCGCGGATCGGCTGCCTGCAACGGATCATTCATCGCATGGCTCCCGCCGCGTCGACAACAGCGCAGGTGGTGGCGGGGCAGCGGTCGGCAGGCGCATGCATGGGAATTTCCGAAAAACGCGGCGATGCCGCCTATCTTGGGTGCTCTGCGCGGCAACGCAAGGACGCGGCAACGGCGGCGCATGCGCGCCGCAGTCACCGGCGCGGCGGCGCAGCGCGGGCGGTGCGCGGCGCCGCGCATTGAAAGCGCTGCGGAAACTGGCTACTGTCGGGACTTCACGGAATGCGCTGCTTGCAGGCCGCATGACGCCGGACCTTGCTCGCCGCCGCACGTTGCGGCCGCGGGGAATGCCGCCTCTTCCCCGATCCCGCGTCGTGAGCAGACTTTCCGATTCCAGTGGCCTGCCGACCGCCTCCACCGCCAACGCCGCGCTGCGGGTGGCGTTGCTGGAGGACGACGATCTGTTGCGCGACCGGGTCCTGGTGCCCGGACTGCGGCGGCACGGCCTGGAGGTGACGCCGCTGCGCACCATCCAGGCGCTGTGGACGGCGCTGGACGGCGGCGGTTTCGACCTGATCGTGCTCGACATCGGCCTGCCGGACGGCGATGGCTTCACCCTGACCGAGCAGTTGCAGTCGCTGCGGCCGGCACTGGGCATCGTCATCCTGAGCGGGCGCGGCGACCACCCCGATCTGTTGCGCGGCCTCAACCAGGGCGCCGACGCCTATCTGGTCAAGCCAGTGCAGATCGAGATCCTGGCCGCCACCTTGTTCAGCGTAGCCCGGCGCATGCGCCGCCTGCATGACCCGCAACCGGCCGCGAGCGAGGAATGGCAGCTGCAGGACGATGGCTGGTGCCTGTTCGCGCCCGACGGCAACGCCGTGCCCTTGACCGGCTCCGAGCGCAAGGTGATGCAAAGCCTGTGGCGCGCGCGCGGGCGGCTGGTCACCCGCGACGCGCTGGTCGGCATGCTCGGCGGCAACCTTGGCATGGAGATCGACCCGCATCGGCTGGACGCGCTGTTGCACCGGCTGCGCCTGAAGGTGCAGGAGCGCACCGGCGCGCCGCTGCCGCTGAAGTCGGTGCGCGGCGAAGGCTACCTGTTCATGCCGCAGGAGCGCTGAGCGCGGCGGCCAGCGGCAGGCGCAGCACGAAGCGGGTCCCCGCGCCCGGTGCACTGTGCACCTGCAGGCTGCCACGCGCCTGCTGGGCCATCTCGAAGGCCACCGCCAGCCCCAGCCCGGTGCCCTGCCCGGCCGGCTTGGTGGTGAAGAACGGCTCGAACACCTGCTGCTGCACGTCCGCGCTCATGCCGATGCCGGTATCGACGATCTCGATGCGCGCGGATTCGCCGTCGCGCTGCAGGCGCACCGAGAAACAGCCGCCGCCGGGCATCGCATCGCGCGCGTTGGCGGCGAAGTTGAGCATCGCCAGATCGAGCTGGCTGCGGTCCAGGAACAGCGCCATCGGCTCGGGCGCCAGTTCCAGTTGCAGCCGCACCGCTGGCCCGAACAGTTGCCGCAACATCGGCTGGATGCCGCGCAGCGCCTCGTTCGCATCGAAGCGCTCGGGCACGCTCAGTTCGCGCCGGCTGAAGCTGAGCAGCTTGCGGCTGATCGCCACGCCGCGCTGCGCCGCCAGTTCGATGCCCTCCAGCGCCTCGGCCATCGCCAGCGCGTCGCCGTGCGGCTCGAAATCCAGCTCGTGCACACGGTGGCGCTGCTCGGTGTAGCCGACGATCGCGGCGAGGATGTTGTTGAAATCGTGCGATACCCCGCTGGCCAGATGCCCGACCGACTCGATCTTCTGCAGGTGCAACAACCGCTGCTGCGCCTGAGCGCGCTCGCGCATCTCCACGCGCAGCCACGCGGCGTTGCGGCGCGCACGCCACAGGCTCTCGCGCAGCGCGGCGACGGTCCGATCGAGTACCAGGGTGATCATCAGATAGCTCAGCGCCAGCGACGGCAGGTTCTGGAACGGGCTGCGCCTGGCGTGCGGATCCTGGCCCCACGGGCTCTCCATGCCCAGCCAGAAGATCAGCGTGATGCACAGGTACACCAACCACAGCGCGCGCCGCCCGATCACCAGCGCCGCCAGCGTCAACATCATCATCGGGTAGGGATCGAAGGCCTGCAGCTGGTAGCCGAACGCCAGGTTGGCGGCCACCGCCGAACACAGCACCACAGCGACGAACATGGCGGCGGCCTGTTTCAACAGGCCGCGGCGGATCATCCAGACCCCGGCCCAGGCGGCCGAGGCCATCGCCGTGTCGGTGCCCACGTCCACCGCCAGCTGCCCGGCGGTCATCTGGATCTGCGGCGCGGTCAACAGGTGATAAAGCTTGTTGAGCGGGATCTCGCTGCCCAGGAACACAAACAGCACCTGCAGCGCGGGCGCATTGCGCCGGTCCACCGGGTCGGCGATCGGCACGCGGCGCAGCCACGCCGAGCCGCGCCGCCAGAGTCGGGCCCTCGGTGCGGCGACGGAATTTTGCGATGCATGTCTCGGCCGGGACCCCATGACGGTGAGTCTACCGTGAGGTTCGGGTGAATTTCCGAGCATTGAAGGGGTACCGGGCTTGGCGCCTTAATCGGACTTAAACCCACCGCCGGCGCCTTGCGCCCGGCTCTCACCCTGGATCCGACCATGCCCGCCGTCCCAGCCCCCGTACACTCGCCCCCCACACTCGCCCATCCTGCCATCCTGCCGCACACGTCTTACCGCCTGTTGACCGCCGCACTGCTGCTGGCGATGGGCACGCTGACGGCGCCGGCCGCCCGCGCCGCCACCGCTGCCGACCCAACGGCGGCAGAGACAGCGACCGCCAGAGCCGCCGAGGAGACCGACGACTCCGACGACTCCGCGCCCGCCGCGGTCGCTCCGATAGCGCCCGGCAGCCAGAACACCCTGGGCTACTTCCTCGCCGAAGGCCTGAACGACGGCAGTGATGCCGCCACCGCCGCGGGCCTGCGCGCGGTGGCCATGGGCGCCCGCGCCGACGCCGCCGGCGACTTCGCCATCGCCATCGGCCACCACAGCACCGCCTCCGACAGCGCGGCCATCGCGATGGGCGACGGCGCGGTAGCCAGCGGCACCTCGGCGATCGCGATCGGCGGCAGCTTCTTCGGCAGCACCTACGGCGATTCGGCCGGCGCGCAGAGCACCGGCTTCGGTGCGCTAGCCATCGGCACCGCCGCCACCGCGTCCGCCACCACCGCCAGTGCGCTCGGTTGGAACGCCAGCGCCAGCGCCGCCGGCGCGACGACGGTCGGTGCGGCCTCGTCCGCCAGCGGGCAATACGCCACCGCCTTCGGCAGTTCGACCCAGGCCCGCGGCGAGCAGGCCAGCGCGTTCGGCTACGCCGCCTCCGCCAGCGGCACCGGCGCGATCGCGCACGGCGGCTACAGCGTCGCCTCAGGCTTCTTCGGCGTGGCCATGGGCTACACCGCCTCCGCCAGCGGCGACGGCGGCATCGCGATAGGCGACAGCGCCTCGGCCGCCGGCCAACAGAGCGTGGCGATCGGCGCGAGCAACGGCGGCATCCAGGCGCAATCCAACGGCCTGGGCGGGGTCACCGTCGGCGCCGGCGCGTGGACGCTGTCCGACTACGGCACCGCGCTGGGCTTCGACAGCCATGCCGACGCGGCCTACAGCATGGCGCTGGGCGCTCAGGCGCTGGCCACCAGCGGCAACGCGGTGGCGGTGGGCACGCAGTCCTTCGCCGACGGCGAGGACGCCAGTGCCTTCGGTTCCATCGCCAGCGCCAACGCCGCCGGCGCCACCGCGCTCGGCAGCGGCGCCACTGCGCTGACCGCAGGCAGCGTGGCGCTGGGCTACAACAGCGCCGCCAGCGGCGCCAACAGCGTGGCGATCGGCGCCGGCTCGGTAGCCGACCGCGACAACGCAGTGGCCTTCGGCAACGACGGCGCGCTGCGCCAGTTGACCTACGTCGCCGCCGGGACCGCCGATACCGATGCGGTCAACGTGCTGCAGCTGCGCAGCATCGCCAGCGCGCTCGGCGCCGGCAGCGTGGTCGGCAGCGACGGCAGCCTGAGCGGCAGCGCCTACCTGATCCAGGGCCACACCTACGGCAGCGTCGGCTCGGCGCTGTCGGCGCTGGACGGTGCGCTGTCGTCGCTGGACACCCGCGTCGGCACGTTGACCCAGAGTGGCGGCGGCGGGGTGGCGATGGGCAGCGGCACCAGCGGCGGCACCAGCGTCGGGGCCGGCACCAATGCGGTGGCGGTCGGCGCGGAAGCCACCGCCAACGGCCACAACGGCACCGCGATGGGCGCCAATGCCCTGGCCTACGGTCCCAATGACACCGCGCTGGGCGGCAACGCGCGGGTCAATGCCGACGGCAGCACCGCGGTCGGCGCCAACGCCAGCATCAGCGCCGATGCCACCAACGCGGTGGCGGTCGGCGACAGCGCCACGGTCACCGCCGCCTCCGGCACCGCGCTCGGCCAGGGCGCCGCGGTCTCGGCCGACAACGCCGTGGCGCTGGGCCGTGGCTCCAGCGCCACCCGCGCCAACACCGTGTCGGTGGGCAGCGCTGGCAACGAGCGCCAGATCAGCAACGTGGCGGCCGGCACCGCCGCCACCGACGCGGCCAACGTCGGCCAGATGCAGGCCGGCGACAGCGCCACGCTGAGCAGCGCCAACGCCTACACCGACAGCCGCATGGCCGGCTGGGACGACAACCTGACCAAGTTGCGCAGCGACACCGACCGCCGTTTCCACGACGTGGACCGGCGCATCGACCGCATGGGCGCGATGAGTGCCGCCTATGCCGGCATGGCGGTCAACACCTCGGGGCTGGCTGGCGCCAACCGCATGGGTGTCGGTGTCGGCTCGCAAGGCGGCGAGAGCGCGCTGGCGGTGGGCTACCAGCGCGCGATCGGCAACCGCGCCAGCGTCTCGCTGGGCGGTGCGTTCTCCGGCAACGACAAGAGCGTTTCCGCCGGCGCCGGCTTCAGCTGGTGATGCCGCGCCGGGCGCGCCGGCCGCACATCCACGCACCGTTTTCCGCAGGCCGGCCGCACTGCGCGGCCGGCGCTCCCCATCACCCTCCTCGTAGAGAGACAGACATGACCACCGTCCCATCGCTTTCCCGCACCCTGCTGGCCCTGTCGCTGAGCCTGGCGCTCGCCTCCACCGCCCACGCGCAGACTGCACCGCGCTTCTCGGTGCTCGACGCCGGCGTGCCTGGCCAGTCCAAGGTCTACGACGGCCTGATCGTGACCTACCGCGACGGCAGCAGCGAACGCCGCGACGCGGGCGCCGCCGCGACCAAACTCAGGCAGATCATGGCCGCACCGAGCACCACGTCGACCTGGTCCAGCACCTACCGGCAGAGCGCACCAGCGCTGAGCCGGGTGCGCCGGCTCGCCATCGGCGCCGACCTGGTGCGCCCCAACCGCGCGCTGAGCCCGTCCCAGCTGGAGATGCTGATGACCAGCCTGCGCGCCGATCCGGCGGTGGCGCACGTCGAACCGAACCTGATCCTCAAGCCGGTGCGCAGCACCATCCAGGCCACCGCCAGCGCGATCGCCGCACCCAACGATCCCGGCTACGTGGTGCAGTGGCACCTGCGCACGCCCGACGGCCACCTGGAGACACTGGCTCCGGAGACCACCGGCTACGCCAACCGCGGCGGCATCGACCTGCTGCCGGCCTGGCAGTACGGCACCGGCCAGGGCGTGGTGGTCGCGGTGATCGACACCGGCATCACCGCGCATCCGGACCTGGATACCTCGCTGGCCAACGCCGGCTACGACTTCATCAGCGACGCGTTGATGTCCGGCCGCGCCAGCAATGGGCGCGTGCCCGGCGGCTGGGACAGCGGCGACTGGACCAGCGACGACAAGTACCTGACCTCCAACGGCGGCTGCGCGGAGCCGGGCGAGCAGAGCGACAGCTCCTGGCACGGGACCCACGTCGCCGGCACCATCGCCATGCGGACCAACAATGGCGTGGGCATGGCGGGCATCGCCCCGGACGCCAGGATCCTGCCGGTCCGCGCGCTGGGCCACTGCGGCGGCAGCACCGCCGACATCGCCGACGCCATCGTCTGGGCCTCCGGCGGCCACGTCGACGGGGTGCCGGACAACCCGAACCCGGCCGAGGTGATCAACATGAGCCTGGGCGGCTACGGCAGTTGCACGCAGGACACGGTCACCGCGCAGGCCGTCGCCGGCGCGATCGCGCGCGGCACCCTGGTGGTGGTGGCGGCCGGCAACAGCAACGCGGACGCGGCGGCGTTCACGCCGGCCAGCTGCCCGGGAGTGATCAATGTGGCGGCCACCGGCATCACCGGCGGTCGCGCTTACTATTCAAACTACGGCAACACCATCACCCTGTCCGCGCCTGGCGGCGGCGTGTATGCCAACGATGCGTCCAGCGGCAGCGGCTCGGTGCGCACCGGCCTGGTCTGGTCGACCCTCAACAACGGCGCGCACGGCCCCGACCAGCCGGTCTATGCCGGCTACGCAGGCACCTCGATGGCCTCGCCGCACGTGGCCGGCGTGGCCGCGCTGGCGATCAGCGCCGCGATCGGCGCAGGCCGGCCGATGCCCTCGATCGCGCAACTGCGCGACATCCTGACCCAGACCTCCAACGTGTTCCCGGTCAAGCAGACCCTGCGCGTCGGCGCCGGTATCCTCAACGCCGGCAAGGCGGTGGCGCGCGCTGCCGGCGCCAGCGGCGGCGGCGACGAAGCCACCGCAGTCGCGATCGGGCCGGGCACGCTGAGCAAGCTGTCCGCGGCCGCCGGCCAGGGCACGCTGTACCGGCTGGACCTGCCGGCCAACGCACGCAACCTGCAGATCCGCACCCTGGGCGGCAGCGGTCAGCTCAAGCTCTACGTGCGGGCCATCCGCGCGCCCAGCGCCGACGGCAGCGACGCCGACTACAGCTCGGTGCGCAGCGGGACCACCCAGAACGTACAGATGGCGCTGCCGGTGTCGGGCAGCTATTTCATCCGCCCGGTCGGCGGCAGCGGCGGCTACGCCAACGTGAGCCTGTCGGTGGCCTACTCGGTGCAATGACGCGCCGATGATGCCGGGAGTGGGGAAATGGGAATCGGGAATCGGAAAACACGGGCAATCGCCTTTGCTCTGTTCTACCGATTCCCCACTCCCCACTCCCCATTCCCCATCCGCTATTCGCCGCGCGGCGGATGCGGGCCGAAACGTCCGTACGGCCGGCTGTCGTCGGCGCCGCGGCGCAGCGCCTGCGCGGCGAACAGCGCGATGCCCAGCAGCAGCAGGCAGCAGCCCGCCAGCGCATTCCAGCCGCCGTGCTGCCAGGCCGCGCCGCTGAGCGAGCCGATCAGGCTGGCGCCGCTGTAGTAGGCCAGCAGGTACAGCGACGCGGCATGGCCCTTGTTGCGCCCGCCGAGGCGGCCGACCCAGGCGCTGGCCGCCGAGTGCGCGATGAAGAAGCCGATGGTCAACAGCACGATGCCGGCGATGACCACCGCCAGCACGTGCGCGATGGTCAGCGCCACGCCCAGCGCCGCCACCGCGATGCCGGCCAGCACCACCGGGCCGCGGCCGAAGCGGTCCGACGCGGCGCCGGCCACCGACGAGGACACGATGCCGAACACGTAGGCGCTGAAGATCATCCCGAGCTGGCTCTGGCTGAGCCCGAATTCCGGCCCGCCCAGGCGGAAGCCGGCGTAGTTGTAGACGCTGACGAACACGCCCATCGCCAGGAACGGAATCGCGAACAGCCAAAGCAGGCAGCGGTCGCGCAGATGCCCGCCCCAGGCCTGCAGATGGAAACGCAGGTTGATGCCGCGGCGGCGCACGAAATGCCGCGAGGGCGGCAGCAGCAGCACGAAGCCGACCGCGGCCAGCAGGTCGATCGCGGAGACCGCCGCCAGTGCGGTACGCCAGTCGAAATGATCGGTGAGCACGCTCATGCCGATGCGCCCGACCATGCCGCCGAACGCGTTGCCGGCCACGTACAGACCGGTGGCCGCGCCGAGCCTGGACGCCGGCACTTCCTCGGCCAGATACACCATCGCCACCGCCGGCACGCCGCCCAGGGCGACGCCGGACAGCGCGCGCACCACGACCAGCGCGCCCCAGTGCGGCAGGCAGGCGGCGAGCAGGTTGAGCAGCGCCGCCAACGCGATCGACACGAACATCAGCCCGCGCCGGCCCAGGTTCTCCGACACCGCGCCGGCGCAGAAGATCGCGATCGCCAGGCCGCCGGTGGCCAGCGACAGCGGCAGCGAACTGGTCGCCGCGTCGACCCCGAATTCGCGCGCGAATGCCGGCAGCAACGGCTGCACGCTGTACAGCAGCGAGAAGGTGGCGAAACCGGCCAGGAACAGCGCCAGGCGGATGCGCAACAGCGGCGCGTCCGCCACGGCCTGTAGCGGCGGGCATTGGCTGGAAGTGGTCACGACGGCGCGGCAACGAACAAGGGCGGCCAGTATTTGCCTGCGTCGATCCGGTGTCCAATATATGATCTGGGCATTCTCCATATCTTCTGGATATGACATGGAACTGCGCCATCTGCGCTATTTCCTGGCCGTGGCCGAGGCCGGCCATTTCACCCGCGCCGCGGCGCAGCTGGGCATCCAGCAGCCGCCGCTGAGCCAGCAGATCCGCGCGCTGGAACAGGAACTGGGCACGCCGCTGTTCGTGCGCACCCCGCGCGGCGCGGACCTCACCGAGGCCGGCCGCGCGTTCCGGGTCGAGGCCAGGCGCGTGCTCGCCGACCTGGAACGCGCCGGCGATGCCGCCCGCCGCGCCGCGCGCGGCGAGAGCGGCGTGCTGCGGCTGGGCTTCACCGCCTCGGCCGCGTTCAACCCGATCGTGCCGACGCTGGTGCGCAACTTCCGCCGCGGCTGGCCGGCGGTGGCACTGGCGCTGGAGGAAACCAACACCGCCGGCCTGCTCGCCGCGCTGGTGCAGGGGCGCCTGGATGCGGCCTTCATCCGCTACAGCGTGGTCACCCCACCCGAGCTGCAGCTGCTGAAATTTCCCGACGAGCCGATGAAGATCGCGGTGCCGGCCGCGCATCGCCTGGCCAGGCGCCGGCGCGCGCCGCTGTCGGCGCTGGCCGGCGAACCGTTCATCCTGTTCCCGCGCAGCTTCGGCACCAGCCTGTACGACGAGATCCTGGAAGCCTGCCGCCAGTCCGGTTTCGAACTGCAGATCAGGCAGGAAGCGCCGCAGATGTCGTCGATCGTCAACCTGGTCGCCGCCGAACTGGGCGTGTCGGTGGTGCCGGCCTCGACCACCCAGGTGCAACTGCCGGGCGTGCGCTACCTGGACATCGAAGGCCGGGTGCCGATGGCGCGGCTGGCGCTGGCGGCGCTGCCGGCCACCGCGCAGGCGCTGCCGGTGGTGCGCCACCTGTGGCAGCTGGCGCAGGCGCATGCGGCGGGCAAGCGCGGGTAGCCGCGGATCGGCGCGCGCCGCGCCACCTGATGTGGGAGCCCGTGCGGACAGGCTCACTGCGACACCACGTCCCACCCCGCCGCGTCGCGCAACACCTGCCCGCCGCGCACGCCCTCGACGACCGCCCGCACGCCGTGCGCGAACGGCAACTGGCGTTGCTCGGGGAACCAGCGCCGCTGGCCATCGACCACGATCAACAGGCCCTCGTGATCGCCGAGCGGCGCGAACACATCGGATGCCGGCATGAACGGCGGCAGCCCCATACGGTCCTGCGCTGCCGCGGCAACCGCCGGCACCTGCGCGCTGGGCAATCCGATCTCGCTGATGCACAGCAGCTCGGCCGCGGAGAACGCGCCGTCGGCGATAGCGTGCGCCGGCAATGGCTTGCGCGCGATCAGTTCCAGCACCGCGCCATCGGGCCCGGCGAAATACACCGACTGCGATTGCCACGCCGCGTCGAGCGCGAAGCGCGATTCGCCCAGCGGATCGCGCAACAACGGCACGCGCCGGGACAGCCAGGCGGAGGCGGCGTCGAAGCGCGCAGACGGGATGTTGAAGGCCAGATGCACACTGCCGACCTCGGCGTCGGCGGGCAGCAGATCGAGCAGGCTCCAGCCGATGCGCACCTGCGTGGCCGCGACCGGGAGTTGCAGGACGTCGCGATAGAAGGCGGTACTCGCCGCAGGATCGCTGGCGGGCAGGCTCAGTTGGGTGATGCGCATGGTGGCTCCTTGTGCGGGAGCCTTTATTGGACGACCTCAAGCGTGGTTGAGGTCAAGCGTGTTGACGAGCGTGTACCGCGTACCGCGGAGGTCGTCAGGCATGGAAGTCCGACCATTGTTCGGCATGCGCTGCCGCGCTCTGCCGTCAATGTCGCCTGTGGGAGCGACTTCAGGGCATCTCTAATAACCTCGATTCTAAAAATTTCGCACTATGCGCATCAATGACTTGCGAGCGTTTTAGTCGAGTTTTTTGGGGTTATTAGAGGTGCCCTGAAGTCGCTCCCACAAGGATGCTGCGCGGCGCAACGAGCAGACCGGCAACTGCGCAGAATTCAATGCGGCAATGGCATGAGCGGCAAACGCGCTGCTTCGCGATGGCCTCAGCCAGGCGATCGCGCATGCACGATTCCGGTCGAACACCAGGGCGAACGCACACACTGGCGATCGAACCGCGGCACCCGCCGCAGCGGCTCAACCCAGATGCGCGCGTACCGCTTCGTCGATCTTCGCCGGCGGTACGAAACCCGGCACCCGCGCCACTTCCTCGCCCTGGCGGAACAGCATCAGCGTCGGCGTCTGGCGCAGGCCCCGGGCGCGGAAGAAGTCCTCGCCCACGTCCTCCATCTTCACCTTCAGCAAGGTCACGCCCTGCGCGCTGTCGCTCTCGGCGAAGCGCTCCAGCGACTTGTCGAGCATGCGGCAGCCGGGGCAGTTGTCCTTGTTGAAATCGGCCAGCACGCGCGGATGCGCGGCGATGGCGTCGGCGAACTGTTCGGCGGTGGCGACGGTGATGGTGGTGAACATGGTGCGGAACCTTGTCTGATGTCGGAGGATGCCTGGCGCGGGATGTCCCGACGCCGGCGATGCCAGCAAAACGAATGGACCAATGCGGCGTCAACCGCTGCCGTGCAGCGGCAACGCCGTCGAGGCGAACCCGGTCGCGCTGCCGAACGCGGGTTCGGCGGCGGTCGCCACGGGCGCGGTCCCGGCCGGCAGCGCACGCGCGGCGCGCAGCGCCAGCACCTGCGCGCACCAGGCGTCGATCGCGGCGTAGTCGCGGTCGCCGTGCGGCATCTGCTCGATCTCCAGCAAGGGATAGGCGCTGCCGAAGAAACGCGCGATGCGCTTGACCGCGCCGCAGTAGTACTCCAGCCCCCACTGCGTCTCGCCGGTGCCGAACGCCGCCACCTCGATCGTCTTGCCGGTCGCCTCGACCAGTTCGGCGATGTAGCGCTTCATCTCCGCCGGGGTACGCCCGGCGTTGTCGCTCCAGCTGCCGAGCAGGTGCAGGTCGAAGTCCGCCGCGCGCGCGGCATCGCCGAGCGCGCCGTGCAGGGTCTGCAGGTCAGTGTGGATCCAGGTCACCTGATGCCCGGCCGCCTCACACTGCGCATGCACGCGGCGGGCGACGTCGCGGGTATTGCCGCTGAGCGAAGCGTAGGCGAGCAGGATGTTCATGAGGCGGGGATTGGGGATTGGGGATTGGGGATTCGTCAGAGCACGGGGATTTGCTGTTGCCAATCCCCAATCACGAATCCCCAATCCCGGCCCCTCACAGATCGTCGAAGCCGTTGTCCGAGTTGGTCTTCTTGTAGCTGGCGTTGCGCATCTCGAAGAAGTCGGTCTTGGTCTCGGTGAAGTTGTCCGCGTAGGCCTTGATCCACGGCATCACGTTGTCGCTGGCGTCGGTGTACAGCTTCTCGATGCCGAGCATGCCGGACATCTTGTTGGCGCGGTACTTCACGTACTGGATCATCTCGTCCACGTCGATGCCCTCGATGCCGTCCAGCACTTCGGCGGACCACTCGGTCTCCAGCCGGATCGCGTGCTCGAACGCCTGGTGCACGTAGTCGGTCAGTTCGTTGGTCTGCAGCTCGGCGTTCTCGCCGATGATGGCGCGGATCAGCTCGCTGATGAACTTGGTGTGCGCCAGCTCGTCGCGGTTGATGAAGCTGATGATCTTGCCGGTGCCGGTCATGCGGTTCTGCCGCACCAGGTTGTAGAAATACGCGAAGCCGGAATAGAAGTTGATGCCTTCCAGGATCGAGGACTGGATCAGCGAACGCAGCAGGGTCTCTGCGGTCTTCTCGCGCATGAAGTCGTCGTAGGCCTGCATGATCGGCTGGTTGCGCGCGATGATGGTCGGGTGCGTCCGCGCGATCTCGAACACGCGGTTCTGGTCGGCCAGCCCGGCGATGGAGGCCAGCACGTAGGAATAGCTCTCGTTGTGGATCACTTCCTGCTGGCCGATGATCGCCGCGTTGGCGTGCGCGGCCGGGTCGGTGATGTATTCGGCGACGTTGTAGATGAAGCGCGTCTGCGGCGAATCCAGCGTGGCCAGCAGGCCGATGATCGAGTCGTAGGCGTTCTTCTCGCGCGCCGACAGTTCGCCGTACTGCTTGGCGTCGCCCTTCATGTCCACCTCGTCGGGGATCCAGAAGTTGGTCGACAGCTCCTTGTACGCGCGATAGAACGACGGGTACGGGATGTCGTTCCAGTTGAGGATGCCGCTGGTGGTGCCGTTGATGATCCCGGTGGAACGGTTGGGATGCATCGGTTCGAGGATCTTGATGCGGTCGAGCGCGATGGCCATGGGTGGGATTCGGTAGTGGGGTGAAGCGCGCCGGCAGGCGGCGCGGCGATGCGGGAGCGGCGCACCACGCGCATGGTGTTCCCAGGGGGAAGCCATGCGCGCGCAGGCGCCGCTACGGGGTGGCGATCAGCTCGAGCACCACTCGCATTCGCTGATGTCGATGTCGTTGGAGCGCACGTAGTAGGTGGTCTTCAGGCCTTCCTTCCACGCGGTCATGTGCAGGTCGAGCAGGGTGCTGGCGCGGATGGTGCTAGGCACGTAGAAGTTGAAGCTGATCGACTGGTCGACGTGGCGCTGGCGGCGCGCGTTCTGGCGCACGCTGGCGAACTGGTCGACCCGGTAGGCGCCCTTCTCGTAGTACGGATAGGTGTCCACGGTCAGGCCCGGCGCCACCACCGGACGGCGGAAGTCCTTCTTCTCTTCGTAGTAGAACGCGCTGTAGATCGGGTCGATCGAGGCGGTGGAGCCGGCGATCTGGGCGGTGCTCATGTTCGGCGCCACCGCGATCATCCACGCGTTGCGCACGCCGTTGATGCTGACCTGCGCGGCCAGTTCCTGCCACTGCGCGCTGTCGTAGCCGCGCTTGCTGAAGTACTCGCCGTTCTGCCAGTCGCTGCCCTTGAACACCTTGTACGCGCCCTTCTCCTTGGCCAGCGCCAGGCTCGCCTGGATGGTCAGGTAGTTGATGCGTTCGTACAGCTCGTCGCAGTAGTCCTCGGCCTGCCTGGAGTTCCACTCGATGCCCTTCTGCGCCAGCAGATGGTGCCAGCCGAAGGTGCCCAGGCCGATCGCGCGGTACTTCTGGTTGGTGATGGTGGCCTGCGGCACCGGCAGGTCGTTGAGGTCGATCACGTTGTCGAGCATGCGCACCTGCACCCGGATCAGCCGCTCCAGCACGTCCGCCGACAGCAGGTCCGGCTGCGCGGTGACCGCGCGGCCCAGGTTCACCGAGGACAGGTTGCACACGACGAAGTCGCCGGCCTGCTTGGTGGTCACGATCTGGTCGCCGCTGATCATCTCCTGGATGACCCGGGTCGGGCTCATGTTCTGCAGGATCTCGGTGCACAGGTTGCTGGAATAGACCATGCCCTGGTGCTTGTTCGGGTTCATGCGATTGACTTCGTCGCGATAGAACATGAACGGGTTGCCGGTCTCCAGCTGGCTGACCATGATCCGCTTGAGCATGTCGATGGCCTTGACCACCTTGCGGCCGATGCGCTCGTCGGCCACCACTTCCTCGTAGCGGGCGCGGAAGCTGCCTTCGCCGCGCTTCTCGTCGAAGAAGTCCTGCAGGTACCAGCCCTTGACCTCCTTCACCTCGTGCGGGTCGAACAGGTACCACTCGCCGCGGCGCTCCACCGCTTCCATGAAGATGTCCGGCACGCACACCGCGGTGAACACGTCGTGCGCGCGCAGGCGCTGGTCGCCGTTGTTCAGGCGCAGGTCCAGGAACGCCTCGATGTCGCGGTGCCAGATGTCCAGGTACACGGCGATGGCGCCCTTGCGCTGGCCGAGCTGGTCCACCGACACCGCGGTGTTGTTGAGCTGCTTGATCCACGGCACCACGCCGCCGCTGGAGTTCTTGACCCCGCGGATCGCCGAGCCGGACGAGCGCACGTAGCCCAGGTAGGCGCCGACGCCGCCGCCGTGCTTGGACACGCGCGCCACGTCGGTGTTGGAGTCGTAGATGCCCTGCAGGCTGTCGTCGACGGTGTCGATGAAGCAGCTCGACAGCTGCCCGCCGATCTTGCCGGCGTTGGCCAGCGTGGGCGTGGCCACGGTCATGTACAGGTTGGACAGCGCCCAGTAGGCCTCGCCGACCAGCTGCATGCGCCGCTCACGGGGCTTTTCGTCCTGCATCAGGTACAGCGCGATGGTCAGCCAGCGCTCCTGCGGCAGTTCGTAGACCTTGCGCGAGTTGTCGGTGGCCAGGTAGCGCGTGGCCAGCAGGTACAGGCCGTTGTAGGCGAACAGCTTGTCGCGCTCCGGGTCGATCATCCGGCCGGCTTCGGCCAGTTCGTCCTTGGAGTAGTTCTTGAGGATGTCGATCGAGTACACGCCGCGGTCGGCCAGGCTTTCCTGCAGGCCGACGTAGGAGCCGTACTTCTCGCCGGCATCGTAGAAACGGTTCTTGCTGGCACGCTTGTACAGGCGGTGCAGGTACAGGCGCGCGGCGAAGTACTCCCACTCCGGGGTGGCGATGTCCACGCGCGACTCGGCCTCGCGGATCAGGTAGTCGACCATCTCGTCGGCCGACAGGCTTTCCTTCTTCTCGACGAAGGCGAACGCCTTGCGCTCGTAGTCGGCCACGTCCAGCTGCGGGAACTCGGCATGGATCCGGTCCAGGGTGCGCTGCAGGCGCGAGCGGTCGAAGGCCATGCGGCGGTTGCCGCCGTCCTTGACGATCCAGGTCACGGCGCGCTGGTCGTTGCTCGGCTCGCTGGCGGCCACATCGGGCTGCGCGGCAGCGGCGGCGGCAGGCGTGGGGTCGACATCGGCGGTGTCGAGGGGGGCTGCGGCCGGCAGGCTGTGGGTCTGGCTC
Source organism: Xanthomonas campestris pv. phormiicola (assembly GCA_025666215.1). Taxonomy (NCBI): domain Bacteria; kingdom Pseudomonadati; phylum Pseudomonadota; class Gammaproteobacteria; order Lysobacterales; family Lysobacteraceae; genus Xanthomonas; species Xanthomonas campestris. The sequence goes on along the minus strand of CP102593.1, from coordinate 420,259 downwards.
ATGAAGGTCTCCAAGCGTGGTGCACCCGGCTGCCTGACCCTCGCAGGCAACGGTCCGACCGGATCAGCAGGGTGGAGACGCGGTGTCGCAGAGACCGCGACGGCGCAGGCGCGAAGCCTGCGGGCGGTCAACGCTTCACCGACCATCTCCCCCCGGAGATGCAACGGTCGGCGCCGCGCTGTGTGCATCGCGCGGCTGTCGGCAGGTCTTCGGGCTGATGGGCGACGGCCGATGGCCGGTGTCCTAGCCCGTCGCTTCCCAAGGCAGGGCGCCTCAGTGCGGGTGACGGGTTCGTTCCCAATTACCGCTGCGGGGCAGCGCCGGCCTGAGCGCTCGCGCGCCGCACCGGCTTCCCTTTTGATCCCGCAGCCTGGTGGCTACTGGAACCGACCACCACAAGATAGTGGGGTCCCCCGGCGTCGTCAACGCTAAATGTAGTCCAAAAAGCGAAAACCCAAGCGGGGCAAGAGTTTGCCGTGGCGACGCGGCAAAACCCCGCGGCGGGGCGCCGGATCGGGCCTGGAGCCGGCCGCAGCGCCCATGCCGCAAGGGCCTCGGCGCGGCCGTCGGCGGCCGTCGGTGCGCAGCGGCCAGCGCTAACTGCGCGGGGGATCGGCCGCAACGTCGGCCCCTGCCGCGCCGGGCGGACCGAACAGCACCCGCAGGCGCTGCCGCCAGCCGCGGGCGCGGCGCAGGTCGTGCAGCAGCGGCGGCCAGGCATGGAAGGCGATCGTCACCGGATTGTGGCTGCGCAGCGGGGTCGTCAGCCCGTAGCGGGGCGGTACCCCGGGCAGTTCGGCGCGGACGCTGCCGAACAGCCGGTCGAACAGGATCAGCACCCCGCCGTAGTTGCAGTCCAGGTATTGGGGATTGCTGGCATGGTGCACACGGTGGTGCGCCGGGGTGTTGAACACGAACTCGAGCGGCCGCGGCAGGCATCCGATCAGCTCGGTATGCAGCCAGAACTGGTAGAACAGGTTCGCCGCCAGCGCGCCGAGCACATAGGGGACCGGGAAGCCCAGCCACACCAGCGGCGCGAAACACACCGCCGCGCCGGTGAGCTTGCCGGTCCAGCCCAGCCGGTAGGCATTGGCCAGGGTGTACTGCTGGGGAGAGTGATGCACTGCGTGGTTGAGCCAGAACCAGCGCACCCGGTGATCGGCGCGATGCATCCAGTAGTAGCAAAACTCCTGGCCCACGAACAACGCCAGCCAGTGCCAGGGCCGGTCCATCGCGATCGTCGCCACCCGCAGCGGCCAGACCGCGTACAGCAGCGCGCCGACCACACCGCCCTGCAGCAGCAGGCCCAGCGCGGCGCGGCCGAGCGCATCGCCGAGCGAGGCCCAGTAGGCCTTCCAGTCGTAGCGACGGCCGCGCCTGCGCCAGGCCCAGGCCTCCAGCGCGGCGACCGCCGCCAGCAACGGCAACACCAGCAGTGGCAACCAGGGGCGCATCGCCGGCTCAGGGTTCGCGCTGCTTGGCCTGTTGCATGGCCTGCATGGCCGCGCGCAGCTCGTCGGGCGACAACTGGCCGTCGCGGTTGCCGTCGAGCGCATCGAAGCGCTTGGCGATGCGCGGCAGCGACGCATCGGCCTCGCTGCGGCTGATCAGGCCGTCGCCGTTGGCGTCGGCCGCCTTCAGCCGCTGCTGCAGCGGTTGTTTCTGCGCAGCGCTCGGCGCCGGTTGCGCGGTCTGGGCGGCGACACTGCCGGCCAACAGCAGGCTGCACAGCGTTGCTTGGGCGATGACGGTCTTCATGGCGATCCTCGGGCAAGAGATGGAAGGGATGGACGTAGGCGCTGCGGCGCACGCGGCGCCGCAGCGCGATGGCGACCGTGGAAGCGCGACACAGCACCCCGCGGCACCCGGTTACGGACGGCAGGCCACGACCTCGCCGGCGGCGTTGGTGCAGGTGCCGGTATGGGTGACGCTGCCGTCGGCGGCGGTGGTCGAGCCCTGATAGCTGGCGCCGTTGGCGGTGATGGCGCTGGTCTGGCGGCTGCCGGTGACGCTGCCGTCGGCGCTCTTGGCGACGCTGCCGCTGCTGCTGGCGCTGCCGCCGTTGGTGCCGCTGACACTGGCGCTGCCCTGGCGGCCGGCGCTGCCGTCGGCGTTGCGGTAGAAGCCGCCCTGGCGCGTGGCCGCGCCGCCGTTGACGCCGCTGGCGGTCGCGCTGCTGCTGCCCGACGCGTTGCCCTGGCCGTCGGCCTGCCATTGCCGCGCCCGCGTCGCGCTGCCGTTGGCGCCGCTGGCGCTGGCATGGGTCGCCGCGCTGCGGGCACCGTCCACGTGGCTGGCGGTGCGGGTGCGGGTGCGCTCGCGCGCCTGCGCGTCCGGCGCCGCCAGGACGCTCAGGCCGCCGGCGGCCAGGGTCAGCAGCAGGATCGAATTGCGTAGCGAAAGGGTCATCGTTGCTCTCCGGGGAAGCAGCACGAGCGCTGCGGTGGAGCCACGGTAGGCCGCGCGCGGCCGCAAGGTGTTGCGTCCTGGCCAGCGGATGTTTCCGCCGGCGGCGATGGAAACATCCGCTTACAAAAACCCTCCATGGGGCGTTGCCGGGCGACCGCGGCACCGCCGATAGTGGGCTCCATGAACGACGCCCCTGCCCGCCTGCTCCTGGTCGACGACGACGAACGCCTGCGCGAACTGCTGCGCCGCTACCTGGAAAGCCAGGACTTCTCGGTGAAGGCGGTGGCCGACGGCGCCCAGCTGCAGCAGGCGCTGGCGCGCGGCCATTACGACCTGGTGGTGCTGGACCTGATGCTGCCCGGCGAGAGCGGCCTGGAGATCTGCCGGCGCCTGCGCGGCCAGGGCGACACCACGCCGATCGTGATGCTCACCGCCAAGGGCGACGAGGTCGACCGCATCGTCGGCCTGGAGATCGGCGCCGACGACTACCTGCCCAAGCCGGTGAACCCGCGCGAGCTGCTGGCACGGATCCGCGCGGTGCTGCGCCGCACGCGCCCGGCCGGCGCCGGCGCGCCGCAGCCGGACGGCGGCGAGATCGGCTTCGGCCGCTTCCGCCTGCACCTGGGCCGGCGCGAACTGAGCGGCGATGGGCGACCGCTGAAACTGACCACCGCCGAGTTCGCGGTGCTGTCGGTGCTGCTGCGGCATCCGCAGCAGCCGCTCAGCCGCGACCGCCTGATGAGCCTGGCGCACGGCCGCGAGCACGACGCCTTGGCGCGCAGCATCGACGTCACCGTGGCGCGCTTGCGCAAATTGCTCGAAGACGACGCGCGCACCCCGCGGCTGATCCAGACCGTGTGGGGCATCGGCTACGTCTACGTGCCGCCGGAGACCGCGCCATGAGCCGCACCCGCCACGTCGGCGATGGCTGGCCGCGCAGCCTGTTCGGGCAGCTGGCGCTGGTGATCGCGCTGGTGCTGGCCGGCGCCGGCCTGCTGGCGCTGCTGCTCGGCCGCGAACTGGCGCTGCGTCCGGCCGCGCAGCAACTGCTGCGGGCGATGGACGGCTTCGCCAATGTCGCCGAGGCGCTGCAGCGCTCGCCGTCTTCGGCGGCGCTGGAGCCGGCGCTGCGCGAGGCCGGGCTGCAGGTCCGGCACGCGCCGCCACCGGTGGTGGATGCGCGCAGCGGGCCACTGGCCGACGAACTGCAACGGCGCGCTACGGACCAGCTCGGTCCGGGGCGCGAGCTGCGCCGCGGCGACGGCGACGGCGCGGTGTGGCTCAAGCTCGCCACCCCCGATCCGCTGTGGGTGTCGTTCGCCGGCGAGCGCCGCGGCCACGGCGTACGCCGCTTCTCGGTGGCGTTGCTGGCCGCCTGCGCGCTGCTGGTGTGGCTGGCAGCGGCCTATTTCGCGCGGCGCCTGGTGCTGCCGCTGCGGCAGCTGGCGCAGGCGGCGCCGCATCTGGTGCGCGGCGATGGCGCCGTGCCGGTGGTCAGCGGCGGCCCGCGCGAAGTGAACGACCTGGCACGGGCGCTGACCGACGCCAGCGCCGACGTGCGCACCGCCGCGGCCGAACGCACGCTGATGCTGGCCGGCATCTCGCACGACGTGCGCACGCCGCTGACCCGCCTGCAGTACGCCCTGGCGCTGTTGCCGCAGGTGGAGCCGGAGCTGCGCGACGGCATGGAGCGCGACATCGGCGAGATCGACGCGATCCTGGCGCAGTTCATCGCCTATGCCCGCGACGGCCGCGACGAAGCCAGCGCGCCGCTGGACCTGGCCGAACTGTGCCGGCATGCGCTGGGCGCGGCGCAGGCGGGCTGGGACGTCGACCTGCCGGCGCAGGCGCCGCTGTACGCCAAGCCGATGGCGCTGCAGCGCGCGCTCGGCAACCTGATCGGCAATGCCGAGCGCCACGGCGCCGCACCGTTCCAGCTGCGCCTGGCGCGCGACGGCGACGGCTGGTGCATCGAGGTGCGCGATCACGGCCCGGGGCTGGATCCGGCGCTGGCCGCAAGCGCGCGGCAGCCGTTCGTGCACGGCGGCCACGGCGGCAGCGGATTGGGCCTGGCGATCGTCGAGCGCGTCGCCCGCCAGCATCACGGCGAACTGCGCCTGGACAACGCCGCGCCGCACGGATTGCGCGCGACGTTGCGGGTGCGCGAGGCATGAGCGCGGGCGCCGCGGCGACGGCGCAGGCAGCCATGCGCACTGCGGCAGCCGCTGCACCCGAGGACCCGCGGCGTTGCGCTCGCGCCGGAAACGGATCGATCCCGCGTCACCCCACCCCTCCCTCCCACGCCTCCGCTCTCGAAGGACTCCGCCGATGACCTCGCTCGCCCGTACCTTGCTTGGCGTCTCGCTGCTGCTGACCGCGCTATCCGCGGCAACGCTGCATGCGCAGGATGGCCGCCTGCACGAACGCCTGCGTGCGCGGCTGGCGCAGTCGGCGTCCGCGCCGCGCGCGCCGCTGCCCGACGGCACGCGCGTGCTGCGCGATGTCGCCTACGGCGCCGATCCGGCGCAGCGCTTCGATGTCTACCTGCCCGCCAATGCGCGCAACGCGCCGCTGCTCGTGATGGTGCACGGCGGCGGCTGGGCCAACGGCGACAAGGACAATCCCGGGGTCGCCGCCAACAAGGTCGCGCACTGGCTGCCACAGGGCTACGCCCTGGTGTCGGTGAACTACCGCCTGCTGCCGCAGGCCACGCCGCTGCAGCAGGCCGGCGATGTCGCCCTCGCCGTGGCCAGGGTACAGGCGCTGGCCGCCGGCTGGGGCGCCGATGGCGCACGGATGGTGTTGATGGGGCACTCGGCCGGCGCGCATCTGGTGGCGCTGCTGGACCTGTCGCCGACGCTGCTGGCGCAGGCCGGCGCGCATGCGCCGCTGGCCACCGTGGCGCTGGACAGCGCCGCGATGGACGTGGAGCAGGTGATGCAGGCGCGGCACCTGCCGCTGTACGACCGCGCCTTCGGCAGCCGGCGCAGCGAGTGGATCGCCGCCTCGCCGTATCACCAGATGGGCACCGCCGCGCCGCCGCTGCTGGCGGTGTGCTCCAGCCGCCGCGCCGATGCCTGCGCGCAGGCCCGGCACCTGGCCGACAAGGCGACGGCGCGGCGGATCCGCGTCGAGGTGCTGCCGCAGGACCGCAGCCACGCCGAGATCAATCACGACCTGGGCCTGTCCTCGGCCTATACCGACGCGGTGGACGCCTTCCTGCGTTCGTTGCGCTGAGCGCGCGCCTGGCGGGCGGCGCGCGCGGAGTTCAGCCCGCCGGCCAGCGCTGCAGCAACAGCGGCAAGGCCACCGCCGCGCTGTCGCGCCAGTGCAGGTCGGCGCGGGCGGACAGCGCGCTGGGCTCGGGATTGATCTCGACCACGTAGGCGCCGCGCTCCCTGGCCCGCAGCGGCAGCCCGGCCGCCGGATGGACCAGGCCGGAGCTGCCGATCACCAGCACCAGGTCGGCCGCGTCGGCGGCGCTCTCGGCGCGCGCCCAGTCCGCGGCCGGCAACGCCTCGCCGAACCACACCACGCCCGGACGCACCGCACCGCCGCAAGCCGCGCAGGCCGGCGGGGTGAGGCGCTGGGCCGGTGCCTGCACGTCGATCGGTGGCAGCAATCCGTGCCAGGCCTGACCGCAGTCGCCGCAGCGCAATGCCGACAGGCGCCCATGCACATGCGCGGCGACCTCGCTGCCGGCGCGCTGATGCAGGTCGTCCACGTTCTGGGTCACCAGGGTGGTGCTCTTCCACGCGGCCAGGCGGACCAGCGCGTGGTGCCCGGCATGCGGCTGCGCCTGCGCGACGATCGCCATGCGCCAGCGGTACCAGCCCCAGACCAGCGCCGGGTCCGCCCGCCACGCCTCTTCGGTAGCCAGCTGCTGCGGATCGAAGCGCGCCCACAGGCTGTCGTCCTGGCCACGGAAGGTCGGCACGCCGCTCTCGGCGGACATGCCCGCACCGGTGAGGACCAGCAGGCGGCGCGCGCCCTGGATGAAGGCGGCAACGGTATCGGCGTTGTAGGCGGAGCTGAGCATGGCGCACACAAAGGTGATGGTATTCGCACTATTGCATTGACCCAGTTCCACCTCAATCTGCAGCACAGCAATGCCGCCGCGGCTGTGGATACGACACAAGTTTCGAGACGAAGGCCATGCGATCGCTGTCGCCATGACATGCGACCGGCTGCCGTCGGTGCTGTCGTGTCGTCATCGTAATTGCGTGAGGCGTTGCTGTTGCTGTTGCTGTGGCTGGTGCTGTTGCTGTGGCTTTTGACCTACCGGTTCCCTTCCGAAGCGGCGGCCATGCCGGGGAAAAACCCCGAAGGGGCGGCGCACAAGGATGTGCGCCGTTCGCGGCAGGGGCAGGATGCCCCTTCCGCGAATCCCCGGTATGGACGCGGACCCGGAGCGCGCAGCGCGGAGGGCGCTCGGCAGGGCGCGCTTTCTTTTGGTTACTTTTCTTTGCGCGAGCAAAGAAAAGTGACTCGCCGCAAGGCGAAAGCCTTTGCCTTTGCCTTTGCCTTTGCCTTGGTTCTGGCATTGAGATTTTGAAGCTTTTGAAGCTTGAAGCTTGAAGCTTGAAGCAAGAGCTTCCGCTGGCGCGGGTCACTTTTCTTTGCTTGTGCAAAGAAAAGTAACCAAAAGAAAGCACACCCCGCAGCGCGCCTTCCGCGCTACGCGCTCCAGGTCCGCAGCCCCGACGGGCATTTTTCGATGGCACATCCATGTGCCAACGAAAAACGTCGCGCATCCTTGCGCGCCGCCCTTCGGGTATTCGCCCGCCGGGGCTGCCGCGCTGAGGGGACCCGGTAGATCAAAAGCAAAGCAAAAGCGACAGCAACAGCAGAAGCAGAAGCAGAAGCAGAAGCAGAAACAACAGCCGAGCTAGTAGACACGATCGATGGAACGGCCAGTGACCGCCGCGCATGCAACGCAGAGCTATCGCGCTCGCTCAGTTACGGAATACTCCGAATCGGATCAGTTTCGCCGGCTCGTTCAACACCGCCGACAGCCCCAGTCCCAGCAGCCCACCACGTCTGCACCGCATCTCGCTACTGTCACCACACAGCCGCGCGCTCGCGTGGCACGGATGGCCCTGCTGTTCGAATTGTTCGCGGATCGGCGTCTTGAAAGACGTTTCGTTCTCGGCCGACCAACTGCCGGCCTTGCTCTCGATGCCGTCGCCGCGCTTACGGCACGGTGGCTCGGACCACTGCCGTATGGCAGACAGCAAAAACCCCCGCCGCGCAGTCGCGCGACGGGGTTTTCGGGCCAGCCGCATCAATCAGTCGAGGACGACCAGATTCACGTCGATGTTGCCGCGGGTCGCGTTGGAGTACGGGCAGACCTGGTGCGCCTTGTCGACCAACGCCTGCAGCTCCGCGCGCGGCATGCCCGGCACCGCGATGCGCAGTTCCACCGCGATGCCGAAGCCGCCCGGGATCTGGCCGATGCCGACGCTGCCTTCGATGCTGACCTCGCCCGGCAGCTTCTGCTTGTCCTGCGCCGCCACCGCCTTCATCGCGCCGATGAAGCAGGCCGAATAGCCGGCCGCGAACAGCTGCTCCGGGTTGGTACCATCGCCGCCGGCGCCGCCCAGCTCGCGCGGGGTGGACAGCTTCACGTCCAGCGCCTTGTCGGAAGACACGGCGCGGCCTTCGCGGCCGCCGGTCGCGGTGGCGTGAGCGGTGTAGAGGATCTTTTCGGGTGAGGCCATGGTGGTTGCTCCTGGTGAGGCGCGTCGCGCCGGTTGATTGACAGCTATTTAATAGCACACTACTTAATTAACGGAACGTCATGGACCCGTGTCGGCTCCGTGGCAACGGCATCAGCCGCCGCCCAGGTTGCCGCGCAAGGTTTCCAGTTGCTGCTTGAGCTGGCGCAGGTCCTGCAGCGAGCACGCCGCCGCGCAGAACACCTGCTCGGGCACCGTGCCGGCCTTGTTGCGCAAGGCGCGGCCGGCCGCGGTCAGGCGCACCACGACCTGGCGTTCGTCGTCGGCCGAGCGTTCGCGGGTGACCAGGCCGCCGGCCTGCAGCCGCTTCAACAACGGCGTCAGCGTGGCCGAATCCAGGAACAGGCGCTCGCCGATCGCGCCGACCGTGCGTGCGTCCTGCTCCCACAGCACCAGCATCACCAGGTACTGCGGATAGGTCAGGTCCAGCGTCTTCAGCAGGCCGCGATAGAGCTTGTGCATCGCCAGGTTGGCCGAGTACAGCGCGAAGCACAGCTGCTGATCCAGCTGCAGCGCGGCGTCGCGGCTGGGGATCTCGGCAGGGGTGCGCTTCTTCGGCATGGCTGCAATTTACATAGTGCGCTATTTAATTGCAAGCACCTCAGCTCTCTTCGGTCGAATTGCCCGCGGTTTCGCTCGTTGCAACTGATGCCCCGGGACCAGCTGAAGTCGCTCCATAAAGGGAGATTGGCGATACAGCGCGCCTGCCGCTCCTTGTGGGAGGGACTTCAGTCCCGACTGCACCGTGCCCGGCGAGTCCGCCGCTTCGTTCGTCGCGACTTCAGGGCACCTCTAATAACCCCAAAAACTCGACCAAAGCACTCGCAAGTCATTGATGCGCATAGCGCGGAATTTTTGGAATCGAGGTTATTAGAGGTGCCCTGAAGTCGCTCCCACAGGAAAAACCTGGCGCACATCGGCGTACCGGCAATTTGAAGGTATTGCCCGCGCTGGGATGCCACCGCGCTCAGGCGCGGTGCGCGGTAGCCAGGTACTCGGCGCTCTGCATCTCGATCAGGCGCGAGGCGGTGCGTTCGAACGCGCCGGCCAGGCGCTCGCCGCTGTACAGCTGCGGCGGCGGGTCCTGCGCGGTGCAGACCAGGTTGACCTGGCGGTCGTACAGCTCGTCGATCAGGTTGACGAAGCGCCGCGCCGCGTCCTCGTTCATGCGATCGAAGTGCGGGATGCCGCCGAGCAGCACGGTGTTGAACTCGCGCGCGATCTCGATGTAGTCGGCCGGCCCGCGCGGGCCTTCGCACAGCGCGGCGAAATCGAACCAGGCGATGCTCTTGCCGCGGCCGCGCACCGGGATCTTGCGCGCCTCGATGACGATGTTGCCGCTGCGCGCGGCTTCGTTGCCGCTGAGTTCGCCCCAGCGCCCCTCCAGCCATGCGTCGGACTGCGGGTCCAGCGGCGCGCGGTACACCGGCGAGCGGGTCAGCGCGCGCATGCGGTAGTCCTCGGTGCCTTCGGCGTACAGCTCCACGCAGTACTTCTGCAACAGCGCGATCGCCGGCAGGAAGCTCTCGCGCTGCAGGCCATTGAGGTACAGGTTCTGCGGCGCGGTGTTGGAGGTGGTGACCAGGGTCACGCCCTCGGCGAACAGGCGCTCCAGCAGCCGCGCCAGCAGCATCGCGTCGCCGATGTCGGTGACGAAGAATTCGTCCAGCACCAGCACGCGCAACTGGGTACGCCACTCCTGCGCGATCTTGGCCAGCGGGTCGCTCTGCCCGGCGTGCTCGCGCAGGCGCTCGTGCACGCCGCGCATGAAGCGGTGGAAGTGGGTGCGGTACTTCTGCCCGATCGGCAGGCCGTCGTAGAACAGGTCGACCAGGAAGGTCTTGCCGCGGCCCACGCCGCCCCAGAAATACAGGCCGCGCACCGGCTCGGGCTTCTTCCAGAACGCGGCCAGGCGATCCAGCCAGCCGTCCTGGTCGCTGTCCACGATCGCGGCGTGGATGCGGTCCAGCTCGGCCAGCGCGGCATGCTGCGCCGGGTCGTCGCGCCAATCGCCGCGCGCCACGCCGGCGGCGTAGCGTTGCGAAGGCGTGGCGGCGGAACTCATCGGCGCGTGCCCGCGCAGCGCCCTGCCTGCGGCCATGCGGCCGCCTGGCGACGCAGCGCGCTCACGCCTGCTTGGCCGGCAACCATGCCTTGACCTCGTGCTGCAAGGCGCCGCGCAGGTCGATCAGCTTGCGGTGGAAGAAATGGCTGGTGTCGGGCATGCGCACCAGCTGCGGCTGCTGTTCCAGCGTCTCCAGCCAGTCGTACACGGCCTGCGGATCGACGATTTCGTCGGCGTCGCCCTGGATCAGCAGCCACTGCGGCGGCGGTTCCACGCCGGCGAAGTCCCAGCGCCCGGCCGGCGGCGCGATCGAGATCAACGCCCGCGGCTGCAGCGCGGCGCTGGCGCGCAGCGACACGTAGGCGCCGAAGCTGAAGCCGGCCAGCCACAGTGCGTCGTGCGGGCGCTGCGCGCGGACCCAGGCGGCCACCGCGGCCAGGTCCTGCTGCTCGCCGTCGCCATGGTCGAAGCTGCCGGCGGAGGCGCCGACGCTGCGGAAATTGAAGCGCACCACCTGCACGCCGAGCTCGCGCAGCGCGCGCGCGACCATCGTCACCACCTTGTTGTGCATGGTGCCGCCCTCGGTGGACAGCGGGTGGCAGACGATCGCGGTGACCGGCACGGCGGCCACGGCGGCATCGGGGAGATCGACCGCGGCCTCGAGCGGGCCGGCGGGGCCGTCCAGCGTCAACGCGCCGGATTCGGTGGGGAAAGCGGGAGAGGTCATGCGCTCATAATACCGGGGCGGCGTGCAGGCCACATGCCGGCCATGCGCACGCAGCGTTCTCTTCCCCGAAGGATTCCCGCGCATGGCGTTCGTTTTGCTGAGTGTGCTGTGCAGCGTGCTGGTCTCGATGCTGCTGAAGCTGGCGCCGCGCCGGCGCATCGACCTGGCCCAGGCGGTGACCTGGAACTACCTGGCGGCGGCGCTGCTGTGCGCGGCGCTGCTGCAACCGCCGCTGGCCACGCTGCGCGGCGCGCAGGCGCCGTGGACCGAACTACTCGGCCTGGCGGTGCTGCTGCCGACGCTGTTCCTGGTGCTGGGCCGCGCGGTGGCGCTGGCCGGCATCGTGCGCACCGACGCGGCGCAGCGGCTGTCGCTGCTGCTGTCGCTGGCGGCGGCGTTCGCGCTGTTCGGCGAGCGCGCCAACGGCTACAAGCTGGCCGGGCTGGCGCTGGGCCTGCTGGCCATCGCCGGCATCGTGCACCGGCCCGGGCCGGCCCCGGCCGGCACGGCGCGCGCGGCGCCGTGGCTGCTGCTGGTATGGGCCGGCTTCGCCCTGATCGACGTGCTGCTCAAGCGTATCGCCCAGGCCGGCACGCCGTTCGCCGCCTCGCTGCTGGTCGCCTTCGCGATCGCCTTCGTGCTGCTGCTCGGCGTGCAGCTGTGGCGGCACCTGCGCGGCAGCGCGCCGCTGGCCTGGCGCAATCTCGGCGCCGGCCTGCTGCTGGGCGCGTTCAACTTCGGCAACATCGCGTTCTACGTGCGCGCGCACCAGGCGCTGCCGGACAGCCCGGCGGTGGTGTTCGCGGCGATGAACCTGGGGGTGATCGTGCTGGGCGCGCTGCTCGGGGTGCTGGCGTTCGGCGAGAAGACCAGCGCCTGGAATCGCGCCGGCCTGTTGGCGGCGCTGCTGGCGATCGTGCTGATCGCGGTCGGCGCGCGCCGATAGCGACGGGGCCGGCGGCCAATTGCGCCGCAGAAGATCGCCTCGCCGCGATCGCCGGCCGGAGACACGCTGGGAGGGACTTCAATCCCGACGGCTTCCCGGCCGGACGGTTGCATGTCTCCACTTGTCGCGGCTGCAGCCGCTCCCACAAAAGGCATGGCCGCCGCCCAGCACAACGCGCAGGAGTCCCGGATCAGGAGATGCTGGAGACTTTCAGTGCCGGCAGACGCCGAAGCCGGGCTGCTGCACAACGCCGGGTACCCGCTCAGCGCCGCCACACCGGGAACGGATCGGCCAAGGCCTGCCAGGCCGCCGGCCCGCGCCCGAGTTCCGCGTCGTCGAGCAGGCAGGCATCGAGTTCGGCGCGCACCCGCGCCTGGTCCAGGTCGACGCCGATCACCGCCAGTTCCTGGCGGCGGTCACCCCACAGCGGATGCCACAGCGCGCGCAGCGCCGCGTATTCGCGCGCGTCGCCCACTTCCTCGGCGCGCGGCGGCGGCGCGCTCCAGCACGCGCTGTGCTGCCGCTGCCAGCCCAGCTCGGTATACGGCAGCGGCCGCGGCGGCAACGGCAGCGGCGTGTCCAGCAGGCCCTGCTCGACGCGTTCGCGCGCGGCGTACCAGAAGCCGGCGGCCTGGGTCTGGGTGGCCGCGCCGGCGATGGACAGTTCGCCGACCCAGTCCATGCGGCTGGCCAGCCAGAAGAAGCCCTTGCTGCGCACCACGTCGCGCAGGCCGTTCTGCGCCAGCCGCGCGAAGCGCAAGGGATGGAACGGGCGCTGCGCGCGGTAGACGAAGCTGCCGATGCCGAACTGCTCGGTTTCCGGCGCGTGCTCGCCGCGCAATGCCTGCATCCAGCCCGGCGCCAGCTGCGCGCGGACGAAGTCGAAGCGGCCGGTGTCCAGCACCAGGTCCAGCGGCACGTCGCCGTCGCAAGCTTCGACGATGTGCGCGTGGCGATTGAGCGCGCGCAGCACCGCGCGGGTGCGCGCCACCGTGGCCGGGGTCGCCAGGTCGCACTTGCCGATCACGATCACGTCGGCGAACTCGATCTGCTCCACCAGCAGGTTGACCAGGCCGCGCTCGTCGTCGGCGCCAGCCTGCAGGCCGCGCTCGGCCAGCCGTTCGGCCGAGCCGAAGTCGCGCAGGAAGCTGGCGCCGTCGACCACGGTGAGCATGGTGTCCAGCCGCGCCACGTCGGCCAGGCTGCGGCCGTGCTCGTCGCGCACCGCGAAGGTGGCGGCGACCGGCATCGGCTCGGAAATGCCGGTGGATTCGATCAGCAGGTAGTCGTAGCGGCCGCTGTCGGCCAGGCGCTGCACCTCCTGGCGCAGATCCTCGCGCAGCGTGCAGCAGATGCAGCCGTTGCTGAACTCGACCAGGGTCTCCTCGGTGCGGCTGAGCGCGGCGCCGCCGTCGCGGATCAGCGCCGCATCGATGTTGATCTCGCTCATGTCGTTGACGATCACCGCCACGCGGCGGCCGTCGCGGTTGCGCAGCACGCGGTTGAGCAAGGTGGTCTTGCCGGCGCCGAGGAAGCCGGACAGGACGGTGACGGGAAGGCGGCGGTCGAGCACGGCGGACGTTGGCATGGCGGCTTGGACGTGGCGGGAGAAATGTTACTATATAACACTTCAATGCCGGAGTCGCCGCCCATGAAATCCCTGCCCCAGCCGTTCTTCGATGCTTCAGCGGTGCTGCTGTCCGCGCTGTGCCTGCTGCACTGCCTGGCCCTGCCCCTGCTGGCCGCGGCCCTGCCCCTGTTCGGCGTGTGGGCGCAGGCCGAATGGGTGCATGCGCTGTTCGTGGCGATCGCGCTGCCCCTGGCCGGGCTGGCGCTGTGGCGTGCGCAGCGGCAGCGGCCGTTGCCGTGGCCGCTGTGGGCGATGGCCGGGCTCGGCCTGTGCGGCCTGCTGGCCGGCGCGATCGGATTCCCCAGCGCGCAGGCCGAAACCCCGGTCACCGTGATCGGCAGCCTGCTGCTGGCGAGCGCGCACCTGTGGAACTGGCGGCGCAGTGGGCATCGCCACGGCTAGCCGGGATTGGGAATTCGGGATTCGGGATTGGCAAAAGCGCAGATCGCGGCCTGCGGTTCGCTCCACCCCAATCCCGACTGTTCAACAGCCGAGTGGCTGGTCACCCCGCTCTTGCCGAACGTAGACCGTAAAACCGACCGCCCGCGACCCTGCGCTTCAACGAATCCCCAATCCCGAATCCCCAATCCCCGCTCTCAAAGCTCAAAGCCCAGCAGCAGAGGATCGTGATCGGAGCTGCGCCAAGGACCCGGCAGGTTGCGCTCGCGGTAGCCGTCTTCGTCGGGCGAGTCCGCATTGATGTGCCATTCGGCGGCGCCGCGCAGCAGCGGCGCCAGCGCCGGGCTCAGCAGGGCGTGGTCGAGACGGCCGCTGAGGCCGCGGTAGACGAAGCTGTAGGGCTGTTCGACATGCGCCTGCGCCAGCGCATCGCGCCAGCCGGCGTCGCGCAGCAGGCGCAGCGGGTCTTCCATCGCATAGGCGTTGAAGTCGCCGAGCAGCACGCTGGCATGGCTGCCGCTGCCGGTGGGATCGGTGCGCAGCCAGGCGTCCAGGCGCCGCGCCGATTCGGTGCGGGTGGCGTTCCAGCAGCCCTGGCCGTCGCCGCGGTCGGCATCGTCGCCGGTCGCGTCGCCGCAGCCCTTGGACTTGAAGTGGTTGGCGACGACCACGAACGGCTGTCCGTTGCCGCGCCGGAACGCCTGCGCCAGCGGCACCCGGCTGTGCGCGGCGAACGGGCCGCCTTCCAGCACCGCCGGCTTGCCCACCGGACTGACCCGCGAGGCGCGGTAGATCAGGCCGACCCGGATCGGGTTGTCGCCCGGGCCGCGCCCGGCATCGACGAAGCGCCAGTCGCCGCCGTCGCCGGCATTGAGCGCGGCGACCAACGCGGCGATCGCCGAAGTCGGTCCGTAGCCGTCGTTCTCCAGTTCCATCAGCGCGGCGACGTCGGCCTGCAGCGGACGGATGGCGGCGACCAGCTTGGCCAGCTGCGCCTGGAATTCGGCCGCGTTGCGCGCGCCGCGCAAGGTCGGGAAGCCGCCGCCGCGGCCATCGCCGTTGAAGAAGTTCTCCAGGTTGAACGCGGCCACGCGCAGCGTGCCGGCGACCTGCGGCGGTGCCGGTGCCGGCGGCGGCGTCAGTTGCAGCGGCGTGGTCGGATACAGCCGTGCCGCTCCCTCGACCACCCCGCCGACGATGCCTTCCACGCCTTGCAGGGTCGCGCCGGCGCGCGGCGCCGCGGCGGCCGCGCCGGTGCCCAGGTAGGCCGGCAGGCTGTCGGGCGCATGCGCGCCGACCTCGCCCAGGCGCAGCAGCCGGCGTGCGTTGTCGGCGTTCGCCGCGGCCAGCTCGGCACTGCCCGGTGCAGCGATTTCGCTGGGTTGCCACAGGCGCCCGCCGAAGGCGACACCGAGTTCGCCGGCCTTGGCCAGCGCGTCGGTATCGACCACGGTCAGCGGCGCATCGATGCGCACACGCATGCCGGCCAACGCGGACCAGTCGGCCGGTGCGGCGTCGAGCGCCTGCAGCGGCAGCGGCTGCGCGCGCGCCAGCACGGTGTGCCCGGCCTCGCGCACGCTGCGCCCGGCGAACGGCATGCCGGCCGGCGTCGCGCCCGGCGCACGCCGCGGCGCCAACTCGCCCCAGACCCGCACGCGATCGCCCGGCGCCAGCGTGGCGTCGGCATCGCCGCGCACCAGCAGCGCGTCGGCGGTGAGCGGATCGCCGTCGCCGGCATCCTGCACCAGATAGCCGTCGCCGCCGGCCTGCACGCGCGCGGTGACCACGCCTTCGAACACCACGCCCTGCGCGGTATCGGCCGGCCGCAACTGCCCGATCGGGAGCATCTGCGGCGGGGTCAGCGCATCGGCGGCGGGCACGCCGGCAAGCAGCAACAACGACAACATCGGGGGCAGTACGCGCATGCGATCACTCTCCTTAGCTCGCCGGCACGCGGCCGGCATCGAATACGAACGCGCCGCCCGGAGGCGGCGCTGAAACCCGCAGGATGCGCAGATTACTTCAGGTTGGACAGCATCCAATCGACCGTGGCGTGGATCTGCGCTTCGCTAAGCGCCGGATTGCCGCCCTTGGGCGGCATGATCCCGCCATCGGGGCCGGTGTAGCCCTCGATCGCGTGCTTGTACAGCGTGTCCTTGCCTTGCGCGATGCGCGCATCCCAATGCGCATGGTCCAGGGTCGGCGCCTTGCCGACGCCGGTGGTGTGGCAGGCGGTGCACAGGTTGTCGAAGATCACCTTGCCGTCGGTGGTGCCGCCGTAGGCGACCTGCGCCGAGGCCTTGGCCAGCGCCGCCGCCTGCGCGGCGGCCTGCGCCGCGGCGCCGGTACTGCCGGCGTAGACCGCGCCCGCCGGCGCGATGCGTTCCTCGGTGCGCTTGAGCGCCACCGGCGACACCTCCGGCGGGATCGCCCGCTGCAGGTAGGCCGCGAACGCGATCAGGCCGAGGGTGATGACGACCAACAGGCCGATCACCATCGAGAACCGCTTGAGAAATTCGAGGTCGTAATTCCGCACATCACACCCCTTTGGCACGTGGTGACCGGACCACCGCTACGCGGCCGAGTATAGCCAGCGTTTGCCGTGCACGGCAGCCCGGCGACGCGGCGGATCGCAGACGATGCGTGCTGCATCGCAGCAGTTGGACCGCGCGGAGGCATCGCCACCGCGACGCCGACTTCGGGCGCGGTCGGCGGATACCCGCACTTCCTGCAGCAGCTGGCGCGACGAACGCGCCTCGTGCCTTCCGGCCTGGGATGCCGTCGGGGCTGACGCCCTCCTGCAGGGCGACCGGCCCGCCTTCACAGTCCGGTGCAGCGAGCGAGACGTTGCGGCACAGGCCGCGTTGCGCCAAGCCGGTTCGCACCGCACCTGCCTGCGCGATTGGAGGACCGTGGCGACGCGCGTGCCGCTATGGCGCCTGCGCGCTGCCGACCGCGCGCAGGCAGAAACCGCACACCGCTTCGACCAGGCGTTCGCTGTCGCGCGGGCCATCGCGGCTGGGCGCGGTCGGCCCGACCAGGGCTTCGGTATAGGCGCCGACCAGGCAGGCCGCGGCCGCGTCCAGGTCCTGCGCCGGGAATTCGCCGGCGGCCACGCCATCGGCCAGGATGCCCTTGAACAGGTCGCCGAACAGGCGCCGGCAGCGGATGCGCTCGGCGTCCACCTCCGGCTCCACCGGTTCGGCGATGAAGGCATAGGCCAGCCCGGGCCCGGCCAGCGCGCGGCGCACGAACGAGGCGATCGCCGCACGCAGGCGCTGCGCCGCCGGCGCCGGTTCGGCGGCGATGCCGCGCAGGATCGCCAGTTCGTGGTCCACCGCCGCGGTCAGCACTTCCACGAACAGCTCGGCCTTGGACGGGAAGTGGCGGTAGATCAGCCCGGTGGACACCCCGGCCTCGGCCGCCACCGCGGTCACCGGTGCGCCGCGGAAGCCGCCGGCCGCGACCAGCCGCCGCGCCGCCAGCAGGATCCGCTGGCGGTTGCCGGCAAGGCGTTCTTCCATCAGGGCGGAGCGTTTGTAGGCCATGCGGTGATTCTATGTTCAATTAATGAATTATTGTTCACTTCTTTGCCGTTCCCGGCTACGCTGGCGTCCATTCCCCGGCGCCGCCTGGATTCTAGGCGCCCCATCCGCCGCACGCCCGCCTTCCGGAGCCCGCCCGCCATGCTGATGCCGTCGTTGAATTTCGAACTGGGGGAGGACATCGACCTGCTGCGCGACACCGTGGCCGCCTTCGCCGCGCGCGAGATCGCGCCGCTGGCCGAACAGGCCGACCGCGACAACGCGTTCCCGGCGCCGCTGTGGCGCAAGCTGGGCGAACAGGGCCTGCTCGGGTTGACCGTGGAAGAGGAGTACGGCGGCAGCGCGATGGGCTACCTGGCGCACGTGGTGGCGATGGAGGAGATCTCGCGCGCCTCCGGCGCGATCGGCCTGTCCTACGGCGCGCATTCGAACCTGTGCGTGAACCAGCTGCGCAAGAACGGCAGCGAAACGCAGAAGGCACGCTACCTGCCCCGGCTGTGCAGCGGCGAACACGTCGGCGCGCTGGCGATGAGCGAGCCGGGCGCCGGTTCGGACGTGGTGTCGATGAAGCTGCGCGCCGAGCTGCGCGGCGACCGCTACGTGCTCAATGGCAACAAGATGTGGATCACCAACGGCCCCGATGCCGACGTGCTGGTGGTCTACGCCAAGACCGACCCGGCCGGCGGCGCGCGCGGCATCACCGCGTTCCTGGTCGAGAAGGGCATGCCCGGCTTCAGCACCGCGCAGAAGCTGGACAAGCTCGGCATGCGCGGCTCCAACACCTGCGAGCTGGTGTTCCAGGACTGCGAGGTGCCGGTGGAGAACGTGCTGGGCAGCGTCGGCGGCGGCGTGCGCGTGCTGATGTCGGGCCTGGACTACGAGCGGCTGGTGCTGTCCGGCGGCCCGCTGGGGCTGATGGCCGCGGCGATGGACGTGGTGCTGCCGTACGTGCACGAGCGCCGCCAGTTCGGCGAGGCGATCGGCAGCTTCCAGCTGATGCAGGGCAAGCTGGCCGACATGTACGTGGGCCTCAATGCCTGCCGCGCCTACGTGTATGCGGTGGCGCGCGCCTGCGACGCCGGCCGCACCACCCGCCAGGACGCCGCCGGCGCGATCCTGTACGCCGCCGAGAAGGCGACCTGGCTGACCGGCCAGGCGATCCAGGTGCTGGGCGGCAACGGCTACATCAACGACTACCCGACCGGACGCCTGTGGCGCGACGCCAAGCTGTACGAGATCGGCGCCGGCACCTCGGAAATCCGCCGCATGCTGATCGGCCGCGAGCTGTTCGAGCGGACCAAGTGATCCCTTGTGGGAGGGGTTTCAACCCCGACGCCTTTTCGGCAAGGCCACGTCGGGGCTGAAACCCCTCCTACAGAAACTGCCTTTCCTCTTCTCCTCCACGGTCCCATGCCATGAGCGTGATCCAGACCCAACTGCAACCCGGCAGCGACGCCTTCGCCGCCAACGCCGCGGCGCTGCGCGCGGTGGTCGACGACCTGCAACAGACCCAGGCGCGCATCGCCCAGGGCGGCAGCGCCGCCGCACGCACCAAGCACCAGGCGCGCGGCAAGCTGCTGGCGCGCGAGCGCATCGACGCGCTGCTCGACCCGGGCAGCGCCTTCCTGGAAATCGCCCCGCTCGCCGCGCTGGGCCTGTACGCCGACGAGGTGCCGTGCGCCGGCGTGGTCGCCGGCATCGGCCGCGTGTCCGGGGTGGAATGCGTGATCGTCGCCAACGACGCCACGGTCAAGGGCGGCACCTACTACCCGATGACGGTGAAGAAGCATCTGCGCGCGCAGGAGATCGCGCAGCAGAACCGGCTGCCGTGCATCTACCTGGTCGATTCCGGCGGCGCGTTCCTGCCGCTGCAGGACGAGGTGTTCCCCGACCGCGACCATTTCGGCCGCATCTTCTACAACCAGGCCAACCTGTCGGCGCAGGGCATCGCCCAGATCGCCTGCGTGATGGGTTCGTGCACCGCCGGCGGCGCCTACGTGCCGGCGATGAGCGACGAGACGGTGATCGTGCGCGAGCAGGGCACCATCTTCCTCGGCGGCCCGCCGCTGGTGAAGGCGGCCACCGGCGAGGAAGTCAGCGCCGAGGAGCTGGGCGGTGCCGACGTGCACACGCGCATCTCCGGCGTGGCCGACCATTTCGCCGACAACGACCTGCAGGCGCTGGCGCGGGTACGCGCGATCGTGGCCCGACTCAACTGGCGCAAGCCCGTGCCGGCCCTGGCGCTGCGCGCGCCGGAGCCGCCGCTGTATCCGGCCGAGGAGCTGTACGGGGTGATCCCGGCCGACCCGCGCAAGCCGTTCGACGTGCGCGAGGTGATCGCGCGGATGGTCGACGGTTCGCGCCTGGACGAGTTCAAGGCGCGCTACGGCACCACCCTGGTCACCGGCTTCGCGCACCTGCACGGCTATCCGGTCGGCATCGTCGCCAACAACGGCATCCTGTTCTCCGAGTCGGCGCTGAAGGGCGCGCATTTCATCGAACTGTGCGCGCAGCGCGGCATCCCGCTGGTGTTCCTGCAGAACATCACCGGCTTCATGGTCGGGCGCAAGTACGAGCACGGCGGCATCGCCAAGGACGGGGCCAAGCTGGTGATGGCGGTGGCCTGCGCGAAGGTGCCCAAGTTCACGGTGGTGATCGGCGGTTCGTTCGGCGCCGGCAACTACGGCATGTGCGGCCGTGCGTATTCGCCGAATTTCCTGTGGATGTGGCCGAACGCGCGCATCGGGGTGATGGGCGGAGAACAGGCGGCGAGCGTGCTGGCGACGGTGCGCCGCGACGGCATCGAAACCAGGGGCGGCAGTTGGCCGGCCGAGGACGAGACGACGTTCAAGACGCCGATCCGCGAGCAGTTCGAACGCCAGGGCCATCCATACTACGCGAGCGCGCGGCTGTGGGACGACGGCATCATCGATCCGGCGCAGACGCGGCGAGTACTGGGGCTTGGGCTGTCGGCGGCGTTGAACGCGCCGGCGGAACCGACCCGGTTCGGGGTGTTCCGGATGTGAGCGGGCGCGACCGCCCTGCTTTGCACGCATCGCGGTCGGCGGTCGTCCCACCGACCGTGGCCGACAGCTCTGCTGTTGCTGTTGCTGTTGCTGTTGCTTCTGCTGTTGCTGTTGCTTCTGCTGTTGCTTCTGCCGTTGCCGTTGTTTCTGCTGTTGCTGTCGCCTTTGCTTTGCTTTTGATCTACGGGGTCCCCTCAGCGCGGCAGACCCGGCGGGCGAATACCCGAAGGGCGGCGCGCAGGATGCGCGACGTTTTTCGCTGGCACATGGATGTGCCATCGAAAAATGCCCGTCGGGGCTGCGGACCCGGAGCGCGTAGCGCGGAGGGCGCGCTGCGGGGTGTGCTTTCTTTTGGTTACTTTTCTTTGCACAAGCAAAGAAAAGTGACCCGCGCCAGCGGAAGCTCCTGCTCTTGCTTCAAAGCTTCAAAACACCAATGCCAGAACCAAGATAACGGCAAACGCAAAGGCAAAAGCTTTCGCCTTACGGCGAGTCACTTTTCTTTGCTCGCGCAAAGAAAAGTAACCAAAAGAAAGCGCGCCCTGCCTCGCGCCCTCCGCGCTGCGCGCTCCGGGTCCGCGTCCATACCGGGGATTCGCGGAAGGGGCATCCTGCCCCTGCCGCGAACGGCGCACATCCTTGTGCGCCGCCCCTTCGGGGTTTTTCCCCGGCATGGCCGCCGCTTCGGAAGGGAACCCGGTAAGTCAAAAGCAATGGCAACAGCAATGGCAACAACAACAGCAACAGCAACAGCAACAGCCAAAGCAACTGCAACTGCAACTGCAACTGCGCAAGCCACACACGACACCCCTTCTCCAGGCAACTGACCATGGCCACGCCCGACCTGCCGATGTTCGACAAGATCCTGATCGCCAATCGCGGCGAGATCGCCTGCCGCGTGATCGCCACCTGCCGCACACTCGGTATCGCCAGCGTCGCCGTCTACTCCGATGCCGACCGCGACGCCCGCCACGTGCGCCTGGCCGACGAAGCGATCCACATCGGCGCCGCAACCGCGCGCGACAGCTACCTGCGTGGCGAACGCATCCTCGACGCCGCCCTGGCAACCGGCGCGCAAGCCATCCACCCCGGCTACGGCTTCCTCTCCGAGAACGCCGACTTCGCCGAGGCCTGCGCCGCGCGCGGCATCGTGTTCATCGGGCCGCCGCCGGCGGCGATCCGCGCCATGGGCGACAAGAGCGCGGCCAAGGCGCTGATGCATGCCGCCGGCGTGCCGCTGACCCCGGGCTACCACGGCGAACGCCAGGAACCGGAGTTCCTGCGCGAACAGGCCGACGCCATCGGCTATCCGGTGCTGATCAAGGCCAGCGCCGGCGGCGGCGGCAAGGGCATGCGCCGGGTCGACCGCAGCGAGGAGTTCGTCGCCGCCCTGGCCGCCTGCCAGCGCGAAGCGCAGGCCGCGTTCGGCAACGCCCACGTGCTGGTGGAGAACTACGTGCTGCGACCGCGGCATATCGAGATCCAGGTCTTCGGCGACACCCATGGCGAACTCGCCTACCTGTTCGAACGCGATTGCTCGGTGCAGCGCCGCCACCAGAAGGTGCTGGAGGAAGCGCCGGCGCCGGGCATGCGCGGCGAACGCCGCGCGGCGATGGGCCAGGCCGCGGTGGACGCCGCGCGCGCGGTCGGCTATGTCGGCGCCGGCACGGTGGAATTCATCGTCGCGCCCGACGGCGCGTTCTACTTCATGGAAATGAACACGCGGCTGCAGGTGGAACATCCGGTCACCGAGTGCATCACCGGTACCGACCTGGTCGAGTGGCAGCTGCGCGTGGCCGCCGGCCAGCCGTTGCCCAAACGCCAGCACGAACTGGCGATCCGCGGCCACGCGCTGGAAGCGCGGCTGTACGCCGAGGATCCGGCCCGCGGCTTCCTGCCCTCGACCGGCACGCTGCAGCATCTGCGCCTGCCGGCGGCCGACGCACATACCCGCGTCGATGCCGGCGTCGAACAGGGCGACGTCATCGGCCCGCACTACGACCCGATGATCGCCAAGCTGATCGTCTGGGACGAGACCCGCGAACGCGCGCTGCGGCGCATGCACGCGGCGCTGGCCGCGTGCCAGGTGGTCGGCGTGGCCACCAATGCCGCGTTTCTGCAGCGCCTGATCGGCACCACGGCGTTCGCACAGGCCGACCTGGATACGGCGCTGATCGAGCGCGAGCATGCCGCGCTGTTCGACACCGCGCCGGCTACCGCCGAGCCGACCTGGACCCTGGCCGCGCTGGCCTGGCTGCTGCACGAGCGTGCCGACGCCGCGCAGCCGGGCGACCCGCATTCGCCCTGGGATCTGCGCGACGGTTGGCGCCTGGGCGAACGTGCGCCGCGCAGCCTGATGCTGCAGTCGGGCGAGGCACGCCGCACCTTGCGCGCGGCGGCAACCGACACGGGCTGGCGCATCCACGACAACGCCACCGATGCGGTGCTCTTCGCCGCCGGCAGCCTGCACGATGGCCGCCTGCAGGCGCGGCTCGAGGCGCAGCGGGTGCACGCCGACGTGGTGTTCGCCGGCAGCCGCCTGCATCTGTTCGTCGCTGGCCAGGCGCAGCTGTTCGACCTGCACGACCCGGTCGCCGAGGCCGACCAGCCGATCGCCGATACCGGCGGCTTGACCGCCCCCATGCCCGGCCGCGTCGTCGCGCTGCTGGTCGCGCCCGGCACGCACGTGGCGCGCGGCACGCCGCTGCTGGTGCTGGAGGCGATGAAGATGGAGCACACCTTGCAGGCCCCCGCCGACGGCGTGGTGCACGGCTACCGCGTGCGCGAGGGCGAGCTGGTCGGCGACGGCGTGGCGCTGCTGGAGTTCGAGGCCGACTGAGCACGGGTCCGCGCGCCGGGCAGCGCGCACGCCTTGCAGAAGAGGCACTGACTGCTTTGCACCGTCGACCGCGCGCGATCGCACTTCGATGCGTGCGGTCGAGGCCAGCCGAGGCCGGCTGCAACGAGCGCACCGCGGCAGCGACCCCGGTCGCCATGCCGGCGCCGACGCGTCACACTCGGCGGACCCTCAGCCAACGCCGCCGCCATGAAACTCACCGCCCACGTTCTCGACGGCCACACCCTCGACGTGCGCCCGGCGCCGCGCGAGCGGCCGTGGATGGACCGCACCGACCAGCGCTACGCCTACCGCTGCCTGCCGCTGGACATCGCCAACGCGCACGGCTGGGAACTGCTGTGCCAGAGCGGGTTCGAGGCCGAATGGAACGGCGGCAACGCGCTCGACGCGATCCGCCTCCACGCCGACGCCGGCAGCCACGCACCGGCGGTCAGCCATTTCGGCTACGGCGTGCTCACCTTCCACGTGCCCTGCCTGTTCCGCACCGAGCCGGGCATGGACCTGTACGTGACCGCGCCGGTCAACCGGCCCAAGGACGGCATCGCCGGGCTGACCGGCCTGATCGAGACCGACTGGAGTCCCTACACCTTCACCATGAACTGGCAGTTCACCCGCCCCGGACGCGTGCGCTTCGACGCCGGCGAACCGTTCTGCCACTTCTTCCCGGTGCAGCGGCGGGTGCTGGCCGAGACCGAGCCGCGCTGGCAACCGCTGTCGCAGACCCCGGAACTGGAGCGCGACTACCAGGCCTGGATGCGCAGCCGCGGCCAGTTCCTGCACGACCTGGCGCAGGCCGATCCGGCGGCCCAGCGCGAGGGCTGGCAGCGCAGCTACTTCCGCGGGCCGGCGCCGGGGCAGTGCCCGGCCGGCATCGAGCATCGGGTCAAGCTGCGGCTGGCGCCGTTCGCCCGCGACGAGGGCGACAACTGAGCTGGCGTCAACGCATCGCGAAGGAATGTCGTTGCCCTGCGAGTGGCTGGCTGCGCGCAAGCATCTGCGCACAAGGTCCACTGTCGAAAACCGGCCTGCGAAGCCGCCTCGGTTCTTCCGTGATCTTCAACTGGCATCCGGGCCTTTGGCCGGCCTGCGCGGATGTAATCGAGGCAGTCGGACTGAGCCACGCCCTCGTTCACCCAGCGGCTCGGATCGGCGGCCAGTGATGCGCTCGCATGGACAAGTGCGTCTTGCGGATCGGCGAATGTCGCCACCGGCGCCTCGGGCCCGCCTGGCTGCAGAGAGGGGAAGTCGTACAGATCCAGGTGTTCCTCCTCGCCGATAGCCTCGACATCATGGACGCAGACCTCTATCGCTCCTTTCGAGGGGCGCAACTCGACCTGACGAATGCATCCTTTGTCATTGAGACTGCGGCCGAGGAACTGTTCAACGGACTTCCCGCGACGGAACGCTGCGGGGATATCGATCGTTGGAAGATATCGCACGATGGTCCAGCCCCTGGTTCGAGTCGCCTTGCAAAAGGATATCGGCTTGCGCAAGTGAAGCGCCCGCCCTAACGGCACCACTGCCGCTCGCACGGCACGCCATCGTGGTTGCCGTCCATCTGGACGCCGGGGCAGTTGCGCAGGAAATAGGTGGCCTCCTCGCACGAAGTCATCTGCGTACAGCGGGTGCGTCCGTCGCAATGGAAGCCCGGCTGCGGTACCGCCACGTTCGCGGCGGGCGCTACCGCGCTCGATGTCTGTGTCTGGATCGGTGCCTGAGTCATGATTGGAGCTGGCGTCGGCGTCGGCGTCGGTGGCGCTGCGACGCGGGGAGCGACCAGCCAATACGCACAGGCGCCGATACCGACCACCAGCAGCACCGCGAGCACGCGGCCGAAGGCACTGCGAGGCGGCGCATCGGCGGTGGCACGAGGCGCGGGCTTGGCCGCCGCGCGCCCCGGGCGCATCACCCGTACCGCGCGCGGTCGTCCTTCCGCGTCCTGTTCCAGATCGAACGAAATCAACTCGCCGAGCCGCGGCCGTATGCCGTCGCGCGGGAACGCGGCGATGTGCACGAACACCTCGGCATCGGCATGCGCCGAGCGCACGAAGCCGAAGCCCCGCTCCTCGTTCCATTTGATCAACGTCCCGTGCGTACGCATGCGATCACCGGAAAGACCGGAACTGGCAAACCGTCACTGCAGGCAACGGCAAGAATGCAGCGCAGCGGCCATGCCGGCGCCGGTCGCGATCGCAACGCAATGGCACCATGTGCTGTCGTCCTCCCTGACGCCGGATTGCGCAAGCCTGACACCGACCACGGTCCAGCGCCAGCAAATCGGCACGCGTGGCGGCCCGCCATTTTCCGTACGCCATCGTATTCGCTGCCACTGTTGCGGCATGCGTCACAGCGCCTGCGCCGCATCGGGGTTGTCTACTCCTTGCACCGGGGCGATCGACTAGAGTCGGGACCGTCGAGCAAGACGACGTCCGGCACCCGCGCGGCAGCGACACCGCCCGCCCCGCAGCATTCGTCCCCCGATGCCGCCTGCCAACGCAACACGCACCTTCTCGCTCGACGTAGGTCCAGTGCCATGGAATGCACGCCAGGTGGGCACGCCGCCCGCCTGGCGTGCGGCGGTAGGAATGCACCGCCACGATGCGCTGCTCCGATGGTGACAGCCAAGCGCGGACTCGCCGGCAATCACCGCTGCCGCGACGCGGCCTGCATCGAAACGAAGCGAGGACCTGCTAACGACGTGTTGCGGGTCAGGATGTTCTGCAGCCAGCGCCGATCCGATCGCGCTATCGAGAGCCACCGCCTGCCTTCTTTCGGAAGCAAAGACCAATCCCGGCGAGTCCGAAGCCTGCAATAGACACAGATAAGGCATAGAGCATCAGGACGATCATCCAATACTTCAAAGGTTGCTGCATGGAGACGGCGTGGACCTCACCCAACAGCCGGCCATTGAAGTGGACATATCCGGATTGGAGATCCTGACGCAATGCCCAGCCACCCATCGTGCCCAGGAGAAACATGAAGGAGCCGCCGGTAGCGAAGATCAGCGGGCTATGCTTCGGCGGCCGCAGGGTCCGAGCGATAGGCACCGCGACCAATATGGAAAGGACAAGGAACGCAATGAACATCAGCGAAAACGCCGCTCCAACCTCCGCGACACGCCAACCTGATCGACAACGACAGCCCGCTCACCCCTTCCCCACCGGCAACACCACATCCATCAGCGTCGCATCTTCCGGGTCCGGCGTGGCCTTGAAGCCCAGGTGTTCGCACATGGCGAGCATGGTGCGGTTCTCGCGCAGGACCTGGCCTTCGACGATATTGAGGCCGAGCCAGCGGGCGTATTCGATCATGATCCGCATCAGCTGCCAGCCGATGCCGTGGCCCTTGAGGTCGGAGCGGATCAGGATTCCGTATTCGCCGCGATCGTAATCGGCGTCGGCGTGCAGGCGCACTGCGCCGAGCATGTCGCCGGTCTTGGGCTCGATCGCCACCAGCGCGATCGAGCGGGCGTAGTCGAGCTGGGTCAGGCGCGCGATGAATTCGTGGCTGAAGTGCTTCACCGCCTGGAAGAAGCGCAGGCGCAGGTCCTCGTCGGTGACGCGGGCGAAGAAGCTGCGGAACAGCGCGTCGTCTTCCGGGCGCACCGGGCGCACGAAGGCGGCGGTGCCGTCGTTGAGCACGATGCGCCGCTCCCATTCCTTGGGATACGGAAAGATCGCGAAGCGCGGGTGGCCGCGGCCCTTGTGCAGGCGCCGCGACGGCGCCACCGCCACGCGGGCGTCGACCGCGATCACGCCGTCGCGGTCGGCCAGCAGCGGGTTGATGTCCAGTTCGCGGATTTCCGGCAGGTCGGCGGCCAGTTGCGCGAGCTTGACCAGCACCATCGCCACCGCGCGCTCGTCGGCCGCGGGCACGTCGCGGTAGGCCTTGAGGATACGGCTGACGCGGGTGCGGCCGATCAGTTCGTGGGCCAGGCGCAGGTCCAGCGGCGGCAGCGCCAGCGCCTTGTCGTCGATCACCTCCACCGCGGTGCCGCCACGGCCGAACACGATCACCGGGCCGAAGGTGGGGTCGTCGGCGATGCCGGCGATCAGTTCGCGCGCCTTCGGTCGCAACAGCGTGGGCTGCACCAGCACGCCGTCGATGCGCGCGTCCGGACGCGCGGCGCGCGCGCGGGCGAGGATGCCTTCGGCGGCGTCGCGCACCGCCTGCGCGCTGACCAGGTTCAGGCGCACGCCGTCCACGTCGGACTTGTGCGGGATATCGGCCGAATGGATCTTCACCGCGACCGCCAGGCCTTGCGCCAGCATCGGCGCCGCCGCCAGCGCGGCGTCGGCGGCGCTGGCGGCATGCACCACCGGCGCGGTGGGGATGCCGTAGGCGGCGAGCAGGCGGGTGGTGGCGAGCGGATCCAGCCAGGTCTGCCCGGCGGCCAGCGCGGCGTCGACGATGCCGCGCGCGGTGGCCGCGTCGAACACGAAATCCTCGGGCAGGCTGGGCGGGGTCTCCATCAGCGCCGCCTGCGCTTCGCGGTAGCGCACCAGGTGCATGAAGCCGCGCACCGCGTCGGCCTCGGTGGCGTAGGTGGGAATGTGCGCGGCGTTGAGTGCGGCGGTGGCGCTTTCGTCGTTGCCCAGCCACACCGCGAACACCGGCTTGTCGCGGTGGTGGCGCGGGCGCAGGCCGAGGGTGCGGGTCAGCGCCTGCGCCGCGTCGGCCGAGGAGGTGAACGCGGTCGGCACGTTGACCACCAGCACCGCGTCGTTCTCCGGATCGGCCAGCAGCGCTTCGGCGGCGGCGGCATAGCGCTCGCCGTCGGCGTCGACCACGATGTCCACCGGGTTGGCGTGCGACCACTCCTGCGGCAGCGCCTGCTCCAGGCGTTGCAGGGTCTGCGGCGACAGCGCGGCCAGGGTGCCGCCGAGGTCGGCGAGCGTGTCCACCGCCAGGCGGCCGACGCCGCCGCCGTTGCTGAGGATGGCCAGGCGCCGGCCAGGGAAGGTGCTGAGCCGGCCCAGGGTCTCGGCCGCGGCGAACAGTTCGTCCAGCGCGCGCACGCGCAGCAGGCCGGCGCGGGCGAAGGCGGCGCCGTAGACCGCGTCGGAACTGGCCAGCGCCTGCACGTGGGTGTCGGCAGTGGGATCGATGCGCAGCAGGCGCCCGGATTTCACCACCACCACCGGTTTGGCGCGCGCCGCGGCGCGCGCGGCGGACATGAACTTGCGCGCGTCGTGGATGTGTTCGACGTACAGCAGGATGGCGCGGGTGCGGTAGTCGGTGGCGAAGTAGTCGAGCAGGTCGCCGAAGTCCACGTCCAGCGCATCGCCCAGCGACACCACCGCGGAGAACCCGACCGAGCGCGCCACGCCCCACTCCACCAGCGCCGCGGCGATGGCGCTGGATTCGGAGACCAGCGCCAGGTCGCCCGGTTGCGGGCAGTGCGCGGCGATGCTGGCGTTGAGCTTGGCGTGCGGGGCGATCACGCCCAGGCAATGCGGGCCGAGGATGCGCAGGCCCTTGGCGCGCGCGGCCGCCTCGACCCGCGCTGCGGCCGAGCCCGGGCCTTCGCCCAGCCCGGCGGTGAGGATGATCGCCGCGGCGACGCCGCGCCGCGCGGCGATGGCGACGATGCGCGGCACGATCCGTGCCGGCGCGGTGATGACCACCAGGTCCGGCACCCACGCCAGATCGGTGAGCCGGCGCACGGTGGGCACGCCGTCGATCTCGCGGTAACGCGGGCTGACCCAGCCGATCTGCCCGGGGAATCCGGCGGCGCGCAGGTTGCGCACCACCGCGCGGCCGGCCGAGCGCTCGCGCGGACTGCCGCCGACGATGGCGACCGAGGCGGGGCGGAACACGGACTGCAGGTGGTAGGTGCTCATGGCGGGCGCGGGGCGGGCAAGCGGTGCGACCACGGTACACGGGTGATGCTGGCGCGGGGATGATCGGGGAATGCGGACGCGCCGCGGCCTGCCGCGAAGCGGCTTGGGCCGATGCGGGAAAGACGGTGGGTTCCGACGTCCGCGCGTCGGGGCTGAAGCCCCTCCCGCAGTGCACCGGACGCTGGCCGCAGGTTCTGTGGGAGCGACTTCAGTCGCGACGAACGAAGCGGGGGACGCTTGCCGACGTCGCGCCTTGTCGGCGCCGCTGGCCCGAGGCCGCCAAGGCGCCCCACCCCCGGCCCGCCCGGCATCCTGACCCTGCCGAAGGTCAGCGCCGCCTGCGCCCTACCCCCCATCCGGGTAAGCGGACGGTCGCGCGACGGCCGCATACTATTGCGATGGAGACGACTCGTGCATAGCGGCGGCCTGGAACTGGCGCTGGTGCTGCTGCTGGCCGCGGTGATCGCGGTGCCGGTGTTCAAGCGCCTGGGCCTGGGCGCGGTGCTGGCCTATCTGGCCGCGGGCGTGGTGCTGGGTCCGGACGGGCTGGGCTTCGTGCAGGACACCGACCGCATCCTCAACGCCGCCGAGATCGGCGTGGTGATGCTGCTGTTCCTGATCGGCCTGGAGCTGTCGCCGGCGCGACTGAAGCTGATGCGGCGCGCGGTGTTCGGCGCCGGCACCGCGCAGGTGGCGCTGACCGCGTTGCCGCTGGGCGTGCTGCTGCTGTGCCTGGATTTGAACTGGAAGAGCGCGCTGGTGGTGGGCCTGGCGCTGGCGCTGTCGTCCACCGCGGTGGGCCTGCAGCTGCTGGCCGAGCGCAAGGCGCTCAACAGCGATTACGGTCGGCTCGGTTTCGCGATCCTGCTGTTCCAGGATCTGATCGCGATCCCGCTGCTGGCCGCGATCCCGCTGCTCGGCGGCGCCAAGAACGACACCCTGACCTGGACCGAAGTGGCGCAGGCGCTGGGTGCGCTGACGGTGGTGGTGCTGTGCGGCCGCTTCGCGCTGCGCCACCTGTTCCGCATGGTGGCGCGCACGCGCATGCCCGAGGTGTTCACCGCCAGCGCGCTGCTGGTGGTGCTGGGCAATGCGTGGTTCCTGCAGAAGGCCGGGCTGAGTCCGAGCCTGGGCGCGTTCCTGGCCGGGGTGCTGCTGGCCGATTCGGAATTCCGGCACGAACTGGAGGCGCAGATCGAGCCGTTCCAGGGCCTGTTGCTGGGCGTGTTCTTCATCGCCGTGGGCATGGGCATCGACCTGGACCGCATCGTCGCCGAGCCGTGGCTGATCGCCGGCGGCGTGGCCACCCTGCTGCTGGTCAAGTTCAGCCTGCTGGTCGGCATCGGCCGGGTGGCGCGGCTGCCGCTGCGCAGCGCGTTGCTGCTGGGCAGTTTGTTGTGGCTGGGCGGCGAGTTCGCCTTCGTGGTGTTCACCGAAGCGCAGCGCGTGCAGTTGCTCGACGACGCCAACCACGACCGCCTGGTCGCGGTGGTCGGCGTGTCGATGGCGCTGACCCCGCTGCTGCTGATCGGCATCCAGCGCCTGCTCGACCGCGGCGAGGCGGCCAAGGCCAGGCGCACGCCGCCCCCGGCCGCCCAGTACGACACCGTGGACGAGCAGCGCGCGCAGGTGCTGATCGCCGGCATGGGCCGCTTCGGCCAGATCGTGGCGCGCCTGCTGACCGCGCAGCGCATCCCGTTCGTGGCGCTGGAGCACAACCCGGACACGGTGGAAGACCTGCGCCGCTTCGGCAACAAGATCTACTACGGCGACCCCAGCCGCCCGGACCTGCTGCGCGCGGCCGGCAGCGATGGCATCCGCGTCTTCGTGGTGGCGATGGACGACCCGGAGACCAACATCAAGACCACACGGCTGATCCGCCGCCTGTATCCGAAGGCGCAGGTGCTGTCGCGCGCGCGCAACCGCCAGCACGCCTGGCGGCTGATGGACCTGGGCGCCGAACCGTTCCGCGAGGTGTTCGCCTCCAGCCTGGAACTGAGCGAAAAGGTGTTGGTGAACCTGGGCCTGAGCGAGGACACCGCCCGCGACCGCATCGCCCGCTTCCGCCAGCACGACGAACAGCTGCTGCGCGCGCAACACCTGGTGTACGACGACGAGGCGGCGGTGGTGCAGACCTCGCGCGCCGCACGCGCGGACCTGATGCAGCTGTTCGAGGCGGATGTGAGCGAGGCGCCTGGGGAAGCGGCGGAGGGTAATGCGGCGGCGAAGACGCCGTCGTAGTGGCGGGCATGGGGATGTTGGTGATGCGGCGCTTGCGCGGCTTATGCGACACAGGGACGGGCGGCAGATGTGCCGGCCACGGCAGTGCCGGATGCCGGCCGGATCCTTGCTTCGTTCGTCGCGGCTGAAGCCGCTCCCACAGGACTTGCGGCCAGCTTGCCGGGTGCTGTGGAAGGGAATCCTGATGGCCTCGGGCCATCGGCCCCGACAGAATCCGAAACCTGGACGACTCCGCCGCTTCGTTCGTCGCGACTGAAGGGCACCTCTAATAACCTCGATTCTAAAAATTTCGCACTATGCGCATCAATGACTTGCGAGCGTTTTAGTCGAGTTTTTTGGGGTTATTAGAGGTGCCCTGAAGTCGCTCCCACAGGACTTGCGGCTCACGTGCCGCGTGCACTGTGGGAGGGACTTCAGTCCCGACTGCAGCCAAGTCCTCGTCGCGACGGATCGCCCAAGGCCATCCGAGGCCGCTTTCCCCAGGCGAAGCGCATTGCTGATCAGCGCTTCGTCCCAGCGCGTTTAGCCAGCGTCGCAGGCGGCTTCTTCGTCGCGCGCTTGCTCACTTTTCCGGAAGAGGATTTGACTGCCTTCTTGGGCGTGGCCGTCTTCTCGCCTTCTGGCGTCTTTTTACCCTCGGTCGCCTTCGTAACCTTGGCCGCCTTCTTGACCGCCTTTTTGGCCGAAGCAGCGCCGGCCGCAGCGACTTTCCTGGGCGCGGCAGCGCCAGCCGCCTTGGCCTTGGACGCGGCCGGCTTGGCCGTCGCCAGGCGCTTCGGCGGCGCAGCGGACTTGGCCTCGGCGCCGGCTTCCGGCGGGCGCCGCGGCGGTGGGCGGCGGCCGGCGGTGAGGGTGCGCCAGCTGTGGCCGCCGTTGAGCGCGAGCAACGCATCGGCCGCGGCCGGGCCGGCGCTGCCGGCCGGATATTGCGCCACTTCGTCGGCCGAGGCCTGCCAGGCATCGAGGATCGGCTGCACGATGCGCCAGGCCGCCTCGACCATCGTCGCGTCCTGGAACAGGCCGGCCTCGCCGTTCATGCAGTCCTGCAGCAGGCGTTCGTAGCCCACCGTGTATTCCTTCGGGAACCAGTCGCGGTAGCGGAAGTCCATGCGCACCGGCGCCAGGCTGACCCGCGCGCCCGGACGCTTGACGTCGAACTGCAGCGAGATGCCCTCGTCGGGCTGGATGTGCAGCACCAGCCAGTCGGGACCATAGCCGCCGATCTCGGCGCTGCGCAGCGGCGCCAGCGGCGCCGGCTTGAAGCGGATCGCGATCTCGGTGGTGCGTTCGCGCAGGCGCTTGCCGGTGCGCAGGTAGAACGGCACGCCGGCCCAGCGCCAGGTGTCGACCTGCAGCTTCATCGCCACGTAGGTCTCGGTGTTGGAATCGGCCGGCACCGTGTCTTCCTCGCGGTAGCCGGGCACCGCGTTGCGCCCGATCGCGCCGGCCGCGTACTGGCCGCGCACCACGTCGGCCGGGGCCAGCGGCCGCACCGCCTCGATCACCTCGGCGCGCCGGCGCAGCATCGACGCAGGCGTGAACGCCGCCGGCGGTTCCATCGCGATCATCGCCAGCAGCTGGAACAGGTGGTTGGGCACCATGTCGCGCAGGCAGCCCGTCGGATCGTAGAAGCCGCCGCGCCCTTCCACGCCGATGGTCTCGGCGGCGGTGATCTGCACGTGGTCGATGCGGTCGCGGTTCCACACCGGCTCGAACAGGCCGTTGGCGAAACGGAAGGCGAGGATGTTCTGCACCGTCTCCTTGCCCAGGAAATGGTCGATGCGGAACACCTGGTCCTCGTCGAGCACGCGGCCGACGATGGCGTTGAGGTCCTTGGCGCTGCGCAGGTCGTGGCCGAACGGTTTCTCCACGATCACCCGGCGCCAGCCGCCGCCGGCGTGCTGCTTGACCAGCCCGGCCGCGCCCAGCTGTTCGATCGCCGGGGCGAAGAAGCGCGCCGCGGTGGCCAGGTAGAACAGCACGTTGCCGCAGGTCTGGTATTGCGCGTCGTACTTGGCGATCACCTCGCCCAGCGCGCGATAGGTCGCCGCAGCGGCGAAGTCGCCGCGCAGGTAGTGCAGGCGCGTGCGCAGCCAGGTCCACACGTCTTCATCCAGGCCGTCGGCCTTGAACTCGGCGTCGCGGTCGGCCATCAGTCCGTGCAGGGAATTGCCGAGCATGCGCCGCCAGCTGTTCTCGCTGATGTCGCCATGGTCCACGCCGATCACCGCGAACTGCTCGGGCAACGCGCCGCTGCGGCGCAGGTTGTACAGCGCCGGCAGCACCAGGCGCCGGGTCAGGTCGCCGCGCGCGCCGAAGACCACGATCAGGCAGGGCGGGGTGGTTTGCGTCGCATCGCTCATGAATGGGTTTCCTGTTCGCCGAGTAAGCCATGCAGGCGCATCGCGGCGTGGACCAATGCCACGTGCGAGTAGCCCTGCGGAAAGTTGCCGAGCATGCGGCCACTGCGCGGATCGTATTCTTCGGCCAGCAGGCCGACGTCGTTGCACAGGCCGAGCAGGCGCTCGAACAGCGCGCGCGCCTGCGCGGTGCGGCCGAGCAATGCGTAGTTCTCCACCAGCCAGAAGCTGCAGGCGAGGAAGGTGCCCTCGCCCGCCGGCAGGCCGTCGCCGCTGCCGTCGTCGGCGCGGTAGCGCTCGACCAGGCCGTCGATGCTCAGCTGCTGCGCGATCGCATCGGCGGTGGCGGCCACGCGCGGATCGTCCGCCGGCAGGAAGCCGACCAGCGGGATCAGCAGCGTCGCCGCGTCCAGGCGGTCGCTGCCGTAGCTCTGCACGAAGTGGCCATCGCGATGCACGCCCTGCGCCAGCACCTGCGTATGCACTTCGTCGGCCAGCGCGCGCCAGTGCGCGCGCTGCGCGGCGTCGGCGTCGGTGACCCCGTCGCGCGCGCCGCAGTCGAACGCCAGCCATGCCATCACCTTGGAATGCACGAAGTGGCGGCGCCGGTCGCGGATCTCCCAGATGCCTTCGTCCGGCTCGCGCCAGCGCTGCTCCAGCACTTCCAGCAGCTGCCGCGCCAGCGAGCGGCCATGCACCGCGGTGGCCATGCCTTCCTGGTGCCCGCGATGGAAGGCGCCGATCACCTCGCCGTACACGTCGAGCTGGAACTGGCCAGCGGCGGCGTTGCCCACCCGCACCGGCAACGCGCCTTCGTAGCCGGGCAGCCACTCCACTTCCCATTCGGGCATGCGCCGTTCGCCGCCGATGCCGTACAGCGCCTGCACCTGGTCCGGCGAGCCGGCCACGGTGCGTTGCAGCCAGCCATGGAAGGCGGCCGCTTCGTCGGAATAGCCGGCGGCGCGCAACGCGGTCAGGGTGAACACCGCATCGCGCAGCCAGCAGAAGCGGTAGTCCCAGTTGCGCTCGCCGCCGAGGCGTTCCGGCAGCGAGGTGGTAGGCGAGGCGACGATCGCGCCGGTGGGCAGGTAGCTCAGGCCCTTCAGCACCACCAGCGAGCGCCGCACCGCCTCGGTCCACGGACCGGCATCCACGCAGCGGTGCGACCAGGCGTGCCAGAACGCCTCGGTCTGCGCCAGCGCCTGTTCCGGCGCCAGCGGCGGCGGCAATTCCAGGTGCGAAGCGCCGTGGCTGAGCACGAACCAGGTGCTGTCGCCGGGCTCCAGGGTGACGTCCGCCTCGGTGGCGAAGCCGTGGCCATGCATCGGCTGCGGGCTGCGCAGCGCGATCTGGTCGGGCCCGGCGATCGCCTGCAGGCCGCCCTCGATCTGCGACACCCACGGAACGGTGCGGCCGTAGTTGAAGCGCAGCTGCAGTTGCATGCGCAGCGGCACCCGGCCGCGCAGCCCGCGCACGATGCGCACCACTTGGTTGTGCGGCACCTCGTCGTGGCTGGCGGCCATGAAATCCAGCACCGCCACCGCGCCATCGTCGGTCTCGAACGTGGTCTCCAGCACCAGGCTGCCGTCGCGGTAGCGGCGCGTGCTGCGGAACTCGCCGACCGGCGCGATCGACCAGCGCCCATGTTCCGGCGTGCCCAGCAGGGCCGCGAACAACGCATCGGAATCGAAGCGCGGCAGGCAGAGCCAGTCGATCGATCCATGCCTGTCCACCAACGCCGCGCTGCGGCAGTTGCCGAGCATGGCGTAGTCCTCGATGCGTGCTGCCATGGGTACCGCTCTCCGCGCTTGCCGGCGCGCATTGGCGCACCAAACCGTCAGTTTCCCATGGCAAATGTTTGCAAAAGCTGACGGCGGCGTTGCGGCGGATGGCAACCGGTCGCGGTCCCGAGGCTTGCATCCGGCGCGACCTCGTGTCGCACCTGGCGGCCCGGGCCATCCGGCGGCGCAGGCGCAGGCGCCCGATGCGCTGTGAGGTTGCGTGGTGGTTCTGCTTTACCGCGTCGGTCTGAGTGCAGCAGTTGCCCTTCTCCCACCGGGACCATGCCCCCCTCCGGCGGAAAGCGCCCGCCGGGCGGATGAGGGGACGCGCGTTGCCTTCTGCGAGATCCTGACGTCGGCTCAGCGGCCTTCGCGCAGGAAGCGGGCCATCGACGACACGCCCGGCAACGCCGGCTGGAACTGGCCGGCGACGTCGACGAAGCCGCGCATCACCGCGATCTCGCGCGGCGGGCGGTTCAAGGTATCGCGCAGGTCCGGGTCGGCGCCGGCGCGCAGCAGGCGCTGCACCAGCAGCGGCAGGCCGTGCAACGCCGCCAGGTGCAGCGGGCCGAAGCCGCGCGGGTCCTGCACGTCCAGGCTCACCTCTTCGTCGAGCAGGCGCTCCACCCCGGCCAGCACCACCGGCTCTTCGCAGGCGGTACCGGGTTCGGCGCGCGCGCCGAGCAGCAGCAACAGCGGGGTCACCCCGCCGGCGGCGCCGCGGTCGGCTTCGGCGCCGGCCAGCAGCAAGGTGTCCAGCAACGCCAGCAGGCGCGACTTGTCGCGCGCGGTGAAACCGTACAGCGCGGCGCAGTGCAGCGGCGCCAGCTGTTGCGCGTCGCCGGCATGCACGTCGGCGCCGGCGGCCAGCAGGCGCGCGGCGATGTCCGGCAGGCCCAGCGCGCAGGCCAGCATCAGCACGGTGACGCCGCCGGGCAGGCGGTGTTCGATCTGCGCGCCGGCGGCCAGCAGCGCGGCGACGATCTCGGTCTGGCGCATGCTCACCGCCGCCGACAACGGCGTGGCGCCGCTGGCCGCGGCGTGCTGCAGGTCGGCGCCACGCGCCAGCAACAGGTCCACCGCCGCGGCATGGCCGCCGCCGGCGGCGCGCAGCAACGCGGTGCAGCCCTGCGCGTCGATCGCGTCCACCGCCAGGCCCAGGTCGATCAGGCGGCGGATCGCATCGGCATCGCCGACCATCGCCGCGGCCGGCAGGTCGGCCTCGCGCAGCGGGCGCCGCGGCAACGGCCAGATCCGCCAGTCCAGCCAGTCGGCCAGGTCGCGGCGGCCGCTGGCCAGGGCCACGCCCAGCGGCGTCTGGCCGTCGGCGGCACGCGCCTCCGGCGAGGCGCCCTGCTGGATCAGCAGCTTCAGCGAGGCCTCGCGGCCCAGCGCGGCGGCCAGGTGCAGCGCGGTCATGCCGTGGCTGTCGCGCGCCTCGCGGTCGGCGCCGCGTTCGAGCAATTGCAGTTGCAGGCGCAGCCAGCCCAGGCGCACCGCCAGCGACAGCGGCGGGTCGCCGGCCGGCGACGGCGCGAACGGGTCGGCGCCGCGTTCCAGCAGTTCCAGCGCGAACTGCTCCAGCGCGCGCGAGGCGTGGTCGTGCTGCGCACAGGCGGCGAGCAGCCGGGTCAGGCCGCCGCGGCCGGCCGGCGACACGCCCTGGCGCAGCATCGCCTGCAGGCTGGGCACCGCTTCCACGCCGCGCGAGAGCAGCGCGAACATCGGCGTGTCGCCGCAGGCGTCGAGCACTTCCGGCGCGGCGCCATGCGCCAGCAGCCAGTCCACCGCCTGCGGGTTCAGCGCCAGGTGCGGATCGTGCAGCAGCGCGCCCAGTTCCTCGGCCGCGCACAGCCGCGCCAGCGCCGCCAGGCCGTCGCGCTGGCCCAGTTGCAGGCCTTCGCGCAGCAGTTCCAGCGGCGGCCGGTCGGGCAGGCTGGCGCTGCCGACCTCGCCCTGGCCGTCGCTGACCGCGGCCGGCAGCGGGTAGTCCGGGTCCAGCGCGGACACGATCGCCCAGCGCCCGGCCTCTGCGGCCAGATCGACCGCGCGGCGTCCGCTCTGGTCCGGCTGCGCGGCGGCGATACCCAGTTCCAGCAGGCGCCGGATCAGCCCGGGCGAGACCTGGTCGGCGGTGCAGGCCAGCAGCACCGCGTTGCGGCCGTCGCCATCGACCGCCGTGAGGTCGGGCTTGTGCGGCAGCAGGTGTTCCAGCACCGCGACGCGGCCATGCCGCGCCGCTTCCAGCCACGGCGTGCGGCCCAAGGCATCGCGCGCTTCCAGGTTGGCGCCGGCGCCGAGCAGCGCATCGACGATCTCCACGTGCCCGGCCTGCGCCGCCTCGTGCAGGGCGCTGCGGCGCTGGCGGTCGCGCGCATCGACCCGCGCCTTGTGCTTGAGCAGCAGCTGCACGCCGGCCGGATCGTCTTCCTCGGTACCGGCGGCGGCCAGCAGCACCGGGCTGCCGTCGGCCGGCTCGGGCTTGGCGCCGCGCTCGAGCAGGAACTTGCCCATGCGCCAGTTGCCGACGTGGCAGGCCACCGCCAGCGGGGTCAGGCCGTCGCGGTTCAGCGCGTCCAGCTCGGCCGCGGCATCGCGCAGCAAGGCCGCCACGCCCGGATCGGAACTGCGCGCGGCGTGGTGCAGCGGCGTGTTGCCGTCGCTGTCGCTGGCGCGCGGATCGGCGCCGTTGGCGAGCAGGGTCATCACCGCCTCGGGACGGCCGTGCCAGCTGTCGCGGGTGGCGGCCAGCAGCGGGGTCATGCCCAGGTGCGGCTGGTTGACGTCCACCCCGCGCACGATCAGCTCGCGCAGCAGGCGCAGGTCCGGCAGCACCGCGGCCAGCACCGGCAGGCTGCGCTGGTCGCGCCAGTCCGGCGCCGGCAGCGCATGCGGGTCGGCGCCGGACTGCAGCAGCTGCAGCGCGCGGTCCACGCGGCCGCCGCGCGCGGCGGCGTACAGCGCCGCATGCAGTTCGTCCGCCGCCGGCGCCGCTTCGTCCTCGCGCGGCGCGGCCTTGGCGCTCAGTTCGGCGAACAGGTCCGCCGAGGTCGCCCGCACCGGCAGCGCCTGCGGCGGCGCCACGCGCTGCAGCAGGGCATGCAGCAGCGGCGACAGCAGCGCATAGGCCAGCGCCAGCGGCCAGCGCGCCGCGGCGGCCAGCAATCCGGGCCAGGCCAGCAGCACGCCCACCCCGGCCAGCAGCAGCACCAGCGCCGCCACCGCCAGGCCGCGCCAGGCCTGCACGTCCTGCTGCGCCAGCGCATGCCAGCGCGCGCCCAGCGCGCCGCCCTCGCATTCGCTGCCGTGCCACAGCGGCCAGGTGCGCCACAGCCCGAGCAGCGCCGCGCTGGCGGCCACGCTCAGGGCCAGGGCGGCGGCCAGGCTGCCGCTGTCGCGCAGCGCCGCCAGCGGCCAGGCCACCAGCAGCGCGACCAGGCCCAACCCGCCGGCCCACAGCGCCAGCAGCGGCAGCAGTTCGCGGCCCAGCGCCGCCAGGCTGGCCGGCCGCGGCCGGCTGCCGCGGGACCAGGACAGCGCCAGCGCGAACGCCGGCTGCGCCAGC
The DNA here is from genome assembly GCA_025666215.1 of Xanthomonas campestris pv. phormiicola. NCBI lineage: Bacteria > Pseudomonadati > Pseudomonadota > Gammaproteobacteria > Lysobacterales > Lysobacteraceae > Xanthomonas > Xanthomonas campestris. Next base: position 381,127 of record CP102593.1, on the reverse strand, counting down.
CACGCGCCCAGCGCCGCGGCCAGCGGGCCGAACCCGGCGACCAGCGCCAACAGCGCGCCCAGCGCGGCGGCGATCCAGGGAGCGCGCGCGCGGAAGGGGGATTCAGTCATCGTGTCGATCGGTCCGGCCGTCGGGCAGCGGCGGCAATTGCAGATGGAAGCCGCAGCCGGCCAGGTTCGCGCGTACCGCCGCGGGGTCGGTCCGGGCCAGGGTGCGCTCGGCGGTCAACGCCACGTCCAGCACGAACACCAGCGGCTGCAACGACGCCAGCAGCGGCGGCGGCAGACAGCCGAAGTCGTCGCGCTTGGCGAGGTAGAGATAGGTGTCCGGCTTGCGTTGGCTTTTGTAGACGTAGGCTTGCATGCCCGTGGCGTGCGCCTGGCGTGGAAAGGCAAGCGATTGTGGAGGAAATGCGCCAGCGGCGAAAGCGCGCGCGCCGCGCTGCATTAAATGCATGCGCCGTGCCCGTTCACGTTCACGTTCAGCGTGGGCGCGCGCTTCACGGCTTTGCGGAGCGCGTCGATATACTCCCTGAATTCATTCTTTACGGAATATCGCGTGACCGAAGCGTCCCCGTCGCCCCGCATGGCACCCGTCGCAATTCGTGCATACACCGCGACCACCGCGCTCGGCAGCGGACTGCAGGCCCAGGCCACGGCCTTGCGCGACAGCCGCAGCGGCCTGCGCCGCAACGATTTCGGCGCGCAGCCGCTGCCCTGCTGGATCGGCCGCGTGGACGCGCTGGAGACCTTGCCGCTGCCGCCGGCGCTGGCCGCCTGGGAATGCCGCAACAACCGCCTGGCCTGGCTGGCGCTGCAGCAGGACGGCCTGCGCGAGGCGGTCGCCGCCGCCGCGCAACGCCATGGCGCCGAGCGCGTGGCGGTGGTGATGGGCACCTCCACTTCCAGCATCGGCGCCAGCGAAGAGGCCTATACCCGGCTCGACCACGACGCCGAGGGCGCGCGCTTTCCCGCCGACCTGGAGCGGCCGATCGTGCACACCCCGCATTCGCTGGGCGATTTCGTGCGCGCCGCCACCGGCCTGCGCGGCCCGTGCATCACCGTGGCCACCGCGTGTTCGTCCAGCGCCAAGGTGTTCGCGCAGGCGGCGCGGCTGATCGCCGCCGGGGTGGTGGATGCGGCCCTGGTCGGTGGCGTGGACACGCTTTGCGGCAGCGTGCTGTTCGGCTTCAATGCGCTGCAATTGGTGTCGCCGGAGCTGTGCCGGCCGTTCGACGTGCGCCGGATCGGGCTGTCGCTGGGCGAAGCCGGCGGCTACGCGCTGCTGGAGCGCACCGATGCCGCCGCCGCGCCGCCGGCGCTGGCGCTGCTGTGCGGCTATGGCGAATCCAGCGACGCGCACCATATGTCCGCGCCGCACCCGCAGGGCCTGGGCGCGCGCCTGGCGATGGGCGGCGCGCTGCAGCGCGCGGGCGTGGACGCTGCCGAGATCGGCTACCTGAACCTGCACGGCACCGCCACCCCGGCCAACGACAGCGTCGAGGCCGCCGCGGTCGCCGCGCTGTTCCCGGCCACCCTGCATGCCAGTTCGACCAAGGCCTGGACCGGGCATACGCTGGGCGCGGCGGGCATCGTCGAGTCGGTGTTCGCGCTGCTCGCGCTGCGCGACGGCCTGCTCCCCGGCACCCTCAACAGCGAACAGCCCGATCCGGAGTGCGGCCCGCAGATCCGCTTCGCCAATGCCCACGCACAGGTCCGTTACGCGATGAACAATTCCTTCGGCTTCGGCGGCAACAACTGCTCGCTGCTGTTCGGCCGCGCATGAGCACGCCGATGTTGACCGCGACCCTCGAAGGCATCGGTTTCTGGACCGCGGGCCTGCCCAGCTGGGCGGCCGCGCGCGCGTTCGCCGCCGGCAGTGGCGGCACCGTGGACACGCCGGCGCGACCGGCCTCGCAACTGCTCGCGCCCAACGAGCGGCGCCGCGCGCCGGACACGGTGGCGGTGTCGCTGGAAGTGGCGCTGGCCGCCTGCCAGGACGCCGGCCGCGATCCGGCCGCGCTGCCGTCGGTGTTCACCTCCACCCACGGCGACCTGGCGATCACCGACTACATGTGCACCACGCTGGCCAGCGATCCGCTGGCGATCTCGCCGACCAAGTTCCACAACTCGGTGCACAACGCCGCCGCCGGCTACTGGACCATCGGCGCCGGCGCCACCGTCGCGGCGACCGCGATCAGCGCGCACCGCGCCAGCTTCGCGCAGGGCCTGCTGGAAGCGCTGTCGCAGCTGGCCGCCGGCGAGGCGGCGGTGCTGCTGGCCGGCTACGACAGCCGCTCGACCGGTCCGCTCGGCCGCATCTCGCACAGCGAGGGCCTGCTCGGCGGCGCGCTGGTGCTCGGCGCCGCGGCGCTGCCCGGCAAGCCGCGCCTGCGCGTGCACCTGGCCGATGGCGACGCCAGCGCCTGCGACGGCGCACTGGCGCGGCATGCCGCCGGCAATGCAATGGCGCCGATGCTGGTGCTGTTCGACGCACTGGCCGCCGGCGCCGCCGGCTGCACGCTGGATGCAGGCGGCGGCCGCTGCCTGCACGTGGAGCTGCAGGCATGAGCCGGATCGCGCTGAGCGCCGCCGATGCCGCGATCCTGATTCCGGCGCTGAACGAAGCGCTGCGCATCCGCGAGGTGGTCGGCGATGCGCTGGCGCACTGCCCGCGGGTGATCGTGGTCGACGACGGCTCCGACGACGGCACCAGCGACTGCATCGCCGATCTGCCGGTCACCCTGATCCGCCATCCGCAGCGGCGCGGCAAGGGCGCCGCGCTGCGCAGCGGCTTCGCCGAAGCGCAGCGCCAGGGCGCGCGCGCAGTGATGACCATGGACGGCGACGGCCAGCACAGCGCCGCCGATTTCCCGCGCCTGCTGGCCGCGGCCAACCGCCATCCCGGCTGCGTGATCGTCGGCGCGCGCCTGCGCAAGCGCGCCAGCCAGCCGACCATCCGCCGCATCGGCAACGACTTCGGCGACTGGGGCATCGCCTGGGGCTGCGGCTTCCGCCTGGTCGACAGCCAGAGCGGGCAGCGCCTGTATCCGCAGGCGGTGTACACCCTGCCCAACGTGCCCGGCGAGGGCTTCGTGTTCGAGGCGCAACTGCTGATCTCCGCCGCGCGCCAGGCCGGCGCGCGCGTGGTCGCGGTGCCGATCGAGACGCGCTACGCCAACCAGACGCCGGGCAGCTTCCGCAAGAGCCATTTCCGCCTGGTGCGCGATCTGTGGAAGATCACCTCGCACGTGATCGCCCAGGTCTGGCAGTACGGCCACGTGGTGCGCGAATACCGCCGCGCCCGCGCCAACCCGGTACTGATCGACGACGCGGCCGGCGAGTTCGCGGCCAAGCCCCTCCCTTTGGACAAGGAAGAAGCGACATGAACGAACGGCATGCGGATGTGGTCATCGCCGGCGGCGGCCTGGCCGGGCTGACCCTGGCCCTGCAGTTGCGCCAGCGCGATCCGCAGCTGCGCATCAGCGTGCTGGAACGGCGCGCGCATCCGGTGCGCGAGGCCGCGTTCAAGGTCGGCGAATCCTCGGTGGAGATCGGCGCGCACTACTTCGCCGACGTGCTCGGCCTGCACGAGCATCTGGAGAGCGAACAGATCCGCAAGTTCGGCTTCCGCTTCTTCTTCTCCGACGGGCGCGAGGACATCGACCGCTGCACCGAGCTGGGCGTGAGTCAGCTGCTGCCGACCCCGTCGTGGCAGATCGACCGCGGCCGCTTCGAGAATTTCCTCGGCGAACGCGCACGCGCGCTGGACATCGAATTCATCGACGGCTGCACGGTGCGCGGCATCGATCTGGCCGACGACGACGCCGACCACCAGGTGCGCTACGAGCGCGACGGCGAAGCGGCGACGCTGCATGCGCGCTGGGTGGTGGACGCCAGCGGCCGCGCCGGCCTGCTCAAGCGCAAGCTGGGCCTGGCCCAGGACAACGCGCACCACGCCAACGCGGTGTGGTGGCGGGTGGACGGGTTGGTGGATCCCAATGCCTGGTCGCAGGACAGCGCCTGGCTGCAGCGCTGCACGCCGCCGGACCGCTGGCGTTCGACCAACCACATGTGCGGCCCGGGCTACTGGTTCTGGCTGATCCCGCTGTCCTCCGGCGCGCATTCGCTGGGCATCGTCTGCGATGCGCAGATGCATCCGCTGGAGACGATGAACACACACGAAAAAGCGATGGCCTGGCTGCACACGCACCAGCCGCAGGTCGCGCGCACGCTCGAACAGAGCCAGCACGCGCTGCAGGACTTCCTGTTCCTGCGCAAGTTCTCCTATGGCTGCAAGCAGGTGTTCTCGGCGCAGCGCTGGGCGCTGACCGGCGAGGCCGGCGTGTTCCTGGATCCGTTCTATTCGCCGGGCAGCGACTTCATCGCCATCTCCAACACCTACATCTGCGAACTGATCGGACTCGATCGCGCCGGCCGCACCATCGCGCCCTACACCGAGTTGTACCAGCAGCTGTATTTCTCGTTCTACGAGAACACCCTGACCCTGTACCAGAACCAGTACCCGCTGTTCGGCGACGCGCAGGTGATGCCGGTCAAGGTGATCTGGGACTACACCTACTACTGGGCGCTGCTGGCGCCGCTGTACTTCTCCGAACGCATCGCCGATCTGCCCATGCTGGGCCGGCTGCGGCCGGAGTTCACCCGCGCGCGCGCGCTCAACCTGGGCATGCAGGCGCTGTTGCGCGACTGGGGCCGGCACAACGACGCGCAAGGCCGGCCGGACGCCGATGGCCGGCTGCTCGACCAGTACCTGATCGGCTGGTTCCACCAGCTCAACGCGGCACTGCGCGAGGAGCTGGACGACGCGGCGTTCCTGGCGCGCCTGCGCGGCAACGTCGCGCGGATGGGATGGCTGGCGCGCGAAGTGCTGAGCCAGGCGCGTGCACAGCATCCGCAGATCGACGACCACGGCCTGGACGCGCTGCTCGCCGACATGCTGGAAGGCGAGAGCTCGCTGGCCGACACCTGGTACGCGCGCGCCGCGTGAGCTGGCGGGCGGGCGCCGGCCTGCCAGCGTGCGCAGCGCCCCCCTGGCCGCGTCATTGCTTGGGCAATGCAGGCGGCGTTGCCTGGACCGAACCCTCGGCGGCACCCGGCTCGCCCTGCTCCGCCTCGTCCGGCTCGCCGCCGAAGCGATCGAACACATCCGGATCGAACAGGCTGGCGTTGGCGATGTCGCCGGTGGAGATCACCTTCGCCGCCGGCAGTTCGGAACCGGAGAAGATGTCCTCGGAGTAGTTTTCGGTCACCACCACGCGCAATGTCTGCGCATCGCGGTAGCCGCTCCACACCGGAATCATGCGCAGGTACGGCGAAGCGTCGGCGCGCAACGGCGGAATCCATTCCAGCCAGCCGGCATAGACCTTGCGGTCCTTCAGCGACAGTAGCACCGGCACCGGCGCGAGCAGGCCGTCGCTGGTCTCCAGTGCGTCCAGGCGATCGGCCGGATGCACCTGCGCATCCAGCGCAGCCTGTTCCGAAGCCGAGCGCGGCGGCAGCAGGCGCGACAGCCAGCGGCCCAGACGCAGCGGTGGATGCCACAGCATGCGGATCGCCAGTTCGGCGACGAAGCCGCGGGTCCGGACCTGCTCCACACGCAGCACACTGAGGAAGAACAACCGCTCCAGGCTGTTGTAGGTGCCGGTGCCATACAGCCACAGCGCCGCTTCGTCGCGCGGCCAGAACCAATTGATCCACACCCGCAGCGCCAAGCAGACTAGGAAGGCGAGCAAGGCGGTGCCGATGCCCGGATACGGCGCGACCAGATGCAGCAGCCGCCAGGCCTCCTGACCCCAGGCGGTGGCCATCAACAGCACCGCCAGCACCCGCGCGAGCGCCAGCGCGACGATGCCGACCAACGCCGAGGCCAACAGCAGTTGCTCCTTGCCCTGGCGCGATGCCCAGTAGGAGGTGATGAAGGTGAAGTTGACGAACAGGTAGCCGCCGATGAGCGGCAACAGCAATTGGTTGAAAGGCATTCCTTGCCCCTGCGGCTATTTGGAGCGCTTCGCCTCGACGTGGCCCCTGACCGTACGCGCCAGCTTGCTCACCGCCTGGCGTCCGGACTCGCTGTTGAAGAACGCTTGCAGGTCCACGCGCACGCCGGACCCGGTGAACACGGCATAGGTCCGGTCCTTGAGTTCGGACACGGTCGCGACCGTCCCGCCAGGGATCCGGCTAGGGCGCTTCTTGATGGCAGGAACAGCGGACATGCCCCGACTATAGGCCCGGCCCACTCGCATTCCAAGTGCCGCGCCGCGGGCCTCAGCCCATGCCGCCATTGATCCCGATCACCTGGCCGTTGATGTAGCCGGCCGCGTCCGAGCACAGGAAGCCCACCAGCGCGGCGACCTCGTCCGCCTTGCCGGGGCGACCGGCCGGCACCAGCTGCTTGATCGCCTCCGGCGCGAACGCCGCGCCGGCCATCGCGCCTTCGATCACCCCGGGCGCGACCACGTTGACGCTGATCCCACGGCTGGCCATCTCCCGTGCCAGCGACTTGCTGGCGCCGTGCAGCGCGGCCTTGGCCGCGGCGTAGTTGGTCTGCCCGCGATTGCCGAGCACCGCCGCCACCGACGACACGCTGACGATGCGCCCCCAGCGCGTGCGCGCCATCGGCAGCAGCAGCGGCTGGGTCACGTTGAAGAAGCCGTGCAGCGACACGTCGATGACCCGGTGCCATTGCGCCGCGCGCATCCCGGCCATCGGCGCGTCGTCGTGGATGCCGGCGTTGTTGACCACCACCTGGATCGGCCCGGCCTCCAGCAGCGCCGCCAGCGCCGCGGCGCTGGCATCGGCATCGGCCACGTCGAACGCCACCGCCTCGGCGCTGCCGCCGGCGGCGGCGATCTCCTGCGCCAGCGCCGCGGCGCGTGCGAGATTGCCGTTGGCGTGCACGATCACGTGCAGTCCGTCCGCGGCCAGGCGCCGGCAGATCGCACCGCCAAGGTCGCCGCTGCCGCCGGTGACCAGGGCGCGGCGCGGAGAGGGAAGCTGTGGCATCGGGTTTCCTCGGCCGCGGACGCGGCGGAACATGGGCGGGCCGTCATCCTAGCGATTCGCGGGCATGCTGCCACGCGCCAATGCCCGCTCGCGGCGCAGCGGCCGATGAGCGAGGCCGTGGCGCCGGCCGCTGCGCGTCCGAAGCGGCGATTGCCGGCACGGTCATGCGCGCTTCCCGCGACCCTGCGTCTGCGCGCAAGCCGCTGTGGGCGGCGATGCGCGAGGCCGGGTTGGGTTCAGGACCGGGCCAGCTCGAACTGCTCGACCAGCGCCTCGATCAGCGCCTGGATACGGGCGGTCTTGTAGAGATCGGCATGGGCCACAAGCCAGACGTCGAAATCGGCGTGGCGATCCGGCATGAGCCGCATCAGTTCCGGCTCGGTGTCGGCGCGGTAGCAGGGCAGTTCGGCGATGCCGATCCCGGCCACCGTGGCATCGACGAGGGCAACCGAGGAGGATGCGCGGAGCACCACCCTCCCGCTGCCGGCCGGTTCCCCGCAGAGCGTGGCCGGCGCCGTCGGCGCCACCGGCTGGTGGTAGGCGACCAGATCATGGCCTGCAAGGCCGCTGCCCGGGGCCGGGGTGCCGCGCACGGCGAGATAAGCCCGCGAGGCATAGATTCCCGTCTGCAGCGTCGCCAGGCGGCGCACGATCAAATCGGGCGCGTCCGGGCGCACGGTGCGGATGGCGATATCCGCCTCGCGCCGGGTCAGGTTGGCGACATCCTGCGAGGTCAGGCAGGCGACCTCGATGCCGGGGTGTTGGCCGCGCATGCGGGCGATCGCCGCAAGGACGAAGCGCTTGCCGAGGGAATCGGTCGTCGCCACCCGCACCGAACCGGTCAGCCGTTCGTCCAGGCCCATCACCCGTCGCTCCATCTGCGCGACGGAGCGTTCGACCGCCTCGACCGGTTCGACCAGCGCCTCGCCGGCAGGCGTGAGCACGTAGAGCGAGGGCGTGCGCAGGAACAGCCGCGCGCCGAGCTCTTCTTCCAGTGCCGCCAGGCGCCGCCCGACCGTCGCCTGATCGACGCGCAACTGCCGCGCCGCGCCGCGCAGCGTGCCAGCGCGCGCGATGGCCAGGAAGAACCGCGCATTGTCCCAGTTCATCGCAGCCCTCCCGAGCGCGTGGGCGCTGACGCATTCATGCATCAGACGTACGCAAATATACTGCTTTGATGCATCACGCGCATTCGTAGAATCGGATCCAGCAAGAGGTGTCCGATGATGCGATGCGATATTCCAAGCCCTTCCCGCGCCGATGTTCCTGGCAGCGGCGACCATGGACCGATCTCGCCAAGGCGGCGCAAGGCGACCTTGTGGCTCGTCGCCGGCGGCATGTTCATGGCGGTGCTCGACGCCACCATCGTCAACGTCGCGCTGCCGGCGTTGCGCGCCGATCTCGCCGCGACGGTCGGTGGCCTCGCCTGGATCGTCGATGCCTATACGTTGAGCATGGCGGCGCTGATCCTGGCCGGCGGCGTTTTGGCGGATCGTTGGGGCGGCAAACGGGTCTATCTCGCGGGATTGGCGTTGTTCGTCCTGGCTTCCGCCCTATGCGCGGGCGCCAGCACAGTGGCATGGCTGGTCGCGGCCCGGCTGGTGCAAGGCATCGGAGCGGCGCTGTTCCTGCCCGCCTCGCTGGCCGTGGTGCGCGCGACCTTCGACGAGGCCGGCGAGCGAGCGAGCGCGATCGCGACATGGGCCGGTATCGCTTCCGTCGCTGCAGCGCTCGGCCCGGTCGGCGGTGGCCTGCTGGTCGGCAGCTTCGGCTGGCGCAGCGTCTTCTTCGTCAACGTGCCTACGGGCTTGTTGGCCTTCGCGCTGACCGCCCGGGTCGTGCGCGACCGCTCGACGCCGCGCCCGCAGCGGTTCGACTGGGGAGGGCAGATCGCCAGTATCGCAGCGCTCGGCGCGCTCTGCTTCGTCATGATCGAATGGCCGGATCAGGGATCGAGGTCACCTGCCATCTGGCTCGCCGCGGCCATCGCGGTCGGCGCCGCCCTCGGCTGGGTCGCGATCGAGCGCCGCGTGCACGTCCCCATGGTCCCGCTCGCGTGGTTCCGCAATCCGGTCTTCGTCGCGGCCAACCTCATCGGCTGTCTGGTCTATGTCGGCTATTTCGGGATGCTGTTCATCCTCAGCCTCTACCTGCATGATGGCGATGGGCTCGACGCGCACCACACCGGGCTGGCCTTGCTGCCTGTCGCGGCGAGCCTGTCGATCGGCAATGCGATCGCCGGAAGGCTGCAGCCGCGCGTGTCGCCGCGCCGGCTCATCGCCGGCAGCCTGCTCCTCGCCGCCGTGTCTGTGCCGTTGGCGGCGCACTTGCTGGCCGGACATGCGTCCTGGCTAGCGATCGCGGCGGCGCTCGCCGTGTTCGGCGCGGGCACGTCCGCTTCGGTGCCGCCGATGATCGCGGTCGTGCTCGAGCAAGTGCCCGATACGGCATCCGGTGTCGCATCCGGCCTGTTGAACGCGCTGCGCCAGGCCGGCAGCCTGCTTGGCGTCGCGGCCGCCAGTGCGGCCTCGGCATTGGCGCCGCAGCTGGTCACCGCGCTGTGGAGCGTCGCCATGCTGGCGGGCAGCGTCTACCTCCTGGCCGCTGCCGCAGCGGTCGGCTGGATCGCGCCCGCAGTCCGGCGCGGCGGCGGTGGCGGCGGCGTAGCGAGCGGGATTCGAACCGGACTCGAGCGGGACCCCTAGGGCGCGACATCAATTCCCGAGTACGCCGCATTGGGCCTGGTAGGCGCGCCCCCGCCGAGCCCGCTGGGCGCTACGCCGCGCCCAGCATCACCGTGGCGCGGCCTTCGGCCAGCAGCTGGTCGCGATGCACGATGCGGAAGCCGTACTGCTGGCTGTCCTCGGCCTGCAGCAGCACGTCGGCCTCGCACTCGATCGCCTCCGGCAGATCCTGCAGCTCGGCCACATGCAGCTGCACCCCGCGCAGCGCGACCAGCATGCCCGGGCGCACCGGCTTGCCGCTGGCGCGGCCGAGCAGGCCGCCGTGCACCGCCATCGCCTGCGCGCCGTACTCGCACAGGTGCAGCGCGCGCAGGCGGCCGCCGCTGCGCAGCGGATGCGCGCTGGCGCGGTGCGCGTGGCTGCGCAACACGATGCGCTGCGCGTCCCAGGCGAGCACGTCTTCCCACAGGCACATCAGGCCCTGGTGCGGCACCAGCGCCGCGATCGCGTCGCGGCCGCGCGGAAGCTCGGTCATGCAGCGTCTCCTAATGCGCCACGGCCGGCGCGTCGCTGGCGGTCTCGCGCGAGATCAGCAACGCCAGCACGAAATTGAACAGCACGCCCAGCGCCACGGTGCTGCCGATCGCGCGCAGCACCGGGATGCTGGAGGCGGCCAGCAACGCGAACACCAGCAGCGTCATCAGGCTGCACACGATCAGCGCGTGCAGGGTGCGCAGCTGGTCGGCGCGGTCGTCGCCGGCATGGTCGAAGAACAGCGCGTAGTCCAGGCCCAGGCCGGCGGCCAGGATCAGCGCGATCAGGTGGAACAGGTTCAGTTCGACCCCGCAGCCGCGCAGGATCGCCAGGATCAGCAGCGTGGTCAGCGCCATCGGCAGCAGCACGCGCGCGATCCGGCGCGGCGTGCGCAGCGCGATCGCCACGGTCAGCGCCAGCAGCAGCGCGGCGATGCCGAGCGCGCCGAGCACGCGCCCGCGGTAGGCGGCGACCAGCGATTCGGAGGCCTCCTTCAGGTCCATCAGTTGCGCGCCGCTGCCCTGCACCGCGCCGGCCAGCAGCGCCGGATCGCGCAGGCCGGTCAGCGACACCAGCGCGGTGGCGCGGTCGGCGCGGTCCAGCAACAGGCCATCGACCGTGGTTGCCAGCGGCGTGCCATGCAGGTCGCGCGCGGTCAGCGGCGGCGCATTGCGCGCGCGCTCCAGGTCGGCCAGGAACGGGGCGAAGGCATCGGCACGGAACGGCGTGGCGGCGACCGCCGCGGCGGTCAGCGCGCGCGCCTGCGCCGCGTCCGGCAACGCCGCCTGGCGCCGCTGCTGGGTCGCCGCGCTGGGCAGGTAGCGCGCGGCCATGTCGTAGCCGGCCAGCTCGCCGCGCGCGACCAGCGCATCCAGGCGCGGTCGCAGCCGTTCGGACGCGGCCAGCGCGGCGTCGGCGGAGGCGGCCGGCAGCGCCAGCACGTAGCGCACGTCGGGCGCGCCCAGTTCCTTGCGCAGGTGCGCGTCGCGGGCCAGGCCGTCGGCCGGCACCGGGGTCAGCTTGGACAGGTCGTTCTGCCAGAACGGGCCCGGCGCGAACGCGATCACCGCCGCCGCGACCAGCGCCAGCGGCAGCAGCGACCAGCGCGGCCGCGGCAACCGCGCGATGCCGCGCCACAGCCGCGCCAGCGCCGGCGAATCGGCATGGTCGCGCGGCGACGGATCGATCAGCGCCGGCAGCAGCAGGCGCGTGGTCAGCGCCGCCACCAGCAGCCCGGCGATGGTGAACACCGCCAGCTGGCGCAGGCCGTCCACGCCGGAGAACAGGAAGGTGACGTAGGCGATGCAGGTGGAGACCACGCCGGTGGCCAGCGTCGGCCACAGGTGGCGCGCGTTGGCGCGCGGATCCAGGCCCGGGCGCTGATGGCTGAACAGGTGGATCGGATAGTCCTGGACCACGCCGATCAGGGTGAAGCCGAACGCCACGGTGATGCCGTGCACGCCGTCGAACAGCAGCGCCACCGCGCCCAGCCCGGCCAGGCCGGCGCTGGCCAGCGGCAGCACGCCGAGCACCGGGATCTTCCAGCTGCGGTAGGCGACCAGCAGCAGCACGATCAGGCCCAGCGTATCCAGCATGCCGATCCACTGCGCCTCGTTCTGGGTGCGCCCGCCGATCTCCACCGAGAACGCGCCGGGGCCGGTCAGGGTCAGGCGGCTGCCGCTGCCGGCGCTGGCCTTGGCGAAGGCGGCATGGATCGCGTCCACCGCCTGCTGCTGCCCGGTCGGATCGAACCCGGCGGCGCGGGTCTGCGCGACCAGCAACGCGTCCTTGCCGGCGCGGTCGAACCAGACCCCGTCGCGCTGCTGCGGGCCGCCGGCCGGCTGCAGGCTTTCGGCCAGGTGCAGCACTTCCAGGGTCGGATCGCGCGGCAGCAACGGCTCGACCATCGCCGCGGCCGGCGAGCCCAGGTCCTGCAGCCGCGCCTGCAGCGCGTCGGCCAGGGTGGCCGCATCCAGCGGCTGGGCGTCGAAGCTGTCGCTGAGCAGGTAGCGGTAGGCCAGCAGGCGCTCGGGAATCGCGTCCAGGCCGGCATCGGCGCCGTTGGCGACCAGCTCGAAGGTGTCGCGCTGCGCGGCCAGCTGCGCGCGCAGCGCCTGCGATTGCCGCGCCAGGGTCGGCGCATCGGCGCCGGACAGCGACATCAGCAGCAGCCGCGAGCCCGGGCCTTCGCCGAGTTCGTCGAGCAGCAATCTTTGCGCGGGGGTCTGAGCTTCGGGCATGAACTTGCGCAGATCGCCCGAGACCTGCAGCACGTTGCCCAGCCAGATGCCGGCCACGGTCAGCAGCGCCAGCCACAGCAGCGCCAGCGAGATACGCGCCTTCGAACTCAATCCACGTTTCATCGCTGCGACCACGCAAGCGCCAGCACGTTCTTACCCGGGGCCACGCGCAGCACGGCCCGCCCGCAGCGATCGCAGGCGGACATCAGCGCGCGTCGCCGTGGCACAGCGCGGTCAGCGCCTCGGTCTCGGCCAGGCTGGCCGCGTCGCGCGCGGCGCCGGCCAGCAGGGTGCGCTGCACGTCGCCCTTGGCCGGGGTGGTCTCGATGCAGCGCAGCTCGGCGCCGCGGCCGTACAGGCGCAGGCTGCGCACCTGCGCGGCCAGCGCCGGGTCCTTGGGCTGCAGTTGCAGCTGCCAGCGCTCGCGCGTGCCGCTGCTGCTCAGCGCGTAGTGCTGCTGCAGCTGCGCCTGGTCGCCGGACAGCAGCGCGCCGAAACCGTTCTGCAGGCCGGCCAGTTCCGGCACCCGCGCCAGCGAGAAGCGCCGCGGCGGCTTGCCGGCGCGCTCCAGCGTGGCTTCGCCGCCGCGCAGGGTGGTGGTCTCGCGGTACGGCGCGGTGACCTCGCGCACCAGCGTGTCGGTGTCCGGGCGCCGGTACTGGCCCTGCACCCGCAACGGCGCCTTCAGCAGCGCCGAGCCGCGCAGTTCGACGAACTCGGTGCTGACCGGGACCGGCCGCGCCAGCTTCTGCAGGATCCAGCCGGGGTCCAGCGGCTCAGGCGACGCGGCGCACAGCGGTGCGGCGCTGCACAGCAGTATCAGCATCCACGGCAAGAGGCGGCGCATCGGCATGGCGGTTGTTCCAGAAATCGTAGAAGTTGAACCAGTTGTACGGCGCGGAGCGCGTGTAATGTTCCAGCCTGGCGGCGTAATCGCGGATGAGCGCGGCCAATGCCGGCGCACGCTGCCGGCGCGGCAGGTCCAGGCCTTCGCTGAAGGTCTCGAACACCAGCTGGTAGCGGTTGCCGCCGCGGTACAGGCCGAACGCCAGCACCACCGGCACCTTCAGCGCCGCGGCGATCAGCCACGGCGAGGTCGGGAACATCGCGCCCTGGCCGATGAACGCGGCCGGCAGCGCCGGGTCTTCCGGGCGCGGCCGATCGACCAGCAGCGCGACCAGCGCGCCTTCGTCGGTGGCCTGCTTGATCGCCATGACGATCGAGGTGCTGTCCATGCCGGCATCGATGATGTTGGCCGCCAGCTGCGGGTTCAGCGCGCCCAGCAGTTCGGTCATCGCCGGGTTGTGGGCCTTGTCCAGCACCACCTTGACCTGCACGTCGGGGCGCTCGGTGGCCAGCACCCGCAGCGCGTCGAAGCTGCCCAGGTGCGAGCCGAAGATCAGCACGCCGCGGCCGCGGTCCATCTGCGCGTGCAGTTGCTCCAGGCCCTGGATGTCGACCCGGAAACGGTGCATCTGCCCGCACAGCATGAACACCCGGTCCAGGATGGTCGAGGCGAAGGTGTGGATGTGCCGGGCCACGTCCAGCAGCGTGGCCGGGCGAGCGAACACGCGGCCCAGGTAGTCGCGCGAGTCGCGACGCTCCGGGCCGCGCACCAGCAGGAAATACACGGTGATCGGATACAGCAGCAGGCGCCCGAGCGCGCGGCCGCCGTAGCGGGCGATGCTGCGGATCAGCCACAGCGCGAAGCGGCCACCGCCCTCGGGGCGGTGTTTCCAGCTGGCGCTCACGGGGCCGCCTCGGCGACCAGGTCGCCGCTGACCAGCAGGTCCTCGCCGCGGCGCACGCGGAAACGCCAGCGCGGCGCGGCGCCGTCCAGTTCCACCCGCGCCGGCTGCCCGGGCAGCAGCGGCTGCAGGAACTTCACCTGCGGCAGGCGCAGCGGCCCGCACGCACCGTGCGCGGCCTCCACGGCCTGCAGCACGTGGTCCAGCACGACGACGCCGGGCACCACCGGGTGGCCCGGGAAATGCCCTGGCAGGCTGGGATGATCATGCGGTACGACGAAATCCATAAGGCTGGCGACTCAGATCCTGGGTTCGAGCATGGCACGGACGGCCTGGTGTGCGCGCTGGGTCAGCTGTTGCCGGTCCAGCGCGCCGTCGGCGCCGTTCACGTTGATCGGCGTGCCGATCCGCACCCGGATCACCCCGGGCCGCACCCGGAACAGGCTGGTCGACGGCAGCACCTTGCCTGCTCCGTCCAACGCCACCGGCACCACGTCCACGCCAGCATCGATCGCGGCCTGCAGCAGCCCGGCCTTGAAGTCGGCCAGTTCGCCGTTGCGGCTGCGGGTGCCTTCCGGGAACAGGCACAGGTCCTGGCCCTGGCGCAGCAGCGCCGCGGCCTGGCGCCGCACCATGGCGCCGGCGCGGCGGCTGTCGCGGTCCAGGAACAGCATGCCGGTGGCGCGCGCGTACCAGTTCACGAACGGCACCTGCAGCATTTCGTCCTTGAGCAGGAAGCGCAGCGGCACCGGCAGCGCCGCGAACAGCGCGCAGATGTCGATGATCGACTGGTGATTGCTGACGAACAGGTGGTTGCGCGACCAGTCCACCCGCTCCTGGCCTTCCACTTCGAAGCGCACGCCGGCGCCGAAGAACAGCACCGGCGCCCATACCCGCGCACCCATGCGCAGCGGCAGCCGCGGCCCGGCCAGCAGCAACAGGCCCAGCGCCACGACGATGCCCAACCCGGTGAACGCCAGGGTGAACAGCAGTTGCAAGGTATTCCACACGGCCCAGGCCATGCGCGACGGCATCCCTGCCTGCGGCATCTTCAGTTTGTCCTTGATGATCTGCACAAGCCTCTGCATCCCCCGATGCGCGCGTCAGCGCAATAGATCGCGCCAAAAAACCGGCCCCAGCCGCGCCAGCTGGTGCAGGAAGTCAGGCAGATTACGGTAGGGACGCTGCGGAAACCAGCGCCCGCGCAGGAAGTACTCGCCGACGAAGAAGCCGCCGATCACGCCGTAGCCCAGCAGGTTGGCGATCAGCGAGGCGCGCGCATCGCCGATCGGCACCGGCGAGGCCTGCCCCAGCTGCGCCAGCACCCCGCTCGGCACGGCGCACAGCGCCAGCAACAGGTTCAGCAAGGTCATGGCGGCCAGCAGCAGGGTCCAGGCCAGGGTCAGCCGGCGCGTGTAGCGCAGCTGCTCCGGGGTCAGCGGCAACCCGGCCTGGCGATACAGTGCGTCGACGATGCGCGAGATCAGCGGGGTGCGCCCGCGTTGCAGGCTGCGCCCGAAGAACCAGGCCACCCAGGCGGTGAACAGCACCGGCGGCGCGGCCAGCAGCAGCAGCGCGTGCGGCGAACGCCACAACGGCGCCAGCGCGGCCAGCGCCAGCAGCGCCAGCGCCCAGGCCCACGGCCGCCGCCGCGCCATCGGCTCCACCAGCACCATCAGCACCAGCGCCGCGCCGGCCAGCACGGCCAGATCGGGACGGTGCGCGGCGTTGGCCCAGTGCGCCAGCGGCGAATACGCCAGCGCCAGCACGACGCCCAGCGCCAGCGCCCACGGCGCGGCGGCGGCCGGGTCAGCTGGTCTTGTTGGCTTCGACATGCGCCGACAGCGCGCGCAGCGAGGCGAAGATGCGGCGGTTCTCGTCGTTGTCCGAGCGCAGCTGGAAGCCGTAGCGCTTGCTGATCGCCAGCGCCAGTTCCAGCGCGTCGATCGAGTCCAGTCCCAGCCCGGTATTGAACAGCGGCGCCTCCGGATCGATGTCGCCGGGCTGCACGTCTTCCAGGTTCAGGCTCTCGACCAGCAGCTCGGCCAGTTCACGTTCGGCGGCGGTTTGCGAAGACATCCAGGGGCTTCCAGGCGGTGAGGACAGGTGCGACAAGATGGTGCATCGCGCGCAGCGACGCAACTGTCCGACCCTGGCAGGCAAGCTATCATGGCATCCGTCTTACATGTCCAGCGCAGGTTTTTCAGGATGAATTCCACCGCCTCTGTCCGCGCGTCCGCGCCGTCCCCCGCCGCCCCACAGGCGCCCGCGGCGGAAACGCCCGACGTGCTGGTGATCGGCGGCGGCCCCGCCGGATGCGCCGCGGCGACCCTGCTGGCGCAGCAGGGCTGGCAGGTGATCCTGCTGGAAAAGGACCGCCATCCGCGCTTCCACATCGGCGAATCGCTGCTGCCGATGAACATCCCGATCCTGCAGCGGCTGGGCGTGCTCGAGCAGGTGCGTGCGATCGGCGTGCTCAAGCTCGGCGCCGATTTCCCCAACGACAGCGGCGGCTACAACACCTTCCGCTTCGCCAAGGCGCTGGACGCGCAGTCCGACTACGCGTTCCAGGTGCCGCGCGCCGACTTCGACCGGGTCCTGTTCGCCCACGCCCGCGCCGCCGGCGCCGATCTGCGCGAAGGCATCAAGGTCGAAACCGTGCAGCTGGACGGCGCGCAGCCGCTGGTGCAGGAGCGCAGCGCCGACGGCGTGCACAGCTTCCGCCCGCGCTACCTGATCGACGCCAGCGGCCGCGACACCTTCCTCGGCAACAAGCTCAAGCTCAAGCGCGCCAACGCCCGGCACCAGTCGGCGGCGCTGTTCAGCCATTTCCGCGGGGTGGCGCGGCGCCCTGGCGAGGACGCCGGCAACATCAGCATCTACCGCCATCCGCATGGCTGGATGTGGCTGATCCCGCTGCCCGACGACGTGATGAGCGTCGGTGCGGTGTGCTACCCGGACTACATGAAGACCCGCCAGGGCGACAGCGAGGCGTTCCTGATGCGCACCCTGGCGCTGAACCCCGACGTGGTCGCACGCATGGCCGGCGCGCAGCGCGTGGCGCCGGTGCACGCCACCGGCAACTACGCCTACGAGTGCACGCGCATGAGCGGGCCGCGCTGGCTGATGCTCGGCGACGCCTATGCCTTCGTCGATCCGATGTTCTCCTCCGGCGTGTACCTGGCCATGCACAGCGCCGAGCGCGGCGCGGCGATGGTCGATGCGGCGCTGCGCGATCCGGCGCGCGAGGCGCGGCTGCAGCGCGGCCTGGAGAAACACCTGCGGCGCGGCCTGGGCGAGTTCAAATGGTTCATCTACCGCTTCACCTCGCCGACCATGCGCGAGCTGTTCGCGCAGCCGCGCAACGTGCTGCAGGTGGAACAGGCGGTGGTGGCGATGCTGGCCGGCGACGTGTTCGACAACCGCGCGGTGCTGCGCCGGCTGCGCGTGTTCCGCGCGATCTACGCCATGTCCGCCGCCGCGATGCTGCCGCGCGCCTGGCGATCCTGGCGCCAGCGGCGGCGCCAGGCACGCGAACAGTTCCACGGCGACACCTTGCACGGAGACAACCGATGAGCCGGCCGCACCCGCAGTTCCCGCACCACGAGCAGCGGCATCCGCAGCTGCAGGTGGACTACGTCGCCGAGACCGATCCGGGCGAGCTGCTGCGCGACGCACGGGTGCTGGCGGTGTTCGGTTTCGGCAACGACGCGCCGCGCCGCGCCGATCCGCGCTACCTGCGCGTGCCGCTGCAGCCGCACGGCCCGCGCATGCTCGAGGTCTGGCGCACCGACGCGCCGGTCAGCAGCGGCCACGACGGCGACATCGCCTGGGCCAGCGACGGGCGCCTGCAGTTCGGCGTGATCGAGATCGACGAGCAGGCGCTGGACATCGAAGAAGCCTCGGCCCTGGCCTATGCGCAGATCACCGCCTTCGTCGCCCGCAGCGCCACGCCGCGCCTGCTGCGCATCTGGAACTACCTCGACGCGATCACCCTGGGCAGCGGCGACCGCGAGCGCTACCGCCAGTTCTGCGTCGGCCGCGCGCGCGGCCTGGGCGACTTCGACGCCAGCCAGCTGCCGGCCGCCACCGCGGTCGGCCGCTGCGACGACGCGCGGGTGATCCAGATCTACTGGCTGGCCGCCGCGCAGGCCGGCACCCCGCTGGAAAACCCGCGCCAGGTCAGCGCCTACCGCTATCCGCGCCAGTACGGCCCGCAATCGCCGAGCTTCGCCCGCGCGATGCTGCCGCCGGCCGGCAGCGACATGCCGCTGCTGCTGTCCGGCACCGCCAGCGTGGTCGGCCACGCCTCGATGCACACCGGCCAGCTGCTGGCGCAGCTGGAGGAAACCTTCGCCAACTTCGACGCGCTGCTGGCCGCCGCGCGCACCCACAGCCCCGACCTGCCGGCGCAGTTCGGCGACGGCACCCGGCTCAAGGTCTACGTGCGCGAAGCGGCCGACCTGCCGCTGGTGGCCGCCGCGCTGGACGCCCGTTTCGGCGACCGCGTGCCGCGCCTGCTGCTGCACGCGGTGATCTGCCGCAACGAACTGGCGGTGGAGATCGATGGCGTGCATGGGTGAGCTGGCGCGCGGCCGAGCGCGCCAGCTCGCCATCGCCGCGACGGCGGGTGCGGTTCGCTCGCGCGGGCGTCGAGCAATGCAGGACGCTCGGCCGCGACCGCCGCCGCGGTTCGCCACTCGCAGATGCGCGCACCCCAATCCCAAGTAACGTCGCCAGCTGCTCGGCGGCGTTGGCTCCAGATCCTCGCACTGGCATGCCATGTCCGACAGTCGCCGCAAGATCGTGATCGTGTCCGGCGCCCCTGGCGCAGGCAAAACCACCTTGGCGGTACCGCTCGCCACACGGCTCGGGTTTCCGCTGTTCTGCAAGGATTTCATCAAGGAAACGCTGACCGACAGCCTCGGCGACAGCGGCGGCGATCTCGCCGCATCGCGCCGGATCGGCGGCGCGGCGATGGAACTGCTATGGTCGCTGGCGCGCCAAGCGCCGCACGCGGTGCTGGAAGCCAACTTCCGGCCGCGCAGCACATACGAACGCGACAAACTGGCCAGCCTGGACGCGGTCATCGTCGAGGTTCACTGCGACTGCGGCCCCGACGAAACCGCCCGACGCTTTCGGGATCGCGCCGCGGCCAGCGCGCATCATGCAGCGCATCCCTTGAAAGAACTGCCGCCGGACATGCTTGCGCAGTACGCCGGACCGGTGCGGCTGGGGACCGTGATCGCAGTGGATACGCGGATGCCGGTGGACCTGGAGCGGCTCGTGGCGAAGGTATTGAGCGCTTTGTGCTGAATCGCCGCAAGCCACAGCATGCCCGGCTTCAGCCGCGACAGGGCATTGCCGAAGCCCGCCCTGGGCTGCCAGGACGGCGGCACGGCCACAGCACAGCAACGGACAGGGCGCGGCCGCTAACGCCCCGGCATCGCACGCGATGGCTCGTCCATGCCGCGGGCGAGTTCCTGCTGCTGCGCGGTGCGCTGCTGCTCCTGCGCGAGCGCCTGATTGGCCAGCGCCAGCTTCTGGTCCGACTGCTCCACCGGCGTGGCCAGCGCCTGTTCCACCGGAACGATCGCGCGCTTCATCGCCGGATCGTCCAGCGCCCCCTGCACGGCGATGAGATTGCCGGTCTTGCCCAGCACGACGTGGTCGACCCGATCCAGCGCATTGCCCGCCAGCGAATAATCGGCCTTGCCCGGATACATGTCGCGGTTGTCCTTGCAGGCCGCCAGCAGGCTGCGGCTGAGACGTTCGCTGTCGTCGTCGTAGGCCTTGCCCAGGCCAGCATCGAGCTTGCGCATGCCGGTGCGGATCTGTTCCAGCAGGGCGTGATCGGAATGCTCCGGGTGCGTGGGATCAGAGCCATGTGGAGGCGTACCGCCGTGTCTGAAGGCAGGCTCGACCTCAGGCAACTGATTTGCGACTGGAGCGACATGCCGGTGGGTGTCGATGGTGTGCTGGAACAATCCTGCGGTAGGCGGTTGCGTACTGCTGTCCAAATATGGCAGCGGTTGCGTGTTCCGGCCAAGGTTCAGTCCGTTTTCCTCCAGCAGCGGCTCGCGCAGATGCAGGCGCGATAGATTCAGCATCATTTGCGGGGTGTTGTCACCGGGCTGCGGCGGATGCAGCGAACGCTCCGTCTGCGCAATGAACGAGATCGGATTCACTGCGTAGTAATTCGGGTAGTCCGAGTTGCCGAGAGCACCCAGGCCACCGGGGTTTCTAGCCGGCTTATCGAAATAGTTCTGCCCCATCGCTTCCAGATTGGCAGACGTCGGGCTGAGCGTGAGGTCATGATTTATACTTAGATTTGGTTTCAGGCTGTAGGAAAAACCACGCGGACCATTGGTTATATCTATGAAATCGGCCATTCGACCCGGCTGCTCCCTGTAGATTTCCTCCAGCGTGGGATTCGAATTAGCCGCCCTTACTTTGCCCACAATTGCATTCCAGCCTGCAATTTCTGCCTCGGCCTCATCACGACGATTCTGAGCCAGCAAAGTCATGGCAGGATCGGTGTAATCGCGAGGTGCTGGATGATGCCGAGCAATATCTTTAACGGCACTGTCGAAATCCGCGAGTGCTTGCTTGGTGGCAGCAGCATTGAATCCATGTTGCAGTTCGTGACCCAACACGAAGGTGATCTCGCCTGCGGTTGACAACCGCCCTCCTGGCGGCGTAGCAAGTCGCGCCAAGGGGATGCGCATGGCATGGTTTTGAGCATCGTATTCGCCACCTGCATTGGGGTTTGTCAAGGGTAAGACCTGCCTCAAGTGCCGTTGCTCAACAGCCGCGTTAAAATGATCTATCAATGTAGGGGACGCATTTATGATCGCCAGCAAGTTACTGGCTTGATCTTGGGTGACGCCTGGCTGAGCTGCGAACGCAGCAATGACACCTTGAGATTGCGAGCTGAGTGCCGTCATGATGTTCTCCTGCCATCAAGTGACAATGACCATCTTGACGCAAGAACGACCGCTACCGGCTCCCGGTGTCCACACCCGTTCGCCTTCCGGGTAGACCTCGACGTGCATGCCTGGACGATCAAAATAGTCGTATAAAAGTCGACCATTCGGCAGACTCGGTTGCCCCGGAGGGGGCTGCGGAGGCGAATCGAAATTATGCTGACGAGTGAAACCCATCGCCTCCAGTTGGCTGGCGAATTGATCGAAGTCGAGGCGACATATATCCTGCATGTCTGGCGAAGCACCTCGAACGATCGGATTGAATCCAAAATCCAATCGCGGATAGGGCTTGCCTGTGTTGACCTCAAAGCCATGAGTCCATTCCGGACTCACTTTTTCGCCGAACCCATAACGCTCCACTCCTTTCTCCGAATATTCGACCTCCACCCCCATCACCTCGCTCAATCGCTGCGGCGTGAACTCGGCAACGCTCTTGCTGGTGCGAATCAGGGCCAGCAATCGCGTCAGCATCTGTTCGGCCGTCAACTTCGGAGACGAGGGCGCTGCGGCCTGATCGGCAGCGCCGGGCGTGGCGGACGAGGTCATGGCAGGAGTTTCCTTGGCGGGAGTCGGAACGGAAGACGTTCGCGCAGGAACGTAGGCGCAGGCGCCCACGAGGAACAGGGCGGCGAAGACGGGAGAAGCGCGATAGCGCATGCGAAACGTCCCTGATGCACGGAGCGACGGGGCCAGTATACGAATCGAGCCCTCCAAAACCATTGGCGCTGCGCCATCAGGCATCTGCGGCCAATGCACAATCCGCGCTGACCCGGACTCGACAAGACTCAGCGCCGCGCGATGGGCGCAACGCCACAAGCCGCAACTCAGCCCGCGCGCGCGCCCGCCAACAATGCCAGCAAGCGGTCGCGCGGCAGCTTGCCGGTCTCATTGCGCGGCAGGGCATCGAGCTTGCGCAGGCGGCGCGGCAGGAACACCGGGTCCAGCTCGCGGCGCAACGCGGCCAGGATCGCGGCTTCGTCCAGGCTCGGCGCGACCACCACCGCGGCGATGCGGCCGACCGTGTGGCCGGGCTCCGGCTCCAGTTGCAGCATCGCGCCGTCGACCACGCCCGGCACGGCCAGCAGGCGCCGGGTCAGGTCGGCCAGCGAGGCGCGCTTGCCGGCGATCTCCAGCAGGTCGGCCTGGCGGCCGCGCACCTGGAAACGGCCGTCGGCGTCCACGTCCATCAGGTCGGCCAGCAGCACCGGCTGCGGCAGGTGCGGCGCGTGCACCAGGGTGCCGTCCGGTTGCGGCGCCACGCGCACGCCCGGCAGCGGCGTCCACTGCGCCTCGCAGGCGGTGCGGCGGCTGGCGAACACGCAGGTTTCGGTGGAGCCGAACATCTCGCGCACCTGCCCGCCGAAACGCGCCTCGGCGGCCGCGGCTAGGTCCTGCGCCAGCGGCGCGGTGGCCGAGACGATGCCGGCCAGCGGCGGCAGGGCGATGCCGGATTCGACCAGCGCGCGCAGGTGCACCGGCGTGGTCACCAGCAGCCGCGGCGCCGGCACCTGCGCCAGCGCGCGCGCCACGTCCTCGGGGAAGAACGGCCGCCCGGCATGCACCGCCAGCGGCGTCACCAGCGGCAGCAACACCGACAGCTCCATGCCGTACATGTGCTGCGGCGGCACCGTCGCCACCACCTGCGGCACCGCGTCCGCCTCCCACAGGCCGACCAGCGCCAGCAGGTCCTGGCGCGTGCTGGTCAGGAAGTTGCCCCAGGTCTTGGGGTTGGGCTTGGGCGCGCCGGTGCTGCCGGACGTGAAGCCGATCGCGACCAGCGCATCGGCCGCAAGCTGCGGCATGGCGCCGTCCAGGCTCGGCAACGGGTCGGGCAGCTGCCAGTAGCGCGGCGGCGACTCGGCCAGCGCCAGGTCGCCCAGGCAATAGCTGTCGGCATGGCTGCGCTGCACCTCGGCGACTACTGCCGGCGCGCGCGAGGACGGCAGCAGCGAGGTCTGCCCGCGCAGCGCCACCGCGCAGAACGCGACCATGAACCGGTAGCGGTCCTCGCACAGGTTCAGCGCATGCCGCCCCGGCGGCAGCGCCGCCGCCAGGCCGCGCACATGGCCGAGGAACGTGGCCAGATCGATGTGCTGGCCGCCGGCGTAGGCCAGCGGGCGGTGCAGGTCGCCGATGGCAAGCGGATGCAGGAGCGGCGGGGAAACGGCGGACGAAGCGACAGGCATGCGTGGCGAAGACTCGGCGGGCGACTGGCCCGCAACGGGCAGCGCGAATCGGTAGCTTGGCGGCCACCGCCGTCGCTGGCAAGCCGGGCGCACTGCTCACGCGATGGCGGCACGCCGCACGCGCGCCGCGATTCCACCGAAGAACTCAGTGGTGGTAGCCGCTGTCGGCCGTGATCTTGCCGCGGAACACCCGGTACGACCATGCCGTATAGCCCAGGATCACCGGCAGCAGCACCACCAGTCCGGCCAGCACGAAACCCTGCGAGGACGGCGGCGACGCCGCGTCCCAGATGCTCAGCCCCGGCGGCACGATGTTCGGCCAGATGCCCAGCACCAGCCCGAAGAAACCGAGCACGAAGAAGCACAGGGTCAGCACGAACGGGCGCGCATCGCGGCCCTGCGCCATCGCCGCGCGCCACAGCGCGAACGCGTTGAGCAGCACCAGCAGCGGCACCGGCGACAGCCACCAGAAATGGCCGTCGTGGAACCAGCGCGCCATGATCCGCGAGTCCAGGAACGGCAGCCAGGCGCTGACCAGGCCCATGAACACCACCACCACCAGCACCAGCGGCCGGGTCAGCGAACGCGCGATGCGCCGCATCGGCCCTTCTGTCTTCAGGATCAGCCAGCTGCCGCCGAGCAGCGCATAGCCGAACACCACCGCCGCGCCGGTCAGCATCGAGAACGGGCTGAACCAGCCGAGCACGCCGCCGAGATACTTGCCGCCCTGCAGCGGCATGCCCTCGACCAGCGCGCCGAGGATCACGCCCTGCCAGAACGCCGCGCACAGGGAGCCCAGCGCGAACGCCCAGCCCCACAGGTACCTGGAGCGATGCGCCTTGAAGCGGAATTCGAACGCCACGCCGCGGAACACCAGCGCGATCAGCATCAGCAGCACCGGCAGGTACAGCGCCGACAGGATCAACGCATAGGCCTTGGGGAACGCGGCCAGCAGGCCGGCGCCGCCGAGCACCAGCCAGGTCTCGTTGCCGTCCCAGATCGGCGCGGCGGTGTTCATCATCAGGTCGAGCTGGTCCTCGTCCTCGGCGAACGGGGCGAGGATGCCCAGGCCGAGCACGAAGCCGTCCAGCAGCACGTACATCAGCACGCCGAACCCGATCACCCCGAACCAGATCACCGGCAGCACGGTGGCCATGTCCATCAGCGCGTCTCCTCGAGAGCGTCGCCGGCCGCCGAGATCGGCCGCGCCGGCGTCCTGTCGCCATCGTGCAGCTGCGGCTCGGGCTCGTGCGGCAGCGGCCCCTTGCGCAGCATCTTCAGGATGTACCAGCCGCCGAAGCCGAACACGAAGGCGTACGCGGCCACGTACACGCCCAGCGACACCCACACCATCGCCGGGCTGATCGCGCTGCCCGCGTCGCGGGTGCGCAGCAGCCCGTAGATCACGT
The DNA here is from genome assembly GCA_025666215.1 of Xanthomonas campestris pv. phormiicola. Taxonomy (NCBI): domain Bacteria; kingdom Pseudomonadati; phylum Pseudomonadota; class Gammaproteobacteria; order Lysobacterales; family Lysobacteraceae; genus Xanthomonas; species Xanthomonas campestris. Next base: position 356,315 of record CP102593.1, on the reverse strand, counting down.
ACGGCTGGCGCCCGATCTCGGTGACGAACCAGCCCGCCAGCAAGGCCGCGAAGCCGGCCGGCAGCATCGCGTTCCAGGCCAGGTGCAGCCAGCGTTGCCGCAGCAACGTGCCGCGCCACCAGAACCACAGCGACGCGAAGGCCAGCAGGAGCATGGCCATGCCCAATCCGACCATGATCCGGAACGCGTAGAACACCGGCTTCACCGGCGGCCGCTGGTCGGCGGGCACCGAGGTCAGCGGCGCGATCTCCCCGTCCAGCGTGTGGGTCAGGATCAGGCTGCCCACGCGCGGGATCTTGACCTCGTAGTCGTTGCGTTCGGCCTGCTCGTTGGGCACCGCGAACAGCACCAGCGGCACGCCGGCGCCGGGCGCCTCGCCATGCCAATGGCCTTCCATCGCCGCCACCTTGATCGGCTGGTGCTCGAGCGTATTCAAACCATGCGCGTCGCCGGCGGCGATCTGCAGCGGCACCGCGATCGCGGCGAACGCCACCGCCAGTTTCAGCATCCGCCCGGCTACGTCCACGTGCACGCCGCGGCGCAGATACCAGCCGCTGACCCCGCCGATCACGAAGCAGGTGGTGATGAACGCGGCCAGCACCATGTGCGCCAGCCGGTACGGGAACGACGGATTGAAGATCACCTCGCGCCAGCTGGCCGGCTGGAACACGCCATCGACGATGGCGTAGCCGGCCGGCGTGTGCAGCCAGCTGTTGGCCGACAGGATCCAGAAGGTGGAGATCAGCGTGCCGACCGCGACCAGGCAGGTCGCCAGGAAATGCAGTTTCTCCGGCACCTTGCGCCAGCCGAACAGCATCACCCCGAGGAACGAGGCCTCCAGGAAGAACGCGGTCAACACCTCGTAGCTGAGCAGCGGGCCGAGGATGTTGCCGGCGCGCTCGCTGAGCACCGACCAGTTGGTGCCGAACTGGAAGCTCATCACGATGCCGCTGACCACGCCCATGCCGAACGACACGGCGAAGATCTTCAGCCAGAAGAAATACAGGTCGCGCCACAGCGTGTCGCGCGTGCGCAGCCAGCGCCATTCCAGGAACGCCAGCCAGCTCGACAGGCCGATGGTGAAGGCCGGGAACAACACGTGGAAGCTGATGACGAATCCGAACTGGATGCGCGAAAGCAGCACTGCGTCCATGGACCTTTGCTCGAGAAACCGTGAATGGCCGCCATTGTTGGCCCAGCCGGGCGAAATTGCGTGTGACGTCTTGTCGCAGGGGGCTGGGAGTGGGGAATGGGGAATCGGGAATGGCAAAGGCACTTCGTCTGCATCTGCATTGCACGCGCGGTCAACAGCCTCTCAGGAAACCGCTCTTGCCATTCCCGATTCCCGATTCCCGATTCCCAGCCCCCCTGCTACCCTCCCCGCTTGCCCGTTCGTCCGGAATCCAGATGCGTCGCGTAACCCTGTGCGTTGTGTTGCTGTCCCTGTCCCTGTCCTGCCTGGCGCCGCTGGCCGCCGCGCAGGATGCCGCCGCCCCGTTGACCATCGAGCAGGCGATGGCCGATCCGGACTGGATCGGGCCGCCGGTCGAGGCGGCATGGTGGGCCTGGGACGGGCGCCAGGTGCAGTACCAGCTCAAGCGCGCCGGCAGCCCGGTGCGCGACACCTACCGCCAGGGCACCGATGGCGCCGCCGCGCAGCGGGTGGAGGACACCCAGCGCAGTACCCTGGACGCGGCCAACCCGGTCTACGACGCGCGCCGCCAGCGCATGCTGTTCGTGCGCAACGGCGACGTGTTCCTGCGCGACCTGCGCAGCGGCGCGCTGACCCAGCTGACCCGCAGCAACGACGCCGCGGCGCGCCCGCAGTTCACCACCGACGGCGGCGCGCTGTGGCGGGTCGGCAACGACTGGTACCGCTGGAGCGCCGGCGGCGGCACGCTGCAGGCGGCGGTGCTCAAGGCCGAGCGCGATCCCGACGCCGCGCCCAAGCCCGATGCGCTGCGCGAGCAGCAGCTGCGCACCCTGGAAACCCTGGCCCGCGATCGCGCGCAGCGCGAGCTGGCGCGGCAGCAGGAAAAAGCCTGGCGCCGCGCCGACGGCAGCCGCGCGCCGGCGCCGGTGTACCTGGGCGAAGACGTGGCCATCGACGACAGCGCGCTGTCGCCGGACGGCCGCCACCTGCTGGTGGTGACCCACGCCAAGGGCGGCGACGAAGGCCGCGACGGCAAGATGCCCAAGTACGTGACCGAATCGGGCTACGAGGAATTCCAGGAAACCCGCACCCGCGTCGGCCGCAATCCGCCGCTGGCGCAGACGCTGTGGCTGGTGGACGTGAGCGCCGGCAGCGCGCGCAAGCTCGACGTCGCCGCCCTGCCCGGCATCGACGCCGATCCGCTGGCGGCGCTGCGCAAGGCGGCCAGGCAGGAGCCGCTGAAGGGCCCGCGCGCGATTCGCGTGGAGACCGACGGCGATGGCGCCGGTCCGGCGATCCACTGGAGCGACGACGGCCGCAATGCCGCGGTGATGCTGCGCGCGGTGGACAACAAGGACCGCTGGATCGCCAGCGTCGATCTGGACAAGGCCACGCTGCAGAACCGCCACCGCCTCACCGATGCGGCCTGGATCGGCTGGAGCTTCAACGACTTCGGCTGGCTGGCGGACAACCAGACGCTGTGGCTGCTGTCCGAGCAATCCGGCTATGCGCACCTGTACACCCAGCGCGGCAACGACAAGCCGCGGCAACGCACCTCGGGCAAATGGGAAGTCTCCGCGCCGGTCGCCACTGCCGACGGCCAGGGCTTCCTGTTCCTGTGCAACCGCAAGTGGCCGGGCGACTACGAGGTGTGCAAGCTCGACCTGCGCGACGACCGCGTCAGCGAACTGACCGCACTCGACGGCGTGGAAGACTTCGCGCTGTCGCCGGACGGCCAGCAGCTGCTGGTGCGCTATTCGGGCAGCTACCTGCCGCCGCAGCTGGCGGTGGTGCCGGTGGCCGGCGGCAGCGCGCGCGTCCTGACCGACACGCGCAGCGCCGCGTTCAAGGCGCGCGACTGGATCCAGCCGCAGTACGTGCAAGTGCCGTCCAGGCACGGCGCCGGCGTGGTCTGGGGCAAGTACTACGGCCCGCAGCATCCCGAGCCCGGCAAGCGCTACCCGATCGTGATGTTCGTGCACGGCGCCGGCTACCTGCAGAACGTGTCGGCGCGCTACACCCCGTATTTCCGCGAGCAGATGTTCCACAACCTGCTGGTGCAGAAGGGCTACGTGGTGCTCGACCTGGACTACCGCGCCAGCGCCGGCTACGGCCGCGACTGGCGCACCGCGATCTATCGCAACATGGGCCATCCGGAGCTGGAGGACTACCTGGACGGCCTGGACTGGCTGGTCGCCGACAAGCAGGGCGACCACGACCGCGCCGGCATCTACGGCGGTTCCTACGGCGGCTTCATGACCTACATGGCGCTGTTCCGCAGCCCCGGCACGTTCAAGGCCGGCGCCGCGCTGCGCCCGGTCGGCGACTGGACCCAGTACAACCACGAGTACACCGCCAACATCCTCAACACCCCGGAACTGGACCCGCAGGCCTACCGCGCCTCCTCGCCGATCGAATACGCCGCCGGCCTGCGCGACCACCTGCTGATCGCCCACGGCATGGTCGACGACAACGTGTTCTTCCGCGATTCGGTGAGCATGAGCCAGAAGCTGATCGAGCTGCACAAGGACAACTGGGAGATCGCCCCGTACCCGCTGGAAAAACATGGCTTCACCCGCGCCGACTCGTGGCTGGACGAATACAAGCGGGTGTTGAAGCTGTTCGAGCAGCAGTTGAAGTAGGCGCCTGCCTGCGGCAAGCAGTCGCGGCGGAAGCCTCCTACAGGGCCGCCTGCGGAACGCAGGGGCTGTTGTGGGAGCGACTTCAGTGGCGACGAGCGAAGCGCCGGCTTGCCGCTGACCGACGGGCGAAGGGACACAGCTCGCTTGCGCCGGCAGCAACCCGCCCTATCCTTGCCCGACGCTTCGCGGCACACCGGCCGCGCCACCCATCGAAGGACCGCCGATGCCGCCACCGCCCCTGCCCGCCGCACGCAACCCGATGATCGACACGATGGCGAAGATCTCGCTGGTGCTCGGCGTGGTCTGGCTGCTGTACGCGCTGGGCCAGCTGGCGGTGCTGGCGCTATTGCCCGATGGCGCGCTGCAAGGCGTGGTACTGCGCATCGGCATCACGCTGCCGGCGCTGCTGCAATGGTGCCTGGACCACATGCTCGCCCTGTCGCTGCTGTCCGTGTTGCTGGCGCTGCTGTTCAGCGCCGCTGGCTGGGGACTGTTGCGACGGCGCGAATGGGCGCGGCTGTGCTTCGTGCTCTTCCTGATCGTCACCGGCCTGGCCAACTTCGCCAGTCTGCCGGTGCTGTGGCAATTCTTCGGAGCGCTGAACCAGGTGCTGCCCGAAGCGATGCGGCACACCGCCGAAGGCGCGCAGCTGCTCGGTCAATTGCAGACCGGGCGCACGATCAGCATCGCCACCGCCACGGTGACCGCGCTGGTCTTCGCCGCGCTGCATGGCTGGATCGTCTACCAGTTGTACCGGCCGGCGATCCGCGCCGAATTCCGCAGCTGATCCCACCCGCCGGCATCGCGCCGGCTTCGAAAAGGATTTCCGATGACATCGCATGCCCACCGCCGCCGCTTCCCGGCCGGCACCCTCTTGTTCGCGCTGGCCTGGCTCGGCGTCGCCGCCTGCGCCGACGCCACGCCCGCCGCCCCGGTCTGCGGCCTGTACGTGGACGGCGCGCAGAACGCGCTGTCCCTGGACAGCGCCGACAGCGCGCGGCTGGAACCGGAGCAGGACACGCCGCGGCGCTTCCATCTGCAGCGCGAGGGCAACGCCTTGCAGCTGTTCGATCTGGCCAGCGGCCGCAGCGAGCGCTACACGCTGTCGGCGGACGCCGCGCAGGTCCGTGCGGCGGACGGCACCGTCTATCGGCGCGGCAGCAGCGCGCCGTGCGCCGCCTCCGTCCCGGCGGCGACCGCGGCGATCGCGCAATGCCGCGCGGACCTGCCGGCCTGCGCGCAGCGGCTGGCGCGAGGCGACCAGGCGCAAGCCGCAGCGCTGTGCGGGCCGCAGCTGCCGTTCGCCTGCCGTGCGCTGCTCGATCCCGCCGCGACGGCGACCGCCACCCCCGGCCGGGCCGGGGCCGCCGTGCAGCCCGAAGCCGTGTGCCAGCGCAGCGCCTCCCCGCAGATCTGCACTGCGGCGGCGGAACGGCAGTGGGACGACGGCCAGTTCCTGCAGGCGAAAGCGCTGCTGGAACAGGCCTGCGCCCTGTCCGATCCGGTGGCCTGCGGCCGCACCACGGCACTGCAAGACGTGGACGCGGCGCTGCTGCAGTCGCCGCCGGCCACACGGCTGCCATGCGGCCGTTTCATCGCCCCCATCGGCGACGCGATCAGCCTGCAGTTCGGCGCCGATGGCCGCGTGCGCGACGGCAACGGCAACGTGATGGAAGCGCGTCTGCAGGACGGCCAGGTCGCACTGCGCCAGCAGGATGGACAGCCATGGCGGCTGCGTCCGCTCGGCGCGAAGCGGCTGCTCGGCCTGGATCGCGCGCACCGCTTCGTGGTGTTCTTCGGCGACGAGGCCGACCACTGCGGGGCCACGGCGCCCTAGGGCGTGTCCTGCCTCCCCGGGCGACTCACGCCACTGCCGCGCAGGCGTGTCCACCTCGGCGCCGACACGGCAGCGCGCACGCGCAAGCGTGGTCCTGCGGGTTGGGGCTGCGACCTGCCCTGCAATGGATGACACCCCCAGGCACATGGCAGCGGACGGCCCGGAAAGGCGCCCGGGCGCCCAGCCAGCCGCGGCGCCGCGCCTCGACGCTTGAACGCAGCGCACCGCAATGCGGTCATCCGATCGCGTTAACAGCCGCCGGCGACCGGCACGCAATAATGCGCGGCACGCCGCTGCCTGTCGCCCAGCTACAGGTGGCCCCCCTCCCCCGCCTGACTGCCTACCGCCACCATGACCGAGTTCGACCGAGTACGCGATTACCTGACCGGGCTGCAGGACCGCATCTGCGCCGCCATCGAGGCCGCCGACGGCCGCGCCCGCTTCGCCGAAGACCTGTGGCAGCGTGCGGAGGGCGGCGGCGGGCGCACCCGCATCCTGCGCGACGGCGCGCTGTTCGAGCAGGCCGGGATCGGCTTCTCCGACGTGTCCGGCACGCGCCTGCCGCCCTCGGCCAGCGCCAACCGCCCGGAACTGGCCGGCGCCTCGTGGCGCGCCACCGGCGTGTCGCTGGTGTTCCACCCGCACAGCCCCTACCTGCCCACCACCCATACCAACGTGCGCTTCTTCCGCGCCGAGCGCGACGGCGAAACCGTGGCCTGGTGGTTCGGCGGCGGCTTCGACCTGACCCCGTACTACCCGTTCGACGAGGACGTGCGCCACTGGCACCGCACCGCGCAGGCGTTGTGCGCGCCGTTCGGGCAGGACCGCTATGCCGCGCACAAGCGCTGGTGCGACGAGTACTTCTTCCTCAAGCACCGCAACGAGACCCGCGGCGTGGGCGGGCTGTTCTTCGACGACCTGCACGCCGACTTCGAGCGCGACTTCGCCTACCAGCGCGCGGTCGGCGACGGCTTCCTGGACGCCTACCTGCCGATCGTCGAGCGCCGCCGCGACCTGCCGTGGGGCGAACGCGAACGCGAATTCCAGCTGTACCGGCGCGGGCGCTACGTGGAGTTCAACCTGGTCTACGACCGCGGCACCCTGTTCGGCCTGCAGAGCGGCGGCCGCAGCGAGAGCATCCTGATGAGCCTGCCGCCGCGGGTACGCTGGGAATACGGCTTCCAGCCCGAACCCGGCAGCGCCGAAGCGCGCCTGGCCGACTACCTGGTGCCGCGCGATTGGCTGGCATGAGCGCGCCGCTGCCATCGAGCGTGCTGGGGCGCGAGGACAAGGCACGCATCGCCGAGCAGTTGCAGCGCTATCTGCGCGAGGAGCTACAGCAGCAGATCGGTGGCTTCGAGGCCGAATTCCTGCTCGATTTCGTCGCCGAGCGCATCGGCGCGCAGTTCTACAACCGCGGCCTGCAGGATGCGCGCGCGCTGCTGGCCACCCAGCTGGACGCGCTGGACGACGCGCTCTACCAGTTGGAGCGACCGACCGAGCCGCGCCGCTAGCCCGCCGCAGCTCGCACTGCCGGCAGCAGCGCGGCGACCGCCCCGCGGTTGCCTCCGCGCGGCATTCGCGCTCAACTGTCCTTGTTGGTGAGGATGGTGATGTGGCCGTTGGTCTCCAGCAGCGCCAGGCGCACGTTGTCCAGGCCGGGGCAGCCCTGCTGGCGCATCGCCGCCTGGAAGTCGGCGTTGCTGACCAGTTCGCGGCGCAGCACCTGGCGGAACACGTGGCCGTCGCGCGCCAGCACCACCGGCTCGCCTTCGATCAGGCGCTCGGCGCGATCGCTGCGCGAGGTGATCAGGCCGACCGCGAAGTTCAGGGCGATCAGCGTCGCCGCCAGCAACAGGCCGCCGCCAAGCGAGGTGTCCTCGCCGAGCAGGGCGTTTTGGACCGCGTTGCCGAGCAGCACGATCAGCAGCATGTCGAACGGTGTCAATTGCCCCATCGCCCGCTTGCCCGACACCCGCACCATGCTCAGCACCGCCACATACACCACCACCGCGCGGAAAATGAATTCCCACCACGGCATCGACAAATGAAAAAGATCGGGCATCGCACGGCTCGCAGGTTGGTGGTGGCGCCGCGACGGACGCCGGCGGCGATGGCGCTGAGCTGGATTTTTTCGCAGGCAATAAAAAAGCCCCGCGGACCAGGGGGAGGTCGGCGGGGCCAGGGAACGGAGACTTGGGGAGGAGTCGCCGTTCCTGGATCTGCTCCAGGGGATGGGAGGAGATCCGCGACAGGTATTGCGCCTGTCGAGGGATATAAAAACATTTTGCACCTTGCTAGTTCGTGAAGATTTCAGTTAAAAATTCATCGAATTTAGGGCCGATTCATTCACGAAATCCAGTGCAGCGCAGGGTGTCAGAAACAACCGCTTTTTATAGGAGGGATCCGTGCGCAAGAACACGGCGGACGATCGTTTGCGCTGCGGAGTGGAGCCTGAAACCGTGCGCTGTTCGTCATTTGCCGCGCCGATGTTCCAGCAGCGACGCGATCCGGCGGCGCATGCTGGCGATGACGCCGAACGCATCGGGCACGGACGCCGCGCATCCCTCCGCCGTCCGCATCGCTCCGCAGACGCTTACGCGGCCGAATGAAGGCGTTCAGTCGCACTGCTGCATCGCGACCGCGGCGTTGGGTGCGCTCGCTGCCAGGTGACCAACCCGGGCCGGGCGCAGCGCCGGCGCCGTCTTCGCCGCAGCGGCACCGGCAAGTCCCGAGTCCCGAGTCCCGAGTCCCGAGAAAAGGCTAGTGCGCCTCGTCCCAGTTGTCGCCGACGCCGCTGTCCACCACCAGCGGCACCTTCAGCGCGGCGGCGCCGGCCATCAGCCGGGTCACTTCGGGCAGCAGCGTGTCGACGAAGTCGGCATCGGCCTCGAACACCAGTTCGTCGTGCACCTGCAGGATCATCAGCGCGCGCGCGCGGTGCGGCTCCAGCCAGGCGTCCACAGTGACCATGGCGCGCTTGATGATGTCCGCCGCGGTGCCCTGCATCGGCGCGTTGATCGCCGCGCGCTCGGCGCCGGCGCGCAGGCCCTGCTGCTTGGCGTTGATGTCGTTCAGGTACAGGCGGCGGCCGAACAGGGTCTCCACGTAGCCCTGGGTGCGCGCCTGCTCGCGCATGCGCTCCATGAAGTCGCGCACCCCGGGGTAGCGGCTGAAGTACAGCGCCACGTAGTCCTGCGCCTCGCCGCGGCCGATGCCCAGGTTGCGGGCCAGGCCGAACGCGCTCATGCCGTACATCAGGCCGAAGTTGATCGCCTTGGCGGCGCGGCGCTCGTTGTTGGTGACGTCCTCCAGCTTGCGCCCGAACACCTCGGCGGCAGTGGCGCGGTGCACGTCCACGCCGGCGCCGAAGGCGCGCAGCAGGCCCGGGTCCTCGGACAGGTGGGCCATGATCCGCAGCTCGATCTGCGAGTAGTCGCAGGCGATCAGCTTGCGCCCGGGCGGGGCGACGAAGGCGCGGCGGATGCGGCGGCCGTCGTCGGTGCGGATCGGGATGTTCTGCAGGTTCGGATCGGCCGAGGACAGGCGTCCGGTGGCGGCGCCGGCCTGGTGGTAGCTGGTGTGCACGCGGCCGGTGTCGGGATTGATCATCTCCGGCAGCTTGTCGGTATAGGTGCTGCGCAGCTTGGCCAGGCCGCGGTACTCCAGGATCACCCGCGGCAGCTCGTGCTGGTCGGCGATCGCCTCCAGCGCCTCCTCGTTGGTGCTGGGCTGGCCCTTGGGGGTCTTCAGCAGCGCCGGCAGCTTCAGCTCGTCGAACAGCACCGCCTGCAGCTGCTTGGGCGAGTCCAGGTTGAAGGTGCGCCCGGCCAGCGCGGTGGCCTTCTGCTGCGCGGCGAGCATGCGCTGGCTCAGGTCCTGGCTCTGCCTGCGCAGTTCGGCCATGTCCACACTGACGCCGTTGGCCTCGATCCGCGCCAGCACCGGCACCAGCGGCATCTCGATCTCGCGGTAGACCTTGGCCAGCGCCGGTTCGGCGTCCAGCTGCGCGGACAGCGCGCGGTGCAGGCGCAGGGTGATGTCGGCGTCCTCGGCGGCATAGCCGGTGGCGTCGTCGATGGCCACCTGCGAGAACGCGATCTGCTTGGCGCCCTTGCCGGCCACGTCCTCGTACTTGACCGTGGCGTAGCCCAGGTAGCGCCGCGCCAGCGAGTCCATGTCGTGGCGGCTGGCGGTGGAATTGAGCACGAAGCTCTCCAGCATGGTGTCGTCGGCGTAGCCGCGCACGTCCACGCCGTGCCGGCGCAGCACGTGCAGGTCGTACTTGCCGTGCTGGCCGACCTTGGCCTTGGCCGGGTCTTCCAGCAGCGGTTTCAGCGCCGCCAGCGCCAGGGTCCGGTCCAGTTGCACCGGCGCGCCGGGGTAGTCGTGGCCCAGCGGCAGGTAGTCGGCGCGGCCCGGTTCGATCGCGAAGCTGAGCCCGACCAGGTTGGCACGCATCGCGTCCAGCGCATCGGTCTCGGTATCGAAGGCGAAGCCGTCGGCCGCGCGCAGGCGCGCCAGCAGGTCCTCGAACTGCTCCGGGGTCATGATCGCGGCGTATTCGCCCTTGGCGGCCAGCGCCGGGTCCAGCGTTTCATCGATGGGCGCAGCGGCGCGGGCATAGCCGGCGGCGGTACCGCGCAGGCTGGGCGCGACCTCGGCGGCGCCGGCCGGGGCGGCCACGCCGCCGTCCAGGTCGCGCAGCGCCTGGGTGAAGCCATAGCGCTGGTACAGGCCGCGCAGCTGCTCCGGGTCCTGCTCGCGCAGGCCCAGCGTGCGCGGGCCGCCGGGCAGGGCCACGTCGGTCTTGATCGTGACCAGTTCGCGGTTCAGCGGCAGCCGCGCCAGCGCCGCGCGCAGGTTCTCGCCGATCTTGCCCTTGATCGCGTCGGCGTTGGCCATCACCCCGTCCAGCGAGCCGTATTCGGCCAGCCACTTGGCCGCGGTCTTGGGGCCGCACTTGTCCACGCCCGGCACGTTGTCGATGGCGTCGCCCATCAGCGCCAGCAGGTCGACGATCTGACTCGGCCACACGCCGAACTTCTCCATCACCGCCGCGTCGGAGTCCATGCGGCTGCCGCTCATGGTGTTGACCAGCTGCACGCCGGGGCGCACCAGCTGGGCGAAGTCCTTGTCGCCGGTGGAGATGGTCACCTCCAGGCCGTCGCCGGCGCCCTGCAGGGCCAGGGTGCCGATCACGTCGTCGGCCTCCACGCCGCCCTCGCGCAGGATGGTGATGCCCAGCGCATGCACGATCTGGCACATCGGCTCGACCTGCGCACGCAGCTCGTCGGGCATCGGCGGGCGGTTGGCCTTGTACTGCGCGTACAGGTCGTCGCGGAAGGTCTTGCCCGGCGCATCGACCACGAAGGCGACGTACTCGGGGCGCTCCTTCAGCGTGGCGCGCAGCATGTTGACCACGCCGAACAGCGCGCCGGTGGGCTCGCCGGCGGGGTTGGTCAGCGGGGGAAGCGCGTGGAACGCGCGATACAGGTAACTGGACCCGTCGATCAGGACTAATCGGCTCATCGGGCAATTCTACGCCGGGCGCGGCTTGGGACCGCCTTGGCGCCTCTTCCGCCCGGAGAGGGTTGGGGGGAGGGTGCGCGCGAAGCGAGTAGTGGAGTTTGGGTGTACGAGGCTTCGCCCGGACCCTCATCCGCCCCTGCGGGGCACCTTCCCCCGAAAAGGGGGCCATGGTCCCGGTGGGAGAAGGAACAGCCTAGCCCCTCTCCCCTCGGGAGAGGGGTTGGGGTGAGGGTCCGGCGCGAAGCGTCTGGCGGAATTGGGAGCACGCGGCTGCGCCCTTGGCGCACCGAATGCGGCCGCGCGGCGCATAATCGGCGGCGACGACTTCGGCTGTGGAGAATGCTGCGATGAAAGCCCTGATGCTGGTTCCGCTGTTGCTGCTGGCGGGCTGCGCCTCGACCGGGATCGGCCCCGACGGCCCACCGGTGGACGTCCGCGGCGCGGACGTGACCCACCGCACGATGGACAACGGCGACAGCGTGGACGAATACCGGGTCTCCGGCCAGCTGCGCGCGGTCAAGGTGACTCCGGCCAACGCTCCGGCCTACTACCTGTACGACCAGAACGGCGACGGGCACATGGACGGCAACAAGGACAACGTGTCGCCGGTGTACTGGAAGTTGTATAGCTGGTGACGCGGGGATTGGGGCTGGGGATTCGCGATCCAGTCCCGAACACCGCCTTTGGCGGGCGGCGTTGGGTGGCCCTTGGGCCATCGGCCGCGAACGCAGGCCTGGTGGACAGGCGGATGCTCCGCGCGGTCGGGGCTGAAGCCCATGCCTTTCAACGTCTTTGCTGGCCCGCTTTTGCAACCGGCTGATTTCCCGCTGATCGTGTTGCAAGAGGCAACAGCGTGTAGCGAATTGCGCTCGCGCGTCGCAGTTGTAACCAATTGATTTTTATCGGGTCCGGCCAACAACGTTGAAAGGCATGGGGCTAAAGCCCCTCCTGCAGCGCACCCAGCCAGCACGCCAGGCTCCCTGTAGGAGGGGGTTTCAACCGCGACGAACGAAGACGCGATCCTGATGGCCTCCGCCGTCGGCGCGCCCCGTCGTGCGGCGATGCGCTGGCGCCGGCCGCTTCCCCTTCCCGAAGAACCCTTGCCCTCAGCGAATCACCAGCACCGGCACCTGGCTGCGCGCCAGCACCTCGGCGGTCTGGCTGCCGAGCAGCACCCGGCTCATGCCACGGCGGCCGTGCGAGGTCATCACGATCAGATCGCAGCGGTGCGCCGTGGCGATGTCGATGATGCCCTCGGCCGCATAGCGGTCGAGCACGTGGCAGCCATGCGCGATCACGCCGGTGGCCTCGGCGGCGGCGAGCGCCGGCGCCAGGATCTTCTGCGCCCCCTCCTCCCGATCCTGCCGGTATTCGGGCGTGGCCTCGTAGCCCACGCTCCACCCCATCGCGTCGTACATGCCCATCGCCCAGGGCTCGGACACGGTGACCACATCCACGTCCGCACCGAGCCGGGCGGCCAGCGCCAGGCCCTGCTGCAGCCCCTTGGCGGACAACTCGGACCCATCGATCGCGATCAGAATGCGCTGGTACATATGCGTGCTCCGGTAACGCCGCTCGCAGCGGCATGGGCAGCATTGGACACCCGGCGTGGACGCCGCGCCTTGACCCGGATCAATTGCCCGACGGTGGCGGCGCCAGCGCGCGCGGGATTGCCGGCCACGCGCGCACCGGCAGGCACCTCGCGGGTGACCACGCTGCCGGCGCCGATCACCGCATCGTCGCCGATCGTCACCCCGGGCAGCACGATCGCCCCGCCGCCGATCCACACATGGCGGCCGATCGTCAGCGGCCGCCGAATTCCAGCCCGGCCGCACGCTGCGCCGCATCGCGCGGATGGTCGGCCGCATACAGCTGCACCGCCGGCCCGATCTGCGTGCCGTCGCCGATGCCGACCTTGCACACGTCCAGGATCACGCAGTTGCGGTTGAGGAACACGTCCTCGCCCAGATGGATGTTGTCGCCGTAGTCGCAATGCAACGGCGGCCGCACCACCGCCCCGCGCCCGACCGCACCCAACTGCTCGGCCAGCAACGCACGCCACGTCGCCGGGGGGTCGGCCAGCGCCGCGTCGTAGCGCACCATCCATGCCTTGGCCACGGCCTGCTCGGCCTGCAACTGGGCATCGCCAGGGCGATACGGCTCGCCGGCCAGCATCTTGTCTTTCTCGCTACGCATTCTGCCCTCCCAGGCGGTGTGGAAGGCGCATGATCGCATCGACCGCGGCACCTGCGTTGTGATGTCCTCGCCGCATGGGCAATACGTTCTGCACTGCCGCAGACCGGCGACCTGATCGTCATTGGGTGATCGCGTGAAACTTCGCCTTTTCTGCCTGGCCACTCTCCTCGCGATGTCGTTCAGCACGCCGACCCATGCCACGTCGACGCTTGCGTTCGAAGGCGGCGGCTACAGCATGACGTTCGAGATCGGCCACACCGATCGTCCGTTGATCGCCAGTATCCATTTCTACGAACCGGGCGACACCAAGGGCGTCGTATTGCGCCAAAGCTTCCAGGTAAAGACCTTCGACACCAAGCGCAAAGAGCTGCTGCTCATCTACAGCGGCCGCGACCAGTGCGTGCCTCCCTTCACGCTGGTGGTGCATGCCAATACGTCGACACTGTCGATCGGAAGCAAGCGCATCGAATCCACCTTCAGCTAGGAAATGGAGCGTGGCGAAGCGACCGCGCTAGGCACCGGCCACGATCGCGCGCCGCCGCCACGGGCCGATCCATCTGCCGCACTGGGCCGTCCCCTGGGGTGCTAATGTCGCGCGCTTGACTCAACCCGATCCAGATCCCGGAGCCCCGCCATGCCCGCCGCTATCCTTTCCCTCCCCCGCCGCGCGCGCCTGGCGCTGGCCCTGGGCCTTTCCCTGGCGCTGGCCGGCGCGGCAGGTGCGCAGACCGTGCGCACGCCCGATGTGCCGCCACCGCAGGACACGCCGTATCCGGGCAGCATCGCGCTGCAGGTGGATGCCGGCGACGTGCGCCAGGGCATCTACCGGGTGCGCGAGTCCATTCCCGTCGCGCCCGGGCGGCTGACGCTGCAGTATCCGCAGTGGATCCCCGGCGACCATTCGCCGAGCGGGCCGGTGGCGATGCTGGCCGGGCTGACGCTCACCGCCAACGGCGCGCCGCTGGCGTGGCGCCGCGACACCTTCGATGTCTATACCTTTCACGTGGACGTGCCGCCGGGTGTGTCCGCGATCGAGGCCCGCTTCCAGTACCTGTCGCCGCGCGACGATGGCTTCGAGATGACCGACAAGATGCTGCAGCTGGAGTGGAACAAGCTGGCGCTGTATCCGGCCGGGCACTACTCGCATGGCATCACCGTTGTCCCCAGCGTGACCCTGCCGACCGGGTGGCAGTTCGGCACGGCGCTGCAGACCGCCACGCAGTCCGGCGCCAGCACCACCTTCAAGCCGGTCGATTTCGAGACGCTGGTCGATTCGCCGATCTACGCCGGACGCCATTTCAAGCGCGTGGATCTCACCCCGCCGGGCAGCGCGCCGGTGCACCTGGATGTCGTTGCCGATACGCCGACGTTCCTGGAGATCACGCCCGCGCAGCTGCAGGCGCATCGCAACCTCGCGGTGCAGGCACTGAAGCTGTTCGGCTCGCACCACTACGACCACTACGATTTCCTGTTCTCGCTGTCCGATGTGCTGGGCGGCAACGGCCTGGAACACCACCAGTCCAGCGAGAACGGGCTGGAGGCGGACTACTTCAGCGCCTGGGCCGACAACGCACCCGACCGCGATCTGCTGGCGCACGAGTACACGCACTCCTGGAACGGCAAGTTCCGCCGTCCGGCCGATCTGTGGACGCCCACCTTCAACGTGCCGATGGGCGATTCGCTGCTGTGGGTCTACGAAGGGCAGACCCAGTACTGGGGCTATGTGCTCACCGCGCGCGCCGGGATGTGGACGCCGGAACAGTTCCGCGATGCGCTGGCGATGACCGCGGCCAACTACGACCGCAACCGCGAGGGTTTCCAGTGGCGCTCGCTGGAGGACACCACCAACGACCCCACCGCCGCGCATCGCGCGCCGCTGCCCTACCGCAGCTGGCAGATGAGCGAGGACTACTACAGCGGCGGGCAGATGCTGTGGCTGGCGGTGGATGCCAAGCTGCGTGCGCTCAGCCACGGCCGCAAGTCGCTGGACGATTTCGCCAAGGCCTTCTTCGGCGTGGACGATGGCAGCCACACGGTCAAAACCTACACCTTCGACGACGTGGTCGCCGCACTCGATGGCGTGGCCGCGTTCGACTGGGCCGGCTACCTCGCACCCCGCGTGGATGCGGTGAACCCGCCGCTGCTGGAAGGGCTGCAGGCCAGCGGCTGGAAGCTGGTCTATAGCGACCAGCCGAGCGCGTTCGAGAAGCAGTACGACAGCCGCCACCAGTCGGCGCGCCACCGCTACAACTTCGCCTGGTCGCTGGGCCTGGTGATGAACGACGATGCCAGCATCAACGACGTGGTGTGGGACGGGCCCGCGTTCAAGGCAGGGGTCAGCAGCGGCGCCACGCTGCTGGCGGTCAATGGCCAGGACTACACGCGCGAGACGCTCAAGCAGGCCATCGCCGACGCCAAGGGCGGCACCGCGCCGATCGTGCTGACGCTGAAGTTCCAGGGCGGCGTGCGCAGCGTGGACGTGAACTACCACGATGGCCTGCAGTATCCGCATCTGGTGCGGGTGGACGGCACGCCGGACAGCTTGAGCCAGATCATCGCGGCACGCCGCTGAAGCATCGGTAGCCGGAACACGACGGCAGCCATGGTCGATGCACGGACACGCAGTGGCATGTCCGTGCATCCATGGCCTGACGCAAGGTCAGGCTCGGCACCGCGCACGTGCTGGCGTTCTGCTATGTGCGCGGCGGTGCTTGCGATTATTCCGGCTATCGGTTGCGCGTGAGCCAGGTGGCCAATCTCGGCGCGCGCATGTTGCTGGGCATCAAGTTGTACGAGTTCACCACGTCCTTCCGCGCGTTCAAGGTGCAGATGCTCAAGCGCCTGGCCTTTGCCGATCTGACGGTGGAGGGCTATTCGTTCTTCCTGACCACCGTGGTCGAGCTGGCACGGCGCGGGGCGCGCATGACCGAAGTGCCGATCCATTTCCGCGAGCGCGGTTACGGCAGCTCGAAGATTCCGCCGTTCGAGATCTTCCGCGGCATGCACAACCTGGTGCGCCTGGCACTGATCAAGACAATGCGGCCCACCCCGGCCGACCGCGCAGAAGCGCCGTTGCTTGGCTGTGTCATCTGCAGCTGCCAGTATGCGTTCGTGCCCCCCCCATGGACCGGCAGCAGGGGCACGGCAGGATGTACGTGCAGTGCCGAGCGCATCGGCAGCCGATGCCGCGATCGCTCGGCATCTGAGCTGGCGCAGGGCAGGACCTGGTGGCCACGCGGCTGAACGGTCGCGTGCACTGCGCGCGCATGTCGGCGCATCGCATGCGGCGACACACAGTGCGGCCGGGCAGCGTTGACCATACGCGTGTAACGCACTCCTTCCCTGCCGCCGATTCCGCCGACACATGAACTCAACGACGTCTCGCCACCTCGCGCTGCTTTCGCTCGGCGTCGCCTGCCTGATCGTCACTGCCATTGCGATCGCCCTGAACGGCGACTACAACTCTGACGCGCTCTACCCATATTCGCAGGCGATGGATCTGCTGCAGTTCGGCACGCTGGATGGCTGGAGGTTCTCGGCCGCCCCGTTCGTCGTGCCGGACGTGCTGCTGGCGCTGCCCATCGCCGCGGCGACCGGCGATCCGCAGGCGTTCTACCTGGCGGCCGCGCCGATCCAGCTGCTGCCGTTCCTGCTCCTGATCGCCCTGTACTTGCGCAGGACCGCGCAGGTGCGTTTCGGCGACGGGTTCGTTGCCGGTGTCGCCGCCACGGCGGCGTTGGCGCTGGCCGGCATCGCGCTGCTGCCGCCGGAGTTCTTCTGCACGGTCGATGCGAGCTTCGTCCTGGTGCATCACGGTACCGCCGCGCTCGGCGCGATCGCGCTGTACCTGTATGCGCACGATGACTGCTTCGCCCTGTTGCGCCGGCACTGGGCGCTGAGCTTTGCGGCCTTGGTGTTGCTGACGCTGTCGGACTTCTATTTCTCGCTGTATTTCGGCGCACTCCTGCTGGTCAGCGCGCGTCCGCGGCAGTGGCGGCCATGGCTGGGCATCGCCGTGCCGTTCGGGCTGATATCGATCCTGATGTTCGTGATTTCCTATCTGGTCAATGGATCGTTGCGCGAACAGGTCAGGGGTTCACTGCCGAGCGGCGCCGAAACGTATCACGCGATGCGCCACGCCTGGTCACTGCTGCTGGTGCCGGCGATTCCACTGGCCTGGCTGGCTCACCGGCGCAAATTGCCGGCGACGCTGGCTTGCCTCTATGCCGCGCTGCTGGTGACCTTGCTGCTGGTCGGCGGCGCCGGGCTGATCAAGGACGTCGGCGGCTTCCGCTATGTGGTCATCGCCTACGCGGTCTCGATCCTGGCCTATACCTATGCGCTGCTGCAGATGTCGGGCACGACGCGAGTGCTGGTCATGCTGCTCGCCAGCGTGGGGCTGGTCGGGTATTGCGGCATACGGCTGCAAGCGCCGCTGCTGGACGACTATCGGCAGGAAACCGCATGCCTCAACGCGGTGGCGCCTCCCGGCTCGACCATCATGGCCGAATACTGGCCGGCAAAGATGGTCTTCGAATCGTCGCACCGCCGCTACAACCTCTGGCAGGTCAACGAATCGCTGCACAAGCGCCGCTGGATCAGCAACCGGCGCTGGCGCGACATCCATCCGGACAATGGCATCACCGTAGTGATGACCCATCACCTCGCAGCGCAGACGCTGCAGCAGTTACAGGCGTTGCCGTCGGCACGGACGGTATGCGGCGGCCGGGCAGTGGTGGTGCCGCGGTCCGCGCCGTCGCTGCTGCAACGATGACGATGCCCTTCTCGACACCGCAGCCCCCAACGCGCCGGCCAGCCGAGGCGACTGGCGCGGCCTGCCGGCGGCGACGCATCGGCGATCGATCCGATCGCCGGTCGTGGGCCTGGCGATGAGGGAAAATGCACTGGCCGTCGGTCGTTGCCGGCAGCGCGCGTCCAGGCACTGAGCGGGACCATGACGCATTGTCTGGCAGACAGTAAATGTGTCAAGATTCACACATTAAATTAGATGCAAATCAATATTTAAGCCGAAATGCAGGCCTTGCCAGCCGCCATTGCACCGCACCCAAGGCGCTGCGGTGGGTTGCGATTCCCGGCCTGGGTTTCACAGGAGACCTCATGTTCGATCGGTTCAAGACGCAGAAACTCCGCTCGGCTCCCGCGACAGTCGCGCAAGGCGGGAACGCGCAGACCGCAGCGATCATGCAAGCTGCGCTTTCGGCGCATTCCTCGGATCGGCATGCGCCGCCGGAAGCCGCGCTCCGGTCCGTGCCGCGGCAGCCCGCATCGGCGCCTGCACGATGCATGCGCCCGGTCGCGCGCGCCATCGTGCTGATGCTGGCGCTGCTCGCGCTGAGCGGCTGCCAGCCGCGCCAGACCGGGATGTTCTCGACCCTGGAGCTGGACAAGAACGGCCTGCTGTACGGCTACGAGATCTTCATCGTCAAGGCCGACCGCGGCGCAGGTGGAGGTGCAGGACAGGACTATTACGCGGTCGTGCAGTGCGCCGACGGCAAGGCCGGCCCGCCGTCGATCGGCCTGGTGACGATGACCGCCGACCAGCTGCGCATCGCGTTGCCGTCGCACGCACCTCCGGGCTGCCCGTCCTCCACCTTCATCGGCACGGTCGGCTTCAAGCAACTGACCGGGCATTTCGTCGGCGGCGAGCAACTGGCGCTGGCGCGCAAGTACAGCTTCTGGGAATGAGCGCGTTTCCTCGGGCACGCACGGCTGGCGGTTGATACCGGCTCGCGGTACGGCTTGACCCGGCGACCAGGACGCGAAACCATCCCGCTCACTCCCCGTTTCTGGAACGTCGCATG
Source organism: Xanthomonas campestris pv. phormiicola (assembly GCA_025666215.1). Classification (NCBI taxonomy): domain Bacteria; kingdom Pseudomonadati; phylum Pseudomonadota; class Gammaproteobacteria; order Lysobacterales; family Lysobacteraceae; genus Xanthomonas; species Xanthomonas campestris. Next base: position 337,133 of record CP102593.1, on the reverse strand, counting down.
AAGCGTGTCACGGGAATCGGCGGCATCGTCTTCCAGGCCCGCGACGCTGCGGCGCTGCAGGCCTGGTACCGGCGCCATCTGGGCATCGACGTGCAGGAATGGGGCGGCACTGCGTTCGCCTGGACCGACGGCACAGGCGCGCCGGTCGCCGGCACCACCATCTGGTCGATCGGCTCGGCACAAGACGACGCGTTCGCGCCAAGCACGGCGCCTTTCATGATCAATTACCGCGTGGACGATCTGCATGCGCTGGTCAGGGTATTGCGCGAAGAAGGCTGCAACGTGCTCGATCGCGTGGACGATTCCGAATACGGGAAATTCGCCTGGGTGATCGACCCGGAAGGCAACAAGGTGGAGCTCTGGCAGCCGCCGGCGGGGCAGTGAGCGCACGTCCCTGCGCCCTGTCGCGCCGCTCACCTGGGCTTGCGGCGAGTTATTCCGGATAGGCTGAGGGCAGCGGGGCTTCCTTCGTCGCAACGCAAGCCGCTCCCGCAAAGGACTTGCGCCGCGGTGGCTGACCGGGCGCGCCGCGGAGGGACGTCCGCCGTGGCGGCTTCCGGCGCCGGAAGCGTCGTGGCTTCGTTGGTCGCGGCTGAAGCCTCCTACAGAGGCTTGGCGGGCTGGCCGGGTGCCTTGCAGGACGGGCTTGCGCCCCGCTATTTCCGACCTAGGGTGGACTCAACACCGCGCACGCCCCGTCAGATCACCGTCAGGTTCGCGTACGCCATCACCAGCCACTTCGCGCCGACCTCGTCGAACTGCACCTGCACCCGCGCGTGCGCGCCGTTGCCTTCGTAGTCGATGACCACGCCGCCGCCGAACTTGGGGTGCTGCACGTTGGCGCCGAGCCGGATCGCCGGGGCTTCGATGACACTGTGGCCGGGATTGCGCGGCGCGCCCAGCGAGGCGCTGCGCGAGACCTGCACCTTCGGCCGCACTTCGTGCAGCAGCTCGCGCGGGATCTCGCGCAGGAAGCGCGAAGGCACGTTATAGTTGTCCTGGCCATGGATGCGCCGCGATTCGGCATAGCTGAGCACCAGCTTGTGGCGGGCGCGGGTGATGCCGACGTAGGCCAGGCGCCGCTCTTCCTCCAGCCGCCCGCTCTCTTCCAGCGAACGCGCGCTGGGGAACAGGCCATCCTCCATGCCGACCAGGAACACCAGCGGGAACTCCAGCCCTTTGGCCGAATGCAGCGTCATCAGCTGCACGCCCTCTTCGCCGGCCTGGGCCTGACCTTCGCCGGCCTCCAGCGAGGCGTAGGCCAGGAACGCGACCAGTTCGGTCATTGCCTGGCGGCCTTCGTCGGCGTCGGCGTCGTTGTCGGCGCGCACGAAGCGCGAGGCGACCGAGACCAGTTCGTCGAGGTTGTCGGTGCGCGATTCCGAATCCAGCCCGCCGCGGCTTTCCTTGCTCCAGTGCTCGCGCAGCGCCGAACGCGCCAGCACCTGGTCGATCTGCTCGGGCAGCGGCAGCTCGGCCACTTCGGCGGACAATTGCTCGATCAGCCCCAGGAACTGCGCCAGCGCATTGCGCGCGCGCGCCGCCAGGTCGCCGCCCGCTTGCGCGGCCTGTTGCGCGGCGGCCCACAGCGACAGCGACTGCGCGCGCGCCAGGCGCCGCACTTCGTCCAGGGTGCGGTCGCCGATGCCGCGCGTGGGCGTGTTCACCGCGCGCTCGAACGCCGCGTCGTCGGCGCGGTTGGCGACCATGCGCAGGTAGGCCAGGGTGTCCTTGATTTCGGCGCGCTCGAAGAAGCGCATGCCGCCGTAGACGCGGTACGGCACCTGCTCGGCGATCAGCGATTCTTCGAACGCGCGCGACTGCGCGTTGCTGCGGTAGAGCACCGCCGCCTCGCTGTAGCTGCCGCCGTCGCGCACCCACTGGCGCACGCGCTCGACCACGTAGCGCGCCTCGTCGATCTCGTTGTAGGCCGCATACAGGTCGATCGGGTCGCCGTCGCCCGAATCGGTCCACAGCTGCTTGCCGATGCGGTCCGGGTTGTGCGCGATCACCGCGTTGGCGGCGTTGAGGATGTTGGCGCTGGAACGGTAGTTCTGCTCCAGGCGGATGGTCTGCGCGTTCGGGAAATCCTTCAGGAAGCGCTGCACGTTCTCGACCTTGGCGCCGCGCCAGCCGTAGATCGCCTGGTCGTCGTCGCCGACCACGAACACGCGCCCGGTCTCGCCGGCGAGCACGCGCACGAACGCATACTGGATCGCGTTGGTGTCCTGGAACTCGTCGACCAGGATCTCGCTGAAGCGGCTGCGGTAATGCGCCAGCAATGCCGGATTGTCGCGCAGCAGTTCGTGCGCGCGCAGCAGCAGCTCGGCGAAATCGACCAGGCCGGCGCGATCGCAACGCTCCTGGTACAGCGCGTAGGCGCTGCGCAAGGTGGTGGTCCACTCGTCGCGCGGCTCGGGCTGGATGTGCTGCGCGCGCCGGCCCTCGTCCTTCTGCTGGTTGATCCACCACACAATCTGCTTGGGCGGGAACTTGCCCTCGTCCAGTTCCAGCTGCTGCACCACGCGCTTGACCAGCCGCAGCTGGTCGTCCGAATCCAGCACCTGGAAGCTTTCCGGCAGCTTGGCGTCGGTCCAGTGCAGGCGCAGCAGGCGGTGCGCCAGGCCGTGGAAGGTGCCGATCCACATGCCGCGGCTGCCGTTGCGCAGCTGCAGGTCGGTGCGGTGGCGCATCTCGCCAGCCGCCTTGTTGGTGAAGGTGACCGCAAAGATGCCGTGCACCGGCACGCCGTGGACTTCGTTGAGCCAGGCGATGCGGTGGGTGAGCACGCGCGTCTTGCCGGACCCGGCGCCGGCCAGGACCAGGTAATGGCCGGACGGGGCGGAGACGGCCTCGCGCTGGGCGGGGTTCAGATCATCGAGCAAATGGGAGACATCCACCCGGGCATTTTACGCCATGTGCGGGAGCCGGGACCGGCCCTGGCCCCCTACGACGCCAGCAACGCCTGCGCCTGCTGCTGCGCCTGCACGCGCAGTTCCGGGATCGCCAGGCTTTCCCACAGGCTGCCGATGCGCAGGCTGCCGAGCACGCGGATGCGCGCATCGACATGGCCGTCGGCATCGAGCAGCGCGCCATCGGGTGCGGTGGCCACGCCGATGCCGTGCGGGCCGGGCGCGGCGTGGCCGCAGCCCAGCAGCTGGTGCAGCAGCGGGTTGCGCATGGTCTGCGCGCGCAGTTCCACGCCGGTGGCGTTGACCAGGTAATGCGCGTCCAGTTGCAGCGCCAGGCCATCGGGACCGACCGCGTTGACCTGCACGCAGGCACCGACCGGGAACACCGTGTCCAGCCGCGCGCGGTGCACGCGCAACTGGCCGACCCGGCGCATCGCCTGCAATTGCGCGAACACCGGTGCGGCGATGCGGTGCCGGTGCGCGTCCCAGTAGCGCACGGCATGGCGCAGGAAGCGCCGCTGGTCGGTGGCCGACAGCGACTGCCACAGCGTCTGGCCCAGCGGCCGCAGCCGCTCCATCACGCCCTGCCAGGGCAGGCCGCGCGCCTGCGCCGCGGCCGCATGCCGGCGCAGCGCGCGCAGGCGCTGGCGCAACGGCAGCGCCAGCAACGGCTGCGGGTCGAAGTCGGCCGCGGCGTGGCCGGCATGCCCGGCATGCGGCAGCGGCAATATTGCGTGCCGCGAGATCACGTGCACCGGGCCGCGGTGCGCATTGGCGAGCAGGGTCAGCACGCTGTCGGCCATGCTCAGGCCGGCGCCGACGATGCACACCGTGGACTCGCGCGGGATCGCGCGCAGCTGTTCGTAGTGCCAGGCGTCCACGCGCACGTGCGCGGGCAGGCTGGCCGCACCGCGCGCCGGCAACGGGCGCAGGCTGTTGCCCAGCGCCAGCACCGTCGCCTGCGCGCGCAGCGTCGCCCCATCCTGCAGGTGCAACGCCTGGCCGCGCGCGTCCCGGTCCAATGCCACCACCCGCTGCTGCCGCCACTGCAAGTGCGCCAGGCTTGCGGCCTGCGCCTGCGCCAGCCGCGCGCGCAGGTAGTCGGCGTAATGGCGGCGCTGCACGTAGGCCTGCGCCAGCGCGTCGCGTTGCAGCGCCGGATACAGCCCCTGCTGCTGCAGCCAGTCGAGGAAGTCGTCGGGCAGCTCGGCGAAGGCGCTCATGCGCCCGGCCGGCACGTTCAGCAGGTGCTCCGCGCACGGCGTCGCATAGGCCACGCCCTGCGCCAGCGCCGCCTGCGGTTCGATCAGCTGCAGCCGCAGCGCCTGCGTGGCCTGCCGCAGCAGGTGCAGCGCCACCAGCGTGCCGGCCGCGCCGCCGCCGACGATGGCGATATCGCAGTCGCAGTCGCCATCGGATGCGGTGGGCAAGAGGTCGCTCATACCGGCGATTGTAAGGGATGCCCCCGCCGGCTCCGCCCGCGGCTAAGAACCATCGCTCATGTCGGCGCGAACATCGCGCATGGCGGCGACATCATGCTGTCATGTGCGCGCGCATTCACATCAACGCATCGGCCAGGCGGGCGATGCCTTCGCGGCTGCGCCGCCAGGTGGGCCGCTTGCGCCAGTCCTGCAGCGACAGCGCGCGCGCATCGGCCAGATAATCGGCCTCCACCGCGCGCAGCCGCTGCACCACCTCGGCGCAGTAGCACAGCACGCCGATCTCCGCGTTCAGCGCGAAGGAGCGGATGTCCAGGTTGATCGAGCCGACCAGGGCGATGCCCTCGTCCACGCTCAGGTGCTTGGCATGCAGGAAGCACGGCCGGTACAGCGCGATCTTGACCCCGCTGCGCAGCAGTTCGTCGTAGTAGGCCTCCTGCGCCCAGGCGGTGAGCCGCTGGTTGCTGCTCTCCGACAGGATCAGCTGCACGTCCACCCCGGACAGCGCGGCGATGCGCAGCGCGCTGAGCGTGGCCTCGTCGGGCACGAAGTACGGCGTGACCATCACGATCCGCCGCCGCGCCAGGTGGATCAGCGCATTGACCGCATCGCGCGCGTTCTCGAACGGATACGCCGGGCCGCTGGGCAGCAGTTGCGTGGCGGTGTCGGCGCCGTGCACCGCGGTGCCGTCGGCCACGCGCAGGCGCTGCCCGGTCTCGATGAACCAGTCGCTGGCGAACACCGCCTCCAGGTGCCCGACCACCGGCCCCTGCAGGCGCACCACCAGTTCGCGGTTGGGGTGGCCGCGCACGAAGTCGGCCGCGGCCAGGTTCTGCGAACCGGTGTAGCCGACGCGGTTGTCGATCACCGCGATCTTGCGGTGGTTGCGCAGGTCCATGCGCCCGCTGCGGCGCCAGCGCAGCCCGCCCGGCAGCAGCGCCTGCACCTCGATGCCTGCGGCGCGCAGCCGCTTGCGGTAGCGGCGCAGGCCGCGCTTGCCGCCGCGCGCATCGAGCAGCAGGCGGCAGCGCACGCCGCGCGCGGCGGCACGCAGCAACGCGGCCACGACCGCATCGCCGACCGCATCGTCGAACATCAGGTAGTACAGCAGGTGCACACGCTCCACCGCCGCGTCGATGTCGTCGAGCAGCGCCTGCAACGAGTCCTCATAGCGATCCAGCAATTCCACGGTGTTGCCGTGGGTGGGCATGAAGTCGCCCTGGCGCTCGATCAGCGGCACCACCTCGGCGATCGCGGTGTCGGCGGGCGGGGTCCAGCGCAGCGCGGTCATCGGCACCTGCTGCTCGCGGATCACCTGCGAGGCCTGCGCCTGGCGCTGGATGCGCTCGCGCGACAGCCACGGGTGGCCCAGCAGCAGGTACAGCGGCAGGCCGAGCACCGGCACGAAGCCCACCAGCAGCAGCCAGCTGCGCGCCGCCCCGGGCGTGGTGCGCGCAGGAATCCACAACAACGCCACCAGCCGGATCAGCCAGTCCAGCGCCAGCAGCCAGGTGCCTTCCAACCAGAACGGCAGCATCGCGACCCTTTCGCACGCCAAGTCGCCCGATTCTGCGGGCTGCGGCGGCAAACGCAACCATTGCGTGCCGTGCCGCGGCTGGCGGCGCGCGCCGGGCGCCTGCCTGGCGCCACGGCGCCGGCCTGCAGCCGGCACAGAATGCGCGGACCCCAGACGCACGAAACCCGCCTTGCGGCGGGTTCCGTGTCGACCTCGAAAGGCGATCCAGCGATCAGCCGATCACTTGATCTTGCCTTCCTTGTACAGCACGTGCTTACGCACGACCGGGTCGTACTTCATCATTTCCATCTTCCCCGGAGTGTTCTTCTTGTTCTTGTCCGTGGTGTAGAAGTGGCCGGTGGCGGCCGAGGAAATCATACGGATCTTGTCACGCTTGCCTGCCATGATTGTTTACTCCTCAGACCTTTTCGCCGCGCGCGCGCAGCTCTTTCAGAACGGCATCGATCCCGTTCTTGTCGATGGTGCGCAACGCATGCGCGGAGACACGGAGCTTGATCCAGCGGTTCTCGCTGGCGACCCAGAAGCGGCGCTCGTGCAGGTTGGGCAGGAAGCGGCGACGGGTTCTGTTGTTGGCGTGGGAGACGTTGTTACCCGTCTGCACACGCTTGCCGGACACTTGGCATACGCGGGACATTACGCACCTCGATAAGTTAGGAAGTCCGGCCATGGATGGCCGGGCTCTTGCGGACGGATCCGCAATTGGTGTCGCCCATAGCCTGGGAGACGACGGCCCCGGCAGCCTTGCGGCCGCCACGCGACGTGGGAAATCAAGCGGTTACGCTGGGAGAGGCCGGCCGGAGATCGCGTGTCCGGCCGCCGGCCCGACAGCAGCCGGGCACAGCGAGCCGCGCATTATGCACGGCTTTCCCTTGTATCGCAAGCACTTACCGGCGCCGCGCGGGCCTGGCGCAGTTCCGCCCAGGCGCGCCGCGCCACCTGCCAGGCCGAGCGCAGGAACAGCAGCAGCAACGCCGCGGCGATCAGCAGGTCCGGCCAGCCGGCGCCGAAGGCCCAGACCGCGACGCTGGCCGCGATCACCGCCACGCCCTCGTAGACGTCGTTGAGCGAGCACGCCCAGGCCGAGGCCAGGTTGATGTCGCCGCGGCGGTACGGCCACAGCAGGCGCAGGCACAGCAGGTTGGCGGCCAGGTTCAACGCCGCGGCCACGCCCATGCTCTCGAACAGCGGCAGCTGCGGGTGCAGCAGCTTCCAGCCGATGCCGGCGGCCACCGCCAGCGCCGCGGCCAGGATCAGCGCGGCCTTGAGCAGCGCCACCCGCGCCTTCGCCGCCAGGCTGGCGCCGACCACGGCCAGGCTCAGCGCATAGGTCAGCGCATCGCCGAGGTTGTCCAGGCTGCCGGACAGCAGCGAGGCAGAACCGCTATGCCAGGCGCTGCCCAGCAGCATCGCGAAGGTGCCGGCGTTGATCGCCAGCACCCACCACAGCACCTGCCGCTGGCGCGCCTGCAGCGCCGCCACGTCCAGGGTCTTGCCGCACCCGCAGCAACTGTCGGCCATGGATCACCTCGCAAGGGTCGGGGCGGCCGCCGCTGCGGACGCCGATGCGGCATTGTCGCGCCGGTGCAGCCAGCGGTACAGCACCGGCAGCACCAGCAGGGTCAGCAGCGTGGAGGAGACGATGCCGCCGATCACCACCGTGGCCAGCGGCCGCTGCACCTCCGCGCCGGCGCCGACGTTGAACGCCATCGGCACGAAGCCCAGCGCCGCCACCAGCGCGGTCATCAGCACCGGCCGCAGCCGCGCCAGGGCGCCTTCGCGCAACGCCTGCGCCAGCGCCAGCGCCAGGCCGTCCTCGCGCAGCTTGCGCACGAAGGCGATCATCACCAGCCCGTTGAGCACCGCCACCCCGGACAGCGCGATGAAGCCGACCCCGGCGGAGATCGACAGCGGGATGCCGCGCAGCGCCAGCGCGACCACGCCGCCGGTCAGCGCCAGCGGTACGCCGCTGAACACGATCGCCGCGTCGCGCAGCGAGCCGAACGACCAGTACAGCAGCGCGAAGATCAGCAGCAGCGTGGCCGGCACCACCCAGGCCAGGCGCTGCCCGGCCGAGATCAACTGCTCGAAGGTGCCGCCGTAGCCGATCCAGTAACCGCTCGGCAGGGCGACCTCGGCAGCGACGCGGCGCTGCAGCTCGGCGACGAAACCGCCGAGGTCGCGGTCGCGCACGTTGGCGGTGACCACGATGCGGCGCTTGCCGTCCTCGCGGTTGATCTGGTTCGGCCCCAGCACCGTTTCGACTTTCGCCACCTCGCGCAGCGGCACGGCGATCGGCGCGCCGCTGCGCCAGCCGGGAGCGCGGCTGGATTCGTCGGCATCGCCACGCTCGCCGTCGCCGCGCAAGGGGATCGGCAGGTCGGCCAGTGCCGCCGGGTCCCGGCGCAGCGCTTCGGGCAGGCGCACCACGATGGCGAAGCGGCGGTCGCCCTCGAACAGCTGCCCGGCGTCCTGCCCGCCCACCGCGGCCGCCACCGTGTCCTGCACCACGCCGGGATTGAGGCCGTAGCCGGCCAGCGCGGTGCGGTCCGGGACCACGGTCAGCATCGGCAGGCCGGTGGCCTGCTCGAGCTTGACGTCGGCCGCGCCGGGCACGTCGCGGGCGACCTCCTCGATGCGCCGGCCGACCTCCACCAGCGTGTCCAGGTCGTCGCCGTAGAGCTTGATCGCCACGTCCGCGCGCACGCCGGAGATCAGCTCGTTCATGCGCATCTGGATCGGCTGGGTGAACTCGTAGTTGTTGCCGGGCAGCTGCCGCACCGCCGCCTCGATCTCGGCCAGCAGCTGCGCCTTGGGCTTGCGCGGATCGGGCCATTGCGCGCGCGGCTTCATGATCAGGAAGGTGTCGGCCACCGACGGCGGCATCGGGTCGGTGGCGACCTCGGCGGTGCCGAGCTTGCCGAACACGTGCGCCACTTCCGGGAACCGCTTGATCCGCCGCTCCAGCGTGGACTGCATGGCGATCGCCTGTTCCAGGCTGGTGCCGGGGATGCGCAGCGCATGCAGGGCGATGTCGCCTTCGTCGAGGTTGGGGATGAACTCGGTGCCCAGCCGCGTGGCCAGCACGCCGCACAGCAGCACCAGCGCCAGCGCGCCGGCGCCGATCCAGCGCGCGTGGCGCAGCGCGCCGTCCAGCAGCGGCGCATACGCCTGCCGTGCCCAGCGCATCGCGCGGTTCTCGTGCTCGGCGACCTTGCCGCCCAGGGTCAGCGCGATCGCCGCCGGCACGAAGGTCAGCGACAGCAGCATCGCCCCGGTCAGCGCCAGCACCACGGTGATCGCCATCGGGTGGAACATCTTGCCTTCGATGCCGGTCAGCGCGAACACCGGCAGGTACACCGCGGCGATGATGCCCACGCCGAACAGGCTGGGGCGGATCACCTCGGCGGTGGCCTGCGCGGTCAGCTCGAAACGTTCGGCGGCGCCGAGCACCCGGCCCAGGCGCTGCTGCGCCTGGCCGAAGCGGCTCAGGCAGTTCTCCACGATGATCACCGCGCCATCGACGATCAGCCCGAAATCCAGCGCGCCCAGGCTCATCAGGTTGCCGGACACGCCGCCGCGGACCATGCCGGTGAGGGTGAACAGCATCGCCAGCGGGATCACCGCCGCGGTGATCAGCGCGGCGCGGAAATTGCCCAGCAGCAGGAACAGCACCGCGATCACCAGCAGCGCGCCCTCGACCAGGTTCCTGGCCACGGTGGCGATGGTGCGGTCGACCAGCGCGGTGCGGTCGTACACCGGCACCGCCTGCACGCCCGGCGGCAGGCTGCGGTTGGCCTGCTCGAGCCGGGCCGCCGAGGCCTGCGCCACCGCGCGGCTGTTGGCGCCGACCAGCATGAACACCGTGCCCAGCACCACCTCGCTGCCGTCCTGGGTGGCGGCGCCGGTGCGCAGCTCCGGTCCCTCGCCGACCTCGGCCACGTCGCGCACCCGGATCGGCACGCCTTCGCGCCGGTCCAGCACGATCGCGCCGATCTCGGCGATGCCGCTGACCTGCCCCGGCACCCGCACCAGGAACTGCTGGCCGTTGCGTTCGATGTAGCCGGCGCCGACGTTGCGGTTGTTGGCCTCGACCGCGCGCGCCACGTCGTCCAGGGTGAACCCGAGCGCGACCAGCCGCGCCGGATCCGGGGTGATGTGGATCTGCCGCGCATGGCCGCCGATGGTGTTGACCTCGGTCACGCCCGGCACGTTGCGCAGCTGCGGCCGCACCACCCAGTCCTGCAGCGTGCGCAGGTCGGTGGCGGTCCACGCCGTGCCGTCGGGCTTGCGCGCGTTCGGCCTGGCCTCGACCGTGTACATGAAGATCTCGCCCAGGCCGGTGGCGATCGGCCCCAGCTGCGGTTCCAGCGCCGGCGGCAACTGCGATTTGACCTGCTGCAGGCGCTCGGCCACCTGCTGTCGCGCGAAGTACAGGTCGGTGCCGTCGGCGAACACCGCGGTGACCTGCGACAGCCCGTAGCGCGACAGCGAGCGGGTGGATTCGAGCCCGGGCAAGCCGGCCAGCACCGTCTCCAGCGGGAAGGTGACGCGCTGCTCGGCCTCCAGCGGCGAGTAGCCGGGCGCAGCAGTGTTGACCTGCACCTGCACGTTGGTGATGTCCGGCGTGGCGTCGATCGGCAGGCGCGAGAAACTCCATGCGCCGATGGCGATCAACACCCCGGTCAGCGCCAGCATCAGCCAGCGCTGCGCGATGGCGAAGCGGATCAGCTTAGCGAGCATGGCGGCGGCCTCCGTTGGTCGAGGACGCTGCCTTTGGAACCGTCATGCCGGTGACGGTGTTGCCTTGGCTGTTGCTTCTTGCTTCTGCCTTGCCGGACCCCTTCGGTGTGGCGCGGGCACGAGGCAAAAACCCGAAGGGTGGCGCGCAGGCTGCGCGCCGTTTTTCGCAGGCACAGCGATGTGCCTGCGAAAAATGCCTCGTGCCTGCGCGGACCCGCGCGTCGCGCGGGCACACCGCAGGCTGTGCTGTCTTTTGGTTACTTTGATCAGCCTGCGGCTGCTGTAGCGCTTTCTTTGCCCAAGCAAAGAAAAGTGACTCGCGCCCGCAAGGGCGAGAGAGCTGTTGTTCTCGTTGCCGAAGCCCGGTCCCTTCCGCCCCCGTTTCAAGCAACGGAAAACCAAGCACCACGTACGACGTGGAAAAAGAAGCCATCGAAAAACAGGACAAGCGATCAATGCTCATGCGCCGCCCCCGACTTGTCGATGTCCGCCTTGACCAGGTAGCTCTGCTCCACCACCACCTCGTCGCCGGCCTGCAGTCCGGACAGCACCTGCACCTGGTGCGCATCGCGCGCGCCGAGCCGCAGCGGCCGCGCCTCGTAGGTCTCGCCGACGCGCACGAACGCCACGTCCCAGTCGCGGAAGGTCTGCAAGGCGGTCACCGGCACCACCAGGTCCGCCGGCTGCTGCGCCACCGTGACCCGCGCCTTCACCGCCGAGCCCGGCCGCCACAAGCCATCTGCGTTGCGCAGCACCGCCCGCGCCACCGTGCTCTGGCTGGCCGTGGCGGTCCCCGGCAACACGCGTTCCAGCGTGGTCTGCGCGACCGCGCCGTCGCTGATCCGGGTCACCGTCACCGGCGCGCCGGCGGCGATGTGGCCAGCATCGGCGCCGAAGATGTGCAGGTCCACCCACAGCGTGGACAGGTCGGCGATCTCGAACAGCGCCTGGCCCTCGGCGGCGCTGCTGCCGACGCTGGCGTTGCGCGCCAGCACCGTGCCGGCGATCGGCGCGCTGATCGTGTAGGTGGTCAGGCTCAGGTTGCTTTCCACCGTGGCCAGCGCCTGCCCGGCGCGCACGCGGTCGCCGACATTGGCGCGCAGGCTGCGCACCGGGCCGGGGAAGCGCGCGGTGGCCTGCGCCTGGGCGCCTTCGGCCGGGGTCAGCAGACCCTGCACCTCGTGCTCGTCGGCGATGCTGCCGGGGCCGACCGGGGCCACGCGGATGCCCGCATCGGCAGCGATCTTCGCCGCGATCCCGGTGCGGCCTTCGTAGCTGGGATAGGTCCAGCGCAGCGCCTTGCCCTGCACCGTGGCGCGCACCTCGACGTCGAACGAATGCGGCTCGCGCACCACGCTGTCGGCCAGCAGGCTGCCGTCGTCGCGCGCGCGCAGGCGGTAGGTCTCGGCGACGCCACCCAGGCGCTTGAGTTGCACCTCGACGCTGCCGGCGCCAGGCGGCAACGGCTTGCCGTCGCGGTACAGCCAGGCCCGGTAGGTCGGCGGCGTGCCGTCCTCGGCGATCGCCAGTTCGACCGCGACGCCGTCCTGTTCGAGCAGGCGGCCGCCATGCGCGCCCTTGCGCGCTTCCTCGGCATGGGCTTGGCCGGCGGCGCCATGCGCGTCGGTGTCGTCGTGGCTGGCGTCGTCGCCGCTGGAGCAAGCGCCGAGCAGCAGCGCAAGCAGCAGCGGCGCGAGCAGCGCGGCAGAGTCGAATTTCATCGTAGGCAGTCCTGAGAGACGCCGGCGACAGGCGCCAGGCGTCGGAAGAAGGGGATCGCGGGTCATGGCGCGCGAAACAGTGCGCGGCGCGCACGGCGGCAATGCCAGCGGCGGATCGCTGCACTCGGTCGCGGCAACCTCCGTGCCTGCACCGCGCATGGAATTGCCCGGCGCCACGCATCGCGGCAGCAGCGCATGCTGCGCGTGACGCAGGCGCAGCGACCGGTGCAGTAACGCCGATTCCCCAAGCACGGTCGCGCCGGTCGGCAAGCGGTGGCAGCAAACACCGGCGGCGCCGCCGATCATCTGCCGTGCGTGCGGCGACGGTGGATGTCCGGGCGACGGTGCGACGGCGGCGCACGCCGGCGCACGACGGATGCGCAACAGCAGCGGACGGCTCATCGCGCCACCTGCGCCGCGGGCGCGAGCACGAATGGCTGCCCGGTCAGGCGCTGGATCTCGATCAGCGCGGTCTGCGCCTCGATCGCCGCGGCCAGCTGCTGCCGCCGCGCATCGCCGTGCTGGGCCTGCAGCTGCGCCCATTCCAGATAGCTGATCGCACCGCCGCGATAGGCGCGCTCGGCGGCGGCCTCGGCGCGCGCCAGTTTCGGCAGCACGTCGTCGTGCATGCGCGCCACTTCCAGTTGCGCGGCGCGGTAGCGGCCGTGCGCGTCGGCGAGCGTGGAGTACAGCGCCAGCGCCTGGGTTTCGCGCTCCACGCCGAGCAGGTCGCGCTCGGCCTCGGCGGCGCGGATCTCCGGCTGCGCGCGCGCCGCGCTGCCCAACGGCAGCGAGATCCCGGCCAGCAGCGCGGTGGCGTCGCCGTCCTGCAGCCGGCGCACGCCGAACTGCCAGTCCAGGTCCGGCCGCGCCTGGCTGCGCGCCAGCCGTAGTCGCGCCTCGCGCACGCGCGCCTGCCCGCCGAAGCGGGCCAGCTCCGGGGTGGCATCGAGCAGCGCGGCCAGCAGGTCGAAGTCCGGCACTGCCGGCAACGCCAGGGGATCGCCGGTCACCTGCGCGAAGCCGGGATCGCGTTCGCCCCACAGCACCGCCAGATGGCGGCGCGCGGCGGCGTGCTCCTGCTGCGCGCGGTCGCGCTCCAGTTCCGCACGCGCCTGCAGCGCCTGCGCGGTCAGCAGCACCGATTCGGGCGAGGCGCCGGCCTGCAGCCGCTGCCGCGCCGCGGCCACCGTGCGCTGGCGCTGCGCCAGGTCGGCGGCGGCGATGGTCTGGCGCTGCGCGGCAGCGGCGATCGCCAGGTAGCGGCGCGCGACCTCGGCGAGCAGGTCCAGCCGCGCCAGTTCGCGCTGCGGCGCCAGCGCGTCGATGCGCGCCTGCGCCAGCGTGCGACGCGCGTCGAGCTTGCCGCCGCGTTCGAGCATGCCGGCCAGGCTGACGGTCAGTTCGGCCTGGTCCAGGCCGCGTGCGGGGCCGCTACCGAAGGCATTCTCCAGTTCGGCGCCCAGGCGCAGCGGCGGACGCAGCGCCTCGCGCTCGGCCTCGGCGGCGAGCACGCGGCGCTGGCCGTCGGCCAGGCGCAGGTCGGGATGGGTCCGGGCGACGCGGGCGAAGGCGTCGTCCAGGGTGAGCACAGCATCGGGCGGCACGGCCTGCGCCCACGCGCAGGGCGCGACCGCGAAGGCGGCAACAGCCGCCAGTCGCAACCACATGGGATGTCTCCGGAGTCGGGGATCGATGGACGGGCCGGCAGGCGCCGGCGGTGCATCAAGCCGCGATCGGAGGCCGCAGCGGGGTGTCCAGCAGGTGCGAGCGGTAGTGCTGGTGTCCCGCGACCGGGCGCGGCTGCGCGGCCAACGGCAAGCCCTGCCAGATCAGCGACGACAGCAACGCCGGGCTCTGCCCGTGGCAGTAGCCGCTGTGCATCAGCGCGTGCAGCAGGCCGGCGCCATCGCGTTCTCCGGCGCCATCGCCATCACCGCGGTGTGGCGCTTCTTCGTCCACGTGCGCCTGGTCGTGCGCCAAGGCATGCACATCGCCCAGCGCGCAGGCCACCGGCGCCACCAGCACGCCCAGCGCCAGCATCGCCAGCGCCATCAGGCGCAGCAAGGGGTGGAGCAGGCGGGCACGGCGGATGGACATGGCGCCAGCCTAGCGATGCCGGTGGGGTTACACAATCGCAGGCGGCGCGGATCGCGACGGCGAGGGTCTTTCATCTGACGCTGGCGGCAGGATCTTCATCCGGGCTGAAGGTCGTGCCTTGATGCGCTGCTGACGGGCTTGCCCTCGTCCGATGCCTGGCAGTCGTACCCTCATCCGGCGCGGGTTCTTGCACCCCACGCTGCGCGAGCGGTCGTACCCTCATCCGGCGCTGCGCGCCACCTTCTCCCGAGGGGAGAAGGGAGCGCGCCGGCGGCTATTCGGGCTTGGCCGCGGCGGACTTGCGGGTGGCGGCCTGCTGCTTGCTCTCGGCGATGAACGCGCGCACCTGCTGCTGCAAGACCGGCAGCGGCACCGAGCCCTGCTTCAGCACCGCGTCGTGGAAGGCCTTGATGTCGAAGTCCGCGCCCAGCGCCTGCTCGGCCTCGGCGCGCAGCTTGAGGATGGCGATCTCGCCGAGCTTGTAGCTCAGCGCCTGCCCCGGCCAGGAGATGTAGCGGTCGACCTCGGTGGTGACCTCGTGCTCGCTGAGCGCGGTGTGCTCGCGCAGGTAGGCCAGCGCCTGCTCGCGGGTCCAGCCCTTGTGGTGCACGCCGGTGTCGATCACCAGCCGGCAGGCGCGCCACATTTCGTAGCTGAGCCGGCCGAAGTCCTCGTACGGGGTTTCGTAGATGCCCATCTCCTTGCCCAGCTTCTCGGTGTACAGCGCCCAGCCCTCACCGTAGGCGGAGATGTAGTTCTCGCGGCGGAACGCCGGCTGCGCACCCTGCTCTTCGGCCAGCGCGCCCTGCAGCGAGTGGCCCGGCGAGGATTCGTGCAGGGTCAGCGCCGGCAGGTTGTACAGCGGGCGCGACGGCAGGTTGTAGGTGTTGAGCCAATAGGTGCCGACGCCGCCACGGCCGGCGGTCCAGAACGGCGCGATCTCCGGCGGCACCGGCACGATGGTGAAGCGTCCGCGCGGCAGCGTGCCGATGAACTTGCCGACTTCGCCATCCACGCGCTTGGCGATCCACGCCGCGCGATCGAGCAGTTCCTGCGGCGTCTTGACGTAGAACTGCGGGTCGGTGCGCAGGAACTGCAGGAACGCCGGAAAGGTCTGCTGCCCGGCCGGCGGCTTGAAGCCGACCTGCCGGATGATCGCATCCATCTCCTTCTGGATCCGCGCCACTTCCTGCAGGCCCAGCTGGTGGATCTGCTCCGGGCGCATCTCCAGCGTGGTGTATTCGCGGATCTGCTGCTGGTAGTAGGCCTTGCCGTCGGGCAGCGCCTCGGCGGCGAGCGTGGTGCGCGCCTGCGGCACGTACTCTTCGCGATAGAAGCGCAGCAGCTGCGCGTACGCCGGGATCACCTTGTCGCGGATCGCCGCCTGCGCCTGCTCGCGCAGCGCCTGCTGCTCGGCGGCCGGGATCTGCGCCGGCAGTTGCTTGAACGGCGCGTACAGCGCCGCGGCGGTGGGATCCTTGAGCTCGGCGACGCCGGCGATCGAACCGTCGCGCCCCTCCAGCACCGCGCGCGGTACGCTGAAGCCGCGCTTGAGCCCGGCGCGCATGTTGTC
Source organism: Xanthomonas campestris pv. phormiicola (assembly GCA_025666215.1). Taxonomy (NCBI): domain Bacteria; kingdom Pseudomonadati; phylum Pseudomonadota; class Gammaproteobacteria; order Lysobacterales; family Lysobacteraceae; genus Xanthomonas; species Xanthomonas campestris. The sequence goes on along the minus strand of CP102593.1, from coordinate 321,111 downwards.
GGTCTGCTGCGCGAAGTAGCGCGGCACGTCGTTTAGCCGCGCGATGTAGGCGCGGTACTCGGCCGGCGTGCGCAGCGTGCGCCGCGCCATGAAGCCCAGGTCCGACCAGAACGAGCTGTCGGAGTTGAACGGCATCTCGTAGGCGCGCAGGCGCACCGCGGCGGCGAGGTTCTCGATCTGCGGGCGGTACACCGCCAGGTTGACCCGGTTGTCGGCCGACAGCTGCGCCGGATCGAGCGCATCGAGCTGGCGCAGCACGTCGTCCCACACCTTCAGCCGCGCCGCCTGCGCCGCCGCGTCGACATCGGGCAGCTGCTGGTTGTCGCCGCTGCTGTCGCTGTCCTCGTCGGCCTGCCCGACCTGCGCCTGCCGCCACTTCCACTCCTTTTCGTAGATGGCCTGGAAGCGGGCATCGGCAGCGGAGGCGGACGCCGCCGCCGGCGGGACGGCCGGCGCTGCAGCCAGCGCCGGCGTGGCGAGTGCGAGCGCGAGCAACAGGGAAGCGGCCAGCGGGGTCTTGGCGATCGGCATGGGCGGCAACGGGCAGATGGGAACAGGATCCCGATGATCGCACTCCGGGCGCGGTGGGGGGTGGGCCGGAAGTCCTGGCACGCGGCTGGCCGGAGACGACGACGCTGAAAGCGGCGACGCGCTGCGCTTCGCCGCAACCAATCGGGCCGAAACAGCTCTGGCCGGCAGCTGCCGCTGGCATTGGGGCTGAAGTTTCTGCCACAGCGCACTCCCGCTGCCGGCGAGTCACTGTGGGAGCGACTTCAGGGCACCTCTAATAACCTCGATTGCAAAAATTCCGCGCTATGCGCATCAATGACTTGCGAGTGCTTTGGTCGAGTTTTTGGGGTTATCAGAGGTGCCCTTCAGTCGCGACGAACGGAGCAGGACAACATCGCCGCCTCGCTGGACGTCGGAACCGACGGCCGGACGCCATCCAAATTCCCGCAATTCATCTGTGTGCCTCATCCGGATCATGGCGTCGCGGCAGACACTCCTTCGCCGCCTCCAGCCAGACCGCATCCCAATATGGATATCCGCCAAGCCGGTCCACCAGGCCCGCACGCAACGGATTGGCGACGATGTAGCGCGCACTGGGCAGGATGTCTCGCTCGTGGCGCAGCGCATGGTCGTGAAAGCCCGGCATCCACACCGACCCGCCGCGGCCCCGGGCCAGATTCACCGCCCTGGCCGCCCTGCCCTTGGCGTTCTGCATGACGGCCGACAGTGGGCTCGCCCCATCGAGCAGGAGCAATCCGTGCCAGTGATCGGGCATCAATACCCAGCACAGCAACCGTGCGCAGTTCCAAGTGGCGGGATCGGCAAGACAGGCGGCCGCAGCCCAGGCGCAGCGCCAGTCCTCGAACAGGCGCTGGCGTTCGCAGGTTACCGCCGTCACCAGGTAGAGGCGGCCCGATTCGGTGCAGCGCCCTGCGCGCAACGCGCGAGAGCCGCGGGGAGCTTGCATGTGCATGCCGCCAGCGTCGTCGCTGGGACATGGCGGCGCCATCGGGGATCGACCCGAGGCGCTGTCGGAAAATGCACCGAGCGCGATGGCCGAGCCCGCAAGGCGTCGGGACTGAAGTCCCTCCCACAAGAGGCGCCATGCCGGGAGCTTCAGCCTCGCCTCGGCTTCAGACTGCCCTCGATAGCGATCGCCGTCGCCTCAATGCGACGCGCGGTCGCGGTGCCAGCCGCGGTGCTTGATGTCCAGGTACAGGCTGTAGAAGGCGGTGAAGGCGGGAAACAGGTTCTGCAGCACGCCGACCGAGTCCTGCTTGGCCGAGAACAGGAAGTAGCTCAGCGTCATCAGGCTGCCGACCACGCTCATGTACCAGAACAGGCGCGGGATCACCGGCTTGCCGGCGCGCTTGGAGGCCACGAACTGCACCAGCCAGCGGCCGCCGAACATCAGCGCGCCGATGTAGCCGATCAGCTTCCAGCCGGTGACGTGCAACCCGGTCCAGTACAGCGCCTGGATCGGTTCGTTGAGGAAGTGCGTTTCCATCTCAGCGTTCCTGCACCATGGTGCGGCGGCTGCGCGCGATCAGCCAGGCCACGCCGCGCAGGTCGCGGATGCCGACCAGGGCGCGGTTGAGGTTGTTGTACTTGGACACGCCGGAGGTGCGGTGGCGGTGGTTCACCGGCACGCTCACGGTGCGCCAGCCGGCGCGCTGCATCAGCGCCGGCAGGTAGCGGTGCATGTGGTCGAAATACGGCAGGTCCAGGAACGCCGCGCGCTCGAACAGCTTGATGCCGCAGCCGGTGTCCGGGGTGTCGTCGCGCAGCATGCGCGCGCGGATCGCATTGGCCCACTTCGACGCCCAGCGCTTGCTGCCCGAGTCCTGCCGCGACACGCGCCAGCCGGCGAACAGCTTGACCAGCGGGTCGGCGGCGGCGCGCGCGGCGAGCAGCTTGGGGATGTCGGCCGGGTCGTTCTGGCCGTCGCCGTCGAGGGTGGCGATCCACGCGCCGCGCGCGGCCTTGACCCCGTTGCGCACCGCGGTGCTCTGCCCGCTCTGGGTGACGTGGTGCAACACCCGCAGTTCCGGAGTGCTCGCCTTCAGCCCTTCCAGCACCGCCAGGGTGTCGTCGCGCGAATGGTCGTCGACATAGACGATCTCGAAATCGGTCACGCCGCGCAGCGCGGCGACGATCTCGGCCACCAGCGGCGGCACGTTGTCGTGCTCGTTGAACACCGGGACGACGACGGAAAGGGAAGGCTGGCTCATGGCTCGACTGGGCTCGACGGCAACGCAAGGGGGAGACGCGGGAAACGGCGGCGGCGACGCAAAAAAGACCGCGCATTGTGCCCCAGGCCGGTGACCCGGGGCTGAAGCCTCAGGCCGCCGCGCCGAAGTACGCGCGGCACCACGCGACCACCTGCGGCAGCCCGACCTCGATCGGCGTGGCCGGATCGAAGCCGAAGGCGGCATGCGCGCGAGCAGTATCGGCCATCGTCTCGACCATGTCGCCTGGCTGCATCGGCTTGTACACCTTCTCGGCAGGCCGGCCGGCGGCGGCCTCGATCACGCCGATGAAGCGCTCCAGCTCCACCGGGGTGTGGTTGCCCAGGTTGAACACCCGGTGCGGCACCGGGTCGGTGGACGGGTGGTCGAGCGCGCCGAGCACGCCGGCGACGATGTCGGCGACGAAGGTGAAGTCGCGGCGCATGCGCCCGTGGTTGAACACCTCGATCGGGCGCCCGGCCAGCACCGCGCGGCTGAACAGCAGCGGCGCCATGTCCGGCCGCCCCCACGGGCCGTACACGGTGAAGAAGCGCAGCCCGGTCGCGCGCAGGCCGTACAGCTGCGCGTAGGTGTAGGCCATCAGTTCGTTGGCCGCCTTGGTCGCCGCGTACAGCGAGCGCGGCTGGTCGATGCGCTGGTCCTCGGAGAACGGCGGCGTCGCCGAATCGCCGTACACCGAACTGCTCGACGCGTAGGCCAGGTGCTGCACGCCGCGGTGGCGGCACAGTTCCAGCACGTTGACGAAGCCGACCAGGTTGCTGTCGACGTAGGCATACGGGTTCTGCAGCGAATAGCGCACGCCGGCCTGCGCCGCCAGGTGCACCACGCGCTCGGGCCGGATCTCGTCGAACAGCGCGGTCAGGCCGTCGCGGTCGGCGAGGTCGAGCCGGCGGAGATCGACCTGCGGGCACAGCGCCGCGACGCGGTCGCGCTTGAGCTGGGGATCGTAGTAGTCGTTGTAGTTGTCCAGCCCCACCACGGTCTCGCCGCGCGCGGCCAGCGCGCGGCAGGTGTAGGCGCCGACGAAGCCGGCCGCGCCGGTCACGAGAATGGTCATGGCAAGAGTCCTGGGAAATCCGGGGAACGCGGCGCGGCGTTCAGAACAGGCCGAAGCGCTTCCTGGCCACGTTGGGACGCCCCGGATCGATCACGTCCTGAACGCCCTTGGCGTCGAACCGATCCAGCAGGGCCTCGGTGCCCTTCTTCAGCTTGAGCGCCATCTCTTCCGGATACAGCGGCACCAGGGTCATGAAGGCGATGGTCTTGTCGGCGTCGACGACCAGCTCCTCGAAGGCTTCCGGGGTGCTCACCGGGGCCAGCACGATCACCCCGTCGAAGCCCACGCCCGGCGCATACGGCTCGGCCGGGTCGCCATTGGGCACGGTGTGGCCGTAGCCCAGCCAGGTGTCGTATTTGTGCGGCAACCGCGCCAGGCTCTTGAGCAGGCGCACCGGCCAGTAGTTGCGCTCGTCCTCGAAGTCCGCCTGGGTGAGCGGCCAGTCCGGCGGCAGGGTCAGCATCAGTTCCATGAAGCGCGGCGCGTCCACGCCGTCGGGCAGGGTCATCGGCAGATCGCTCATGCCCGAGGTCACCAGCCGCAGGTACGGGGTGTCCTCGGTGGCCGGCACCACGTGCACGTCCAGATGCACGGTGTCGGAAATGATTTCGTGCAGGACATTGGAGATCGGCCCCAGGTGCCGTTCGATGTGCGCGCTGATCTGCTCGATGCTGTCCTCGCCGCGCGCCGGCGCGAAGGGCTTCTCCTGCGTGTGGCGCAGGATCGGGCTGCCGCCCGGGCTGATGTCGTCGTGGTCGTCGTGTTCGCCGTTCATGCACTGGCTCCTTGTTGAGTGAACGCCGTCGCGCCGCGAGGCAACGGTGCCGATTATCGCGACCGGCGTGCTTCGCCGCGCCTTGCCCACGGTGGCCGCCTGCGCGTGCCACCGGCACGGCCTCAGCCCTGGCGCGGGCGCAGCTTCTCGAGCACGCCGTCGAGCGTGTCCAGGTCGGTGTAGTGGATCACCAGCTTGCCCTTGCCGCCGCGGCCATGGGCGATGGACACCTTGGTGCCGAGCGACTCGGACAGCTCGGTCTCCAGCGAGGCGATATCGGCCTGCGGGGCGACGCGGCCGGGCTTGGCCTTGCGGTTGCTGGGCACCTTGCCGGCCGCGAACTGCTGCGCGCGGTGCTCGACCTCGCGCACCGACCAGCCCTGGTCGGCGGCATCGGAGGCCAGGCGGCTGGCCAGGTCCGGCGACAGCGTCAGCAGCGCGCGCGCATGGCCCATTTCCAGGCGCCCGGCCTCGAGCAGCGCGCGGATCGCCGGCGGCAGCTCCAGCAGGCGCAGCAGGTTGGACACCGAGGCGCGCGAGCGGCCCACCGCTTCGGCGGCCTCGGCGTGGGTCAGCGCGAATTCGTCGATCAGCCGCTGCAGCGCCTGCGCTTCCTCCAGCGGGTTGAGATCCTCGCGCTGGATGTTCTCGATCAGTGCCATGGCGATGACGGTGCGGTCGTCGAGCTCGCGCACCACCACCGGCACTTCGCTCAGCCCGGCCAGCTGCGAGGCGCGCCAGCGGCGTTCGCCGGCGACGATCTCGAACCTACCCGGCGCCAGCTCGCGGGCGACGATCGGCTGGATCACGCCCTGCGCCTTGATCGACTCGGCCAGCTCCTGCAGCTTGCCCTCGTCCATTTCCTGGCGCGGCTGGTACTTGCCCGGCTGCAGCTGCCCGACCGGCAACTGGCGCAGGCTCTCGCCGGGCTGCGCTGCGTCGTTGGGCGCCGGCGCGGCCGCGCCGCCCTTCGGTCCCAGCAGCGCTTCCAGGCCGCGGCCCAGGCCGCGCTTCTTCGCGCCGAGGGCGGGGGGCTTGGCGGTCATCGGACGGTCTCCATGGCCGGTGCGGCCCTCTTGCGTTCGTTGTTTCGGCGCACGATCTCGCCGGCCAGGCCCAGGTAGGCGACGCCGCCGCGCGAGGTGCGGTCGTAGCCGACGATGCTCTGGCCATGGCTGGGCGCCTCGGCCAGGCGCACGTTGCGCGGCACGATGGTGCGGAACACCTTGTCGCCGAAATGGTTGGTCAGCTCCGCCGACACCGCGTTGGCCAGGTTGTTGCGCACGTCGAACATGGTGCGCAGCACGCCTTCGATCTCCAGCGTCGGATTGAGGTTGGCGCGCAGCGCCTCGATGGTCTCCAGCAACGCGGTCAGCCCTTCCAGCGCGTAGTACTCGCACTGCATCGGCACGATGATCGAGTCGGCCGCGGTCAGCGCGTTCAGGGTCAGCAGCGACAGCGCCGGCGGGCAGTCGATCAGGATGAAGTCGTACTCGGCGCGCAGCGGCGCCAGCGCGGTCTTCAGCCGCTGCTCGCGCGCCGGCTGGTCCATCAGCTGGATCTCGGCGGCGGTCAGGTCGATGTTGCCGGGCAGCAGGTCGAAGCCTTCCGGCGCGGTCACCCGGATCTGCGCGGCGCTGCTTTCGCCCAGCAGCACGTCGCAGGTGGAGGCGGCCAGCTCGCGCTTGTCGATGCCGCTGCCCATCGTCGCGTTGCCCTGCGAATCCAGGTCCACCAGCAGCACGCGCTGCGGCTGGCGCGCGAGCGCCGCCGCCAGGTTGACCGCCGTGGTGGTCTTGCCGACGCCGCCTTTCTGGTTGGCGATGGCGATGATGCGGGCCATGCGGGAGCCTCGTCGGCGATGGGTGGGACCGGGCATTATGCGGGCACACCCCCCCGGGGCGGAAATCGGCGTCGGCGCGCCGGCCCCGCCCGGCGGCTCAGCCGCGCCCGACCACCACCAGATGGCGGTCCGCGCCCAGCCCCGGCACCTGCAGCGGGTGCACCGCCTGCGCCACCCAGCCCGGCGGCAGCGCGGCGATCTCCTCGTCCGGGCGCACCCCCTTCATCGCCAGCAGCCGCCCGCCCGGGCGCAGCAGGTGGCCGCCGACGGCGACGATGCCGGCCAGCGTGTCCAGCGCGCGCGCGGTCAGGACATCGTAGGCACCGGGTTCGTCCACGGCCTCGGCGCGCGATTCGGCCACGCGCGCGTTGTCCAGGCGCAGCTGGCGCACCGCCTCGCGCAGGAACCGCGCCTTCTTGCCGTTGCTCTCGACCAGGGTCACCTGCAGCTGCGGCCGGGCAATCGCCAGCGGGATCCCGGGCAGCCCTGGGCCGGTGCCCAGGTCGGCCAGCCTGCCGGCTTCCACGAACGGCTGCATCGCCAGCGAATCGAGCAGGTGGCGGGTCACCATCTCGTGCGGGTCGCGGACCGCGGTGAGGTTGTAGGTGCGGTTCCAGCGCGCCAGCAGCGCCAGGTAGGCCAGCAGCGGCGGCGCCAGCGCGGTGGCGTCCAGGCCTTGCGCGCGCAGGCCCTGGTCGAGCGCGGCGCGGACGGAGTCGGGAAGGGAAGCGTCGTTCATCACCCGATTATCGCAGGTGCCGCCACCGTCACCGCCATGTAGCCGACATCATTGCGGCCTATGCTGCGCAGCGGTTCATTGCAGGCGTGGTGCAGCGGCATGTCGGATCTCCAGAAAACCCCAGCGGCCAGCACCGGCGCGCCACCCGATCATGGCCGGCGCCGGGTCCTGGCCGGGCTCGGCCTGCTGGCCGCCACGCCGCTGCTGAGCCCGTTCGCGCGGGCGCGCGGGTTCGACGATCCGTTCACCCTGGGCGTGGCCGCCGGCGATCCGCTGGCCGACGGCATGGTGTTGTGGACCCGGCTCGCGCCGCAGCCGCTGGCGGCCGACGGCCTGGGCGGCCTGCGCGAGCCGGTGCCGGTGCGCTGGAGCGTGGCCACCGACCCGGGCATGGCGCAGGTGGTGCAGCGCGGCGTGGCGACGGCGCATCCGCGCTGGGGCCACGCGGTGCACGTGGAGGTGAGCGGACTGCAGCCGGGCCGGCCGTACTGGTACCGGTTCGAAGCGCTGGGCGCGCAGAGTCCGCTGGGCTGCGCCCGCACCGCCCCGGCAGCGGGCAGCCTGGCCGAGGCGCGCTTCGGCTTCGTCTCCTGCTCGCACTGGGAACAGGGCTATTTCAGCGCCTACCGGCACCTGGCCGCCGAGCAGCCGGACCTGGTGTTCTTCCTGGGCGACTACATCTACGAATACAGCAGCAAGGGCGAGGCCGCCGCGCAGATCGTGCGCGCGCACGGCAGCGGCGAGTGCCTGGACCTGGCCGGCTACCGCAACCGCTATGCGCTGTACCGCACCGACCCGGACCTGCAGGCGCTGCACGCCGCGGCCGCCTGCGTGGCGACCTGGGACGACCACGAGGTGCAGAACGACTACGCCAACCGCTGGTCGCAGGATCCGAAGATCCCCACCGCACAGTTCCTGCGCCGCCGCGCGGCCGCCTACCAGGCGATGTACGAGCACTTCCCGCTGCGCGCGCGCAACCGCCCGCACGGCGCCGACATGCGCCTGTACCGCGCGTTGCAGTACGGCGCGCTGGCCCGCTTCTTCGTGCTCGATGGCCGCCAGTACCGCAACGAGCAGCCGTGCATCCTGCCCAACGGCTGGCGCGGCGGGCATATCGCCGCGCCCGGCTGCACCGACATCGACGACCCCGCGCGCAGCATGCTCGGCGCGGCGCAGGAACGCTGGCTGCACGCCGGCTTCGCCCGCTCGGATGCGCGCTGGAACGTGATCGCGCAGGACCTGCTGGTCGCGCCGATGCTGCAGCGCGACCCCAGGGACGGCCACCTCGGCCACTGGACCGACGGCTGGGACGGCTATCCGGCCACGCGCGAGCGCATGCTGCGCGCGATCGCCGACAGCAAGCTGCGCAACCCGGTGTTCTGGGGCGGCGACATCCATTCGTACTGGGTCACCGACCTGAAGGCCGATGCCGCCGATCCGCAGTCGCGGACCCTGGCCACCGAATTCGTCGGCACCTCGGTGACCTCCAACGGCCCGCCTTACGAGGCGATCGCGCAGATGCTGCCGCGCAACCCGCACGTGCGCTACTTCGAGAGCCGCCAGCGCGGCTACGTGTCGGTATCGCTGAGCCAGGCGCGGATGGAAACCCGGCTGCAGGCCATTTCCGAACGCCGCGAGCGCCTGGCCACGGTGTCCACGCTGAAGCGCTTCGTGGTCGAGGACGGCCGCGCGGGTGCGGTGGAGGCGTGAGCGGCGGCAGCGGCAATCGGCGCGACCCACAGAACGCGCTCTGGCCAAGGGCCTGCCAGCGCTACGCCGGCTCCAGCGGATACCACGCCAGCGCGGCGCGATAGCCCGGCGCCGGTATCCATTCGTGCACCTGCCAGCGCGCGGCCACGCCCAGCGCCGGGTCGCACCAGGCCAGCTGCAGCACGCCGGAGGCGTCTTCGGCGAAGCGCAGCCGGTGCAACCCGAACGACAAGCCGTGGCCGTGCGCCTTGAGCAGCGCCTCCTTGGCGCACCACAGACGAAAGAACAGTGCTTCGCGCGCCGGCTCGGCCAGCGCATGCAACGCCGCAACCTCCTCGGGATGGAAGAACCGCTGCGCCAGCTCCAGCAACCGCGGCCGCGCGCGCTGGTGTTCGATGTCCACGCCCAGCCGCACATGCGCGCCGATCGCCACCAGCAGATAGTCGCCGCTGTGGCTCCAGCCGGCACCCACGTGCGCCAACGGCGCATGCAGCCACGGCCGGCCGCGTTCGTCGCGGCGCAGCGGCAGTTGCGCCTCCGGCGTGGCCAGTTCGACGGACAGCAGCCGCCGCGCCTGCGCCTCGCCGGGCGTGCGCGGCGGATGCGTGCGCAACCACAGCGCCACCGGGCCGAACCGCCAATCGGGGGGATCCGGGCGCAACGGCGCTTCGGCAGGTCCGCTCACGCAGCGTCCACAACGCACAATGGCCGCTGCGCCAGCCATGCCTGGGTACACGGGCGCTTCACGGCAGCGCTCCTTAAATGGCGCACGCCACACCGCTCCCGGTGCGGGCAGAACCGAGGAGTCTTACCCATGGGCATCATCATCTGGTTGATCGTCGGCGGCATCGTGGGCTGGCTGGCCAGCATCATCATGCGCCGTGACGCACAGCAGGGCATCATCCTGAATATCGTCGTCGGCATCGTCGGCGCGTTGATCGCCGGCTGGCTGTTCGGCGGCGGCATCAACCAGGCGATCACGCTGTGGACGTTCCTGTACTCGTTGATCGGCGCGGTAATCCTGCTGGCCATCGTCAACCTGTTCACCCGCGGCCGCGCGCGCTAGGCGCAAACGCCTCCGCAGGTCTGTGCAAACGCCCGGTCCGCCGGGCGTTTGCTTTTGCGGCGCCGCTCACCGGGCGGCGCGGTCGGCGGGATGCTGCACGCCGTCGCTGACCGGCACCGCGATGGCCAGCGCATACGGATCCACGCCGTCCAGGCAGCCGACGTTGTAGCCGTATTCGCTGGGATCGGAGCGGCGCTGGTGATGCGTGTAGATCCCGCACACGCCGCAAAAATAATGTTGCGCGGTATGGGTGTTGAAGCGGTACAGGCGCAACGCGTCGGCCCCCTCGCGCACGTGCAGTGCGGCCAGCGGCACCGAGGCGACGATCGCGCCGCGGCGGCGGCACAGCGAACAGTTGCAGCGGCGCGGCTCGACGATGCCGTGCGGCAGTTCCAGGTCGATCTGCACCGCGCCGCAGTGGCAGCTGAGCCGGTGCAGCGGCGCGATCGCGGTGTCGCCGACCTTGTCGATCCAGCGGCGCGGATGACGTTCGTTCACGCGCCGCCCTCCTCCAGTTCGATCCAGGCCGGCGCGTGGTCGCTGGGGCGGTCCCAGGTCCGCGGTTCGCGGTCGATGCCGGCCGCGCGCGTCTGTGCCTTCAGCGCGTCGGAGACCAGGGTCAGGTCGATGCGCAGGCCGAGGTCGCGGCGGAAGCCGGCCTGGCGGTAGTCCCACCAGCTGAAGATGCCGCCGTCGTCGTGGTGCAGGCGGAAGCCGTCGTGCAGGCCCAGCGCCTGCAGCCTGTGCAGCGCGCCGCGCTCGGCGGTGGAGGTGAGGATGTGGTTGTCGCTCCACACCAGCGGATCGTGCACGTCGCGCGCGTCCGGGGCGATGTTGAAATCGCCCAGCACCAGCATGCGCGGGTGGCGCTGCAGTTCGGCGGCGAGCCAGTCGTGCACCGCCTCGAGCCAGCGCAGCTTGTAGGCGTACTTGTCGGTGCCCACGTCCTGGCCGTTGACCACGTACAGGTTGACGATGCGCAGGTCGCCGATGGTGGCGGCGATGACCCGCTGCTGCGCATCGTCCAGCCCGGGCACACCGATCTGCACGTCGCTGAGCGGCATGCGCGACAGGATCGCCACGCCGTTGTAGGTCTTCTGCCCGGCGAACACGCTGCGGTAGCCGGCCGCGGCCAGCGCCGCATCCGGGAACTTGTGGTCCTCCAGCTTGGTTTCCTGGATGCCGACCACGTCCGGCGCGAACGCCGCCAGCCACTGTTGCAGGTGCGGCAGGCGCACGTTGAGCGAATTGACGTTCCAGGAGGCGATCTTCAAGGCGAATTCCGTGACGGGGCGGCCGGCCGGTATTCTGACCGCTGCCCGCGGTGACGGCCAACCCGGTCCGGCCGCGACATGGTCCGCTCAGCGCCGCGCACAGCATTGCGCGTACAGGTCCGGGGCCAGTGCCAGCACCTGCTGCTGCTGCGTGGGATCCAGCCCGTCGAGCAGTTCCTCGCGGCCGGCCAGCCGCTCCGGCGGCGGAAACGGCTGCCCCGGCGCCTGCCGCGCGGCCAGCCGCCAGGCCGCCGCGTAGACCGGGTCGGCGACGGCCGGCAGCGGCGACTGCAGCACTTGCGCCAGCGCCTCGATCGACGGCCGGTCGCCGCGCAACGCCAGCGTTTCCAGACCGGCGACGACAGCCTCGGCCGCGCGCTGGTCTGCCGCCGACAGCGCGATCGGTTCGCCGGGGCGCTGGCCGGCGCTGGTGCGCTCCAGCAGGCTGCGCATGTCGCGCGCCAGCAGCGTGCGCTGCGCATCCGCGTCGCCCTGCGCGGCGGCGCTGCGCAGGATCGTGTCGATCTGCGCGTACTGCGCACGGCCGATGCCGGCACAGGCGTCGCCGCGCTGGCGCTCGGCGGCGCGTTGCGCGGCCGCCGCCGCGCGGTCCATCTCGTCGATCCCGAGCGGCAGCACCGCGCTGGGCAGCGGCGCCTGCGCGCGCTGCAGACACGCCTCGTACTGCATGGCGATGGCGTACATGCGCTGCGCGTCCACGCCCGCGGTCCAGGCCGAAGGCGGCTGCCTGGCGGTTGCCGCGACCACGGCGGGCGGCGTCTGCGGCGGCGCGCGCGTCACCGCGGCGACGGCGTGAGGCGCCGGGGAACCGGCGCGCGTTGCCGGCGCCGGCGGCCGCAACAGCGCAATGGCCAGCACCACGCACGCCGCCGCCACGGTGGCAACGCACAAGCGCGCGCGCGCGGCGCTCGGCGGCGAGCCAGCCCCTGGCATCGTGCGCCGGCCGCGCTCAGTGCGCTGCGGCGGCATACGCCGCGTGGTCGAAGCGCAGCGGATGGGTCTGGCGCAACTGCTGCAGCGCCTGCGCGGCGGCCTGTTCGCGCAGCTGCACTTCGATCTGCCCGCGCACCGCGTCGAAGCGGGCCTGGGTCTTGGCGTCCAGGCGGATCAGGTGGTAGCCGTCGGCGCCGCGTACCGGTGCGGAGACCTGATTCAGCGCCAACTGCTGTACCGGTGCGACGAACGGATCGGCCAGGTAGCGGCCGAACGTGGCCGAAAGCTGCCCGCCGTCCGCGGCGGTGGCGCCGTCGTCCGATTCGCGCAGCGCCAGCGCCGCGAAATCGGCGCCGGCGTCCAGTTGCCGCTTGAGCGCTTGCGCGCGCTGCAGCGCCTGCGCCTCGGACAGGTCGTGGTCGCGGCGCGCGTCGGCCTGCGGATGCAAGGCCACGAAGATGTGGCTGAGGTGGTATTCGTCGTAGTCGCCGGGGTGGGCCTTGAACTGCTGTTGCACCTGCGCCTCGTCGATGCGTGCGTTGCTGGCCAGCGCGGCCATCGCCGCTTCGACCAGGATCGCGTCCTTGGCCTGGCGCAGGCGCGCGGCAACCACCGGATCGCGTTCGAGACGGTGCTGGCGGGCCTGCTCGAGCAGGATCACGCGGTCGGCGAATTCGCGCAGCGCGGCGGGGTCGTCGCTGCCGGCGGCGGCTGCCGCGTCGTTGCCGGCCAGGGCGCGGTATTGGCTGGCGGTGAACTGCAAGGCGCCCACACGCAGCACCACCGGATCGGCACCGGTGCGATCGGCGGCGGACACGGCGGCGATATGGCAGGCCGCCAGCAGGCAGGCGACGGCGGCGCCATGCTTGGCGAAGGACAGGGACATATTCGATTCCTGGAAATGGGGGCGCGGACGGCGCGGGAGGCGCGCCGGCGGCGGAAACGGCCGGCCCGTCAGGGCCGGCCGCGCGAACGCAATGGCTCAGTCGTGCTTGCGCCGCGCGCGCAGGTAGGCGATCGCCGTCTTCGGATCGTCGGTGGTGATCAGGTCGAAGGCCTGCTGGTTGACGATGTAGTTGAGGTCGCCACGGTTGTCGGCGGTGTCGCGGCCGCCGGCATAGGCGAAATACAGGTCCGACAGGCGATAGCAGCAGGCGCCGGTGTTTCTGTAGAACAGCCCGCCGCCGGGACCGTCGGGGATCGCCTGGAACACGCCGACGCGGGCCCCGCTCTCGCGCAAGCCGTCGGCGTCGCGCTGCAGCAGGCCGCCAAGCTGCTTGACATTGACCTCCATCGACTTGCGTTCTCCGCTCCAGGCCCGGATCGAGTCGGCAACGTTGATCTTGGTCAGCATGTTGGTGGTGAACACCGGGATGGCGACGATGCCAACGCCATCGGCACGGAAGGCCGCCCGGGTCGGATACAGCGTCGCATTGACCTTGGCTGCGACGTAGTTGCCTTCGGCGATCAGGAACGCGCCGGCGGCGGCGTTTCGCACTGCGCGTACCGCGGCGGCGTCCTTGATGTCGAACACCATCGGTGTCCTCAGGCGGTGCGCCTTGTAGTAGGCGAACAAGTCGTCCACGCGCGGCACGTGGTAGCCGGTGGTGGTGCGGCGGTCGGGGGTGAGCAGGAGCAGCTTCGCGACCGTGGACCACGGCACCGTGCTCACCGCCGGATTGGTACCGATGTTGTTGGCCGGGTTGTACTTGGTGCCGCCGCGGAACGCGGTCCACACGTTGGTGGTGCGACCCAGGTTGTAGTCGTGCAGGACCACCGGCACGCCGTCGCTGGTCATCTTGACGTCCAGTTCGACGCCATCCATGCATTGGTCGTTGGCAGCCTGCAATGCGCCGCGCGAATTCTCCGGCAGGTCGCCGATGCCCGAATACCTGCCCCACAGGCCGCGATGCGCCAGCACCACGCTCTTGCCGGTGCCGTCCTTGAACAGGATGTGGCTCATCTTGGTGGCGGCGTCCTCGTAACAGGAAGCCAATGCCAGCTGCGGCAACGCCGCCAGGGTGGTGAGGACTGCCAGCACGCGGCAGGCGCGGGCCAGCGGATGAAGAGCGAGCTTGGTTTTCATTGTCTCTATCCCAATTCAAAAAAGGAAAAAAATGGCAACGCACGGGCCGATTGCCGGCAGGTCGACGCTGCGGCGGGCTCGCTGGGTGCCGTTCCGAACGCGGCGATGGGCCGCGCAAAGGCCGAAGCCGACCGTGATCGGCGGTGGCGTCGGGCCTGCAGTTTAATTACTAACTATGAATTAATTATTTCCGCGACACCACCCCGCCGCAGGCGCCTGCCGGGCCTGGCGCGCACCGTGACGGCATTGCGTCGCCGGCGGCGCGCGTGCCCGCCCCAAGGGCGCCTGCGCGATCAGCGCAGCAACAGGGCGATCAGGCGCGCGATCTTCGCGTACGGCGGCTTGAGCCAGTCGCTGGCGGCCCGGCGCGACTGCCACAGGATCGGCAGCGCCTTGCTGAAGGCGTCGAAGCCGGCACGGCCGTGGTAGGCGCCCATGCCGCTGGCGCCGATGCCGCCGAACGGCAGCGCGTTGGCGGCGAAATGCAGCAGGCTGTCGTTGACGGTGACGCCGCCGGCGACGGTGGCGTGCAGGATCGCCTCCACCTGCGCGCGGTCGTGGCTGAAGGGATACAGCGCCAACGGCCGGTCGCGGCCGTTGACCAGCGCGATCGCCTCGTCCAGCGTGCGGTAGCTGCGCACGGGCAGGATCGGGCCGAAGATCTCGTCCTGCATCAGCAGCGCGTCGTCGCCGGGCTGCAGCACCACGGTCGGCACGATCAGGCGTTCGCGCTCGGCGCGCTCGGGCTCGACGCTGGCCAGTTCGATCACTTCCAGGCCGCGCGCGCGCGCGTCGTCCAGGTAACCGCGCAGGCGCCGGTACTGGCGCTCGTTGACGATGCGGGTGTAGTCGTCGGCCCGCGCGAAGTCGCCGTAGCGCGCCAGCACCTGCGCGCGCAGCGCCTGCACCAGCGCCGCGCTGCGGCCGGCATCGATCAGCACGTAGTCCGGCGCGATGCAGGTCTGCCCGGCGTTGAACCACTTGCCGGTGGCCAGGCGCGCGGCGGCCTGCGCGAGCGGGTAGTCGGCGCAGACGATGGCCGGCGACTTGCCGCCCAGTTCCAGGGTCAGCGGGGTCAGGTTCGGCGCCGCGGCCGCCATCACCTTGCGCCCGACCGCGGTGGAGCCGGTGAACACCAGGTGGTCCAGCGGCAGCGCGGCGAAGGCGCCGGCCACCTCGGCCGCGCCCAGCGCCACCGCCACCCGTTGCGGCGGGAACACGTCGGCCAGCAGCGACTGCAGGAACTGCGCGGTGCGCGGGGTGTGCTCGGACGGCTTCAGGTAGACGTGGTTGCCGGCGGCGATGGCGGTGGCCAGCGGGATCAGCGCCAGGTTGACCGGGTAGTTCCATGGCGCGATCACCCCGACCACGCCGACCGGCACCGGCCGCACTTCGGCGCGCGCCGGCCACAGCCGCCAGCCGGCGCCGACGCGCTGCGGCCGCATCCAGCGCTTGAGGTGGCGCAGCAGGTGATCGATTTCGCCGAGCACGGTCATGCCGTCGGCGAGCAGCGATTCGTGGCGCGAGCGATGGCCGAAATCGGCGGCGATGGCATCGGCCATCTCCGGCAGGCGCCGCTTCAGTGCCGCGCGCAGCCGCTGCAGGTCGTCGCGGCGTTGCGCCTGGTCGGGCTTGGCCGCCTGCCAGGCCGCGCGCAGCCGCTGCAGGGCGACCGGCAGGTCGGCGAGCGGCGTGTCGGTGGCGCGGGAGGTCGGGTCGGAAATGGACATGCGCGCACTATACGATGCGGCACATGGCCTGATGCGGGCACTGCAGGACACGCGGCGACGTGGGCCGGGCATGGTCGCGGCCATCGCGGCAAGCCAGCCGGAGATCGTTTGGCGCAGGCGCCCGAGGGGTTGCCGCGTCGCGACTGAAGGGCACCTCTAATAACCTCGATTCTAAAAATTTCGCACTATGCGCATCAATGACTTGCGAACGTTTTAGTCGAGTTTTTGGGGTTATTAGAGGTGCCCTGAAGTCGCTCCCACAACGGGCCGATCGATGCGCTGTCCCTGCGCAAGGGGCTGCAGCCGAGACGCGGCGGCAGCTGGATCACCGCACGCGGCCGCGATCTCGCCCATCGCGGCCAGCGCTCCACATGACGCGATGGTCGCAACGAATGGCCAAGCCCCCCCGCTGGCACCGCTCCCACCGACTGGCGATCAGCAACGCTGCTCTTTGCGCGAGGGATTTCAGCCCCGACGCGACAGCCTTCAGGTCGCCGCGTGGCTACGCCGTCTCTTCCAGCAGCAAGTCCTGCAACTGCGCCAGCGTCGCCACTTCGTAGTGCGGCACGATGCCGTCCGGCGCGGGCAGGCCATGCGCGTTGAACCAGCAGGTATGCAGGCCGGCGGCCAGGCCGCCGGCGATGTCGGCGTGCGGGTTGTCGCCGACCATCAGCACCTGCGCGCGCGGTGGATCGCCCAGTTGCGCCAGCGCGTGATCGAAGATGCGTGGATGCGGCTTGGCGTGGCCGACCTGCTCGGAGATGGCGACGACCTCGAAGCGGTCGTGCAGGCCGGTGCGCTGCAGCCGCGCCTGCTGCAGGGCGGTGAAGCCATTGGTGATCAGGCCCAGCCGCGCGCGCCCGCGCAGCGCGTCGAGCAGCGCCACCGCGCCGTCCAGCGGTTCGCACAGTTCCGCCATCGCCGCCAGGAACGCAGCGTTCAAGATGTCCGGCGCGGTCTGCAGGCGCTGCGCCCAGCCGGCGAAGCGGCGCTGCTGCAGCTGCAGCGCGGTGATCGCGCCGTTCTGGTACTCCACCCACAACGGACGATTCAACGCGTTGTAGTCGGCGTAATCCTGCTCGGCGAAGGCCACGCCGTAGCCGGCGAACATGCGCTGCAGGCCGGCATAGGCATCGAAGCGGAACAGGGTGTCGTCGGCGTCGAACAGGATCCAGCGGTACTGCATGCGGCGGCCCCGGGTAGAGACAAGCGCGCATGGTAAGCGCTGGCCGGGCTCGTGCGGCTGTGCGCGCCAGGCGACGCGCGCCGCACACGACGACGCCGGCACAAGGCCGGCGTCGCAGTGCCGGGAGCACCCGGCGCAAGGGACCAGCCCTTACTTGGTGATGTCCACGTCCTTGGTCTCGCGCAGGAAGAACAGGCCGACGACGACCGTCATCAAGGCGATGCCGATCGGGTACCACAGGCCGTAGTACATGTTGCCGGTCGCCGCGACCAGGGCGAAGGAGATGGTCGGCAGGAAGCCGCCGAACCAACCGTTGCCGATGTGGTAAGGCAGCGACATCGAGGTGTAGCGGATCCGGGTCGGGAACAGCTCGACCAGGTAAGCGGCGATCGGGCCGTAGACCATGGTCACGTAGATCACCAGGAGCCACAGCAGCAGCAGCGTCATCGGCTTGTTGATGCGCGCCGGGTCGGCCTTCTCCGGATAGCCGGCGGCAGTCAGCGCGCCCTTCAGCTGCTTGCCGAACGCATCGGACTTGGCCTTGGCCTCGTCCTTGCCCAGCCCGGCGGCCTCGTACGCGGGCACCTGGGTGCCGCCGATGCTGACCTGCGCCAGCGAGCCCGCCGCCGCCGGCTTGATCTCGTAAGGCACGCCGGCCTTGGCCAGTGCCGCGGCGGCGACATCGCAGGAGTTGGTGAACTTGGCCTTGCCGATCGGATCGAACTGGAAGCTGCAGGTCGCCGGATCGGCGACCACCGCGGCCGGCGCGCTCTGCCGGGCTTCCTCGACCGCCGGGTTGGCGAAGTGGGTCAGGCCCTTGAAGATCGGGAAATAGGTGATCGCCGCCAACAGGCAGCCGGCCAGGATGATCTTCTTGCGCCCGATCTTGTCCGACAGCCAGCCGAAGATCACGAAGAACGGCGTGGCCAGCGCCAGCGCCGCGGCGATCAGCAGGTTGGCGGTGGTGCCGTCGACCTTCAGCGTCTGGGTCAGGAAGAACAGCGAGTAGAACTGGCCGCCGTACCAGACCACGGCCTGGCCGGCGGTAGCGCCGAGCAGCACCAGCAGCATCAGGCGGAAGTTGCCGTCCTTGAGACTGTCGCGGAACGGCTGCTTGGAGCCCTTGCCCTCGGACTTCATCTGCTGGAACAGCGGCGACTCGCTCAGCTGCAGGCGGATCCACACCGACACGCCGAGCAGCACGATCGAGACCATGAACGGAATGCGCCAGCCCCAGTCTTCGAACACTTCGGTGCCCAGGGTCATGCGCGTGCCCAGGATCACCAGCAGCGACAGGAACAGGCCCAGCGTGGCGGTGGTCTGGATGAAACTGGTGTACAGGCCGCGCTTGCCCGGCGGCGCGTGCTCGGCCACGTAGGTCGCCGCGCCGCCGTACTCGCCGCCCAACGCCAGGCCCTGCACCAGCCGCAACACGATCAGGATGATCGGCGCGGCCATGCCGATGCTGGCGTAGTTGGGCAGGATGCCGACGATGAAGGTGGACAGGCCCATCAGCACGATGGTGACCAGGAAGGTGTACTTGCGGCCGATGCGATCGCCCAGGCTGCCGAAGAACGCGGCGCCGAACGGGCGTACCGCGAAACCGGCGGCGAAGGCCAGCAGCGCGAAGATGAAGCCGGTGGTCTCGTTGACCCCGCTGAAGAACTGCTTGGCGATGATCGCGGCGAGCGAGCCGTACAGATAGAAGTCGTACCACTCGAAGACGGTGCCCAGGCTGGAGGCGAAGATCACCTTCTTGTGACCTTGGGTCAGCGGCTGACCCGACGGGTTGATGGCGGTGCTGGACATAGGAAGCTTCCCCTCCGAAGCGGGTGGTGTGGCGGTGGCGGTCAGGATGGTCGGGTGGCGCGATCCATCGCGGATGCATGGCGAGTCCGCGCCGACGCGGCGCGCCCTCCCGGGCGCCGCGCCGGCGCAGCCTCAGAAGCTGTACTTGGTGGTGAACTGCAGGCGGGTGATGTCGCCCTTGGCGCCGCTTTCGATCTCGCGCTTGCCGACCATCAGCTCGGCGCCGACATCGACCTTGGGCATCGGCGTGTAGAAGATGTTGCCGCGGATGCTCTGCACGTTCCTGGTCACGCCCAGCCCGGTCAGCGCGGTGTCGTTGTCGTAGTCGCTGCGCGCGTAGATCAGGTTGGTGCGCAATTTCGGCGAGAACGCGTGGCGCCAGCCGATGTAGCCGGCGACCACGCCGACCGTGTCCAGGTCGCGGTCGGCCGCGTCGTAGACCGCGTCCTGGGCGATGCCCAGGCCGATGTAGCGGCCGATGCCCTCGCCGCCGCTGAGCTGGTAGAACAGGCTGTCGCTGTCGCTGGCCACCCACTTGCCGCCCAGGGTCAGGCCGCCGGCGGCCTTGCTGGCGTCGGCGCCGGTGGCGCGGTTGTCCACCTTCAGCTGGCCGAGCAGGCCGCCGATGCCGAAGCTGCCCCAGTCGCCCTTCCAGCCGTAGCGCACGGTCAGGTCCGGCAGCGCGCCGCGGTCGGAGCTGGCGCTGGTGATCACGCCGCTCGCGCTGCGGTTGTACACGGTGGTTTCCGGGTTCTCCAGGGCGATGCTGAAGCCGCCGTTGGTGTAGCGCAGCTGCGCCTGGCGCACGAAGATCACGCCGTCGGTGGGGCCGATGAAGTCGGCCGCTTCCGGCAGCGCCGCCGGGTCCATGAAGTTGGACCAGGTCTGGCCGGCCAGCCAGTGGTTCCAGTACATGTAGGCGTGGCGCAGGGTGGCGCCGTAGGTGTTGGTGGCGGTCTGGTTGCCCAGCGCGTTGCCGAAGAAGTCCAGTTCCACCAAGGCGCCGGCCTTGTTGCCGGCGTCGGTGACGCTGTCCACGCCGAAGTTGATGCGCGAGAACTTGGCGTGCGCGTTGTAGTCGGTGCCGGACTTGCCGCCGCCGACCGGGGTCTGCCCGGGCAGGTACAGCGCGCGGCCGGTGGCGTCGTCGGCGAGCTGGCCGTCGCCGGTGCGGGTGGCCAGGAAATCGGCCTTGATGAAGCCGCCGACCTTGAACGTGGTGCCGGGCGCGGCGCCGGGGGTGATCGTGGTCACCTGGATCGGCGCCTTGCCGGCCGGCAGCGCCGGTGGCGCGGCCTGGCTCGACTTCACGGCGGCCACCTCGGTCTGGGTCTGCGCGATCTGGCCCTGCTGCTGTTGCTGCGAGGACAGCAGCAGCTGCACCTGCCGCTCCAGCTCGGCCACGCGGGCTTCCAGCGCCTGTTCGCGCGCCGACGGGGTCTTGCCGCTCTGGGCGAAGGCCGCGCCCGGGGCGATCAGCGCGACGAACAGCGCGGCGGCCAACGGGCGCCTCGCCAAGGATGCGATGTGGTTGCTCATTACTCCCTCCCGAATAATGGATGTCCGCCGCGCGCAGGCACGGCTGGGTGCACAGTGCGCGCCGCGGCCGGTCGCGCCTATTGGCCATTAGTCGAACGGGGACGCGTTTACGACCATCGTCTAAGCCCGGCGCGTGCGCGCTTAACGGTGGATGCGGCAAACTGCGCCATGACGCGCCGCCGCATGCGGCGCCCCGTTCATTGCAGAGGGCACCATGGCCGATATCTACCCCGTCGATCCGCAGTTCGCCGCCCGGGCGCGGGTCGACAAGACCCAGTACCAGACTCTGTACCGGCAATCGGTGGAACAGCCGGAGGCGTTCTGGGGCCAGGCCGCCGAGCGCCTGGACTGGTTCAAGAAGCCGACCCGGATCAAGGACGTGAACTTCGCCCTGGACGATTTCCATATCCGCTGGTTCGACGACGGCGAGCTCAACGCCAGCGTCAACTGCCTGGACCGGCAGCTGGCCACGCGCGGCGACAAGACCGCGCTGCTGTTCGAGCCGGACAGCGCGGACGCGCCGTCCTACACCGTCAGCTACCGTGAGCTGTACGAACGCGTGTGCCGCCTGGGCAATGCGCTGCGCGCGCTCGGGGTCAAGAAGGGCGACCGCGTCACCATCTACCTGCCGATGATTCCCGATGCGGCGGTGGCGATGCTGGCCTGCGCGCGCATCGGCGCGATCCACTCGGTGGTGTTCGGCGGTTTCGCGCCCAACTCGATCGCCGACCGGGTGATCGACTGCGGCAGCAAGCTGATCATCACCGCCGACGAAGGCCTGCGCGGCGGCAAGAAGATCCCGCTCAAGGGCAACGTCGACGCGGCGCTGAAGCTGCCCGGCACCACCAGCGTGGAAACCGTGCTGGTGGTGCGCCACACCGGCGGCGCGGTGGACATGCAGGCCCCGCGCGACCGCTGGTTCCACGACGTGGTCGACAGCCAGCCGGCCGAGTGCGAACCCGAGCGCATGAACGCCGAGGATCCTCTGTTCATCCTCTACACCTCCGGCTCCACCGGCAAGCCCAAGGGCGTGCTGCACACCACCGCCGGCTACCTGCTGTACGCGGCCTACACCCACGAGACCGTGTTCGACCTGCGCGAGGACGACATCTACTGGTGCACCGCCGACGTCGGCTGGGTCACCGGCCACAGCTACATCGTCTACGGGCCGCTGGCCAACGGCGCCACCGCGCTGATGTTCGAAGGCGTGCCCAACTACCCGAACGTGTCGCGCTTCTGGGAGGTCATCGACAAGCACAAGGTCACGATCTTCTACACCGCGCCGACCGCGATCCGCGCGCTGATGCGCGAGGGCGAGGCGCCGGTCAAGCGCACCTCGCGCGCGTCGCTGCGCCTGCTCGGCAGCGTCGGCGAGCCGATCAATCCCGAAGCCTGGCGCTGGTACTACGATGTGGTCGGCGACGGCCGCTGCCCGATCGTGGACACCTGGTGGCAGACCGAGACCGGCGGCATCCTGATCACCCCGCTGGCCGGCGCGATCGACCTCAAGCCCGGCTCGGCGACGCTGCCGTTCTTCGGCGTGCAGCCGGCCCTGGTCAATGCCGACGGCGAACTCCTGGAAGGCGCCACCGAAGGCAACCTGGTGCTGCGCGACTCGTGGCCGGGGCAGATGCGCACCGTCTACGGCGACCACCAGCGCTTCATCGACACCTATTTCCGCACCTACCCGGGCAGCTACTTCACCGGCGACGGTTGCCGCCGCGACGAAGACGGCTACTACTGGATCACCGGCCGCGTGGACGACGTCATCAACGTCTCCGGCCACCGCATCGGCACCGCCGAGGTGGAGAGCGCGCTGGTCTCGCATCCGAAGGTGGCCGAAGCCGCGGTGGTCGGCTTCCCGCACGACATCAAGGGCCAGGGCATCTACGCCTACGTGACCCTGGTGGCCGACGAGCAGCCGAGCGACGCCCTGCACAAGGAACTGGTGGCCTGGGTCCGCAAGGAGATCGGCCCGATCGCCGCGCCCGACCATCTGCAATGGGCGCCGGGCCTGCCCAAGACCCGCTCGGGCAAGATCATGCGCCGCATCCTGCGCAAGATCGCCGAGAACGCGCCCGACCAGCTCGGCGATACCTCGACCCTGGCCGATCCGTCGGTGGTCGATTCGCTGGTCAACGAACGACTGGCGCGCTGACGCGCTGGTCGTTCGTTCGGGAATGGGGAATCGAGAATGGGGAATGGGAAAAGCCATTCCCTGATCGCTTCACCACCTTAGACACCAGAAGTCCTGCTGTTGCTTTTTGCCGTTGCGATTCCCCATTCCCGATTCCCCACTCCCGGCCCCACAATGACCACCCTGCTGATCGCCGACGACCACCCCCTGTTCCGCGAGGCGCTGCGCGGTGCGGTGCAGCGGGTGATGCCGGGGGTGCAGCTGTACGAGGCCGACAGCGTCGAGGCGCTGTACGCGCTGGCCGACCACCACGCCGATGCCGACCTGTTGCTGATGGATCTCAACATGCCCGGCGCGCAGGGGTTCAGCGCGCTGGTGCACATGCGCGCGCTGCATCCGCAGCTGCCGGTGGTGGTGGTGTCCGCGCGCGAGGAACCGACGGTGATGCGCCGCGCGCTGGACCACGGCGCGTTCGGCTTCATTCCCAAGTCGGCCGATTCGGACACCATCGGCCTGGCGCTGGGCACGGTGCTGGACGGGGAGCGCTGGGCGCCGCCGGAAGCGCACACCGTGCCGCCCACCGACCGCGCCGAACGCGAGGTCGGCCAGCGCCTGCGCGAGCTGACCCCGCAGCAGTTCCGCGTGCTGCAGATGCTCGGCGCCGGCCGCCTCAACAAGCAGATCGCCTACGACCTGGGCGTGTCCGAAGCCACCATCAAGGCCCACGTCACCGCGATCCTGCGCAAGCTCGGCGTCACCAACCGCACCCAGGCGGTATTGATGGCCGGCAAGCTGGCCATCGACAGCGACGCCATCGTGCTGCCGCTGGAAGAGGACTGAGCCAGTCGCCAGGTTAGGACTTGCCATACCGGCGCAGTCGCGCTAGAACCCGGCCCCCAGGGGAGCATGCGCAGTACAGACGCCAGGAGGCCACACATGACCAGCACCACCGAGATCGCCGCGCTGCTGGCCGCCACCGATGCGCAGGGCCGGGTCGATCCGCTGGCCTACGAGGCGCAACGGCTGATCCTGCAACACCAGGGCCTGGGCAGCGTGGATGCCGCCGCGCTGGTACGCGCGCTGCCGGCCTCGCCGGGATTCGCCGCGTTCGACCGTCGCGCGTTCTTTTCCGCCATCGACCAGCGTCTGGACACGCCACAGGAACGGCAGCGCTTTGCCGAGGCGCTGGACCAGGCCAACCTCAGCGACGGCTGGCTCGAACGGCTGGGCGAGCAGGCCGCCCAGGCCGGCGGACAGGCCTACGACGCGGCGCGCAACGCGGTGCGCCGGGCCAACAGCCAGGTCAGCGACGGCTTGGCCGCCGCGCAGCGCAGCAGCCGCGACACCGCCGCCGATCCCGGCGCCTCGCCCGCGCTGCGCGCCGCGGCGAAGGCTGGCAACAACGTGATCGGCGAGGCGCAGCAAGGCTACGGTTTCGTTACCGGCGGCGCCGCGCACGCGCTGACCACGCTCGGCGAGACCGTCGATCTGGCGCGCATGGGCACGCGCCTGGTCACCGACCCGAACTACCGCGACCTGGTGGTCGGCATGGCCCGCATCTATGCGGCCGAGGTGGCCGCCGACCCGCACAAGCCGATCGACCAGGCCCGCAGCGCCGCCACGCAGGCGTGGCAGCACTGGGAACAGGGATTGGCGCAGGCGCAGCGCGATGGGCGCGAGCGCCAGTACATCGGCAGCGCCGAAGGTGCGGCCGGGGTGGAGATCCTGGCCACCCTGGTGCCGGCGAGCAAAGTGAGCAAGCTCGGCAAGGCCGCGCAGCTCATGGAGGAGATCGCCCCGCGCGCCGCCGCCGAGGCCGGCGAAGGCCTGGCCGATGCCGCCCGCGCCGAACGCGCTGGCGCGCGCGCGCACGACGGCGCCGAGCATGCACCCGAGCGCCACGCGGGCTTGCCGGGCCGCGCCGGCGCCTACGCCGAGGCGCTGGAAGCAGCCGGCCAGGCCGCCCGGCGTGGCGGTGAGGCCGGCGAAGGCGCACGGCAACTGCTGCGCGGGCTGGTCGGCCAGGCCCGCCAGGACGGCCACCTCGACGACCTGGTCCGCGCCGCGCGCGCCACCGACAACGTCGAAGGCCTGCTGCGCAGCGGCGAACTGGCGCCGCGCGAACTCACCGCCATCCTCAAGCGCAGCCCAGATGTCTTCGACGGCCGGATCGACTTCCCGACGGCGCTGGGCCACAGCACCCAGGGCGTGGACCTGACCCGGCTCACCACGCGCCAGCTCGGCGACATCGGCGAAGCCATCCAGACCCACGCACTGGTCAAGCAAGGCTACAGCAACATCGTCGCGATCAAGAACCGCTCCGGCCACGGCATCGACCTGGTCGGCCGCACCCCCGACGGCGATCTGGAGTTCTTCGAGATCAAGACCTCGGCCAAGGGGATGGCGCCTGCGCAGCGGGGGGATCCGCAGGCGTTTGTGGCGGAACGATTGCGGCGTGCGATTGGCGCACAAGGTCACTGGAACCCGAAGAATACGATTCCTGGGCTTGACGACATCGCTAACGGTATAAGAAGGGAGATCGGTCCGGAGGCCGAGAACATCAACGCCAAATGGGTGCAACTCAACCTGAGCCGTACACCGGACTCGCCGCGCCTGCAGATCGAGCGCACGGTGGAACCTTGGGTCAAACCTGTGCCGACGCAGGCCATGCTCACCCCGGGCGATGGCGGCCACCCCGACCATGCCGCGTTCACGACGATCCTGCGCACCGTGCAGGGCGACGGCCGCTGGACCGAGGCGCAGAGTCGCAACATCGCCGCCAACTTGCTGCACGAGTACAAGGCCGATCCACTGTGCAAGAGCCTGGACTCGGTGCGCATCGGCGGCAACGCCGAGACGCCGCGCATCTTCGCGGTCAGTTCGCCGCATGGCGACAAGAGCCCGGACTTCCATGTCCACGTCGAAGCCAACCAAGCCGCGCAGCGCCCAGCCGCCGAAAGCTTCGCCCAGGTCCAGCAACTCAACCAGCAACAGGCAATGGCCCAGGAAACCGAGCAGCAGAACCTGGCCCAACGCGGCCCGAGGATGAGTTGATGGCAAGTGGTAAGCGCAACCGACACCTGCCGGCGTGGCATCCTTCGTTGAATAAGCTGTTCAGATCCTGCGACAAATGGGTCGAATGGGCGTTTACGACGAATCGCAGGCCAACCAAATATCTGGAATGTATCGAGCAGTGCCTAGCGCAACACGGACCGTTAAAGGGCGAGGTCTGGCTGGACTTGGATCAGGCTGGTCACACCTATGCCATGCAAGCCTGTGCCCTCAGCGGCCAAGGCCGACTCGATGAACTGGCACAGCCGCTGCGCTGGGCAGTGGCGATGCGCTCGATCGCGTTCCGCTTCGAGGCTGCGGTCAGTCTGGCCTGGACGACCGGCCGGCAACCATTGATCTCGTTATGGACCAGTCCGATCGTGGCGGCCACGGCAATGCTGTCGGATTGGGAGGCGACCGAAGCGGGCGCCCGCTTCCTGATCCAGGTCGCGCACAAGGACCAGGCACTGAATCCAGAGGAGTGGCGCCGCGAGGGCTGGGGCAAGGGCACCAACGATGCCTTCCTGATCTTCCTGTTCGCGCAGGTCTTCGATATCCCGACTCACTACCAACCTGCCAATCCGCTGATTCCCGAGTACCAGGCCGTACTCGACCATTGGCGCAGCACCGACGCGGCTGTGTTCCAGGCCGCGATGCAGGCCGCCGCGGATTGGCACATCACGCGCAGCAAGGACGGCACCGAGCGGAACAAGTACGAATTCGAGGATGACCTATACCGCGTCTACCCGGCCGAACTGCTCGCCATCCAGGCCCTGCGCCAGCGTGAAGGCCTGCCGCACATCGACACCGGCCACCTGCTGATCGACACGCCCTGGGCCGTCCTGCGCAACCTGCCCGAGTGCCCGCCGCATCCGCTCGCCGTGGCGGTGGAGGAACGGGTGCGCCGGGACTATCCGGATTACCGCTGAGCCGCGGCAATGCGGGCAGCCTGCAATTTCTGCGGCGCGACCATCCGCACGCGCAGACACGCTGGGCCAATGCACGGATCGCGCTGCGCGTGCGTTGGCTGCGCGCATGTCGATATAGCGCGTGCTAAGAAAATCAGCTGCAGGTTCGCGTGCGTTCGAAGCGTATTCGCCGGCATTTGCCGCTGTTAGACTGCGCGTCCCTTGGGGAGTAGCCTGCTGTCCGGCGCGTCCGGACAGAGCCCGCATCAACACACTTGGCCATTGCGCCATGGTGCGGGTAACCAGCTCGGTAGGCGAGACCAGCGGCGAGCTTGCGTGGCGAAAGCCGGGCGCGCGCGCTCGTCGTTCGTCTCCTGCCCCGGCGCGGTCCCCCCTCACATGTCGTTTCTTTCCATTCTGTTGCTCGGCATCGCCATGTCCACCGACGCCTTCGCCGCGGCGGTCGGCAAGGGCGCGGCCATGCACAAACCCTTGTGGCGCGACGCGCTGCGCGCCGGCCTGATCTTCGGCTGCATCGAGGCGCTGACCCCGGTGCTGGGCTGGGTGCTGGGCCAGGCCGCCTCCAAGTACGTGGTGGCGTTCGACCACTGGATCGCGTTCGGCCTGCTCGGCGCGCTCGGCGCGCACATGATCGTCGCCGGGCTCAAGCCCGATGCGCCGGAGGACGCCGTCGAAGCGCCCAGGCGCCACGGCTTCTGGAACCTGGCCGCGACCGGCCTGGCCACCAGCATCGACGCGATGGCGGTCGGCGTCGGCCTGGCCTTCCTCGAGGTGAACATCATCGAGGTCGCCGTGGTCATCGGTCTGTGCACGCTGACCATGGTGACCCTGGGCATCATGCTCGGCCGCGTGCTCGGCACCCTGGCCGGCAAGCGCGCGGAGATCGTCGGCGGCGCGCTGCTGATCGCCATCGGCAGCACCATCCTGTTCGAACACCTGCACGGCGCGGGCTGATCCGCGCACGCCCCGCCGCTGCCGGCTCAGCCCTGTGGCGGCGCCGGCTTGGCGGTGAATTCCAGGTAGGTGGAGAGGATGTACTTGTCGCCGCTGCGCGGCGGCAGGGCGGCGTGCATGTACATCCAGTACGGCGGGAACATCAGCAGGCGCCCGGCGCGCGGCGCGACCTCCAGGTCCAGGTCGACGAAGCGGGTCTGCCCGCCCTCGGCCACGTCGTTGAGATACCACAGCAGCACCAGGTAGCGGCCGGTTTCCTCGTCGCAGGCGTCGAAATGCGGCTGGAAGCGCTCGCCGGCGCTGGCGCGGTAGCGCTTGATCCGCAGGTCGGCCAGGCGCGGGCGCCACGGCACCGGCGCGGACAGGCCCAGATCGGCGTTGTAGCGCGCCAGCGCCGCGCGCACCTGTTCGATGAAGAAGCCCTGGAAGGCAGGATCGGCCGCCCGGGTCACGTTGAGTTCGGTCCAGGCGCTGTCGTCCAGGCCGGCACGCGCACCGGCGCCGTTGTGATGGTGCTGCGCCGACGTGCGTTCGAACTGCGCGACCAGCTGGCTGCAGAAGCCGGCATCCAGCGCAGCGTCGTAGACGCGGACATAGTGGCGAAGATCGGCGTGCTTCATGCGGGTCGGTCCCTTTGTCTCGCGTTGCGCTGTCGGTTGCGGGTCACTGCGCCACCTGCGCGTTGAAATCGCCGATGCCTTCGACCAGGCGCGTCACCGCCTCGCGTTCGACCGGCTGCAGGTGCGGGTTCCAGGTGTCCATCAGCAGGATCACGCGGGGGCGGTCGCTGCGGTTCCAGGCCTCGTGTTCGAAGGTATCGTCGAACACCATCGCCCGGCCTTCCTGCCACACATGCAGCCGGCCGCCGGCGCGCAGCGCGCAATCGCCGTGCACCAGCAGCGGCAGGTGCACGGTCAGACGGGTGTTGGTGACGCCGCGATGCGGCAGGATGTGGGTGCCCGGCGCCAATACCGAGAAACAGATCTCCGGCGCGTGCGCGCGGATGCGCACCAACGGCGTGCGCTCCAGCGCGGCCGTGGTCTGTGCGCACTGCCGCGCATGCGCGTCGTCGCGCTGCCCGTGGCGGTAGAAGAAATACGCATCCCACGCGGGATTGCCGCGCTCGCCAGCGAGCAATCCCGGCGGCAGCTGGGCGCTGGGCGCACCGAGGAACGGCGCATAGGCACCGGCGTGCTCGCGCGTGGCCAGCATCTCGGTGCGGATCGCCGCGGTGGCCTGTTCCAACTCCTGCAACCAGGGGAACAGCTGCAGCGGCGGATACGCGGCGGCCGGCACGTCGGGCACGTGGAAGAAGGTCGGCCGTTGCTGCGGATCGGCGTACTGCGCCGGCAACAGGCCGAGATAGGCCAGCAGGCCGCGTTCGACCCGGTCCAGCGCATCGGCGCCGTAGTCGCGCCGCAATGGCTGCAGCAGCCCAAGGAACAGGTCGCGGCGGCCGGCGTCGAGCGCGGCCATCGCGCTGCGCACGCGTCCGCGCAATGCCGGTGCGGTGCTGTCCTCGCTCAGCCAGCGGCCTTGCCGCTGGGCATGCACGACGGCGGCGTAGTAGCTGCCCACGGCAGCGTGCGCGGCACCGCGTGCCGCACGCAGTTCGCCCAGCCGCAGATGTGCGATGTAATGGTCGGGTTGGCCGCGCAGCAAGTCTTGCAGCACCGCTTCGGCGCCCGCGGCATCGCCTTGCGCCGACAACAGCGCCGCCCAGCCCATCCGCGCCGGCGCTTCGAGCGCGCCACCTCGCTGCACCAGGCCCCGGTACAGATCGGTGGCATGGGTCCACCGTCCCGCCTCCTGCGCCAGCGCGGCCAGCAGCAGATCCAACGCCGGCGGTACGTCGCCCTGTGCCTGCCAGGCCGCGGCCGCCGCCTGCACCTGCGCAAGCTGCCCCTGTTCGAAGCCACGCCACAGTGCCTGCAGCCGCGCCGATGGATCGTCCCGTCTCGCTGTCATCGATATCCCCTCAACGAAAAACGGCGCGCCCGGTTGGGCGCGCCGCGTGTCACGAGCCGACATGCCTGCGAACGCAAGCGACGCTGGCCGACAGCCCTCAGAACCGATAGGTGGCGCGCATCCAGTAGTAGCGGCCGACCGTGTCGTAGGTGCTCACGTCGGTGTTCGCGTTCAATACATTGTTCTGGTACAGCACCGGCGGCTGCTTGTTGAACAGGTTGTCCACGCCCAGGTCGAAGCGGATGTTGACGTCGCTCATGTCGTAGCCCAGCTGCAGCGCGTGGTACATGTAGCTGCCGTAGTTCAGCACCACGCCCTTTTCCGAGGCGTCGGCGGACATGTTCTCCGACAGGTCGGTGCTGCCGACCTGGATCTTGCCGATCCAGCGCGTGGTCCAGGTCGCGTCCCAGTTGCCCAGCTTCCAGCCGATCTGGCCGCGCGCGCGCCAGCGCGCGTAGTTGCCATAGGACGAGTTGTACTTGCCGGCCATGTGCACCACCGAGTCGCCGGTGTCGATGTCGTAGCGCTGCAGGTAGGTGCTGTCCAGGGCCAGGGTGAACTTGCCGAACGCGGTCTCCGGCAGGGCGTAATTGGCGCCGAAGTCGATGCCCTGCGTGTCCAGCTTGCCGATGTTGACCACCGGGGTCTCGATGTAGTCGATGTTGCCGGCGCTGGCGGTCCCCGACGCATAGCGGTGGATGTAGCTGCAGTACGGGCTGCTGTTGTCGTTGTAGCAGAGATCGACCACGGTCTGCGCGGAGATCGACTGGATCAGGTCGTCGAGCTTGACCTTCCACCAGTCCAGGTTGAACGACAGGCCCTGCACGAACTCCGGGCTGTAGACGATGCCGTAGTCGTAGGAGGTGCCCTTCTCCGGCTTCAGGTCGTAGCCGGCGTAGGTCGAACCCGACACGATCGCGTTGGTCTGCGACAGGCCCGAGCCGGTCCAGCCGGTGGTCACGCCTTCGCAGGCGTTCTCGTGGCCGCTGCCGCTGTAGCCGATGCACGGATCGGTGAAGGTCGGCGAGTTCGCGGTCGGACCCTGGTACAGGTCGGTGATGGTCGGCGCACGGAACACCTGAGCCACGGTGCCGCGCACCATCAGGTCGTGGATCGGACGCCATTCCAGCTGGAACGAGGCGCTGTTGTTGGTCGAGCTGACGCTGCTGTAGTCGGAGAAACGATCGCTCAGGGTGACGTTCAACGCGCCGATCGGCGAGGACTGCGCCAGCACCGGGATGAACAGCTGCGCGTAGGCTTCCTTGACGCTGAAGGAACCGCTCAACGGCGAGGAGCAGGCTTCGGAGGAGATGTCGCAGGTGTTGTCGCTGTTGATCACCGCATTGCTGGAGACGGTGTAGTCCAGGCTCTCCTTGCGGTACAGCGCGCCGACCGCCAGCTGCGCGCTGCCGGCGGGCAACTCCCACACGCTGCCGTTGGCACTGGCTTCCCACTGCCGGCTGATGGTGGTGGTCTCATAGCGCGGGATCGACTCGTGGCTCTTCATCCAGGCGATGGTGTTGGCATCGGTCTGGTCGAAGATGTTGATCTCGCCCGCGGTGATCGCGTCCTGCAGTGCGGCGTAGTCCACATAGCCGTGGTTCCAGCTGCGCTGCTTGTAGTGGCCGTAGTTGAAGTTGGCGTCCCACACCCAGCTGGTGTCGCCGATGCTGCCCTTCAGGCCGAGCACGTCCTGGTCGGTGGTGGTGTCGTAGAAGCCTTCGCGCTGGCCCAGCGAGGTGAAGCGCGATCGGTATTCGTAGCCGTCGGGACCGAATTCGACGCCGAACGGGTTGTACGCGTTGTCGGCGGCGATGGTGATTCCGTCGCTCTGCGCGTCGAACGGCAGCGGCGCGATCGCGTAGTGCGACATCGTGTGGTTGTGGTAGGCGTTGGCGTAGGCCTGCACGTTGTCGGTCACGTTGAAGGTGCCGAGCACGAAGCTGTTGACGCGCTGCTGCGGGGTCATCAGCAGGTTCTGCGCCTGGTAGTTGTAGGCGTCGGACGAGGAGGAATAGCACTTGTAGCCGCCGCTGCCGTCGCTGGTCATGGCGCCGCCGGCGCTGCAGCCGTTGGCGGTCAGCGTGCTCGCCGGCAGCTTGTAGTAGCCGGTCGGGGTACGGCTGGAACCGCCCTTGTAGACGCTGCCGCTGGACAGGTACATCGCGTCCTTGGAGAACGCGCGATTGGCCGAGGAGATCTCTTTCTGCTTGTTGTAGTCGATGCCGACCACGATGTTGCCGCGGTCCCAGGTCTTGCCGAAGGTGAAGGTGCCGCCCTGGCGGGCGCCGTCGCCGCGGCTGGACTGGCCGTAGTTGGCGACGAATTCGCCGCCTTCGTAGTTCTTGCGCAGGATGAAGTTGACCACGCCGCCGATGGCGTCGGAGCCGTACAGCGCCGAGGCGCCGACCTTCAGCACTTCGACGTGGTCGATCATGCTGGCGGGGATGGAATTGATGTCGTTGTTGAGGATGCGGTGGCCGTCGACCAGGATCAGCGTGCGCTGGTCGCCGAGGCCGCGCAGCGACACGGTCGAGGCGCCGTCGCCGCCGCCGTTGTTGACCTGCGGGTTGGTCGCGGCGCCGGCGATGCCGGGCAGCGACTGCACCAGGTCACCCAGGGTCTGCTTGCCGCTCTGCTGGATCTGCTGGCGATCGACCACGGTGACCGGGCTGGCGGTCTCCACGTCCACGCGGCGCACCAGCGAGCCGGTGACGGTGACGCGGTCCAGGTCGACAGCGCCCTTGTCGGAGGACGCGGTGGCGGTATCGGCGCTCTGTGCGTAGAGCGAGGCGGGGAGTGTCGCCAATCCCAGGCAAATGGCCTGGGCGAGTCTGTTCTTTGGTGCGGACATTGGGGAAAACCTCATGTGATGAGCAACAGAACGCCAGCGGTCCACGCGCACGTGGACCGATTCGGATCGCGCCTGGCGCGACGTCTTCGTTGAAGGCTTCGGACTTGCGGTCCGACCGGGACCGTCAAGCACTTGTTAGTTTTTTATAAGAAAAGTGTTGTTTTCATGTGCCGTTTTGCGTCAACAGATGGCACAAACGCCACATCATCCAAAAACATGGCCGTTTCACGCAGCTGAATGGCGGCGCTGCCACAGGCCGCTGCGGTAGGCGCGGCAGGGGCCGGCGTCAGTCGACACGGTAGTCCCAGCGCTGCAGATAGGGCTGCAGCAGCGGCAGCACCGGCTCGAAGAACCCGCGATACGGGCGCCAGCGGTCCAGGCCCTTGCGGTTGATGCCTTCGACCACCTGCGCATAGCTGGGCGTGCTGATGAAGCCCTTGGCGCGCGCATGGCGCTGGAAATCGAGCAGCCGCGCCGGCTGTTCAAGTTCCAGAAAGCTCCCCAGCCGCGCGACCTGCGCCTGCGGGTCGGCGACCAGGTCCTCGTAGCGCAGCTCCAGCGCGTGCGGCTGCAGCAGGTCGACGTGGTAGAGCCAGAACGCCATCGCATCGGCGTAGCCCTGCGCCAGGCGTTGCGCGCTGGAACACAGCACGGCGAAGGCGGGGGAGCGAAACGCCTGCATGTAGCAGCTCAGCAGCACGTCGCAGGGATGGCGCAGCGCCAGGATCACGTGCGCCTCCGGGAACAGCCGCCGGATCAGCGGCAGGCGCAGCAGGTTCAGCGGATTCTTGTCGACCAGGCGCTGCCCTGGTTGCAACTGCACCACGCCGCGCACCGACTGCCAGTACTCGGCACGCAATGCGGCGCAGTCGGCGTCGTCCAGCTGGCCCAGGCCGTCGGGCCAGGCCAGGCCGCGGCGCTCGATGCGCTCGGCCAGCCCCTGCAGGAACGGGCGTTCGTCCATCGCGCATAGCTGCGGATGGGCATCGAGCATCTGTTCCAGCAGGGTGGTGCCCGAGCGCGGGAAACCGACCACGAACACCGGCGCCGCCTCGCGCGGCGGCGCGGCCACCGGCAACGCCGCGGCGTAGCGCGCCCGATCCCAGCGCCGCCGCGCCACCGGCAGCGGCGGCGCGTCCACGGCGGCCAGTTCCGGGACCAGCGACGCCACGCCCTCGACCTGCCCGGCGTGCCCTTGCGCGCATGCGGCCAGCGCCTCGTCGTGGCGCCCCAGGCGGTCGCAGACGCGGGCCAGCGCGAAGAACAGGTTGCTCTGCTTGCGCGTGTCGGTGGCCGCGGCGGCGGGCAGCAGGCCGCGCAGCAGGTGGTACGCGTCGTCCCATCGTCCGTCGCGCATCGCCAGCACCGCCAGCGCGTTGATCGCATCGTGGCGCGCGTCCACGTCCTCGATCCGCTCCGGCGGCGGCAGGTGTGCGGCCGCCCGCCGCGCCTCGTCGAGTTGGTTGACGCGTTCGAGCACCAGCACCAGCCGCGACCAGGCACGCTCCGGCTGCGCCATCGCGTCGGCGCAGGCGCGCAGCATCTCGCACGCCGCATCGGTTTGCCCCGCCTGCGACAGCAGCCATGCCAGTTCCAGCCGGGTCTCCGGGTCTGGCGCCGGCCATTGCCGCCAGTCGGCGATCAACGCCTCCACGCGCTGGAAGTCGCCGCATTCGTGGCAGGCCATCGCGGCGTGGACGCTCAATTGCACGGACGCCGGCGCCAATGCGTGCGCGTCCAGCAGGTGCCCGCGGGCGGCGCCGTAGTCGCCTTCGTCCATCGCCAGCAGGCCCAGATTGTGGTGCAGCATCGGATCGTCCGGCGCCAGCGCGCACGCCTGCGCATAGGCCTGCCGCGCCTCGCCGAAACGGCGCGTCTCGCGCAACGCGGTGCCCAGGTTGTTCCAGTGCGCCACGTCCTGCGGCTGGCGCTCGGCCAGCGCGCGGTACAGCACGGCCGCCTGCGCCGCGTCGCCCTGCATCTGCAGACTCATCGCCAGCAGGCTGCTCGCCAGCACATCGCCAGGCGCATGCCGCAGGTAGCGGCGCGCGCCCTGTTCCAGCGCCTGCGCCTGTCCCGCCTCCAGGGACGCCAGCAGCGCGGGGAGTGACGGGATCGCGGTGTCTTCCGAAGGGCTCATGCGCTGGCGGTCCACAGGGGGCAGGCGGAAAGGGCTGCCACCATAGCCGGGCTGGATCGCGGGTCGCAACGCAGCCCGTTCCCGCCCATGGCAAGAAATGCATACATTGAAGATACGCGCCCGCTACGCCGACGCGACGGCATTGCCCGCGGCGCGCCCGGCCGATCGCGCCGACGGGCGTCAATCGCTCTTGATCGGATCGTGGTAAGCGGTGAGGAAGGCGCGCAGCGAAGCCGGCTTGACCGGCTTGGTCAGCAGCCGGTAGCCGCGTTCGCGGGCCTGCAGTTTCAGTTCGTCGCGACCGTCGGCGGTGAGCAGCGCACCGGCGACCGGGCCGACCATCGCCTCGCGCAGCGCGTCCAGCGTGTCCAGCCCGTCCAGGCGGTCGTGCAGGTGGTAGTCCACCAGCATCACGTTGGGCGCGCGCGTGGCCAGCGGCAGCGCTTCGTCCACGGTGCTGGCGCAGATCACCTCCACCTGCCAGCGGCCGAGCAGCGCGCGCATGCCGTCGAGGATTTCCTGGTCGTTGTCCACGCACAGCACGCGCAGCCCGGCCAGCGAGTCGCTGCTGGCGACGCTGCGCTGCTGGCGCTGCTGCTTCTGCGGCATCGGCGCGACCCGCGGCACGGCGATCGAGAACATGCTGCCGCGGCCGACCGCGCTGCGCGCGTCCAGGTCGTGGCCGAGCAGGCGCGAGATGCGCTGGCAGATCGACAGGCCCAATCCCAGCCCCTGCTCGCCCCAGTCGAACGGCTGCTGGTAGCGCTGGAACTCCTCGAAGATCTGCTGCATGTGGTGCTTGGGAATGCCCGGACCGGTGTCCCACACCTGCAGTTCCAGCGCCGCGCCGCGGCCGCGCATGCCCAGCACGATGCGGCCCTGGCGGGTGTAGCGCAGCGCATTGGCGAGGAAGTTCTGCAGCACGCGGCGCAACAGGCGGCGATCGCTGCGCACCCAGATCGGCCGCGCGAACACGTGCATGCGCAGGCCGCGGCCGGCCGCGACCGGGGTGTACTGCGCGGCCAGTTCGCGCAGCAGCACGCTGGCGTCGAAGTCCTCGATGGTCGGGCGCAGCCCGCCGGCGTCCAGCCGCGACACGTCGAGCAGGCCGTCGAGCAGCTCCTCGGCCGCGCGCAGCGAGGCGTCCACGCGCTCGGCCAGGTGCCGCTGCTCCTCGTTCTGGTGCGCTTCGCGCAGGGCGGAAGCGAACAGCCGCGCCGCGTTGAGCGGCTGCAGCACGTCGTGGCTGATCGCGGCCAGGAACCGGGTCTTGGACTGCTGCGCCAGTTCGGCCTCGCGCGAGCGGTCGGCCACGCGCTGCTCCAGCGTCTCGTTGGCTTCCAGCAGCGCCTGCTCGGCGCGCTTGTAGTCGGTGATGTCGTTGTAGCTGGTCACGTAGCCGCCGCCGGGCAGCGGCTGGCCGCGCATCTCGATCACCTTGCCGTCGCTGCGGGTACGCTCGAACACGTGCGAAGTGCCGGCGCGCAGGTGCGCGATGCGGCGGCTGATCTGGTCCTCGATCCGGCCCTCGCCCAGTTCGCCGCGCTCGGCGTTGTAGCGGATCAGGTCGGCGACCGGGCGGCCGACGTAGAGCATGCCGTCGGGGTAGCCGAACATCTGCTGGTAGCGCCGGTTCCACGCGGTCAGGCGCATCGCCGGATCGACCACGCTGACCCCGGCGCTGATGTTCTCCAGCGTGGTGGACAGGATCTCGCGGTTGAAGCGCAGTTCCTGCCCGGCCTCGTCGAGCACCGCCACCACCTCGCCCAGGTCCATGCCCGAGCCGCGCAGCAGGCTGGTCAGCACCAGCCGCGCCGAGGCCGCGCCGATCGAGGCGGCGAGCAGGCGTTCGGTGAACTGCACCCAGACGCGGTCGGCCACCGCGGTGGGCTGCGGCTCGCGGCCGAGCAGTTGCGCCTGTTCGGCGAAGGCGCGGCGCGCATGGCGCTCGCCGACCATGCGCTCGGCCAGTGCCTGCAGGTCGACCACGTGCACATGCCCGAGCCAGTCGCCGGCCACCGCCGGCCGCTGCGAATACGGCTCCAGGAACGGCGCGGCGCGCAAGCGCTCGTCCAGGCCCGGGCGCCAGCGCGCCGACACCAGCATCATCGTGCCGACGTTGAGCAGCAGCGACCAGAACGTGCCATGCGCCAGCGGATCCCAACCGCTCATCCCGAACAGCTGCTGCGGGCGCAGCCAGGAGATGCCGAACGGCCCGTCGCGCAGCCACCCCGGCGCCAGCCAGCCGGCCTGGGTCAGCGCCGGCAGCAACAGGGTGTAGATCCAGGTGCCGAAGCCCAGCACCATGCCGGTCTCCACGCCCTTGCGGCTGGCGCCGCGCCAGTACAGCCCGCCGATCACGCCCGGCGCGAACTGCGCCACCGCGGCGAAGGCCATCAGCCCGTACGAGGCCAGGCTGCTGTCGTTGCTGCTGCTGCGGTAGTAGCCGTAGGCGATCAGCGCCAGCAGCAGGATCGCCAGGCGCCGGATCCACAGCACCCGCGAGGCGACGTCGGCGCCGGCCGCCTGGTGCCCGCGGCGGCGCAGCAGCACCGGCATCACCAGGTCGTTGCTGATCATCGTCGCCAGCGCGATGCTGGAGACGATGACCATGCCGGTGGCGGCGGAAAAGCCGCCCACGTAGGCGACCAGCGCCAGCGCGGTACGGCCCTCGGCCAGCGGCAACGCCAGCACGATGCTGTCGCGGGCCACCTCGCCGGACTGGCCGAACAGGGCGATGCCGGCCGCGGCGATCGGCACCACCATCGCCGAGATCAGCACCAGGTACAGGCCGAACAGCCAGCGCGCCTTGCGGATGTCGCCGATGTCGCTGCACTCCACCACCGCCACGTGGAACTGCCGCGGCAGGCACACGATGGCCAGGAAGCTGAGCAGGGTCTGCGAGATGAAGCCGACCGGCGGCGTGTTCTGGAACAAGGTATGCGCCGACTGCAGCACGCGTCCGTCGCGGCCGCTCAGCCACACGTAGGCGAACACGCCCACCGCGACCATCGCCAGCAGCTTGACCACCGATTCCAGCGCGATCGCCAGCATCATGCCGTGGTGGTGTTCGGTGGCATCGACCTGGCGGGTGCCGAACAAGGTCGCGAACAGCGCCATCAGCAGCGCCACGTACAGCGCCGGATCGGCGTAGAACGGCGCCCCGGCGCTGGACTGGCCGCTGAGCACCTGCAGGCTCATCGCCACCGCCTTGTACTGCAGCGCCAGGTACGGCACCACGCCGACCAGCGCGATCACCGCCACCAGCGCCGCCAGCCGCCGCGAGCGGCCGTAGCGCGAGGAGATGAAGTCGGCGATGGACACCGTGTTCTCGCTGCGCGCGATCAGCGCCAGCCGCTCGATGATGCGCCAGCCGAACAGCAGCAGCAGCAGCGGCCCCAGATAGATCGGCAGGTAGCCGGCACCGTTGCGCACCGCGCTGCCGACCGCGCCGTAGAACGTCCACGACGAGCAATACACCGCCAGCGCCAGGCTGTACACCGCCGGGCGCAGCCAGGGCCGCTCCGGGTACAGCGGCCGCCGGTCGCCCCACCACGCCACCGCGAACAGCAGCGCCGCGTAGCCGACCGACACCAGCAGCAGGATCCAGCTAGAGACCAAGGGCGAAATCCCCGCGACGATCGTTGCAGTCTAGGGCCTGCCGAGGCGCTTGGGATAGGCCACGGCGTGCTTGTCCGCGCACGGGGCAACCGAGGATCCAGGCCCAGGTGCTGCGGCCAGGCGACCGCATGATGATGCCGCGCCGCGCACGCCCTTGTACGGCACATGGTCTTGCCGTGTCCGGCATCGACACGATGGGGCCTGGGCCTGCGACCGGCCGCGCAGGCGGCAGGCCAGCAGCGGACAGGCCGCCTACGGCACGACATGCAAGCGGCAGGCTAAGATTCGCGCAGTGAACGCCCACGCCCGCCCACGCTGATGTCTTCCGTGCCGACCGAGTCGCGGGCGAGCTATCTGCAGCAGCAACGGCTGCGGCTGCAGACGCAATTGCAGCAGGCACAGGTGCGGCAGGCCACCGCCGAAGCCGAGGTCGAACGGCACCTGCCGGCGGTGGAACACGCCGTGGCCGCGATCCGCCGCGACTTCGTCGCGCAGGCGGCGCAGGCCGCCGCCGCGGTGCTGCGCCGCGAATACCGCCGCGCGTGGTGGCCGGCGCTGCTGCTGCGCCCGCTGCTGCCGGACTGGCGCTGGCGGCTGGCGCTGCTCGCGTTCCTGCTGCTGGCGCTGCCGTGGATGAGCGGGCACTGGCTCGGCGACGCGCGCGGCTATCTGGACTGGTGGCGCCATCTGGGCATGCAGCGCGACACGCTGCAGCTGCTGCAACGCGCGCTGCCGTCGCTGCTGATCTATGCGCTGCTGGTCATCGGCGGCGCGCACCTGCTGGCCCGGCATGTCAGCCGCGACGAGCGCGCACTGTTGCACGGTTTCGCGCAGCGGCCGCTGGCGCTGATGCAGTTCGCCCGCGACAGCCACCACGATGCGACCTATCCGTACCGCGTCACCCGCGCGCCATGGCCGCAGCGCGAACTGCAGGGCCGCTGGCAGATCGCCGCGGCGCACGGCGACCTGGCCGGCGCGCGCATGCTGGCGCTGCACGACGGCGCCGAGCCGGAACCGCAGGTGCAGGCGCTGCTGCTGCTGCCAGACGCTGGCCGCGCCGCCGCGCTGATCCCGATCGGCACGGCGTTCGACACCGAAGCGCAGGCGCAGCTACGCGACCTGGCGCTGGCGGTGGCGGCCAGCGCAGCCGCCGAGGCGCAGCCGATCGCCGAGCTGCACCGGCATGTGGATGCCTGGATGGACGCGCGCAGCCAACAGCGCATGCTGCAGCAGCGTCTGCACAGCACCGACGCCATCCACCGCCACTGGGCCGACGTGGCGCTGCCCGACACCACCCTGGACCAGATCCTCAAGCTGGTGGACCTGTTCGTGTCCGGGCGCACGCCGGCGCCCAAGGGCATGCTGCTGCACGGGCCGCCGGGCACCGGCAAGACCCTGATCGCGCGCAAGCTGGCGCGCCATGCGGGCTGCCATTTCGAAGCGTTGGGCGTGGCCGACCTGAAGGCCGCGCACGTCGGCCACACCGGCCCCAAGGTGCAGGCGATCTGGCAGCGCTGCCGCGCCAAGGCGCCAGCGATCCTGTTCATCGACGAATGCGAAAGCGTGTTCGCGCGCCGCGGCGGCGTGGACAGCGACAGCTTCGGCGCCGAACTGGTGCAGACCTTTCTCGCCGAATGGGACGGCTTCCACGAAGCGCGCGGCCAGGTGCTGGTGATCGGCGCGACCAACCGCCCCGAGTTGCTCGACGACGCGGTGATGTCGCGCTTCACCGCCAGCATCGGCATCGGCCTGCCCGATGCGGCGGCACGCGCGCGCATCCTCGGCGGCGAGCTGGAACGCGCCGGCTTCGCGCTGGCGCTGGACCCGCGCGTGGTCGCCGACAGCAGCGGCCTGTCCGGCCGCGATCTGCACACCCTGGTGGCGCGGGTCGCTGCCGAGTGCATGGACGGCGAACTCGATGGCGACGCGCTGCTGGCGCAATTGCGCTTGCTGCGCGGCAAGGGCTCGACCCGGGTGACGCCGCTGGACTGGAACGACATCGTGCTGCCGGCGGCGGTGATCGAGGAATTCGTCGGCCTGGGCAAGGAACTGCGCAACGCCGAGACCCTGGCCACGCTGGGCGTGCCGGTGCCGCGCGGGATCCTGATGTACGGCCCGCCCGGCACCGGCAAGACCCAACTGGCGCGGATCCTGGCCAGCCAGTCGGGGCTGGCCTTCATCGCCCTGACCGGCGCCGACCTCAAGGCCGCCTACCTGGGCCAGTCCGGCCAACGCGTGCAGGCCGCGTTCGAGCGCGCCCGCGCGCAGGCGCCGTGCATCGTGTTCGTCGACGAGATCGACATCGTCGCGCCAGCGCGCGGAATCGACGGCGACGACGCGCTGACCCGCGAGATCGTCGGCCAGCTGCTGCAGGAACTGGACGGCGTCGCCAGCCAGGCCGGGCAGGTGTTCCTGCTGGCCGCTAGCAACCATGCCGCGGCGATCGATCCGGCGCTGCTGTCGCGGCTGGACCGGCAGATCGAGATCGGCCTGCCCGACGCCGCCGCACGCAGCGCGATCGTCGCGCGCCTGCTGCACGGCAAGCCGCTGGCGTTCGACGCGGCGGAAGCGGCCAGCTGGCTGGCCGAACGCAGCGCAGGCCGCTCCGGCCGCGACCTGCAAACCTGGATCAGCCGCGCCATGCGCCGCGCCGCCCGCCGCGCGCTGCTGGAAAGCGACGATGCGGCAAGCACCCGGCTGCAATGGGAAGACCTGATCGAAACTGCGAGTGCATTGCCGTTGTAGAAAGGCTTCAGGCCTGGCGCTCGCTTCACCGATAAGGCGTCGGGGCTGAAGCCCCTCCCACCGTGCACCCAGCCGTTGCCTACGAACGCCTGTGAAGCGAAGGCATCTTGCGCAACAAACTTGTCGCCATGGCTTCGACCCTGTGGCGCCTCGCCGGGCACGCAGACTTTTGTGGGAGGGACTTCAGTCCCGACTGCAGCCACCCGACAGGCCCACTACTTCAGCAACCTGGCGCTAACGTGCCCAGGCGGTCGCTCACCGCGAGCGCAACCATCTGGATTGGGAGTTCCGAACGCCCCGTCACGCCTCCGGCAACATCACCTCGACCCGATAACGGCGGCCGCTCTCGATATCCTCGATCCGCGCCACGTCCAGCACCTGCCCATCCACACTGACCCGCGGCGCAACGCACCCCGCAACGCGCTGCATGCGCACCTCGAACACCGCCCCGCGAAAGCGGCGCTGCACCGTCGCCTGCGTCCAGTGCGACGGCAGCTGCGGACGCACGCCCAGCGCCTCGCCCTCGCCTTTCAGCCCGAACAAACCCTCGATCAGGCAGCGGTACAGCCACGCCGCGGTGCCGGTATTGAACAGCTGGCTGGAGCGGCCGGCGGTGCGCGGCAGTTCGCGCCAGGCGCCGCGGTAGTAGTTCGGCACGAATACCGGCAACTGCCCGCGTTGCAGGTAGTCGGCCAGGTCCGGCCCCGGGATCATCGCGCGCAGCACGCGCCAGGCGCGGTCGGCATCGCCGATCGCGTACAGCGCATGCAGATAGAACGCGGCGGCGTGGTTGTAGACCGAACCGTTCTCCGCCGAGCCGGGATGTTTCTGGGTGAGGCGGCCCACGTCCTCGCGCATCGCGGTGTACGGCGGCGCCAGCATGGTCGGCCCGTACGGCGTGTCCAGCTGCGCATCGACCGCCTGCAGCAAACGCTTGCGCTGCTCCGCATCCGCCGTACCCGCGAGCAGCGCCCAGCTCTGCGGATTGAGATAGATGCGGCCCTCCGCATCGTCCTTGATGCCGAAGCGCACGCCGTCGTCGGTGATGCCGCGCGCGTACCAATCGCCGTCCCACAGCTCGCGATTGACCGCACCGTTGACCTCGGCGGCACCGGCACGGAATGCAGCCGCCTGCGTGTCGCGGCCGTGGCGTTCGCAGATCGTGGCCCATAACTGCAATGCGTACGCCGTGGCCACCGACAGCCAGCCGGACACGCCGCGGCCACGGTAACCGACCATGTTCATCGGGTCGCACCAATCGCCCTGCGCGATGTAGCTCAGCCCACGCGCATCGCGCGCGCCGAGCAGCCAGCGCATGGCCGCGTCCAGGCGCTCGGCGACGCTGGCGCTGCCGCCATCGGCGCCGATCACGATGGCGTCGAGCAGCGCCGCATCGCCGGTCTCGTCCAGGTACGCCGACAGGAACACCGGCAGCCACACGCAATGGTCGGTATGCGGCACCTGGTTGATGTACTTCAGCTCCGCGCCTTCGATCAGCAGGATGCCGTCCGGCATCGCGCCGCTGGCGTCCTGCTGCGACAGCGCATGCAGCAGCGCCGCGCGCGCCGTCTGCGGGCGCAGGAAGCTCATCCCCATATGGTCCTGCAGGAAATTGCGCGTCTGCGGATCGGTGGTCAGGCGGTTGACGTCGCCGTGATAGAACACCTGCCGCGGCAGCCAGTGGTTGACCAGGTTGTCCAGGCACCGATCGGGCGTGGCGATGTGCAGGCAGCCGGCCGCCTCGGCCAGATAATCGCTGTACTCGGCCGCCGCTTCGGCGAAGCCGGCCGCGGACAGATAGCGCTGCCGCAGCGCCGCGATCTCCGCATCGTCGCGTGCCGGGCCGAACAGGAAACGCAACGTCTGTTCCTGCTGCGGCTGCAGCGTCAGGCAGTACTGCAAGGCCGCGGTCGGCGTTTCGTAGCGCGCATCGCTGCCGCCCAGTCGCGGCTGCAGCACCGCGCTCGGCGCGTGCAGGCCGCCCTCGCCCTCGAATGCCGATTGCCGCGCATCCCACGCATCGGGCGCCTGCTCGTGCAGCAGGAAGGTGCAGTCCTTGAAGTCGCGGTTGCGGAAGTAGTCCTCGACCTTCTGGTATGGCGTGACGCTGCGGCAGACGATGCCGCCCAGGTCGGCGCGGTACTCGCCGCTCTGGTGCATCCACGACATGTAGCCGACCGGGAAATACGCATACAGCGCGATCCGGCGCACGCGCCCGTCCAGATTGCGGACCTGGCATTGCCACAGCTCGACCGTATCCTCGACCGGCAACTGCAGGCGTACTTCCACCTCGATCTCGGTGTAACGCACGCACCACGCGATGTCGCGCTTGCCGACCGAAAAGCGGAATGCCTGCGGCGTCGCCCGCACCGGCTCGTACGGCACCGAATAGATCGCGCCGCTGTCCTCGTCCTTGAGATAGAAGAAGCGCCCCGGATGATGCGCGTAATACGGCTGCTCCGGCTGCATGAAGGTCCTGGCCTCCAGGTTTGGCGCGTGCGCGTACTTGGCCGGCTCCGGCTGCATGAACTGCGCGGTGGCGTAACCGCGGCAGGTGACCTGGATCATCATCCGCCGGTTCCACAGGAAGCCGCCGGCGTTGGGCAGCGCCGTCGGGCTGTGCAGTTCGTAGCGTTCGCCATCGGCGCTGGGCGCCAGCAGCTCGGTTACCTCGCGAAATGCGTCATTGCCAACGCTCATGCGCTCGCTTCCTCCGCGGCGCGCTTGCGCGCGGCCAGTTCC
The DNA here is from genome assembly GCA_025666215.1 of Xanthomonas campestris pv. phormiicola. Taxonomy (NCBI): domain Bacteria; kingdom Pseudomonadati; phylum Pseudomonadota; class Gammaproteobacteria; order Lysobacterales; family Lysobacteraceae; genus Xanthomonas; species Xanthomonas campestris. The sequence continues at coordinate 277,443 of CP102593.1, read as the reverse complement.
TGCTGGATGCGCAGCAGCGCGGCATCGTCGAGCGGATAGAAGCGCATCGTCCACGCCGCCAGGAACGCGACCGCACCGGGGATCACCGTCAGCAGCAGCACGATGCCCAGCTGCGACGCATCGCTCTGCGCCTGGTTGGCCACATAGCCCATGCCGGCCAGCATCCAGGCGATGCAGGCCGAGGCCAGCGCGCCGCCGAGCTTCTGCGAGAACGTCGCCGCCGAGAACGTCATCGCAGTGGCGCGGCGCCCGGTCTTCCATTCGGTGTAGTCGGCGGTGTCGGCATACATCGAGAACGCCAGCGGCGATTTCGGCCCCAGCGCCAGGCCGATCAGCAGATTGATGCCGAACAGCGCCCAGATCGCCTCGCGCGGGATGAAGAACATCGCGCAACTGAGCATACCGACCAGCGCCATCAGCCCCATCATCAGCCGGCGCTTGTCGTACAGCCGGGTCAGCAGCGGCGTGGCCGCCGCGCCCACCGCCAAGGCCACCGAATAGCTGCCCAGGAACCAGCCGGTCAGGTCCGGGCGGCCGACGTAGTACTTGAAGTAGTACACGCCGGCGCCGGCGCGCATGACGATGGTGATCATGATGATCAGCGCCAGCGCGAACAGCACCCGCCATGGCGGATTGCGCAGCAGATTGCCGATGTCCTGCAGCACCGGCGCGCGCGGCTGCGGCAGCGGCTGCACCCGCTCGCGCGTGGTCGCGAACACGGTCGCGAACAGCGCCGCCGCGGCGATGCCGTAGACCAGCATGGTGCGTTGCCAGCCCTGCGCATCGTCGCCATTGCCGAACCAGCGCACCATGTCCAGCGTGGCGTAGTTGACCAGCGTGGTGCCGGCGAAGGCGGCGATGAAGCGGAAGCTGATCAGCGTGGTGCGCTGCTGGCTGTCGGCGGTGATCACCCCCGACAGCGCCGAATACGGAATGCTGATCACCGTGTACATCAGCATCATCAAGCCGAAGGTGACGTAGGCCCAGACCAGCCGCCCGCCCTGGCCCAGGTCCGGCGTGGTGTAGGCCAGCACGCCGCTGGCGGCCATCGGCAGCGCGGCGAACAGCAGGTACGGCCGGAACTTGCCCCAACGCGAGCGGGTGCGGTCGGCGATCGCCCCCATCAGCGGATCGGTGACCGCATCGACCACCTTGGTCAGCAGGATCATCGTGCCCACCGCCGCCGCGGGCAGGCCCATGGTGTCGGTGTAGAAGATCAGCAGGAACGCGGAGATGTTGGCCCAGTAGAAATTGAAGCCCATGTCGCCGACGCCGTAGCCGACCTTTTCTGTCCAGCGCAGCGGTGCATCGGCGCGTTGCGGCGGTGTGGGCATCGGCGATCCTGTCGGGTGGTCATGCGATGATGGAACGGCGCCAGGCACGTTGCGCCGATCGTGGCGTGCCGACGCTACACCACGCTGCGCGCATCGCCAACGCCGACTCGCGCATCATGCCAAACCCCGTGCAAGGTATAACCGCTCGTGATGGACGCAACATCCCAGAATTCCTTGCCGCAGCGCAGCGAAGCCATCGTCGTGATGGGCATTTCCGGCAGCGGCAAGACCAGCGTCGCGCAGGCGCTGGCCGCGCACTACGGCCTCGCGTTCCTGGACGCGGACGATGTCCACAGCGCCGAGGCCAAGGCGCAGATGGCGCGCGGCGTGCCGCTCACCGATGCGCAGCGCGTGCCCTGGGTGGCGGCGCTGGCGCTACGCCTGCGCCAGTCGGTCGATGCCGGCCAAAGCGTCGTGCTGGCTTTCTCCGGATTGCGGCGCGTCCATCGGCAGCAGCTACGCGACAGCGGCGTACCGATGCGTTTCGTGTTCCTGCATGCGGCCGCGCATGTGATCGCCGAACGCCTGGCGCGGCGCAGCGGCCACTTCATGCCGCCGGCCCTGTTGCAGAGCCAGATCGAGACGCTGGAGCTGCCGTTGGAGGAGCCGGACGTGCTTTCGGTGGACGTCGATGCGCCGTTCGATGCGGTGGTGGCGGATGCGATCGCGCAGTTGGATGCCACATCTCGTGCAAGCGTCGGCGCGGTCTAGCGCGTCTTTCGCCTCATTCTGACGGTCGCTATCGAGTCGTTTCGTTCGTTGCGGCTCGAGCTGCTCCCATGGTGGCTTGCGGCCAACTCGATGGGTGCACTGTAGGAGGGACTTCAGTCCCGACGCCTTCCGGTCGCGGCAACCCCACCGCTTCGCTCGTCGCGGCTGAAGCCGCTCCCACAAGGGCACTCGCCGCCAACTCGATGGGTGCACTGTGGGAGTGACTTCAGTCCCGACACATTCCGGTCGCGGCAACCCCAACCGCTTCGCTCGTCGCGGCTGAAGCCGCTCCCACAAGGGCACTCGCCGCCAACTCGATGGGTGCATTGTGGGAGGGACTTCAGTCCCGGCACCTTCCGGTCGCGGCAACCCCCACCGCTTCGCTCGTCGCGGCTGAAGCCGCTCCCACAAGGGCACTCGCCGCCAACTCGATGGGTGCACTGTGGGAGGGACTTCAGTCCCGACGCCTTCCCGGCCCCGGCGATCCGGACACACGATGCGCCAGGATGTGTGGACCCAACGCAACCCGTCAGTTCGCGCGCATGGTCCTGCGCTTCGCTCCCGGCAGCGCAGGCCCCGACACGTTCGGATCCCAAGGCACGTACCAGCGCCACAGCGCCTCCGTGGCCTTGCTGATGCCGATACGCGGCGTGGCGACCGGATCCGCAGGCGGCGGCGTGCCATCCTCGCCCAGCCACAGGCGCGAGCTGGCCTGTGTCAGATCCAGTCCATTGTCCGCACCCGAAGCACCAAGCGCCTTGGCCAGCCGGCCGGGCCCGCGGGTGAGATCGGCGATACGTCCCACGCCGCGCGCCAACTGCATCGCCTCGATTCCTGCGACCGGCGCCAACGCCCGAATCAGCACCGCATGCCCGGACGCGCCGCCGCACACCGCGTTGAGCGCCCAATGCATGCCGTAGATGAAATAGACATACAGATGGCCGGGCGGCCCGAACATCACCTGCGTGCGCGGGGTCATGCCGCGGAACGAATGTGCCGCCGGATCCTCGGCACCGCAATAGGCCTCCACCTCGACGATGCGACCGCAGCGGCCGTCGCCGGTGACCAGCAACTTGTTCAACAACTCTGGCGCCACCAGGCGCGCGTCGCGGGCGTAGAACGTGCGCGGCAGCGGTGTCGGCAACATCGCCACAGCTTAGTGGGGCGCCCGCGAAGAACGATGCGATACGTGCAGATCATCATGCGCGCCGAAACACGCGGATCGTAGCGCGCGCACCACGGCACCGCCTGGCCGGCGACGGACCACCACGCATGGCGCCGCCCCCGGATACATGCGGCTCCATCCAAATGCCGTGCGCCGCACTCCGGCCGCCGGTATCACTGTGGAGCACCAAGCCCGGTAACGTGCGGGTACGGCGTTGCTCATTCCGCAGGCAACCGCATTTCCTGCAGCAACTGCGGCGCCAGATACACCTTCGCCAGCAGCCAACGCAGGTAGCGCATGTCCACATGGATCGCCCGCTTGTAGCGCGGGTCGTACCACCAGCTGGCGCTGACCGCCTCCCAGTTGCTGTCGAAGTTCAGCCCGATCAGCTCGCCGCGCGCGTTGAGTACCGGCGACCCCGAATTGCCGCCGGTCGTGTCCAGGTTGGTCAGGAAATTCACTGGCTGCGTCTTCAGCTGCGCATCTGCGGTGCTGCCGAAATCGCCCTTGGCGATCGCCGCGAGCAGCGGCTTGGGTGCATCGAACGGCGCCTGCCCGGTGTTCTTCTCGACGATGCCGGCCACCGTGGTCACCGGCGCGAAGCTCACCGCATCGCGCGGCGCCAGCGGCTCGACCCGGCCATAGCTGATGCGTAGCGTGCTGTTGGCATCCGGATACACCGCCCGTCCCTGCTGCTTGCGCCAGGCGAACAGCGCACGCATGTAGGCCGGACGCAGGCGCAGCTGCTCGCCCTCGCGCGTCTTGCGTTCGTTCTCCAGGCGCAGCTGCGCCTGCACCAGTGCCGCGGCCAGCGTCGTCAGCGGATCGGCCGCCACCGGCTTGGCCTCGCGCGCGGCAGCGAAGCGCGACAAGCGCTCGGCTTCCTCGCCCAGCTTGGTCCCTGCATAGAGCTCGTCCAAGGCCTGCTGCAACTGCGCCGGCGTTCGCCCGAACGCCGCGTCGAATTCCGGCACGCGCTGCGCATCGGGCAACTGCTGGTAACGGGCCAGCAGCGCGCTCAGCAGCGCCCTTTCCACCACCGGCGAATAGCGCCGCTGCACCTGCTTCAGCGTGCCCTCGATCAGCGCCTGGTCGCGCTGCTGGTAGCCGCTCTCGCGCTGCTCGTCGGGTTTGGCCGACTCCAGCCGCAACCGTTCCAGCGTCAATGCCGAACGCAGCAACTGGGTCTGTGTCCCGATCAACGCCAGCAGCAGATCACGCTCGCGCAGCGTCGACGCCTCGGCCAACAACGCCTGCAAGGCCGCGATGTCGCGCGCATCGTCGCCCTGCGTGGCGGCGAGCATGCCGCGCTCGTCCTCGCTGCGCAGCCGTACTGCATCGCTGCGCTGCATCCCTTCCAGCTCGCCGGCCGCACGCTTGCGATTGTTCTTCAGCGACTGCAGCTGCGCCGCATAGCGCGTGCGTGCCTCCGCATCTACCTTGCCCGCCGCTTCGATGACTCCGATCATCTGGTCGAACACCGCCACCCGCTGCGGCAACGCCCCGTTCACCTGCTCGTCGAACTCCGCCGCCGTGCGATGCCGATAGGTGATGCCCGGATAGCCGGCCAACATCGCGAAGTCCCCGGCCTTCGGCCCCTGCGTGGCGATCTGCAGAAGCGCCGGCGGCTGGTACGGCACGTTGTCGGCGCTATAGTCGGCCGGCTTGCCGTCCTTGCCGACATAGGCGCGCAGCAAGGTGAAATCGCCGCTGTGCCGCGGCCACATGAAATTATCGATCTCGTCACCGTAGTTGCCGATCGCCCGCGGCGGCGCATACACCAGGCGCACGTCGCGCAGCTCCAGCTGGCGGATCCGGTAGAAGTCCGTGCCGTAGTACATGTTGGCGATACTGCAGCGCACCCCGCCCTCGCGTTCGCAATCGGCCACGATGCGCTTGCTCGCCGCATCCACCGCATCGTAGTACGCCCGCCCGGTCTTGCCCTTGGCCGGCCCCAACACGGCATCGGTGACCTTGTCGAAACCCACCGTCACCAGCACCCGGAAATCCGGATTGGCCGCGCGCTCGTCGCCGCGATCCCTGGCGATGAAGCCCTGTTCGATCAAGTTGTCCTTGCCCGAGGTGTTGTACTGGATCACCCCATAGGCCACATGGTGGTTGGTCAGCAGCAAGCCCTCGCCCGACACGAACGCCCCGGTCCCGCCCCCGACCTTCACCACAGCACTCAGCGGCGGCTGCGTCACCGCTGCTAGATCACTTGGATTCCCACGGAACCCGGCCTCACGCAACGGCTTTGCCAGTTCCGGCAATTGCGATGGCATCCACATGCCTTCGTCGGCATGGGCTGTGGCAGTGAGGGCAAGGCTTAGGGTGAGCGAAGCGGCAAGAGGACAGGGCACGGGCATGCGGAGATCTAGGCAAAGAACGTAACCGCAACCTTAGCCGGCCAATGCGGTCGCAGCAACCAAGATACCAATCCATTCATCGATGGATGTGGCCTTTACCAAGAAAGATCGAGAATGCTCCCGACAAAAAGCGAACGCAGGGTCAGATCACTTCCTACGACCCGATACACAGATGCCTGCTATTGAATAAGTGAACCTGACCCCGTTGCCCACAATCCATTATTTATTGGCCATTCAGTAGAACATATATTCCATGGAAACACTCAGCCTTACGCCTCAATTTTATTTTTAGAGCCATGCATGAATTATATTGACGCCATAATAATTCCTGTTAAATTCTATGATTTTAAAATACCGCAAGAAAATTATCAATTTTATTCAAAAATTTCAGAGTTTGCTATAATACATAAGCCATTTGATTTTTTTACAATGCTGATTGGCTTGCTTGTTTTTCCGCCATCCAACGAGATTCTAACTTGCATTTCCTGATTTTCGAAGCTGGACAAGTCATCAATCAATTCTTTGATGCTTTTCCCGCGAATAACCCAATCCGGATATGAATTAGACATGATTAATCTCCAACGCGCTTTTTTAAATCAGCCGAGTATGTTCCGGCGCGGGTTTCTTTACTAAAAAGTCCCTTTACAGAGTCCGCCATCTTCCATGCTCCACCATTGTGGCCATCTGCATCTCTGGTTATATAGTCCTTGCCGCGCTTATATACAGCCTGTCCATGCACTTCACCATTTATACGGGTAAAACCCATAGATTTTGCTGCTGAAGTTGCTTCTTTTGTCGTCGCAAATATAGCACCTTCAGTGGCCCTTGCCGCAGTGACGGCCTCTTTCCCGATGGCGGCAGCTTCGCCAACAATTTTAACTGGAGGCAGGGCAGCCAAGACCTCCATGCCCGCGCCGACTTTATCTGACGTGCTGGCATCAGTAAATCCTTTATCCGTAATTTTACTGACATTCTCAGCTCCCAGATACTTCCAGAACCCCGCAGCAAATGCCCATCCATAAGTTGTAGCAACTTCACCACGTGAGGCTGCAGACATAGCATTATCATCAATCATTTCACCGACGGTTTGACGCCCATCTGGATCAGTGAATTTGTAAGGATTATTGAGACCGTAGACGTAGCGATTGAAGTTCGTTATTGGCTTTTCGTAAGCTGTCACAGGATCGACAGAGAGGAAGGTCCCAATATCAGATTCATAGTATCTTTGTTGCATATACGTCAAGCCGGTAGCAGCATCCATGACATGGCCCGTATAACCAGGACCATCCGCCAGCGCGCGGTTCAACAGGCTGCCATACGGCTCGTACTCGCTACGTTCGATAATATTCCGGTCTTTGTCCGTCGTCAGTACGACCGAACCCAGCCCATCCGTATGAACATACCGAACCGTCTGCGCCGAGGCGCTGAGTGCGACGAGTAATGAAATGGCCACTGCGGTGGTGACGTGCAGCATTGCCTTGACCACCCGGATTTTCAACATGACTCGTCCTTGCACTTTTGAGTGATTGATTTCATTCACTAGAAGCATCAGAATGCGCACGATTAACAGCGCTTCCAGTTAGAAGCATGCTGTATCGCTACGACAATTCGCCACGCAACTTCGCTATTTCAGATAGATCTCGAAAATACTGCACCCGCTAGCTTGCACGTCCATCTTGCATTTATTGACCAGAGCCGACACCAAGACCGCAAGCATCGACTTTCCCCCTGTTAAACCAGAGGGCCGGGGGTCAAAATCTGCTTCCCTACCCAGCCCATTTACTATTTTATTTAACCAGCCTAATAGAGAGGATCTTGGTTCGTCCGCCAAAAAGGCACGTTCCATCCTCCACCATGAGCTCCACATTTGAATCAGAGGTATATGCCGCAATAGCCATAGCCACAAGTTCCTTGTAGGCGGCGTGATTTTTATCTATTGCAAGATCATTAAGTGAAGCCGAGCATCCTGGAGGGCCATTTTGGGAGAAATGAATAACAAGACCTTCGCCAAACCAGCCGTTCTCAACATAGTTGATTTTTCCCCGCCCCACCACCACGTTACCGAAAGCTTCACCAGAAAACCCCAAGATTAAAACGATCATCAATATTATGCGATTTATGCTCATAACCCTTCCTTTTATAGAATTCAATTGGCCAAACTTCATGCACCATCTAACCACTTAATCGACTCGATGATATTTAGGGCTACGCTGACAGTAAAACCTATCAGGAATTCAATTCACTCGAGCGCCAGACGCGGTAGTGGCGTGCAACACTACCGCCCAATTGCTGGCAGACATCGGCGATAATAATTTTCATATACAGACAATTACACATGTTCGCCACATCCCGGTAAAAATTATTCCGTTTTACGAATTGGCTTCTGTATAGCTGATTCAAGCAGGACGTTTCTTATCAATTCAATAGCAGCTGATACAGCATCGGTACGATATCGACCGCCAAGTGCTGGACATGCGCCACATTGGAAGCAGCGCTACACGTTCCGTCGGACATGCAGGCCGTCACGCTATACGAATAAGTACCTGAGGGCCTAGCAAGCGAGGTCCAGCTGGGATCGGTGCCTTCATAGACAGATGTCCACGTGACGCCGTCAACGCTCTCTTCCACCACATAGCGAGTAGCGCCACCAACCGCTGTCCAGTTTACGTAGTCCTTGACTGCCGCGGTCTGCCCGAACGGCCAGTCGGCTTCGGCCACGAGGCTTCCACCCAGCATGATGTAGTCGGTCGCCTTCGCCTGACGTTGGTTCTTCTGGTAGCGCAATGCTCCTGCCTGGTCGTACATCGAGCCGATGGCCCCGCCACTTTGCATCGCTAGGGTACGGCGACCATAGCCGTCGTAGCGATAGGTTTCCTTGCCTGTCGCTTCGCGCAGGCGGTTGCCGTAGTCGAACGCGAATGCTTGGCCGTTCTTGTTCTTCAGATTGCCCTGCACGTCATAGCTCATGCCGATGACGGTGCTGCCGCTGCAGTTGCCTGTCTTGACATTGGTCAGTTGCCAGTAGCCGTCGTAGCAATAGTAGTGGTCCCGGCCCGGTGCCACGACGTGGGTCAGGTTGTCGAGGATGTCGTAGCCGTAGGTTGCGGTACCGAACATCGGCGAGACCGCCGAGGTCAGGCGATCCAGGCCATCGTAGGCCATGGTGCGGTTGCCGCGCTGGTTGCGGCCGGTCGCGCCGTCGCTGATGGCGGCTACGTTGCCGTTGGCATCGTAGTCGTAGCCGTCGCTCAGGAAGGTCGTGCCGCCGTAGGCATCCTGGCTGCTGTCCGGCAGCTGGCGCGCATTCTGGGTCAGCGTATGCACGATGCCGTTGCCGTAGGTGAACTGCTTGATCGCGCCGTTGGGGTAGTAGCTCACTCCGGTCGCGTAGCTACCTGCCTGCGTGGGTTGCCCCAAGGCGTTGGGTGCATAGTCGATGGTCTGCCCCGACGGATAACGATGCGCTGCCAGATGGCCATTGGCGTTGTAGCCATAGCCAATCGCCCAGGTCTCGCCATCGGCCTGACCCTGGCTTTCCCCCACAATCAGGCGACGCTTGTTGTAGGCGAAGCTGTTGTAGGTCGAGATGCCGTTGTTGCCCGTGGTGATCTGCTTGACCTCACCATCTGGCCAATAGGTCCAGCGCTGGTTGCCGTTGCCGTCCGGAAAGGTCAGTGCATTGATCCGGTTACGGGCGTCGTAGCTGCGATCGACGCGGCGACCGGACGCGAAGGCTGCATCAGCATCGCAGGACGTCGTGCTAGGTAGCGATAGACCACTTGCAGTCCATACGATGTTGCCTGCCGCGTCGTAGCCGGTTGCGCTCGCACCGGTTTCCGGCTCGATCGTCTTGCACAGTTGTTGATAGCCGTCATACACGTAACTGCGAGTCAGCGACACGCTACTGCCGGCATCGCGACGCCGGATCGACGTCGGCTTACCAAAAACGTCGCGCGCGATCTCGGTGGTCGCACCTTCCGGACGCTGGATCCAGACCGGTGCATCATAGGCGGGTTGGTCGAAGACTTGGTAGCCAGTGAGTGTTTTGTTACCACGCGGATCGGTGACCCGTGTCTGGTTGCCCGGCAAGTACTCAGTCACCGCGGTCAACGTGCCCAGCTCCGAGTCTTGCGACACCGAAGTTTTCCGTCCCAATGCGTCGTAATTGCTCCAAATGCCGGTGCTCAGCACATCCGTGTAGCCAGGATATGAGCTGAAGGTCGTGCGTCCCGCGTAGTCGTAGGAGAAACGCTGGTAACGTCGACTTGCATCCTGATTACCCGCATCGAACTCATAAGTAACAGACGGCCGCCAAAATGCATCGAAATAGGTTACCTTGCGCGCGTTGCCAGTAGCGACAGTCTGTCGCCAATGACCTGCAGGCAGCCCATATTCTGCTGCCGCCACCTGCTCAAACGTCTGCGTTGTGACGTTCCAAGCCACACTATCACCGCCAGGATAGGCAACGCTTACCATTCGCCCCATTGGGTCGTAGCCGTAGCTGGTGTCATAGCCATTTTCGTCGGTTACCGCGGTGATCCATCCATGGTCGTTAACGCTTGCCGATATTGAGGTATTGTCGGCAAAGCGAATTAATTGCGGCACACCACGCTTCCAATTGGAAAGCATGGTGGTGCTATTTTTACCATCTGTAACTGTCACCAAAGTTCCGTCTGCATTGTAGGCAATAGTCTGCTGCAACTTACCAAATGCGTAGGACCTCGTAGGCAAAGCGCTAGTCGCGTCGTACTCGACTTGTGACTCGACCAAGCCGGTTTCAGCATTCGTTTTCCTTGCCACCTGGCCAAGCACCCACTTCGATGTGTTGTCGCTATAGTCCAAACTACCACTGCTGCGCTGCCATGGACTGTAGCGCGCGAATACCGTGGCCCGGCCAAAGACATCGAAGCTGCTGACGCTATACGTGTAAAGCGTATTCTCTTGGGATATGACCTTACTGGAGAGGGGTGAGAGTGTACCAACCTGAGCATTATTGATATTGCCCAGCAACACGTCGCCTATCAGCTTCGGCCAAGGACCTGTCGTAGGTGCCGCATAGCCAGAATCTTCACTGCGTAATAATGTGGAACCTACTGCACCTGAGTAGCCTTCAGTTCGCAGCAGCTGACTTTCGGTAAAGTCGTAACGATTACTAAAGATATAGCGCGTTACCGATCCCGCCGGATTTTTTGCATCTGTCCATACTGTTGTAGCGCAACCGGCACTGCAATCTTTGCTCCAGCTGTTGTTTGGCCCAGAATAGGAATATGTCCACGTCTGCTCTGGCACCCCCGGCCCGGAAACACGCTTACTTAATATATTAATATTCTTGTAAACACTAGGAATTTCCAGGCTTCGATTTCCTGAAAAACTGGAGTCGCACAGATAAGGAACATAGGATCTACCACGAATCAAGGTTCCTACGCTAAAATTTCCTACCAGTCCTGAAGGGTGTCGCAGCGAGAGATTGGTGCTGCCTGAACTCTGCGAAACTTTGAACGTGCAACCATCATAGGGGTCATAGGTTACATATGATATACCACTGAAGTTGAAGAGACCTGAGAAATCCATCCCCCATGAACTACCGTCAGGCTGAGTGACGACAGTCAGGTGAGCTCTATTATCTGAAAGCGTTCCGTAGGAATAGGTCCACTTTCTAGGAGATGCATCATTCGCTTGCAAAGTTGCGGCAGTAATTCTACTGCTTGGCACTGAGGTGTTGACGCCCTGCCATGCTTCATAGGTTAAATCTAGCACCCTTCCATCACTTGCCTGGATTTTGAGCAAGTTGCCCGAACCATCGTACTGATAGAGAAGGCTATTACCGAAGCGGTCCTCGACGCGAGACACCATCATCATGGCCATTTGCCGATCGACGCCACCAAAGCCAGGTTGCGCAAAACCGACATTGTCGTAACCGCGATAGATCAGCCAGTCCATCCAATATTTAGTGCCTTCCGGTGAAATCGCTAGAAATCCTTGCCCTCCCTGTCCATTCGATGTTTGAGCGAGACAAGTCACCATCCAGTGCTGACGCGTCACTATGGGAAACGTCAGCTGCGCGCCAGTGGAGTCCGTCATCTGCGGCGAGAGTGTGTTGGAGGCATCTCGACGTAATAGGTCTTGGCGACCAATCCCAGGAATGATCAACTGGTACCCGCCCCACCATTGCTCTGCGTTGTAGATAACAGGCGCCGGACGTCCCAGGTTAAAAACTAAAGAGGGTGCTGAACCAAAATTGCTGCAACGATTACCAGCAAAAAAAGAACTATTTTGGCTAGTCGTCAATGTTTGAATATTCGGAACTTCCAGTCGCCAGTCAGAAAACGCGCGGGCAGCGCCTTCCCTTGGACTTGAGTCGGAAGGGTCGAATGTGCGAACCAACTGGATCGGCAGCCCGGTCCCAGGCTGATCGATATCCACTTGCCTGAAAGTCAGAGCTCCATTGTAGAGACTGATGTTCTCGCCAAAAGGATTCTCACCAAGCGGCTGGATATTCTGCGACGTCCGAATTCGCTTATCGAATTCGTCCTCTGGCGTTACTGCCGTTGCCTGTTCCAGGCCCAATAAAGACAAAAACAACAATAGGACGACGCTGCGCCGTCCCTGCCACTGAGTGAACATCCTTCGCCCCTTTGGCTGCCAGCGTTGCGCTGACAGAGGCGTCAATCTCTCAAATGCGTGAAGACCTTGTCAAGAAGATTTTTGGCTCTGATCACGCTGATTTTCGACTACTTCTCCTTCCGCCAATTAAGCGACCCACGATTCTCCACCGTGCTCGATTCCACCTCAGCGTCGAAACCGCGGCCGAGTAGATATTTCAAGGTCAAGACCGAACCGCTGCCGATCAGCGACACGCCGTAACTCACGTAGAGTTTCGGCGAGAGATATTTGCCGAAGCCGACCACCGAGCCGCCGAGGGTGCGCGACTGGCTGACGCCGGCGTCGTCGAAGCCGAGTTTGGCGCCGAGTTGCGAGGCGAGGATGCCGCTGCCGGCCGATAGCGCGCTGGCCGCGGCGGTGACCTGGTCGGCTTCGTCGCTGCTGGCGTTGCTGAGGCTGCGGCCCAGCACCAGGTACGCCATCGCTTCGGATTGCGACATCGATGGATCCGACCACACGTCGGCGTGCGGGGCGGTGGCACGGCCGGTGACGTCGATGCCGGCGGTGACGTCGCCGACCTTGCGTTGCGCGCGCATGTTGATGCGCGGGTCGGAGACGATGTTGTTGCTCCAGGTCAGCTGGCCGCGGGTGATGGTCAGGTCCTGGCCGTAGGCCTTGTACTGGCCGCTGACGTCCAGGCCGCCGGTGGCGGTCATCTCGCGGCCCTGGCGCGAGCGCACCTGCATGGCGCCGGTCAGCGCGCCCTTCAGGCCGAAGCCGGCCATCTTGACCTGGTCGCCGAGCACCACGCGCAGGTCCATCTCCAGCGGCGAGCTCGGCGCTTCTTCGGGGTCGGCCGGATCCAGCACCACCACGTCTTCGGACACCGAAGTGCCGCGGTCCAGCCGCTCCAGGTCGATGTCCGCCGACGGCACGGTGACCTGGCCATTCAATTTCATGGTCTTGTTGGCGATGCCGAACTGCAGGTCGGGGTTGGCCACCGCGCGCAGTTCGGCGGTATTGGACACCAGCACGTTGCTGCCGCGGATATTCAACTGCAGCGGCGTGGTGTCGCCGTACCACGACAGGCCGCCGTCGACGTTGAGCGTGCCTTCGCCGGATTTGACCGAGGCGACGATGCGCGCCGAGCCGTCCGGCTGCGCGTCGAAGCGGCCCTTGCCTTCGCTCAGGGTCAGGCCGAGCGCCGGCAGTTCGCCGGTGAAGTCGCTGAGCGTGGCGTTGCCGCCCATCGACGGCTGCGAGCGCGTGCCGCGCAGGCTGACGTGGCCTTCGACCAGGCCCTTGGGCCGTACCAGATCGGGCGAGAACAGCTCCATCCAGTACAGCCGCGACATGTTCATGTATATCTCGCCGGTGAGCGGCGCGTACGCGTCCCAGCCGGTGTCCACGGTGGCGTCGATGAAGCCATCGCCCTTGAAGCCGACGCCGAGCTTGGAGTGGATGTGCTGGGCGGTGAAATCGGTGACGAAACTGAACTGGTCGTAGCGCACCAGTTCGCCGCGCGCGTTGTCGCCCAGGCGCAGGCCGCCTTCCGGCGAGGCCAGCCGCAGCGATCCCTGCCAGGCGTTGCCTGCCGGCTTGAAGCTGCCGTCGAGGGTGAGTTCGCCGCGCAGGTACATCTTGCGGCCGCTGTTGGGTGGCAGCCACGGTTGCACCAGCGACAGCGGCAACGCGTCGCCGCGCACGGTCAGGCCCTGCTTGGGCCAGTTGGCGGCCACGCACAGCGCGCCACCACCGTTCGCGCCGAGACAGGTGTCGGACAGGGTGAAGGCGCTGCCGGCGATGGCGAACGTGGCCGGTTGCCGCAGTTGCCAGGGTTCGCCCTTGGCCGGCGCCACCCGCAGCGTATTCAACCCACCCTGCCAGCGCGCGCCGTCGCGGCGCAGTTGCCCGGCGAAGGCGAGCGCACCCATGTCGTTGTGGGTGTCGGCATCGAGCTGCAGGTTTTCCACCGCGCCGCGCGCGTCCACGCGCACTGTCTCAAGTACCACGCCGGCACTGATCGCGCTGCCGCGCAGCGCCAGTTCGCCGCCGCTGCCGCGCCACGGCAGGCGCCCGCGCAGGCTGACGCTGTCGGCGCCGTAGCTGTCCCACTTCAAACCATTGCCGGTGAGATCGGCGGTGAGATCGGGCGCATCGCGGCGGCCCTTGACCTGCACGCTGCCGCGCAGGCTGCCGGTGGCACCGGGCAGCAGGTCGGCCAGTTGCAGCGGCTGAAGTTGCGCATCGATGTCGAGCTGGTCGCCGACTTTGCCCTGCGCCTGCACGCGGCTGTCGCCCAGCGCCAGTTGCAGCTTGCCTTCGCCCTGCTCGCCCTGCAGCGCGAAGGTGCCGTTGGCATCGAGCGGGCGGCTGCGCAGCTTGCCGTTCAAGCGTGGCACGTCGAGGCTGGCCTGGTAGCCGGCGGCGCTGCCGTCGGCATGCGCCGGCAGCTGTTTGCCCTTGGAGGCGAACTGGCCGGACAGGTTGCCGTCCCAGCCCGGCGCGAAATAACCGGGATCGAAGCCGGCCAGCTTGGCGTTCACCTCCCAACTCAATTCCGGTACCCAGGCCACTTCGCCGCCGAGGTCGAGCGTGCCGCTGGGCATCTTCGCCTGCACCTGCTTGAGCTGCGCGCGCTGGTCGTCGCCGCGCACATCGAGGTGCAGTTCGGCGCTGTCCTTGCCGCGCGAGACGGTGGCTTCGCCGTAGGTGGCCCACTGTTTCAGCGTGCCGGCCAGGCCGAGATTGGCGTCGACCAGCTTGATCGGCACGGCCGGCGCGTCCGGCGTGGACGGATCCGGGGCGGTGGCGAAATTCAGGCCGCTGGCGTTGACCGAGAAGCGAAAGGTGGCGTTGTCCGGATCGCGGAAGTCGGCGGTGCCGCGCAGCCGCGCCTGGCCATCGAAGGCGCGCAGTTGCAGCGGCGCGACGGTGAGCACCTGGTTGTCCAGGCGCACGTTGGACGGGTCCAGCGTCAGCTTCTGCGCGCCGTATGCGAGCTGGCCCTGCAGCTTGGCGTCGCCGCCCTTGCCGGAAGCGCTCAGGTCGAACGCGATCGGTTCGCTGGCGGCGGCCGCGGCATCGCCGGGCGGCACGAACAGCGACGGGTCCAGCGCCTTGCTGCTGGCGGCGAACTGCCAGGTGGGATCGTTGCGGCCGGTGAATACCAGGGTGGTGCGCAACGGCGCCGGCGCGTTGCCGGCGATCGCCACTTCCATCTTGTCCAGGTTGCCGCGCGCGATCAAGCCCAGCCGCGCCGGCGTGCGTCCGCGCGCAGCCGGGAACACCGCGCTGGCGGTGAGGTTGGCCTTGTAGTCCTGCGCCGGCACGTAATCGCCATCGACGCGGAAGTCGCCGCGGTCACTGGTCATGACCAAGCGCTTCGCGCGAAATTCGCCGTTGGCCACTTCGATGCCGCCACTCAGCGTGTGGATATCGATCATCGGTTGCTGCGCCTGGGTGATGCGCAGCCCGTTGATCAGGATGCGATCGGCCTGCAGCGCCAGCGGCACTTCGATCTGCGGCAGCGACTGCGGCCAACTCGGCAGTGCGAACGGTTCGTCGCTCTTGGCCAGGTTGAGCGTGGCGTTCTTCAGCTGCAGCGTGTCGAGTTGCAGCTTGCGCCCGAGCAGCGGGCGGATGTCCGGATCCAGGTAGGCGCGCTCGGCGGTGAAGTGGATCTGGTCGTAGCGGAAATCCAGGTTGTACAGGATCAGCGGGCCGGCCAGCGGGCCCTCGGCGCGCTCCCAGGTGAGCGAGGATCCGGCGGGCAACCGCGCCACGATCTGCGCCAGCAGCACATCGCGTCCGGCCACCGTCTGCAGCAGCCAGTACACCGCCAGCAAGGCCAGCAAACCCAGCCCGGCGATGGTCAGTCCCGAGCCCCACCAGAAGCGCTTGCGCCGGTAGAAGCGCGGGCGCCGCGGCGGCGGCGGCGCGGGCGTGGCGGGGCCGGTCGCGCTCACAGGTTGGCTCCGATGTTGAGATAGAGCTGGAACTGCGAGTCCGGATCGTTTAGGCCATGCGCGATGTCAACCCGCACCGGTCCCACCGGCGAGCGCCAGCGCACGCCGAAGCCGACGCCGGTGTGCCAGTCCGGGGTATCGTCGAAGGCGCTGCCGCTGTCGACGAACACCGCACCGCCCCATGGGCCGCCCTTGAAGTAGTGCTCGTACTCGGCGCTGCCGGTGAGCACGTGCTTGGCGCCGAGCGCGAAGCGGTCCGGTGCGGCGGTGCGCGGGCCGACCTCGCGGAACGCGTAGCCGCGGATGCTGTTGTCGCCGCCGGCGAAGAAGCGCAGGCTCGGCGGCATCGCCACCAGCGCGTTGGTCCAGGTGCTGCCGGCTTCGCCGCGCAGGAGCAGGCGGCTGTTGTCGCCCAGTCCCTGGAACCAGCTCAGGCGCATGTGCGCCTGGGTGAAGCTGGCGTCCGAGCCCAGCCCTTCGGCGCCGGCACGCAGGCTGAGGTTGCCGCTGAAGCCCTTGCGCGGGAATACCTTGTCGTCCACGCCCACGTAGTCGGCTTCGATCTGCGGATAGACCAGCGTGGAATACTGGTACAGCGCGTTGTCGAACACCTCGTCGGTGGCGTAGCGCCAGCGCTCGCGCAGCGCATTGAGCGAGGCGATCGCGGTCCAGTGCTCGTTGATCTCGCCGCTGCGGCTGCCGGTGAGCTTGAGGTTGCGCAGGTCGATGTAGTCGGTCTGCTCGTCGTAGGCGCGCATCGAGGCGGTGTACCAGCCGTCGAGCCAGCGGAACGCCGGCACCCGGTAGCTGGTGATCAGGCTCTTGCGCTTCTGCGCGTAGTCCAGCTGGGTGCTGAGCTTGTGCCCGCGCGCATTGACGTAGCGGCGGTCCACGCCCAGGCGCACGCCGGCGCCGCTCTCGCTGCCGTAGCTGATGCCGCTGGTGTAGATGCTGCGCTTGGCGCGGGTCAGGTTCACGTCGACCGGCACGTTGCCGTCGGCGTCGGCCTCTTCGGGCTTGGGCTGGATGTCGACGGTGCTGAAATAGTCCAGCTTGACCAGCGACTCGCGCAGCCGGTCGAGCTTGCCCTCGTGGTAGTAGCTGCCTTCGTCCCAGTACACCAGCGGATCGAACAGGTCCTGATTGAAATAGTCCTGGTGGAAGCGGATCGCACCCATGTTGTAGCGGCGGCCGCTGTCCCAGCTCAGGTCGATGTCGGCGGCATGGTCGGCGCGGGTCACCTCGACCCGGCGCTGGGTGAAGTCGGCATCGAAGTAGCCGCGCTCGGCCAGGCGCCGGGTGATGGCGACCTTGCTGGTCTCGTAGGTGGTGTGGTCGAAGACCTCGTCGGCCTTGGGGTGGAACTTCTGCAGGTCCTCGCCCAGGTAGCTGTCGTCCTCGGCCGGCCCGGTGATGCCCACATGGAAGTTGCGCACCCGCACCGGCTCGCCCTTGTTCACGTGCAGGGTGACCGTCAGCTTGTCGTCGTTGCGCGGCGCGTCGACGGTGATGGTCGGGGTATAGTAGCCGAACGGCTCCAGCGCCCGCCGGGTCTGCCGTTCGGCCTGGCTCAGCAGGTACTCCAGGCGCGATTCGCCCTGGACCTTGCCGATGGCCTGGTACAGCGACAGCGAGACCTGGATGTTCTCGATCATCGCCGCATCGTCGTCCTTGTCGAGGCCTTGTATCTGGACTTTTTCGATCGTGCCGCGCGCCTGGACGAGGCCGGCCAGCGACAGCAAGGACAAGAGCAGGGCGAGGCGGGGGATGGATCGCATGGGCGCCAGAATACCGACACACCGTGTGAAGCTGTTAACTAGACGTTGGCTTGCATCTGCCGGCAAGGTCGCGTAAGCGGTTGGCAAGGTTGCCGATGCCGCATGCCTTTGCGGCAACGGCGGCTGCAACGGCCGCGCGTCCGCGTCGGTGCAGCGCGGGGGTGGGACGCGTGCCGAGGTGGGCCGCATGCGCTGCCGGACGCCATCCTGCGCGGCAGCAGGAGCGCTTACTCGCCGCCTCCTCGCGCGTCGGTGGCGCGTGCGATGGCGCGCCGTGGCCCCCCGGGCGGCGCAGCAGACAACGCTCCCTCGCGCGGCGAAGCCCAGCAAGCGGCGCAGCTCCGGCGGCCCCCCTCTGCGGCTTGCCAATCCGCACGGGCCGCGCCACGCTGGTGCGATCGTCATTCCTGCGAGGAAGTGCAGTGTCCACCGTGATCGAAACCGCGCGCCTGCGCTTACGCTTGCTGGAGCCGGACCGCGACGCCGTCGCGATGCTGGCGTTGCTCAACGACCCTGGCTTCCTGGCCCACATCGGCGACCGCGGCGTGCACGACGAAGCCCAGGCGCGCCGCTACCTCGCCGACGGCGCAGTGCTCAGCTACGCCCAGAACGGCTTCGGCCTGTATGCCGTGGAACGCCGCGACGACGGCGCCTGGCTCGGCGTCGCCGGCCTGGTGCTGCGCCCCGCCCTGCCCTGTCCGGACCTGGGCTACGCCCTGTTGCAGCCTTACGCAGGCCACGGCTATGCCAGCGAAGCCGCGCAAGCGGTCCTGGCGTACGCACAAGACACCCTGGCACTGCCGCGCCTGTGCGCGATCGTGGCGCCGGACAACGCGCGCTCGAGCCGGCTGCTGGAGGCGCTGGGCTTCGCTGCGCAGGGCCGTACGCGGATCGCGGCCGATGCGCACGAGGTGGAACTGTACATCCTCGAGCTGTCTTCCCGCGTCGTGCCATCGGAAGCTTGAACGTGGACAGCCTGGAATCGCTGCAACTGCTCGCGCGCTACAACCAGTGGATGAACGAGCGCTTGTACGCCGCGGCAGCGACGCTGCCGGAACACGCCGTCGCGCAGGACCGCGGCGCCTTCTTCGGCTCGCTGCTGGGCACGCTCAACCACCTGGTGGTGGCCGATACGATCTGGCTGCAGCGTTTCGCCAAGCATCCGGCGCAGTACCCGGCACTGGCGGCGATCGCCGCCGCGCCAACGCCCGCCGCGCTGGACGCCGTGCAAGCCGCGACCCTGCCTGCGCTGCTGGCGCAACGCCAGGCGCTGGACGCGACCATCGCCGCCTGGATGGCGCAGGTGAGCGCGGCGGACCTGGATGTCGCCCTGCATTACCGCAATACCCGCGGCGACACGTATCGCCGGCGTTTCGGCGACCTGCTGCTGCATTTCTTCAATCACCAGACCCACCACCGCGGCCAGGCCACCACCTTGCTCAACCAGGCCGGCGCGGAGGTGGGGGTGACCGATCTGCTGGCGTTGATTCCGCAGATGGAGCTGGAGTAAGGATCGACGCCGGCGGCGCGCGCGAGCAGCCCGCGCCAGCGACGATGGAGACAACGGGATCCGCGCGCTCGGCGGCGCCGCGCGGCTGGCAGACACCACTCGCCGCATCGCCGTCGGCGAGTCTGTAAGCCTGGCAATGATGCCGAAGACGCGCGAGCGACGCGCCGCAGCCTCCCTGCGTAACGTCGGCGCTACGGCGTACCGCCCTGCGCCTGCAGCCCCGCGACGATCTCGCGCAGCTCCGCCACCTCGGCTTCCAGCGCCTGCACCCGCGCTTCCAACTCGTCGTTGCCGGACGCGGCCGGGCGCGCCTTGAACGATGCCGCCAGCGCCTCCGCATCGATCGGCCCGCCGAGCAGATGCATGTAGCGGTCCTCGCGCTGGCCGCTGGCGCGCGGCAACTGCACTACCAACTGGCGCTGCGCCAGGCGCTCCAACTGGTGCCGCACGTCCTCGGCATCGGCGAACCGCGCCATGCGCTCGGCCCGCGCCAGCAACTCGTTCGCCGTCTGGGGGCCGCGCAGCAACAGCAGCCCGATCAGGATCACCTGCTGCTGGGTCAGGTCCAACGCCGCGGCCAACCGGTGCTCGTAGCGCACCGCACGCGAAGAGAACTGCTGCCGCGCCAGCCCGTGCCCTTCCAACTGGCGCAGCGCATGCTGCACATCGCCCGGACTCAGCGACAGCACCGGCTCGCGCGAGGTCTTCTGGTTGGCGGCCACCACCGTCGCGTTGACCGTGAGCGGATACGCATCCGGCGTGGTGGCCTCTTTTTCGATCAGGCAGCCCAGCGCACGGGCCTCGACGGCGGAGAGAACGGGGGGTGGCGGCGCATCGGTCGTCATCGTGGGATACCAGCGGCAGGGGTGGCTAGGATAGCCCGGCATACGGCATCAACTGGGATTTCCCTGTCACCCTGCCATGCAGGCAGCGCTTGCAGCACCATCTTGCGGTCAGGTTGTAGCGCACTGCCTGGCAGATGCAGCGACAGTCACCGCCTCCCATCCTCTTGCCTGGAGCCATGCCCGGTTCATGGCGTGCGGCATAGATTCGCCCACGTCGCGAGTCGCCGCAGCTGCAAGGAGTGCCCCACATGTCGTTCGCCGCGTTGCGAGTAAGCCTCGCCATCGCCGTCCTCGCACTTTCAGTATTTACGCCGGCCGATGCAATGCAGCGCCTCTGGCCGACCCAGCAGCAATGGCGCCAACTCGGCACCGGCAGCGAGGCGGCTGTCGCACAACTGCGCCTGGCCGACGCGGCGCTGCGCGATACCGCGCACCCCATCGCGGTGCTGAGCACCGCCGGCCGGCTGAAAGGCGACCCCGTCAAGGCAAGCACCGAAGCGAGCCTGGGCGACATGCGCAAGATCCAGGCGCTGGCCGTGGCCTATGCCCTGACCGGCGAGGAGCGCTATGCGACGAAAGCCGGCGACTATCTCGGCCGATGGGCTGCAGTGAACCAGCCTACCGGTCAACCCATCGACGAGACCGGCCTGGAGCCGGCAATCTTTGCCTATCGCATCGTCAGGAAGTCGCTGCCGACCGGTACCCGCGATGACGTCGACGACTGGATGCGGCGCATTGCGCGCGCCGAGATCGCGTCGCGCGATCCCAAGCGCAAGACCGCCACCAACAACTGGCAGAGCCATCGCCTGAAGACCGTCGGCCTGATCGGCATCGCGCTGGACGACGACGCATTGATCGCCTACGCCAGGGAGGGATTCAAGCAACAGATCGGCGACAACCTGCGACCGGACGGCCAGGGCATCGACTTCATCGAGCGCGATGCGCTGTCCTACCATGTCTATGACCTGCGCCCCTTGGTGACGCTCGCCTTGGCGTTCTCCGAGCGTGGCGACGACCTGTATCACTGGCAGGCGCGCAACGGCGCCTCGCTCGCGCACAGCGTGCAATGGCTGCTGCCCTACCTACGCGGCGACAAGACCCATGCCGAATTCGTCGGCAGCGACGTCGCCTTCGACAAGGCCCGCTCGCGCAACGGCGAAGCGGGCCATGTGATCGGCAGCGCATATGCGCCTCGCGATGCACTACCGTTGCTGTCGCTGACGGCTGCCTACGATCCTGACAGCGCCCGCTTGGCGATGCAGCTTGGTGGCAGCACCGCGGACCTGCGCCTGGCTTTTAGCTTGCTGCCGGGGCGGCCGCTGTCGAGTGCCAACTAGAGAGGCTGGTCGATCGCGATGCCATCGAAGCACTGCTGTGTTATTGCTTGTCTGCACCGTGGTGCCGTCCATCTGCGGTCCTTTTTGAACAGACACTTCGCGGGCCAATTCACCCCGTAGCCTGTTCCAGGCAGAAACCAAGGCCGGCGTTCGCGCATGCCGGTTGGCACACCCGGCAGCAAAGCGGCCCTATTCGTCGCTACATTCCTGCGCGTCTTTGGATTCGACCGGAGCCAGCGCTACGCCGTCGCTGGTTTCGCTGATCCTGGAGATGGTGAGATGGCAGTACTGGCGCGAGAAATCCAGGGCGACCTCGTAGTCCTGGCCTTTTTCGGGGACGAAGGACGCGCCGAAATCGTCGCAGCCGCGCGAAATGCCGCTTGGCCCCGTAGTTTCATAATACGAGGCGTGGATGGCGATCGGCTCGCCTGCGGTGATGGCGTATTCGCGATAAAACGCCTTGGCCAGGATGCCGTTGCGCTGTTTGAGGTTGGTGACATTGGGGGTGACCGGCATTCCCAGGGAAATGTTCTTCTTGCTGCCGAAGGCACCGCCGAAGCCGCTGCTGGAAGGCGTTTCGCTTTCAGCATCACCGCCGTAGCACATGGTGTTGCGATAGAACTCCAGGCCAATCACGGCCTGCCCGAAAAAGCGGATCCGCGCCTCGTTGTCGGGGTTGACCCGTGCCTGCTCGTCCTCGTCGTCGCCTGTTATGGCCGCGGCTGGACAAGCCACAGCGAAAAATGCGGTCAGCAGAAGAAGCTTGGGGAGGAGTTCCATTCTGGCCTCATCGTGACTTGAGGTGGTGATAGCGGTTGCCGGCTGAGATTCTGAAGCTGTTTGATTGTCGGCGAAAACGGGATCAGAGTCTGAGTTGGCCCACGTTTTGCGTTGACAGATTAGCGACTTACAGGAGATCCGACTGGTAGTGAGCGTGCGCATGGCGCAGTCTTCGAGGTAACTAAATCAAAAAGGGACTGACGACCATGCACGCACGCCGTCGTCGTAGTTGCCCAAGTAGCGGCGGCCAATGAGCTGGGTGATCTGCTCTAGCACCAGGCGTTGTTCGTAGAAGCCGTTGCCCGGGTGGGTCTGGGCCCACTCCGGATCCACGCCGAGCTTGTCGAGCAGGTAGTCGCTGCTGATGAAGTTGTCGTAATTGACGAAGCGCGGATCGGTCTCGATCAGGTAGCGACGGCCGGGGCCGGCGTTGCGGTTGGCGTTGACGCCGCCCAGGCAGTTGGCGGCACGCTCCAGCGCGTTGACGCCGGCGTAAGATTTAAAATCCCCGCTTTATTGTTACTTTTGTATTGCGCCTTGTTCAATATTTTTAACGCCTAGCCTTCTAGCAATACTCAATATAACGCCTTTCATGGAAACTAAAGGATCAACAATTATCCCTGAATAAATACTACACCCCTCCATGTCTTCCGGATAATCAAAATCAGAATAAACCAGCTGAAGCTTATTTATCTTATCCACTGAGCCTTCAGGAGAATTAAAAATACATAACAAAAATGCAAGACGCCACTTATCCAACTCAATGGGCCTTTCAAATTGACCAGCATTTTTATACGCCGCAGCCATAAAATCATTATCAGACGAATCCGCCAAAATGATTACATCAATTAAATTTTGATCCATGCTGCCACCCAAAATATAATCGCAACACTCAATTATTTCTCGCTTACTGATCCAACCATTTTCTTTTCCAACTATCAACGACCCCCAGCTTAGCAATCCGAGATTTCGTAGCGTATTTAACTCGCAAATTTTCATTGCTTGCCCTTCCCTTGATTAGGCCTCTGATTAGGATAACCCGTCACCTTCCCTCCCGGAATAAACCTCCTGTGAGGAAACAAAGGGGTCAGAGGCTGAGGTTTCCCCACTTTTTCATGTTACGAACCGCATGTTCTGACTGGCCTCCGGTGACAGCTGACGTAGCGCGTGAAGCATGGCGTGGAGCGGTCGTTCCAACCATCCTCGCTGTAAGGCTTCCTGACCCAATCGCACCAGGCAGTAGAGCCTGCGTGCGGTCGGGTAAGGGTTGAGCTTGTCCTGTGCCTCGATCGCTTCGGCCGCCATGCCTGCCAGCCAGGACACGAACATCGCCAATGCGTGCAGCAGCAACAACGTCTCGATCCGCTCGCGCTTGCGGGTCAGGCTGTCCTCGAAGGCCTGGCCGTAGCGATGCGATTTCAGATCGCGGAACCCGAGTTCGATCTGCATCCGCCGGCGATAGATCGCCACCACCTGCCCGGCGCTGACGTGAGCCATCTCCTTGCACGTCATCAACAACCAGGGTTCGGCCTCGCACTGTGCATGCTGCCGGCTTTGCTTGCCGCGGCGGCGCTCGCCCTTGAGCGTCGTGTGCCGCCGTCCCCGCGGCCTATCCGCATGCAGGACCAGGCGCGCCTGAATCGGCTCGTTGCGCACCACGTCGAACACGCCCAGATCGCGTGACTTGCCCGTCAGGGTCAACGCGTACAGAGCGCGGCACGGTACCCACTGATCGGCCTGGTCGGGGATCTCGATAGGTTTGACCTGGGTGCGATGCCGCAGGCGCGTGATCCACTGCCATCCCAGCCGCTCCACCGTCCGGCACCACGGCGCCCGGAAGCCTGCGTCGGTGATCAGGATCGGACGGCTGTGCTCGGGCAACAGTGTTTTGAGGCGTTCAAGGAAGCGACGCTCTACCTTTGGCGACGCCAGTTCCCGTTCCGGGAACACCTGCTCCAGCAACGTCAAGGTTCGTCCGCCCACTGGCACCGCGGCGCGCAACAGATGCCAGCGGCCATCGCCCTTCAAGCGGCACCAATCGACCGCGATCACCGGCGTGGGCGAGCGCACCAGCCAGCGCACCATGCCGCCATACAGGCGCTCACGTTCGGCGTGCAGGCGTGGGTTGCTCAGCAACCGATCCAGTCGCTTCAGCGGCGCACGGATACGTTCGGCGTCCAACCAGCTGCGGGCCAGATCGATCAGCACCAGGCGGCGACCCGCCAGCAGCGACTCGACCGCCAGCAGCAGCGTCTGCCGGCGTAGTGCATGCATCGGCGACAGTGCCGACTCCAGGCATCTTTGCAATACTTGGCTCGCGCGCATGGTCTGCGATCCTCATTGGTGTGGTAACCGCGAAGATCGCGCCATGCGCGCGCTTTTGCAAACCAAAGCCGCTGCAAACTCTTGATTGCTAAGAACTAAAGCTGGGGAAACCTCAGGGTCAGAGGAAATATCCGATTGAAATAGATATTTCCTCTGGCCCCTTTGTTCGAAAACCACATGTATTAAGTGCATCGACTAAAGGCCAAGCGCAAAGCCGCACCCACGTCAGAAGGACTGCTACCGCTTGGAATAATGACATGGTCACCTTCACCTATTCCCTTGCCACTCCAGGCTTCTAACTTTTCATGATGGCTGGGACGAATAGTGATCTGACCACATTTACTTTCGATACTGCAGTTCTTCATATCTTTAAACAATGCACGCTTAGTCTTGTAGCCATACTGCTCCAAAATACCGCCAACCCATTGATCATATCGTTGATTGGTCAGGTCGTAGTTGTATAACTCTCTATCAAAAGTAACTTCAGGATGAATCCAAACATCCTCTCGCGGCTCGGAAAGCACAAATCGACTATGCGCCAAGGCGTCAAGCACGGCAAACCCTAGCTCTTCATCGGCAACGTCAGTGTTCAAGAAATACTCAACACCTTGTGGATCTGCTCGACTACTCCGATAGCCGGAAAAAGTTTTCACGGAAATAAAATCATTATTTATTTTCGCGTCCGCCCAAGCTGTTTTTACGACATCGCCCATATTAATCTACTCTGGTGATTTTTACCGTGACGCCTTTGCTCTTCCCATACTCAACAGCTCTATTAATTTGATCCCACTGAGCACTCGTCGTAGCTTTTGGAACTGCCACTTCCAATACACGATCAGTAATTTGACCAGAGGATACTGTTACGCCCTTCAACGTGTACCCAGTAAAACCTGCGGCGGCATCAACATTTCCCTTGAGCGATGAATAAACCTGAACTGGATTAGCGATTCTAGCCACAGTAGTCGTATCAAGTGTTTTTGCACTGATCGCAACACCGGTATTTTCATCAAAAAAGTCAAACGTCTTGAAGTTCGCGGGTAGTCGGGAATCAGTTGGCAGTTGCGCCACAAGGTAGTCCTCCCAAGGCATTCCTTGACCTTGGATACCCCTACCCCACTCAATCCCAGTAGCAGCACGATCTACTGTCCCACCAATCGACCTTACACCGCTTACAGACCCCACACTTTCTAATGCTGGGACAGTGTACCCCACTGGAGCCAGGAAAGTGGAGGAATAGCTGAATTCCCCCATCGTATCAACAGCGTCAGACCTAGGCTTCTCAGCTACGAAATTAATTGCATCCAGAGTCGGAATGTCACCCTTAGCCGAGCCGACATAGGAATCGTATACAGATGAACCCTTCCCTGATCGCGTGCTGCGCGGCCCCAAAAACTCAATTGTGCTCGCCACATCGAATACGTTGACGCCAAATTGATTTGCTCCAGCAACCTGCTCTGGGCTTCCATCGAATACGGTTGCTGTCCAAGCTCCCGGTGCACCGAAGAGCGGCCCTAGATACGCTATTTCCAGCCTATTTCGGCTTTCAAGCGACATGCCACCAATCAGATTCTTGACTTGCGGTCCTTGCCAATCCGTCTCGGTCAACAACTGATGGTCGAGATCGTAGAGGGATCCAACTCCAGCCATGCCTTTTGAGGCCGTCTGCACCACCCCTACCGCGAGTATCGCGTCGTATTCATGCGTGCCCGGCTTGAGATTAAGCAGCTCTGCTTGCTGCTCTGGAACAAAGGGGCCAGAGGAAATATCCGATTGAAATAGATATTTCCTCTGGCCCCTTTGTTCGGAGTGCGTGTCGTTGGCCGTCAATATGTCGATCAGATCCAGTGCCGCGTTAGCTTGGCTGGCATCGATGTTGATGCCTATTACCGGCAGGCAGTTGCAGCTGTCTCCGATGCAATGGCAGTTAATAAAGCGATCTTGCTTCTAAATAAATGACCGAGATCAAATAATAAAACAAATTGATTCTTAGATTATCTATAGGCGCAGATCCAAAATTTTGCGATTCATATATAAATTATCCATTTAAAATATTTTCCACTTTCGTCTTTTCCATCGAACGAAAGAAAACTTCTAACTCATGCTCTACATTTCCACTCCAACCAGAAACTGAATCATGCAACACGTCTAGATAAACCTTCAAATCTTTTTCAGGCAAATTTGGCAACGCATCGTGTACAAGAACAATCTTGTGACAGGGAATCCACCCAAGATCTGTTAAAAAATCATAAAGAGCATTCCAGTTAAAACCAAAGTACCCCGGAAACCAAAGGCTGTAGTACAGTGATTTTAACAACTCTTCAGATAAACATATCTCCGGGTCAATGCGCACATAGAAGACTTCTGCCGCATCATAAGACGGCGCGATATCTGAAAATTTAAATGGCGACATTTCGAGACCTCAGTTGTTGATTGGAATAAACGTCTTGTAATGATATGGCGTGTAATACATTTCTCCGCCCTTCCCTACAACTATTCGCTGAGGCCCGGGACCTGATACGCCAGGAGTTGGATGCACATATTCCGTGTAACAGCCAAGTGGCTTCGCCGGCAAATCTCCATCGCGATTCAATGTGGCGACAGCGTTATTTGTTTGCGGGCACTTAATTGACGCACCGCGTACTTGAGACTTGAATCACGTGGAAAATCAGACCATCTAAGACGAAAGAACCGCCTAAGACGAAAGAAATTTTACCTTCCAATAGTCTCTGGACCTTCGCAACCAATATCTTTGCAAATCCGGAATCAAGAAGGAGAAATCTCCATTTTTGGCGATCCAATCACTATATGCAAGCTCTTCATGCGATCTAGTGCCATCCATATGCATATAGATTCTTCTATCAAAATTTACATAAAAGCTAGGGAGCATAGACGAAAGTAAATTTACATCTCTAATGCAATCACTGGAGATTTCAGCGCCTGACATGTAGTGCATTTCAAGCTCATCAAGCAGTTCATCGCGAGAATCGTCAGAATCGAAAAAAAACTCCTCAAGCTCGCCTCTTGAAAAAATTTTTGCCGAGCTACTGGCTAAATACTGCTTAAAATTATCTGAATTTAACCTCAGAACTCCGCCCCGAAATTCCCTGCATGCCGCCTCGTATTGATATTTATCTATATATCCCCTATCAAGATATGCTTTATAATTTTTTTCTGCGTCCAAAGAAAAATTGACTTTGTCGTCTATAACCCAAAAATTGCTACCACCCAGAATGAAAAGGCAGACGCTTAATTCCCCATTCCACAGCGCATCGCGCATGAATTTATTTAGAACCATTTCCAAATTCCTTCAAAAATTCAGACTGAGAATAGACACAGGCCCCACTTGAATGCTTCTCAAGTAAAGACTCCCACATTTTTGGAAGCTCCAACGAAGTACCGGGTGTCGTTGGGTCTACTACTTTTGGAGCAGATGGATCCCTAAATGCGCCGGGGACAGGTTGTTGTGGTACAGCCCTGCTCATAATTTCATTGTGAAGACTAGCATCAACTTCAAAAACAACTACAGAGCCATCCGGACGCTTGTTGGTCAGATAGTAGACGGCGTGGTCGGCATTGCCAACACTCACGCAAAGCTGTCCTGAACATCCAGGATTTATGCTAATTGTCCTGTCAGCATTAACGGTGATCCTGTTTTGACTTGTAGCGGAACCTACACCTCCCCCTTCAACCCTAAAATAGGTTGTTGTTGGTTTTAGGCGACTCAGGTCGTCAACGGGGTCAATAACTGCATTGACGACATCTACATTTTTGATGGTCAAGCCACTTGATGCTCTGCCCACAGCAGAGGCCCCTCCTGCAGGCACAAAACCAATCAAGGAATAGAGCGCTTCCGAATATTCGGGCGAAATCCCTGTCTTGCTGATCAAGTACCCGCCAACCGTCGCCTGCTGTTGACCAGACTCCAGCGTACGATTTCCCGCCTGTAGCTGGTCAGCGCCCCAGATTGCTAGCAGACATCCGGCTCCCATACTTTCTGGACAGCCGAACGTACCAAGGGCAACTGCCGCAGCACCGCCAGCTGCCTGGCCCGCTCCACCTAGTCTTTGGATAGCATTGCCATTGCGAGTATTCCAATTGCTGACCGCATCCTGTATCCCATCTAGGCCCGAATAAGTAAACATGGGCACTTGATACGACGAAGATATACCACGCTCATCAGTGGCGAGTTTTGTCAGCGCTTGATTGTTTAAGAGGCTTCTCTCCGATGCATATTCAGCCTTGCCACCCTAAAGTTCCAAAGCCGAGTAGAGATTGTATTCACTCGTTCCCGGCGTATAGCCCTCCGAACACTTGACCAATGCACAGCCAGCTATGGTCAAACGCAGCTGCTTTTCCGGGTCGTCCCCAGCCAACTCCTTGATTCGATCAATCTCTGCCTGATGGAGATCGCGATTGTAGTTTTCTCCTGCCAGTGCATTGGACGCGCCTTCTGAGCCACCCAAAGCGCCACCGATAGCAATGCTGACCAGATCGCGGACGAGCTTCGACTCGCCTTGCGTTAGCGGCCTTGCAAGCTCGGCGGCGCCTGCACCGAGCGCGCCATCTAGAGCGTTACCGCCGCTCAAGCCACTTACAATGGCGCCGGTCAAAGCATGAAGTAGAGTCTTCCCGGTCCCTCCATCTTTCCAAATGTCGTATTGCTCTTGATATTCGGCCATCGTGGCTTGAGAGCCGGACACCAATGCACGGTAAGGTGCCTTCTCTTCCTCACTAGCTCCCTCTTTTTCCAGAGTGGCCAAGGTTGCCGTGGCGGCGGTCGCCGTGAGTTCGGCATCGTGATACTTCTTGGTCAGCAACTCACCGATGGCGCCCGCGGTCCTGAACCCCACTTCTCCTGCAACCTGGGCCATTTCCAGTTGGTCGGCCACTTTCTTTTCGTCATAGATAGCCTTCAGTCCGCTCTGCTGAAGTTCGGTCGCGCTTCGCTCCAGTCCGTTAAGGGCCGACTCGTCGCCGTTGCGGATAACGACCGTCCCTTCGGCTATATCGCTTTTGGTAGTGCTCCCCGAGCTATCGCCCTTGT
The DNA here is from genome assembly GCA_025666215.1 of Xanthomonas campestris pv. phormiicola. Classification (NCBI taxonomy): domain Bacteria; kingdom Pseudomonadati; phylum Pseudomonadota; class Gammaproteobacteria; order Lysobacterales; family Lysobacteraceae; genus Xanthomonas; species Xanthomonas campestris. The sequence goes on along the minus strand of CP102593.1, from coordinate 247,677 downwards.
TACCCAATGCATTGGCCGCGGCTCCTAAAGCAGCGCTTTTGGCACTGGATGCCATATCGGTGCTGACGCCCACACTACTTGCCTTGTATTCGGCCTCGTTCTTCAGCTCTTCGACCGTCAGGCTGCCGGTCGAGAGATAGTTCAGGCTCGCATCGGCCGTACTGGCAATCGCCCCACCAATCAGGTGACTGTTGCCGCCCACGGTGACATCGAACCCACCGTTCCCAGCCTGGATGCCGCTCTGTTCGGCGACGCTGGTGTAGCTGCTGTTGACCTTCTGCTGGCTATACGAGCCGCTGACGTTGCCGCCGGTGCTGTAGCCGTAGACCAGCTTGATGCCCGCCTGCTGTTGCTTGCTCTGGTAGTCGTTGGTGTCCTGCTCGCTCTGGATCAGCAGGTTGCCGCCGACATTGGCCAGCACCTTGTCGCCAACCGCCTGCGCGCCCTTGATCGTGGTGTCGTTGCCGCTGGCCAGGGTCAGAGTGTCGTTGGCGGTGACCACACTCTCCGTATGCAGGTCGCTGTTGCCCTTGGCGCTACCCTTGCCGGCCGAGACGGTCAGGTAATAGCCCGTCGTTGCACCGACGCTGAAGCCGATCTCGCCGCCAGCGTTCTTGTTCTCCGACTTCGTCGTGTTGTTTTCCTGCTGGCTCAGCAGGTTGAGGTTGTTGGCCGCCGCCAATGCCACGTTGTCGCCGGCGATCTTGCTGCCAACGACGTTGAGATCACCGCCGGTGGCCGCGATGGTGACATTGCCGTCGCTGAGGATGCGGCTGCCGCCTGTGGTCTCCTCGTGCGTGGTGGTCTTGCTCGAGGAGCTACTGGCACCGATGCCGATGCGCAAGCTCACGCCTGTGGCATTGGCTGCTCCCTGAGCACCATCTGCGGACGCCGTGCCGGTCTTCGTTGTATTTCCAGCAACAGCTTCGCCGTTGTAGCCCCTTCAACCCATTGCTGGCCAAACCGGCAGCGTCGCTGATCGAGTAACCGGCTTTGACCGCGTATAGCGCCTTGAGCCGATCATCTTCGACCTCGGAGCCACGCTCGACCGCGCTGTACGCGGTTTGTACCGCATCGACCAAGCCACCACTCAAACCCAGCGAGATCCCCGCGCTCTGCTGCTTGGAGGTCTGCACCGTGTCCACGCGGTTCTCGGCCGCGGCGATGGTGACTTCCTTGCCGACGATGGCCGTACCGGTCTTGCTCAGCACGTGGCTGCCGGTGATCGAGACCGCGTTGCCGGCGGTCATCGTCACCGAGCCGTCGGTGCTGCCGACCAGGCTGCCGCTGTTGGTGATCTCGGTGGCGTCGAGCGTGTCTGTCTTCTTGCTGGCACCGAGCGTGACGCTGAAGCCGCCGCCGCTGTACAAGCGGGTCTTCTTGACCTTTTTGTCGTGCTCTTCGCTGTGCTCGTTCTGTGCGGTCTCCAGGGTCAGGTTGTTGCCGGCGGCCAGCACCACGTCGCCGGTGCCGGCGATCTGCGCGCCTTGCGCCAACAGGTTGTTGCCCGCGGCGATCTGCACGCTGTCGCCGCTGAGGGTGGTGACGACCGCGGTGCTGTCGTGCCACTCGTCGTGCGTCGTCGTGGTCTTGCTGGACAGAAAGCCCTTTTTCTTCTTCTGCATGTCCTGTTCGGCGTCGTGCTGCTCCTGCGCGGCGAGCAGGTTGACGTCGTTGCCGGCGGACACGCTGACTGCACCGGTGTCGGTGTAGACCTTGGCCGCGGTGAGGTTTACGTCGTGGCCGGCCTGCAGCGCGGCGTCGCCGCCGGCGAGGGAGCGGACCCCGCGCCACAAGGATCCGCTTCCATTAGCCCCGTGGTGCAGCGACTACTGGGCGGCCATGTCCTGGAGCGCTTGCGCGCCCACATCATCCAGGATGCCGCGCGCCGCGCGGCCGGCGGTGTAGATGGCCTCTCCCAGCACGGGCAGCGTGCGTGGATCCAGATAGGGCGCCGTGCCGGCGGCGAGGATGTCGCCATGCGCGGTGATGGTGCGGATCAGACCGTCGAGTGCATCGGCCTGGTTGAGCGTAATGCCGAAGACAAAGCGGTTAGACGCCATCTCAGCGATCCTCCGGTGCGTGGTGGGCGATGGCCGCGTCAGTCTTTGCTAGCCACGCTCACCACAAGTTCGCCGTCGCGCACCTGCACGCGCAGCGTGCTGCCGATGGCAAAGCCCAGTTCCTCCATCCAGCGGCCGCCCAGGCGCAGCGCGGGCGTGCGCTTGCCACTGGCGGAGTGGCCGCAGCCGACGGTGCACGTCTGCGGCGGGCGTGTGCGGCGGGGCGCGCGCGATGCGCGGGCGAGATCGGCGGCATCGGCGGCGGCGATCTGTTCGGGCGTGAGCATGGGGATGAGCGTCGACTCGGCGATCGTCCAGCACCTGCAGTGGGGCTTGCGCGGTGCACGCTTGCGGGGAGTGGTGGGGCGGGGTGACGGTTGACGCATGGCACAGCCTCCTTGGCAGACAGGAACCCGCGCCGAACGGCGACGGGATGTCGGGAGGTTAGAAACCGCACGTAGCCGGCGGGCTTATTTCCCCGAAGGGTGTTGTATTCGCCGCCCTCCCGACGCAGACAGCGCGTCGGAGTGTGCCTGCGACAGGCACAAAAAACCCACCGGCTTGACGGAGGTGGGTGCCGCTACGTGAGGAGTTTCTACGCTCCTTGGAGGGATGGTGCTACTGGATTTTGGGGATGTCAACTGGTTTGGGCTGCAAAGCGAAGATGCGTTTTTAAGTGAACCTGACCCTGCTATCGGCGGACTGGGTGTAGGCGCCGCCCGCCGTCAGGCTGACGTTGCTGCCCAGGCTGCCCACGCTGCTGGCCACTTGCGTCACCGTGGCGTTGTCGTCGCGGTGCTTCTTGGTGTGATAGCCGGAGAAACGCTCGGTGTCGGATATAGCTTGTTGAGTAGAGCGCTACAAAGACTAAGTGGCTAGAACTAAGGGTCCAACCCGAGAATCGATCCTAAAAATATTCATCAAGAACTTGTTAGAAAAGAAAAGTTATAAAAAATCAAGGCCCATGAGCACACGAGAAGAAATAATTCGGCATAGTTAACACCCTTAATTTTTCTTAACTTAAAGTTATTTGCCGCAAAATAGAAAGTTAGCAGCACAGGAAAAATTAGCGCCAAAACAGCAATTAAATTCCAAGCCTGATAATACCTGTCCGTGAAAAATTTATATAGATAGAATAATCTATCATATATTCTGCTTACAGATACAATCAGCCAATACGAAAATATAATAGCCCACCCGACCAACGGGAAAGTAGATCTAACCAGGAATGAGCTAACCATTTTTCCTGCTCTTAAATTTTTAATTTTTTCCATTTGAAGATATTTCCCCAATCAATTTTAACATTTTTGGGAGACGTATGCTCGTACTGATCGAATATACTGTTTATGACTGGGTTGGCAGTATTGTTAGGCGTTTTTGGAGAGCAATTTTCTAAAAGGCGGCAGCCGGCAACCGGGGAGTTCACCAAGCCAACTGTGCCGCCTCTTCCGCTTGCCGCTTCGACAAGAATTGACTTCTGCTTATCCTCATCCTTTGCATCTGAAAACAGGGGTCAGAGTCTGAGGTTTCCCCACTTTTTCATGTTACGAACCGCATGTTCTGACTGGCCTCCGGTGACAGCTGACGTAGCGCGTGAAGCATGGCGTGGAGCGGTCGTTCCAACCATCCTCGCTGTAAGGCTTCCTGACCCAATCGCACCAGGCAGTAGAGCCTGCGTGCGGTCGGATAAGGGTTGAGCTTGTCCTGTGCCTCGATCGCTTCGGCCGCCATGCCTGCCAGCCAGGACACGAACATCGCCAATGCGTGCAGCAGCAACAACGTCTCGATCCGCTCGCGCTTGCGGGTCAGGCTGTCCTCGAAGGCCTGGCCGTAGCGATGCGATTTCAGATCGCGGAACCCGAGTTCGATCTGCATCCGCCGGCGATAGATCGCCACCACCTGCCCGGCGCTGACGTGAGCCATCTCCTTGCACGCCATCAACAACCAGGGTTCGGCCTCGCGCTGTGCATGCTGCCGGCTTTGCTTGCCGCGGCGGCGCTCGCCCTTGAGCGTCGTGTGCCGCCGTCCCCGCGGCCTATCCGCATGCAGGACCAGGCGCGCCTGAATCGGCTCGTTGCGCACCACGTCGAACACGCCCAGATCGCGTGACTTGCCCGTCAGGGTCAACGCGTACAGAGCGCGGCACGGTACCCACTGATCGGCCTGGTCGGGGATCTCGATAGGTTTGACCTGGGTGCGATGCCGCAGGCGCGTGATCCACTGCCATCCCAGCCGCTCCACCGTCCGGCACCACGGCGCCCGGAAGCCTGCGTCGGTGATCAGGATCGGACGGCTGTGCTCGGGCAACAGTGTTTTGAGGCGTTCAAGGAAGCGACGCTCTACCTTTGGCGACGCCAGTTCCCGTTCCGGGAACACCTGCTCCAGCAACGTCAAGGTTCGTCCGCCCACTGGCACCGCGGCGCGCAACAGATGCCAGCGGCCATCGCCCTTCAAGCGGCACCCATCGACCGCGATCACCGGCGTGGGCGAGCGCACCAGCCAGCGCACCATGCCGCCATACAGGCGCTCACGTTCGGCGTGCAGGCGTGGGTTGCTCAGCAACCGATCCAGTCGCTTCAGCGGCGCACGGATACGTTCGGCGTCCAACCAGCTGCGGGCCAGATCGATCAGCACCAGGCGGCGACACGCCAGCAGCGACTCGACCGCCAGCAGCAGCGTCTGCCGGCGTAGTGCATGCATCGGCGACAGTGCCGACTCCAGGCATCTTTGCAATACTTGGCTCGCGCGCATGGTCTGCGATCCTCATTGGTGTGGTAACCGCGAAGATCGCGCCATGCGCGCGCTTTTGCAAACCAAAGTCGCTGCAAACTCTTGAGTGCTAAGAATTAAAGCTGGGGAAACCTCAGGGTCAGAGTGCACTTTCATTTCCTGTTAGTTTAACCTTCGGCGGCCGACCCATCCGCGTAGCGGGTCCGGCGCGACGGCCAAGCTGGTGCTCAATGGCCGCACGAAAGCGGTCGTTGCCTAGCGCATGTTGGCGCCGCAGGTTGAGACGGATGGCGGCGATCTCGTCCGGGTCGATGGCATCCAGGACGAAGCGGCGATAGTGGTCTGCGCGTTCGCTGGCTGGGGCAATGGCTAAATAGCTTTCATGTGGCTGCACCAGCGCGTTAGCCTGGCCGTGTACGTTGCAGGAATGGCTCGACCACCGATAGTCCGCCGGATCAACGACCATGCCAGCACGCAATGGATTGAGTTCTATGTAGCGGTAGCGGCGGAGCAAATAGAATTCATCCTGCACCGGGCACGATTTGTAGCGGCCTTCCAACAAGATGACGGTGCGACGGTATTGAGTGTTGATGTAGCGCACGTAGCGGCGACCGAGCGACTGCATCAGCGTTGACGTCGCGCCGGCTTGCCGGCTGGTGAGCAGCAAGTGCACACGGTTGGTCATCAACATGTAAGCATGCACGGCGACGCCCAGCTTGAGCGACAGTTTGTGCAAATCCTGCAGGTAGCGTATCCGATCGATGTCGCTAAAGAAGCATGGCTGCCGGTCATTGCCCCGCTGCACGATATGCTGGGAGACACTGGGGAGATCCAGTCGGGGGTGGCGTGGCATGTCCCGTCCTTCGCTCTGCGGTGGAACCAGCGTCGTTTATCCGAACGAGCTGTCCCATCGGGTAAGCGCCTGAGCTTGGGTCGGGAAAGTGCACTCTGACCCCGGTTTCCCTGACCCCGGTTTCCGCCTCCATCAAACTGTGGCACTTGGCCGGTGCCCGGGTCCATCTAATGGCAGTGCTTATAGAAGGGCTGATTTACACGACTCGCATTAATCAACGCATATATCAAAAAGTCATCTGATTGATGAAATTTATTTCACCCTCATTTCTTATAGCGTATATTTTTTCATATTGAAATGAAAGAACAAATTTGCAATCACACTCCTTCATAAGAGCGAACATATAGCTCTTTATTTCCTCCCAACTTTCCGCAAGCCTATTGTTGGGGCAATGAAAAGCCGCACGCACCCCTGCTTTCCATGAATCACTAAAACCTTCGGCCATCACTTGATCATCAGAAATACACGTCGAAAATACAAAGTAAGCGTTTGATTTTCCCAAGTTTCCAAAAATTTCCCCATTTTCAGCAGTATAGGTTGCGCAAACATTATCCAGGGCCAGCAGAATGCAGTCGCCGCTTGCTTTTTCTTCAATTTCCAAATTCATCATTGTTGTCATTTAGTCACCTCAATTACAACCATTCCCTTGCCTTTAATAATAAATATTTTACCTAACCCCTCAACCGGACTTCGCCTTAGAGCATCTTCTAACTGACCAATTTCTAGCGGAGAATCATCCAGATTAATCACGACATTGTCCGCCTGTCTATCCACTTTGTTTTTTATCGTTAGAACAACAGAGTTTACGCTACCCGTTGTTGGGGACGCCACATCGGCATACTCACCATTTATACGTAAATCTGGATTTGGACCTTTCTTTCCTGTATTTGGCAAGTACTCTACATCGTACCCTAACTGAGCAATGACCGTTGCTGCCTCATTCTGTCTAGCGATAGATCTAACCATATCTTGATTTGCGTTCCTTGGAGGCAATTCTGGATCACCTTTCAAAGAGCCAACAGTTCTTATAGAAGCAATACCATAACCGTCCGGCCCAGGGAATGAAGCGGAGTAGTTAAATGTCTCCGTCACATCAACGGAGTTAGATTTTGGCTTCTCAGCTACGACATTAATTGTATCCAGAGTTGAAACGCCACCCTTAGGTGAGCCGCCAGAGGACTCGTATACAGTTGACCCCTTTCCGGCCCTTGTACTGGCTGGCCCCAACACCTCAACAGCTCCGAGCATGTCCGAGACAATAGCCCCCGCTTGGTTAGCCGCTGCCACCTGCTGATCACTTCCGCCAAGAATCTTGGTAACGCCAGCTCCCCATCCAAACACGGGCCCCAACAGCGCCGTTTCCAAGCGATTACGGTCTCCCAGCGACATGCCAGTCAGCCAATTGGCTTGTTGCCCTTGCCAATCCGTCTCGGTCAACAGTTGATGGTCACCACTGTAGAGTGATCCAATTCCAGCCAGGCTTTTTGAAGCAGCCTGCATGACGCCAGCCGCCAGTATCGCGTCATATTCTTGCGTGCCTGGCTTGAGATTAAGCAGCTGCGATTGCTGCTCTGGAGTCAAGGCACCGAAGTACCGGTCCTTCATCTCGCGACTCTGCGCAAGACTCACGTCATCCCACTTCTGCTCGACGTTCTCTCGGCATTCTTCGGTAGCGCACTCCCTCAATTCACGCGCCTTCTCATCACGTTGCGGATGGCTGAGATAGTTGTTAGCCACCTCGTTGCTGGCCGTCGCAGCACCCGATGTGCCGCCAGTCATCGCACCAGCCGCTGTCGATGCCAATGCCGTCAGCGCATCCGCCAGCGGACCCGTAACGCCTGCGTCCCTCAGCACCGCTGCCACTGCCGGTGCTGTCAGCGTGCCGGCAATGGCACCCGTCGCGCCATCCAGGCCGCCCGTTAGCCCTCCGACCACGGTATGCGCCAGCACCCGCAGCGTGCCATTGGCGCCCCATTGGCTTTCCAATTGCTCGGCCTGCGCCGTGAGTTGCGCCTTCTGTTCTGGATCGCTCGTCGCGTCGGCCTGCAACCGCAATGCTGCAGCCTCATCCGTCTTGTGCTGTGCGTAGTCGCCAACCGCCTTTGTCGCCTGCTGCCCGAACGTCGCGGTGATCTGCGCCTGCGCCGCAACCCGATCATGCAGTTGCTGCGCGTCCCATTGCTTGGTCAGACCATTCGCGTCATCGCCGGTGACGACATCGCGCTTCAGGGCCGCGGGCGTGTCGGCGACGCTGTTGCCCGTCTTGGCTTGCTGCCCTGATTCGTCCGTGATGACCAACGTTCCACCACTGATGCCACTGCGCGTAGTGGAAGTGGCGTCGCCACTCTCATGGCCGTAGCCGGCTGCGGTGCCGCTGCTGCCAGTCTGGAAGTTCTGCCAGGACCAGTTGCTGCCGTTGTTGGTCGTCGGGGCCGTCTGTCCGTCCGTGCCCTTAGCTTTGCCATCGCCCCCCGCACCGCCATAGCTGTAGCCACCCGACAGACTGATGCCCTTGGCGTCGTAGCTGCTGCTGTTGGCGATGTCGCTATAGGTCAGTGTCCCTGTGCTCAGGCGGTTCTTGCCTTGGTCGATCGCGTCCTGGCTGCTGGCGATCACCGCACCCTTCAGGTCGGTGTTGCCGCCCACCGTGATGTCGAAGCCGCCGTTGCCGGCCTGGATGCCGCTCTGCTCGGTGACGCTGGCATAGTCGCCGTTGACCTTGTTGCTGCTGTAGCTGGCGCTGGCGCTGAACCCCATGCCGAAGGTGACGCTGCCACCGACCGACTTGTCCTTGCTGGCGTAGGTGCTGGTGTCCTGCAGGCTCTGGATGTTGAGGTTGCCGCCGACGTCGGCGATCACCTTGTCCGCGGAGACCTGCGCGCCCTTCAGCGTGGTGTCGTTGCCGCTGATGATCGTGGCGTTGTTGCCCGCAGCCACATGGCTGTTGGTGTAGCTGACATCCTCGCCATTGGCCTTGCCATGCGCCCCGCTGGCGCTCAACGTCACGCCCGCGGCGAACCCATCAGCGCCATAGGTGATCGCAACGCCGACCGCAGCGCTGCTGCTCTTGCTGGTGCTGTGCTGTTCGGCCGTGTTCTTCGCCGCCTCGATCGTGACGTCATGATCGGCCGCCAGCAGAAGGTCGTGTCCTGCGGTGACATCGCTGCCACGTATCAGCAGATCGCTCGCGTCGCCACCGCCGGTCGCGATCAGGGTGACGTCGCCACCGGCTTGTACCTTCGAGCCCTTGGCCTGGTCTGCCGTCTGGGTGCTCTTGCTCTCGCTCTTGCTACCGCCCACCGTCACCGCGATGCTGATGTTCGCGCCTTGCGCAGCGCTTGCGGCGTCGCCGCTGGCCAGCGCGCTTCCGGTCTGGCTCAACGAACTAGCAGCGCCATAGGCGCTGTAGGCCGCAGAGCCGGCCGCTAGTGCCTGCATGCGGGCATCGCCACCGACCTTCGAGCCAGCCTTGCCCGTGTCGTAAGCGGACTGTGCCAGGCTCAGCGCTGCGGAGCTGAGCGTGATCGACAGGCCGCCTTGGCTGAACTTGCTGCGCTGTTCGGCATCGGTGGTGTCGTGGACTTCGGTGATGGCGATGTCCTTGGCCTTCACCGTGATGTCGCCGGCAGTCGCCAGGACATCGCTACCCGTCTGCGCGTAGCGATTGCCTGCGACCAGCGTGACGTCGCCCTCAACGCTCCCGATCATGCTGCCAAGATGCGTGACGTCGGTGGTGTCGGCATTGTTCTGGATCTTCTGCGTGCCGAAGGTCACGCCGATACCGCCGCTACCGAACATGCCGGACTTCTTGGTCTTCTTCTCGTGCTCTTCGCTGTGCTCGTTCTGCGCGGTCTCCAGGGTCAGGTCGTTGCCTGCGGCAATCACCACATCGTTCGTCGCTGCAACCTGCGCGCCTTGCGACAACAGGTCGTGGCCGGCGGCGATCTGCACGCTGTCGCCGCTGAGCGTGGTGACCACCGCCGTGCTGTCGTGCCACTCGTCATGCGTGGTCGTGGTCTTGCTGGACAGGAAGCCCTTTTTCTTCTTCTGCATGTCCTGTTCGGCGTCGTGCTGCTCCTGGGCGGCGAGCAGGTTGACGTCGTTGCCGGCGGCCACGCTCACTGCACCGGCGTCGGTGTAGACCTTGGCCGCGGTGAGGTTCACGTCGTGGCCGGCCTGCAGGGCGATGTCGCTGCCGGCCGTGAACTCGGTACCGTGCACGGTCTCGTCGGTGGTGCTGGTGGTCTGCTTGAAGCGCTTGCGCGTTTCCAGCGTGTCGCTGCTGTCCACCGTGGTCAGCGTGGTGCTGTTGATGTCGTTGCCGGCGACCACCGCCAGGCCCTTGCCTGCGTCGAGCTTGGCCGCCACCAGGTTGACGTCGTTGCCGGCGCTGAGGATCAGGTTGCCGCCGGCCGCCAGTGCCTGCTGGTCGAGGTCCTGGGTGGTGGTGGTCGTGGTGACCTTGGTCTTGCCCTGGCGGGTGTGGTCGGTGGTGGTGGTGCTCTCGCCCAGCACCGAGGTCACGTTGAGGTCGTGACCGGCCGCAGCGATCAAGTCGCCACCGGCCTTCACTTCCGCCTGGCGGATGGTGATGTCGTTGCCGGCCGCCAGTTGCAGGCTGCCGTCGGTGACGATGCTGGTGCGCACCGTGGCCTTGCCGCTGGCATCGGTGACCGGCGTCAGCGACAGGTCGTGGCCCGCCTGCAGCGTGGCGTCGCCGCCGGCGGTGATGGCTACGCCGTGCAGTTGCAGGTCGTTGCCGGCGAGCAGCGACAGGTCCCGACCCACCGTCAGGCTGGTGGCGTCGCCGCCGCGAGTGAGCCCGCTCTCGTTGCGCAACGCGGTGGGCTGCAGCACCAGGTCGTTGCCCGCCTGCAGCGCGGCGCTGCCGCCGGCCCGCACGGCGGTGCCGGTGAGGGTCAGATCGTGGCCGGCGTTCATCAGCAGGTTGTTGTCGGCGCTGATGCCGGAGCGGAGGTCGCCCCCGGCCACCGCATCACGGGTGGTGCTGAGCAAATCGTTACCGGCGCTCAGCAGCACGTCACGCCCGGCGATCTGGCCACCGAGATTGAGCAGGTCCTGCTTCGCCTGCAATGCCACCGTGCCGGTGCCGGCGATGCGGCCCTGGTTGAGCAGGGTGCCGGCGGTGGCGCTGACGTTGACGCCACTGATCGTGCCGCTGTTGCTCAGGCCAGCAGTGGCGTTGAGCGAGACGTTGCCGTTGTCGCTGGCGAGCAGGGCGCCGTCGCTGCGCAGGGTCAGCGCGGTGCTGGACGACAGGTACACCACCGGCACCAGCACCTTCTGGCCCTGGTACTCCTGTTCGACCATCCACACGATGTCGTGGGTCAGCGCGGCGACCTGTTCGGCAGTCAGCGCGACGCCGACATCCAGGTGCAGCGCGCCGGCCTCGGCCACGGCGCCGTCCAGCAGGGCGCGGTACTGCGCCACGCCGTCGTCGTAGTTGCCCAGGTAGCGGCGGCCGGTGAGCTGGGTGATCTGGTCCAGCACCAGGCGCTGTTCGTAGAAGCCGTCGCCCAGGCGGGTCTGGGTCCACTGCGGGTCCACGCCGAGCTTGTCGAGCAGGTAATCGCTGCTGATGAAGTTGTCGTAGTTGACGAAGCGCGGATCGGTCTCGATCAGGTAGCGGCGGCCGGGGCCGGCACTGCGGTTGGCGTTGACGCCACCCAGGCCGTTGGCGGCGCGACCGAGCGCGTTGACGCTGGCGCCGTTGGCGCCGACCAGGCGGTACAGACCGCCGATGGGCAGGGTGATGTTGCCGAGCGGGGCGCCTATGCCGCCGACCACTTGCGGCACGCTGCCGGTGCCTGGGTCGATCTGCTGGCGCTGGCCGGCGACGTTGCCGCCGGTCAACACGGCCTGTGCGCCGCCGGCCTGGATCTGGCTGCGGGTGGCATCGCCGCTGCCGGCGAGCGCTGCCTGTACGCCTTGCGCCTGAACATCGACCGCGGATGTCTCGACACTTTTCACCAGCGAGCCCTGGCCGTCGGCGATGCGGATCGGGCCGATGCTGGCGCTGACGATGCGGTTGCTGACCGTTGCACCGCCTGCGGCCGTGCCGGTCTGCGCCTGCACGGCTTTATTGCCGACGCCGCTGGCGCTCTGCGTGCTGCGGCGGTTCAGTGCCGTACCCTGCGTAGCGTTGAACGCCGCGCCGCCGATGCTGCGGCCATCGCTGCCGACGGCCCCGTTGCTGATGGTGGCGCCGTTGATCGACACGCCTTGGCCGCCGGTCATGTTGGCGGCCAGGGCGATGTAGCTGGAATCTACCGTGGTACTGGAGAGAACATTGGTCTCATTGTCATACCCGCATATCGGCTTCTTGCGTGCGTTCGGACCTGAGACAGTGATGGCGGCGCAGTCATCGACGTAAGCGATGACTTTGTGTTCAACATCGCGCTGGATCACTTTCTGATTCAACGCCAACGCTTGGTTCGATACAACCTCGCTGTTGGTGATGATTGCATCAGAAAGCCCGGCAACGCCCCGTTGATTGATCCACAATCCGCCTGCTGCCGCGATTGTCGATGCATTGTTGGTCACGCTCCCGGACAGGGCTATGTTGCCACCTGCGGCAATACGGCCCTCGGCACTGGCGGCAATCAGGCTCTCGCGTTCTTCGACCGAATATTCACGATAGACACCTGGGCTTTCGCCTTTGTATGGGACGCGAATGTAGTAGGACACGTTTGGATAGGTGATGCCTCGACTCTCTATCAATTCGCTTGGCATCGACGCATTCGCCGCGGCCTTCTCTGCATCCGATAGTGGCCCTGTCTTGGTGCTCAGCACCCGCCGCTGGTTATTGAGCTGATTGGCCGCAATCAGGATGCTGCCATCGGCCTCGATGCTGCCGGACAGGTTGTTGACCACGCCGGTGCGCGAGGTGAGCGTGCCACCGCCGTCGCGCGCGCCGCCGATGGCGATGTTGCCGAGGCTGAAGATATTGGCGTCGCGGTTGAGCAGTTGGTCGCGGACCAGCAGGGTCATGCCGTTGGTAGCGCCGATCAGCGCCGAGCCGTAGGCGGCGTTGTCGGTGGCGCTGCCCAGGTCGGCGCCGTTGACCAGGGTGCCGGTGTCCACCAGTACGTTGCCGCCGACCAGGCTGCCGGTGTTGGTGACGCTGCCGGCCGTGAGCTGCAGATTGTTGCTGGCGGAAATGTCGCCGGCGTTGTCGATGGTCCCGCCGGCATTCAACTGGATGGTGCCCGCCTGCATCGTCGCGCCGGCGCCGTTGCTGATGTTGTTGGCGGTCACGCTCAGGCTGCGCCCGGCCTTGAGCGCGGAGGCGTTGGTCATGTTGCCGCCAACACTGAGGCGGAAATCGCCGTTGCTGGTGATGTCGGCGCCAGCAGTGTGGGTGTAGTCGCTGCGCACGGTCAGGTCGAGCAGGTTCTGCGCGAGGATGTTGCCGCTGCCGTCGAAGCCAACCGTGTCGATGACCACGTCGCCGGCACCGCCGGCCGTGCTGCCGGCGCCGATGCGACCGCCGCTGTTGCTCAGGCTCTGCAGGTTCAGGCGCACCGCCTGCTCGGCCTTGATGGTGCCGCTGCGGTTGTCGAGCGTGGCGCCGGAGCGCTGCAACAGGAAGCTGTTGCCGGCGTAGACGTTGCCGCGCTGGTTGTCGAAACTGTTGGTGTTGGCGACCAGGTCGCCGCCAGCCACCAGTTGGCCGTCGCTGTTGACCACGCTGGCGGCGTTGAGCACGACGCTGCCGCGTCCGCCCAGGCTGCCGCCGGCATTGCGCAGTTCGCCGCCGGTGGTGAGCTGGGTCAGGCCGCCGCCGTTGTTGGCGATGCTGCCCTGGCTGTTGTCGATGCGGCCGCCGGAGACGGTCATGGCATTGCCGCTGTCGAGCTGGCCGCCGCTGTTGAGCAGTGCGCCGGTGACCGCGACAGTGAGATCGCGACCGCCGCCGATGCGGCCGCCCTGGTGGTTGTCGAGCTGGCCGCGCGCGGTCAGCGCCAGGTCGCGTCCGGCCTGCACGGTGCCGGCGCTGTTGCTGAGGTTCTCGGCGCCGATGGTGGCGTCGTTGCTGGCGCCTAGCAGGCCACCGTCGTTGTTCAAGGTGTGGGCGATGTCGGCACGCAGGTCGCCGCCGGCGCCGCCGCTGGCGACCGCCTGCAGCGTGCCGCTGCGGTTGTCGAGGCTGTCGGCGCGGACGGTCAGGGTGCCGCCGGCGGCCTGCAGCACGCCGCTGCGGTTGTCGAGCGCGCCGCCGAGCTGGGTGTTCACCCCGCGTGCCGACACGCTGCCGCCGACATTGCTCAGGTTGGCCGCGGTCAACGTGGCATCGCCGGCGGCGGCGATCGCGCCGTTCTGGTTGTCGATGCCGGCAGTGGCGCCGAGTTGCAGCTGGCCCTGGGTCAGGAGGCGGCCGCCGGCATTGGCGACGGCGCCGCCGATGCTCAGCGCAGCGGTGCCGGTGCCGGCGTGTTCGATGCGCCCCTGCGCATTGTTCAGCGACGCGGCGCTGAGGTTGAGATCCTGCCCGTTCGTGGCCAGCTTGCCGTTGCCGTTGTCGAACGCGCCGGTGATGGCGATGCGGGTCTGCCCGCCGCCGCTCTGCACCAGGGTGCCGCCGGTGTTGCGCAACGACGCTGCGCCCAGATCCAGGCGCGCGGCCTGCATCTGCCCGCCGACGCCGTTGAGCGTGCCGTTGTCGAGGCTGCCGCCGGCGCGCACGGTCAGCAGGCCGCCGGCGAGCAGATCGGCGCCGCGATGATCGAGGCCGTTGCTCGCGGTCAGGCTGGTATCGCCGCCGACCCGGGCGGTGCTGCCGGCCAGGTTGAGTTGGGTGGCCTGCGCGGTGAGGTTGCCGGCGGCGATCAGCTTGCCGCTGGCGCTCAGGGTGCGGTCCGCATGCAGATCCAGCGCGCCGCTGCTGCCGAGGCTGCCGTCGCTGCGCACGCCGGCCGCAGCGACGCCGCCGATGGCGATGTCGCCGCCGCGCAGACTCAGGTTGCCGCTGGACAGGGTCTGCCCGGCGTTGTCGATGCGCTGCGCCTGCAAGGCGACGTCGCTGCCGTTGACGGTGCCGCGCTGGAGCAGCGCGGCGTCGCTGGTCAGGGTGAGCTGGTTGGCCGACAGCGTGCCGGCCACGGTCAGGTCGCCGTGCGACTGCAGTTGCAGCGTGCTCGCGGCGCTGAGCGCGCCGCTCTGCGACAGTGCGCCGCCGGCTTGGGCGCTGAATGCGCCGGCCGCGGCCAGCGTGCCGCCCAGCGCGAGATCGCCATGGCTGACCAGCGCGACATCGCCGCTTTCGCTGCCGAGCTGGCCGCTGCTGGCGACGCTGGCCGCTTCCACGCGCAGCGCGCTGCCGGCGATCAGGTCGCCGCGGTTGTCGACGGCGCCGCTGGCGGTCAGGCCCAGGCGCTGCAGGCCGTAGCTCTGCCCGGTCTGCTGCAGCGAGCCGACGTCCAGTTGCAGGCGCTGGCGCGCGCGCAGCGCACCGGCGTTGGTCAGCGCGCCGCTCACGGTCAGCGTCGCATCGCCCTGCGCGGCGAGCAGGCTGTTGGCGGCGGTGTCGACGCTGGCCGCGGTCAGCGTCAGGTCGGTGCCGGCCACGACCTGGGCGGCGTTGCTGAGCGCACCGCCTGCGCTCAGGTTCAAGGTGGTCGCCGACTGGGCGATGCCGGCGAGCGCGAGATCGCCGCTGCTGGTCAGCGCCAGCGTGGTGCCGGCATCCAGCGTGCCCTGGCTGTCGATGCGTGCGCCGGTCAGCGCGAGCGCGCCGGCACTGTGCAGCACGGCCTGGCTGCCGGTGCTCAATGCGGCGCCCGCGCCCAGCGACGCGGCCTGGCCGGCGTTGGCTTGGCCGTCCACGCGCAGGTCACGCTGCGCCTGGATCTGTAGCGACTGCATGGCCGTGATCTGGCCGGTCATGGCGATATCGCGCCCGGCGTGCAGGTCCAGCACTTGCGCGCTGAGCGTGCCCGACTGCAGCAGATCGCCTTGCGCCTGCGCCTTCAGCTGCGTCGCCGCGGCGACGGTGCCGCCCAGACGCAGGTCGCCCTGGCTGGTCAGCGCGACCTGGCCGGTCTCGCTGCCGAGCTGGCCGCTGCTGGCGATGCTGGCCGCGTCCACCTGCAGATCATGTTTGGCGATCAGTTCGCCCTGGTTGTCCACCGCGCCGTTGGCGCGCAACGTCAGGCGATCGCCCGCGTAGGCCTGGCCGCTGTGTTGCAGCGCGCCCACTTCCAGAGTCATGGCCTGGCCGGCTTGCAGGCTGCCGGCGTTGCTGACCGTACCAGGCGTGGCGAGTTGCAGCGCGCCCTGCGCGGCCAGCGTGCCGCTGGCGGCGTTGTCGATGCTCTGCGCGGCGACGTTCAGGTCGCGGCCGGCCACGATCTGGCCGGCATTGCTCAGCGCTGCACCGGCATCGAGCGCGATGTCGCGCCTGGCCTGTGCCACGCCGGCGATCGCCAGCGCGCCGTCGCTGCGCAAGGTCAGGTCGGTGCCGGCATCGAGCGTGCCGCGGCTGTCGATGGCGCCGCCTTGCAGGGTCACGGCCGCCGCGCCTTGCAGCACCGCGGCCGTACCGGTGGCGATGCTGGCGCCGCGCAGGCGCAGATCGCCGTCGGCCAATGCC
Organism: Xanthomonas campestris pv. phormiicola; assembly: GCA_025666215.1. Taxonomy (NCBI): domain Bacteria; kingdom Pseudomonadati; phylum Pseudomonadota; class Gammaproteobacteria; order Lysobacterales; family Lysobacteraceae; genus Xanthomonas; species Xanthomonas campestris. The sequence goes on along the minus strand of CP102593.1, from coordinate 231,419 downwards.
TGGCCATCGACGCGCAGCGCACGCTGTGCCTGCAGCTCCAGCGCGGCAGCGGTCTGTGCGCCACCGGCGACGCTCAGGTCGCGGCCGGCGGCGAGCGTGGCCGACTGCGCCTTGAGCGCGCCATCCACCTGCAGATCGCCCAGCGCGCTGGCGCTCAGCGCCTGCGCGGCGATGACGCTGCCGCCCAGTTGCATGTCGCCCTGGCTGGCCAGCGACACGTTTCCGGTCTCGCTGCCGAGCTGGCCGCTGCTGCTGAGGCTGCCGGCATCGATGCGCAGGTCGCCACCAGCGATCAGCGTGCCGCGGTTGTCCAGCGCGCCGGCGCTGTGCAGATCCAGCGACTGGCCCGCGTACAGCTCGCCGCTGTGCTGGAAGCTGCCGGCCTGCAACAGAAGGGAGGTCTGCCCGCGCAGGCGGCCGGCGTTGTCGAAAAGGCCGGCGACGCGCAGGTCGAGCGTGCCCGCCGCGGCCAGCGTGCCGGTGGCGCGGTTGACCGCACTGGCAGCGCTCAGCTGCAGATCGCGACCGGCGACGACCTGGGCGCTGTTGTCCAGCGCAGCGCCGGCGTCCAGCACGACATCGCCACCGCCTTGGGCGATGCCGGCCAGGGTCAGCTGGCCCTGGCTGCGCAGGCGCAGATCGGTGCCGGCATCGAGTGCGCCGCGGCTGTCGATCGTCGCGCCGTCGAGCGTGATCGCCGCGGCGCTCTGCAACACGGCGTTGCCGCCGGTGGCGATGCTCGCCGCGCTCAATTGGGCAGCGCCGCCGGCCACGGCCTGGCCATCCAGGCGCAACGCGCGCTGCGCCTGCACTTGCAGGTCCGCTGCGCTTTGCAGCGAACCGGCGACGCCCAGGTCACGCCCGGCGCTCAACTGCAGCGACTGCGCCTTGGTGATGCCGCGCTGTTGCAGATCGCCCACGGCCTGCACGCGCAGCGCGGTCGCCGCGATCTGACTGCCGTCGAGCTGTACGTCGCCACGGCTATCGACCAGCAGCTGTCCATCCTGGCTGCCGAGCTGGCCGCTGCTGGCGACGCTGCCGGCCGCCACGTGCACATCGCGCTTGGCGATCAGGTCGCCGCGGTTGTCGAGGGCGCCATCGACCTGCACGGTCAGCGTGTCGCCGGCGTAGGCGCGGCCGCTCTGCTGCAGGCTGCCTGCGCTCAGGCTCAGCGCCTGCCCGGCCCGCAGCGTGCCGGCGTTGTCGAGTGCGCCCTGTACGTTGGCGTCGAGCACCGCCTGCGCCGAGAGTTCGCCCTGCGCCCGGTTGGTCGCAGTGGCCGCGCTCAAGTTCAGATCGCGCCCGGCGAAGACGCGGGCCTGGTTGTCCAACGCCTGATCCGCCTGCAGCGCGACATCGCGCCCGCCCTGGGCGATGCCCGACAGAGAGAGGGCGCCGCTGCTGCGCAGGCTCAGATCGGTGCCGGCATCCAGCGCGCCGCGGCTGTCGATCATGCCGGCGTCCACCTGCAGCGCCGTGACGGTCTGCGCCACCGCGTCCTGGCCGAGCGCGATGCTGGCGCCGCGCATGCCCAGATCGCCGCCGGCGACGGCCTGGCCGTCCATGTTCAACGCGCGCTGCGCCTGCAGTTGCAGCGTCGTCGCGCTGCGCAGGGCGCCGGCCAGGGTCAGATCGCGGCCGGCCTGCAACTGCGCCGATTGCGCCTGCAGACTGCCGCGCTGTTGCAAGTCGCCGAACGCAGCGGCGCGCAACGCACCGGCCGCGACCACGACGCCGTCCAGGTTGAGATCGCCGCGGCTGTCGAGCGCGAGCTCGCCGCGCTGGCTGCCGAGCTGGCCATTGCTGGCGATGCTGCCGGCGGCGATGCGCACGTCGCCACCGCCGACCAGATCGCCGCGGTTGTCCACCGCATCGGCCGCAGCGAGGTCGAGGCTTGCGCCGCCATAGGCCTTGCCGGTCTCGGCCTGGGCGAAGCTGCCGGCGCTCAGGCGCAGGGCGCCATCGGCATGCAGGCTGCCGGCGTTGCGCAGCGCGGCGACGCTGGCGATGGCGGCATCGCCGCTCGCCGACAATGCCGCGCCGCTGGCGTTGTCCAGGCTGCCGGCGGCCACCGCCAGGTTGCCGCCGGCGATCACCTGCGCCTGGTTCTGCAGCGTTGCGGCGCTGTCCAGCGCGACGTCGCCGCGCGCCTGCAGCGTGCCGGCCAGGCGCATGGCGTTGGCGCTGCGCAGGGACAGCGTGGCGCCCGCATCGAGCACGCCGGACTGGTCGATGTCCGCGCCCTGCAGCCGCAGCGCGCCGCCGGACTGGATCTGTCCGGCCTGCAGCAGCGTGCCTTGCGCACGCAAATCGGCGTCGCCGCCCGCGGCGATCGTGGCGGAACTGCGCAGCTGCCCGTCGGCGCTCAGTTGCAGTGCGCCGTCGGTCTTCAGCGTACCGTCCAGCAGCGCGTCGCCGCCGGCCTGCAGCTGTGCGCTGGCCGCGCTGAGCGTGCCGGACTGGTGCAGGTCGCCCGCGGCCTGCGCCGTCAGCGCCCCCCTCGCCGCCACGGCGCCGTCGAGCGCGAGATCGCCGCGGCTGTACAGGCTGGTGGTGCCGCGCTGGCTGCCGAGTTCGCCGCTGCTGGCGATCTGCGCCGCGTCCACGCGCAGCGCGTCGCCGGCGACCAGGCTGCCGCCGCTGCGGGTGGCGCCGCTGCTGGCGATGTCCGCGTTGCGGCCGGCATAGCTGCTGCCGTCGTTGGCGAAGGCCGCCGCGTCGATCCGCAGATCGCGCCCGGCGTACACGGTGCCGGCATTGTCCAGCGTGCCGGCGGTCGCCAGGGCAACGTCGCCGCTGGCGGACAGCACGCCGTTGGCGCTGTTGCCGATCGCCGCCGCAGCGATGTCCACGCGGCCGCCGGCGCTGAGCTGGCCGGCGTTGTCGAGGCGGCCGCCGGCCTGCAGCGCGGCATCCTGCCAGGACTGGACCAACCCGGACAGACGCGTGTCGCCGTCGCTGCGCAAGTCCAGGCCAGTGCCCGCATCGAGCGTTCCTGCGGCATCGATCCGCGCCGCCTGCACGCTCATCGCGCCACCGCTCTGCAAGGTCCCGGCGCTCTGCAGCCAGCTGCCGCCGGCATGCAACGCCAGCGCGGCGCCGGCGTAGGCGACACCGCTGTTGCGCAGGTTGCCGCTCGCGTCCAGGCTCAACGCGCCGCTGCTGTACAGCGTGCCGCCGGCATCGAGTTCGGAGCCGAACAGGCTGATCGCGCCGGCACTGCTGCGCCCGCTGTGGTCGAAGCTGCCGCTGGCGCGCGCGTCGAGCAGGCCGCTGGCGACGGTGTCGCCGCTCAGGCTCAGCTGCGCGGCGCGCAGGCGCACGCCGGCCTGCTGCGAGCCGAGCGTGCCCTGTTGGGTCAACGCGCCTGCGGCATGCAGGTCCACGTCGTCGCGGGCAACCGTGGTGCCGCTGAGACTGAGCTGGCCGGCGCTGTCGATCTGCAGGCTGCCGCTCTGCGCGGCCAGGGTGCCGCGGCTGACCACGCCGACGCCGGCTTCGGTGGCGATCAGGCGGATGCGGTCGGCGTACATGCCGCCGAGGTAGGCCACGTCGATGCCGATCGACGGCACCGCGCCATCGCTGGCCGGCAGCAGCTCCAGCAGCATGCCGTCGTAGCCGATGCGCTGCGTGCCGGTGCTGGCGAGCAGGTCCTTGGCCCACACCGCGCCGTCCACGCTGAGCTGCCGCGACAGCAGATCCAGGCGATCGACGTTGTACGCGTCCAGGCCGTTGCTGCCGATGCTGAGCACGCCGCCGGTGATGCCGAAACCGTTCAACGCACCGTCGCTGCCGAGCTGCGGCGTGCCGGTGGCCAGGGTGACCCGCGCGGCGTTGAGGAAGCCGCAGCCGTCGCAGCTGATGCCGTTCGGGTTGGCGATCACCAGTTGCGCCCTGGCCCCGGCGATTTCGGTATAGCCCTGCAGGCGGCTGGCGCTGGAGGTGACTTCGTTGAGGATCAGCGTGGCCGCGCCGCTGTTCTTCAGGTTGTCGTTGCCGGCGATATAGCCGCCGAGTTCGGTCTTGGAAATGTTGCCGCTGTTGTTGAGGATCAGGCCGTTGGCGCCGACATCGAAGCGCGAATAGCGGTTGTGCGAGACGCCGCGCGCGTTCGGGGCGACGATGTCGACCACCGGCACGCCGTTGGCCGCCGCCTGCTGGCCCGGCTGTTGCCCGCCTGGATTGGCGACCGGCACGACCTGCGCGTAGAGGGGGAGCGAGGTCCAGGTGACGGTGCAGCACAACAGCATCGCCACGCCGCGCTTGAAGCGGTCGGCCATCGTGGTGCGCATCCCAGCGGAATCCTTGTCCATCGCCATTTCTCTCTCGTCGCGCCATGGGCGCTCAAAAAACAAAAACCCGGTCCGCCCAGCGGCGGCCCAGGGTCAGAACTGATAGGTCACACGCACGCCGTAGGCCGGCTGCGCGGTATCGAAATCGCGTGGCGCGTGCAGATCCCAGCCGGCGAAGCCGTCCCAGGTGAGTCCGCCGCGCGCGCCGCGCACGCCGACGAAGGCGCCGACCAGGCTGCGTCCGTCCTGCCCGCTGGCGCTGGGCCCGCCGATGCGGCCGGCATCCACGCCCAGGTACGGGACGATGCCCAGGCGCTGCACCGGCAGATTCAGCGTGTTGCGCCAGTAGGCGCCGCGTTCGGCACCGAGGGTGCGTTCGCCATCGAAGCCGCGCACGCTGTAGCGCCCGCCGATGCTGATGAACTCCGAGCCGAGCAACAGCTGCGAGGCAGTCTGCGCATGCAGGCTGCTGTCCCAGCTGGCGGCGATGCCGCCGAGCTTGAACGGCAGCCCGGTGCTCACGTCCAGCGTGGTGACGCCGTAGCGGAAGCTGGGGAAACCCACTGCCGGGTCGTAACCGCTCCATTGCCCGTCGAACCAGGGCGTGCCGCGGCGGTGCGCCAGGCGCAGGTCCAGCTGCATCGGCCCCAGGTAACGGCGATGGCTGAGGTAGGCCTCGGCGCTGGTGGTGTGGCGGCGCTGGATGCCGATCTCGATGCCGTCCAGGTAGCTGCGCGCCTCGCGCTTGGCCACGACCACGCCGGCGGTGGTCTTGCTGCTGCCGTTGCGGTGGATGACCCGCTGCAGGTCGAGCTGGGCGCTGTTGGATTCGCCACTGGACTGGAAGCTCTGCAGGTAGCCGTCCACGCGCTGGTGGTAGCGGTAGGACGACAGCGACAGCGCGAACGTCCACCAGCCCCACGGCACGCTGTAGCTGAGGCTGTTGCCGCGGGTGCCGCGCTCGGCGCCGTTGTCCACGAGGTCGTGGTTGTAGCCGATCGACAGCAGGTCGTTGATGCCCAGCGGCGCGTCCAGCGCGACGTCGATGCCGCCCTGCGCGCGGCCGGTGGCGCGCACGCCGGAGTCGTCGGCGTTGAGCACGCTGCGCCAGCGCCGGCTGTGCTGCAGGGTGATCACCAGGTCCGATTCGCCGGGCTGCTCGCCCGGGGCGATGTCGATCTTGGCGTCCTGCGAGGGCACCCGCTTGAACTGCTCCACGGCCTGCTCGATCGCGCGCAGATCGACCAGGTCGCCCGGCCGCAGCGGCAAGGCGCTGCGCCAGAACGCACGCCCATCGGCAGATTCCACGCGGACCTGGCGCAAGCGGCCGGGCATCAGCTCCAGGCGCAGGCGGCCGCTGGACAGGTCCTGCTCGGGCACGCCGATGCGGGTGGTGACCAGGCCGCGTGCGACCAGCTGGTCGAGCGCGCGGCGGCGGATCAGATCGATGCCCTCGCGGCCGATGCAGCGCCCCTGGTACTGGCGCAGGGACAGCCACAGCCAGGCGAAGCGCGCGCCATCGGCGCCGGCGCCGCTCAGGTGAATGCGCTGGATCGGGAAGCACAGGGTTTCGGTGGGCAGCGCGGTACTGCGCATGTCGGCCGGCGCCACGGGCTCGCGCGGGCCGGCGAACGGCGCCTGCCGGTCCTGTTCCTGCTTGCGCTGCACCTGTTCGGCCTGGCGCAGCTGTTCCTGGCGGTCCAGCGTGGTCGGCAGGTCCTGGGCCTGCGCCGGCAACGCGCGGCCTGCGCAGGCGCACACCGCCAACGCGGCAAGGACGGTTCCCTTTCTCAACGACACCACGGTAGTTCCCCTGTTACGCATCCGGCGTCTCCCTGCCTGCGCAGGGCGTCGATCGCATCCTTCCGACTGGCGCTGCACCTCGCGTGCATGCGGGGCGAACTGTGGTGGACACCACATGGCTGGAGAATCCGGGTTTCCCCTACAGGATGTCGGGAAATCCCCTAACGCCTGCCGCGTTGCGTGACGCAGACCGCGTTCGATTCGGAACCGTGTCTCCGTTGGCCATATTTGTCTACGGTTGTGTACGCCCGTGGCGGGGCGTGGGCGCGTTGGCCCGAACGCCGCGCGGGCGTGTCCGTCCCGCCACGGCAACGGCCGCGACCCGCTAAAATCGGCCGATTCCCCGCCTAGGTTCCCGCGCCCGATGACCCCGATCGCCCGCACCGCACTGGCCTGCGCCGTGCTCGCCCTGTCCGCCTGCAAGCCGCAGGCGCCGGCCACCGATGCCGCGGCGCCGCCGGCCGCCAAGACCGCCGACGCCGCCTTGGCCGGCGACGACAACCTCAACGCGGTGCTGTGGATGCAGCGCTCGGCCGAGTACCGCGCCGTCGCCGAGCAGACCTATCGCGCCGCCGCCGACCGCCTGGATGCCGCGCTGAAGGCGCCGAACTGGGACGCGCTGGTGCCGGAGGAGCGCGGCAATGCCGCCGCCGGGCTGAAGCCGGCGGTGGTGATGGACGTGGACGAGACGGTGCTGGACAACTCGCCGTACCAGGCGCGGCTGATCCGCAACGGCAAGGAATACGACGAGGTCAGCTGGGACCAGTGGGTGGCCGAGAAGAAGGCCAGGCCGATCCCGGGCGTGGTCGATTTCGCCAAGGCGGCCACCGCCAAGGGCATCACCGTGCTGTACGTGTCCAACCGCGCGGTGCACCTGACCGACGCGACCCTGGCCAACCTGCGCAGCGCCGGCCTGCCGGTGGCCGACAACAGCGTGCTGCTGGGCCTGGGCACGGTGGTCAAGGACTGCGAGCAGAACGGCTCGGAGAAGAACTGCCGGCGCAAGCTGGTCGGCCAGCAGTACCGCGTGCTGATGCAGTTCGGCGACCAGCTCGGCGATTTCGTGCAGGTCGTGGCCAATACCCCGGACGGCCGCGCACAGCTGCTGCAGCAGTACCACGACTGGTTCGGCGAGCGCTGGTGGATGCTGCCCAACCCCAGCTACGGCTCCTGGGAACCGGCGCTGTTCAACAACGACTTCGCGCAGCCGCGGGCCGCGCGCCACCAGGCCAAGCGCGACGCGCTGGAGCTGGCGCAGTGAGCCGCGCGCCGCTGGCGCTGGAGGCGCGCGAACGGCTGATCTTCGCCCTGGACGTGCCCAGCCGCGCCGAGGCGATCGCGTGGATCGAGCGGCTCGACGACGCGGTGGCGTTCTACAAGATCGGCATGGAGCTGCTGGCCTCCGGCGAGTACTTCGACGTGCTGGAGACGCTGGCCGCACGCGGCAAGCGCGTGTTCGTGGACCTGAAGTTCTTCGACATCCCGGCCACCGTCGGCGGGGTGATCCGGCGCCTGGCGCAGTGGCCGGTGGACTACTGCACGATCCACGGCTGGCACCCGGCGATGATGCAGGCCGCGGCCGCCGCCAACGGCGGCGACATGCGCCTGCTGGCGGTGACCGTGCTGACCTCGATGGGCCGCGCCGACCTGGCGTCGATGGGCATCGACCGCGACCCGCAGGAGGTCGTGGTGGAACGTGCGCTGGTCGCGCAGGCCGCCGGCATCGACGGGGTGATCGCCTCCGGCCAGGAAGCGGCGCCGATCCGCCGCGCCACCGGCGCCGGCTTCTCGATCGTGTGTCCGGGCATCCGCCCCGGCGGCCCGGTCGGCGACGACCAGCAGCGCACCGTCGGCGTGGCCCAGGCCTTCGCCGATGGCGCCGATGCGATCGTGGTCGGCCGCCCGATCCGCCAGGCCGCCGACCCGCGCGCCGCGGCCGAAGCGATCCAGGGCGAGATCGCCGCCACCCTGGCGCATGCGGCGGCGCGCTGATCGATCAATAAATATCAATAACTTAGCCAATAAAACTTAAACCATTGCATTAGCTGCGCACTGCCGGTAGCATGCGCAGCGTCCGGCCTTGCCGGAGATGCGCCACAAACCGTTCTCCGGCTTCGGTCGGATTTTGAAGAGGCCCGCGCCTTGGTGCGCGAGGCCTCTTTTTTTGCCCGGCACGCGATCCGGGCAGCCCGCTCAGCGCGGCGCGGCGGCGCAGTAGCGGTCGATGAAGGCCTGGTGCGGCGGCATCGCGTCCACGCAATGGCCGATGGTCTGCTCGATGCTGGCGACGAAGCGTTCGATGTCCGCGGCCGGCACCTGGTCCACCAGCGGGTGGTAGGCGCGCGGCAGGATGCCCTGCCCGACCATCACCTGCACCCAGCTGATCTCGGCGAACATCTCCTCGCCGTTGCGGTAGAAGCGGCCGCTGTCGGCGAACAGGTCCAGCGTCGCCTGCAGCTCCGGGGTGATCGCCATGTGGCGGCACTGCCGCCAGAAGTCGCTGTCGTCGCGCTCGGTGGCGGTGTAGTGCAGCACCAGGAAATCGCGGATGCGGTCGAACTCGAAGGCGATGCGGTCGTTGTAGCGCTGCACCAGCACCGGGCTGATGCCCTCGCGCGGGAACAGCTCCAGCAGCTTGGAGATGCCGGACTGGATCAGGTGGATGCTGGTGGATTCCAGCGGCTCCATGAAGCCGCTGGCCAGGCCCAGCGCGATCACGTTGCGGTTCCACACCTGTTTGCGGCGGCCGGTAAGGAAGCGCAGCGGGCGCGGATCGGCCAGCGCCGCGCCATCCAGGTTGGCCAGCAGCGTGGCCGCGGCTTCGTCGTCGCTGAGGTGCGCGCTGGAATACACGTAGCCGTTGCCGGTGCGGTGCTGCAGCGGGATGCGCCACTGCCAGCCGGCTGCGCGCGCGGTGGCGCGGGTGTACGGCGCCGGCGGGCCGACCTTGGCGCAGGGCACCGCCAGCGCGCGGTCGCACGGCAGCCAGTGGGTGAAATCGTGATAGCCGGTGTGCAGCGCCTGTTCGATCAGCAGGCCGCGGAAACCGGAGCAGTCGATGAACAGGTCGCCGGCGATCACCTCGCCGGAGGCCAGCCGCACCGAGAGCACGTCGCCCGATTCCGGATGCAGCTGCACCTGCTCGACGATGCCCTCGCGCCGCGTCACCCCGCGCTGCTCGGAGAAGCGGCGCAGGAACGCCGCGTACAGCGAGGCGTCGAAATGGTAGGCGTAGGCGATGTTGGCCAGCGGCGAATTGGGCGGCGCGTCGCTGGCCGAGGTCATGAACTTGCCGCGCTTGGCGGCCACGGTGTTGAGCGTGTAGGCGCCCAGCGGCTTGGCCTTGCCGGCCAGCGCCTGCTTGAACCAGTACTGCTGGAACGGCAGCAGCCCGAGCGAATGCCCGATCTCGCTGCCGAAGCCGTGGAGGTAGGAGGTGCCCGGCCGGTGCCAGTCGACGAACTCGATGCCGAGCTTGAAGCTGCCCTGGGTCTGGCGCACGAACTCGGCCTCGTTGATGCCGAGCAGATTGTTGAAGGCCTTGATGTGCGGCACGGTGGCCTCGCCGACGCCGACGATGCCGATCTGTTCCGACTCGATCAGGGTGATGCGGTAGTCCGGGCCCAGCACGCGCGCCAGCGCGGCGGCGGCCATCCAGCCGGCGGTGCCGCCGCCGACGATGACCAGGTTGCGGAGAGGGGCGGCGATCATGCGTGCGCGGTCCTGTGCGGAGAGAAGGGAGTATCCGAGACGCGAACGGGGCCAAGCGGCCCCGTCCGGAAAAACCCCACGCGCGCCGGTCGGGCACGCGCGTGGGCCTTTGCAGTGGATCAGAACTTGGCGCCGATCTCGAAGGTCACGGTGCGCGGCACGTAGTTGATGTCGCCGGTGGTGTTCAAGCCCACGTAGCTGGTGTCCAACCGCCCATCGGTTCCGAAGTAGTTGCCCGATCCGTCCGGACCACCATAGATGTAGCTCGAGTAGTTCTTGAAGTTGAAGGCGTTGAGCAAGTTGATGCGCGCCGACAGCTTGAAGTCGTTGTACACGGTGAAGTCCTTGGTGGCCTGGAAGTCCACCGTGCGGTAGCCCCAGATCTTGCCGCCGACCAGGAACTTGCCGCTACCCGGCGGCACGAAGCCGATTTGCTGGCAGGTGGCACCATCCGCATCGGTGTGGCCGAAGCAGGCGATGGTGTTGACCGGCTCCGGGGTGGCCAGCACCACCTTGGCGCCGAAGGTGATGCCCCACGGCCCGTCGATCGAACCGGAGGCGACGAAGCGGTGCGATGCCGCAGCATCGGACTTCACGAACGGATAGTCGTGGATGGTCGCCTTGTCGAACGCGTACGGCTCGTCGATGTTGCGGTTCTGGCGTGCGCTGGTGTGGGTGTACGACAGGGTCAGGCCCCAGCCCGATTCCTTGGTGTACGGCTTCTCCGCCGACAACAGTACCTGGCTGCTGCGCTGCTCCAGGCCGTTGCTGCCCAGGATCGTGTTCTGGTAGCCGGGCACCGGCTCGCCCCACGGTGCGCTGCCGCTGGCATCGAAATACGAACCGTCCGGATAGCGGTTGATCAGCGACATGGCGAAGCCGTCGTAGCTGAGGATGCGCTGGAAGGTCACATCGGTCAGCCAGTCGCCGACCTGATTGCTGATGCCGATGCTGTACTGGTCGCTGTACGGGGTCTTGATCTTGTTGTTGAACATGAACAATTCGGCGCTGCCGCTGACGCCGGGAATGGTATTGAGCTGATCCACGCCCTGCAGATACTTCGGATCCCACACGGCGCAAGTACGGTCGGCCTTGTAGCACGAGCTGGTGGCCGAATCCTTGAAGTACACCACCACCGGCGACAGCGCCGCCTTGCTGGTCTCCAGCGCCAGTTGCTCGAACAGGTTGCGGTCGTAGGAACGGCCGGCGCCGCCGTGCAGTACCGCGCTCTCGTCGCCGAAGAAATCGTAGGAGAAGCCCAGGCGCGGCGCCCACGCATCCTTGAAGTTCTTGCGGTTGTTGCCGGTGCTGATGTAGTCGGCCACGTTGATGCCGCTCGGCAGCAGGCGGTCGGCCCACGGATGGCCCGGGTTCTCCGGATCGTCGGCGTACAGCGCATTGACGAAGTCCTGCGAGGTGACGAAGTCGGTGTAGGCCGGGTTCTTCTCGTAGTCCCAGCGCACGCCGACGTTGATCATCAGCTTGTCGGTCGCGGCCCAGTCGTCCTGGAGGTAGATGCCGTACTGCTTGGACGGCGACTCCACCGTGGCCTTCTGCCCGGGCGTGGTGTACGGCGCGACGAAATCCACGCGATAAGGGATGGAGGCGATGCCATTGGCATCGACCGAGTAGCTGAACTGCGGATTGAGCGCGGCCGCGTCCTGCGAGGTCAGCTTGATGTCCTTGTAGCTCACGCCCATCTTGATGGTGTGCTCGCCGTGCCACTGGAAGCTGGTGAAGGTCAGGTCGTCCTGCAGGGACCAACCCTTCTGGCTCTTGCGCTGCACGTTCAAGCCGCCGGCCGAACCGGTTTCGAGGAAGGTGTACTCGCCGATGTTCGGGTCGTTGTAGTTGAGGTACTTGTAGGCGATGCCGTTGCCGATGCTCATCGGCGTGGGATTGTTCTCCGAGTTCTCGGTGCCGACGATCAGCTCGTTGAACCAGTTGTCGGCGCTGTGCTGCCAGCGCAGGCTGGCGCGCTTGTCCTTGTTGATCTTGTTGGTGCCATGGTCGGTGGCGCTGGTACCGCCGACGTTGGCGACCTGGGTTTCGTCGCGGTACTGGCCGCTCAGCTCGATGCGGTCGCGATCGGTCGGCTCGAAATCGATCTTGCCGAAATACAGGTCTTCCGAGAACGGCATGTTCGCCGCGCCGTACTGGCTGCTCAGGTTGGAAGGCAGGAAACCCGTGTAGGAACCCGCATTCGCATCGGCCTGGATGCTCTTGGGCGCGATGTTGTCCTTGCCCTCGTAGGCAACGAAGAAGTGCATGCGGTCCTGGATGATCGGGCCGCCCAGGGCGAAGCCGTATTCCTTGGTCTGCGAATCGATCTTGCCGTTGGCCTCTTCATCCGGACGCTTGTCGCGCAGATCCTGGTCGGTATAGCGGTAGAACGCCTCGCCGTGGAACTCGTTGGTGCCGGACTTGGTCGCCGCGGTGATCGCCGCGCCGCTGATCTGGCCGTACTCGGCCTTGTAGTTGGAGGTGATGACCTTGTATTCGCCGATCGCCAGCTGCGGGAACGGATTGCCCTGGGTATCGCTCTGGCCGGCGATGCCGCCGCCCTTGACGTAGCTCTTCTGGCCGACGCCGTCGATGTACAGGTTGCCGGCGCTGGCGTTGGAGGCGCCGCCGCGCAGCTTGGTGTTGCCGTTGCCGTCGATCTGGAACACCATGCCCGGCACGGTGTCGGCGAACTCCAGGAAGTTGCGCGTGGCCTGCGGCAGCTGCTGGATCTGGTGCAGCGAGACGATGTTGCCGACCTCGGAGGTCTTGACGTCCTTGAGCATCGGCGCGGTCACGGTGACCGTGTCCAGCGTGGTCGCCGCGCCGCCCGGCGCGGCGGCCGTGCCGGCATCGAGATCGACCGTGGACGAAGAGGCGACCTGCAGCGTCACGCTGCGCTTGACGCCGTTGGCCTCGACCGTATAGGTGCCAGGCGGCAGGCCGATCACGGTGTAGTTGCCGTTGGGCCCGACCGGCGTGCGTCGCACCGAACCGGTGGCGGTATTGGTGACGACCACTTCGGCGCCGGCCTGGGCCTGGCCGCGCAGGATCGCGGTGCTGGTCTGCGCCATCGCCGGCATCGCCGCGAACAGGCTGGTCGCCAGGGCGCAGCACAGCAGGCTGCGTGCGGGCATAGTGGAAGCGGAACGCTTTCTCTTCATGACAGAAACCCCTCCCAGGGCAGTAAACGGGTTCATTCGTTGTTTCTTCTAGTTGGATGCAGACGGTGAAGGCGGAGCACGACGGGCGGTGTCAGTCCATGGCGGTTCCTCGCTGGGCACTGGACGCACGGACGATCAATTGCGGAGCGATATCGGTGGAAAGCGGCGCATCCACGCTCGCGGTCTGCGGCTCCAGCGCGGCGAGCAGCAGCTGCATCGCGCGCGCGCCGAAGCCGGCGATGTCCACGCGCATGGTGGTCAGCGCCGGGTGCACGTAGCGCGCCATCGGCACGTCGTCGAAGCCGGCCAGGGCGATGTCGTCGGGCACGCGCAGACCGGCATGGGTGAAGGCGAACAGGCAGCCCAGCGCCATCATGTCGTTGGCCGCGAACACCACGTCCGGACGCTGGCCCTGCTGCAACAGCGCCTGCCCGGCGCGGTAGCCGGAGGCTTCGTCGAAGTCGCCGGGCAGCACCCGCGGCGGCACCTGCGGGCAGCGCTCGCGCAGTTCGTCGCGATAGCCGCGCAGGCGTTCGCGCGCGTCGAAGTTGTCGTCCGGCCCGGCGATGAAGGCGATGCGGCGGTGGCCGCTGTCGAGCAGGTGGCGGGTCATCGCCCGCGCGCCGCCGTAGTTGTCCACGTTGAGCACCTGCGCGTCGGCGATGCGCTCGGCGCAGTTCATCAGCACCGCCGGCAGCGTGCCGGGCAGCATGTCGGCGGCATCGCCGGCGTCGGTGCTCAGGTACGGCGACATGAGCAGCAGCCCGTCCACGCGCCCGGGCATGCGCCGCACCGCCAGCCGCTGCTCCTCCGGCTCGCCGTGATAGCTGGACACCAGCAGGTGCAGGCCGCGCTCGCGTGCGACCGTGTCGATGCCGCGGATCAGTTCGGAGAAGAATTCGCCGTGCAGGTCGGGCAGCACCACGCCGATGGTGTGGGTGCGGCGGCTGCTGAGGCTGCGCGCGGCATGGTGCGGCACGTAGTGCAGGGTGCGCGCGGCTTCCAGCACGCGCGCGCGCACCGGCTCGGCCACGTGCTGGTGGCCGTTCATGGTGCGCGACACCGTCGCCACCGAGACGTTGGCCAGGCGCGCCACGTCCTTGATGGTGATGCTGGCGCGCTGTTCCGGCGCGTGTGCGCTGCGCGGATTCACCAGCGTGCCTCCAGGGTCCGGAACGGCTTGGCCAGCACCACACCGGCGGCGTCGTAGGCGTCGATGCGCCGCCCGTCCACGCGCACCTGGGTCGGCCGCGTGCGCGAGGGCCAGGCCACGCGCACCGCGGTGCCCGCGCGCAAGCCGCTGCCGAGATCGATCCGCAGCACGTCGCCGCGCTGGCGCGCGCGCATGCTCAACTGGCCATAGGCGGTCGGCAGGCGCTGCACCGCCAGGCCCTCGCCCTCGACCCAGGCCGGCGGCGTGCCGGGCAGCAGCGCCAGGCCGTCGTCGTCCTCGTGCATCAGCATGCCGAACACGGTGCGCGCGTACTCGGCGCCGATCCAGGTATGCGGCATGTCGCCGAGATAGCGCGGGAAACGCGGCCGCGAATGCACCACTTCGGCCAGCACCTGCCATTCGAACGGGCGGCGGTCGCGCAGCATGTCCTGCAGCAGTTCGTCGGCGACCTGCGGCTGGTCCAGGTGCACGTAGGTCAGCACGTTGCGCATCTCGTACGGCGAATACGCCCACAGCGCATTGGGCTGCTTGCGCTTGCGCACGTCGTCCAGATAGCGCGCGAAGGTGGTGCGCAGCGCCTGCTCCGGCAGCAGGTCCTGCTGGCCGGTGGGATCCAGCGCGATCGACACGCTGCTCGGATCGCCATCGCCCAGGTCGGCCGCGGCGGGGATGAAGTCGGCGCCCTTCCACGCCATCGTGGCGCGGATCGAGGCGGCCAGCGAGGTGCGCAGCGCGGCGTACTGTTCGCGCGCCCAGGCCGCGGTCGCCGCGTCGCCCAGCGACTCGGCCAGCCACGCGCCGTCGTGCCAGCCCTTCAGCGCCCAGTAGTCGTCCCAGTAGCTGTGGGTGGGGCTGGAATAGCCTTCGTGGCTGATCGACGGCGCCAGGATGCCACGGAAGCGTTCCGGTGCCGGCTGCTCGCCCATGTAGCCGGGCACCAGGGTGCGCTCGCGCAGTTCCTGCATGAACTGCATCGCCAGCTTCACCTTCGGCAGGTAGGCACGCACGCTGTCGGGGCCGCCGTCCAGGCGCGCCACGTCGGCGACCAGGGTGATGTATTCGCCCTGGCTGTCGTACTCCAGGTCCGAGCCGAAGCCGTCGTTGACGCTGCCGTCGTCGTTGAGGATCGGCGACACCAGCCCGTTCGGGTGCACCGCGTGGTCGCTGTACCACTGCAGGTAGTCGCGCGCGACCTGCGCCTGGCCCATGCGCAGCAGGATCGCCGAGGTGGCCATGCCGTCGCGGATGAAGGAGCGGTTGTAGTTGCGCGGACCGGGCTGCATCGCCGGGCCGGTCTGGTTGATCAGCATGTACGCGGCCTGCGCGCGCAGCATGTCGACCAGGCTGGCGTCGGGCAGGCTCAGGCCGACATTGCCCAGCCGCCGTTGCCAATCCGCGGACACCCGCTCGGCCAGCGCATCGAAGCGGCGGCCCGGGTCGCGCGCCTCGGCGCCGAGCAGCGCGGCGCGATCCAGCGCCGGTGCAGGCGGCAGCCGGCCCTGCGCATCGGCGCCGGCGGTGCCGAGCGGGAATGCCAGCACCACGTCCTGCTGCGCGCCCGGCGCCAGCGTCACCGCGTAATCCAGCATCGCCGCGGCCAGGCCGTCGGCGTCGTGCGCCTGGCGTTGCGCCGGCAACGTGCCGGCGGCGACGTGGCGGGTGATCTCGGTTTCGCCGTGCGCGCCGAACGCCTCGGCGCCGGCGCCGCTGGGCGCGCTCAGCGATTCCAGCAGCAGGCGGCCGTTGACCCGCACCGCGGCGTCCTCGACGGCCACGTCGTGGATCGGCGACAGGCCGCCGTTCTGCCACGGCGGGTTCATCTGCATCGGCCGCACCAGCAGCGACAGCGTGCCGCTGACCGGGCTGCTGCCGGTGTTGCGCAGGCGATGGCGCAGCAACGTCACCGGCTGGCCGCCGTGTTCGAGGGTGAAGGTCTCGCTGCGCAGTTCCAGCCCCGGCTGCGGCGACCAGCTCAGCGACGGCATCGGCTTCCAGCCATCGCGCAGCGCATGCGTCAGCGCGTGGCCGTCGGCACCGGCAGCGGTGCCGGAGGCGTCGCGCCACAGCGGCTGCACCAGCGGCGCGCCCTTCCACGCTTCCAGGTTGCCGTATTCGTCGAAGATCGATTTCTGCCGCCCGGCATGGATGCCGACCGCGGTCCAGTAGGTCTGCTGCATGTGCAGCGAGGCCGGGAACAGCGCGCCCTGGCCGCGTTGCGCGGCGATCTGGTAGCGCTTCATCGGCGTCATCACCGCCTTCGGCCCGAGCAGGCGCAGGCGGCGCAGCGCCGGTGCGGCCGCGCCCGGCACGGCATCCACGCTCAGCCGCAGCGCGCGCGCCTCGACCGGCGCGGTACCGGCCAGATAGGCGCTGTAGCTCTGCCCGGCCTGCGGATCCTCGGCCAGCGTGCGCCAACGGCCCGCGGCGTCCTGCGCCTGCAGCCGCGCCGCGCCATGCGCACCGGCGAATTCGACGATCAGCCCGGCGCTGGCGAAGGCGCGCGGGAACGCGATGTCCAGCTGCCGCGCCTGCGCGCCCTTGCCGGGCAGGGTCAGCGTCGTACCGCCTTGCCACAGCGCCGCCGCCGCATCCGCCGGCACGCCGCGCAGCCGCGCGCTGTCCGCTGCGCCCAGCGGCTCCATCTCGTAGATCGAGATGCCCCAGTCGGCGGTACGCTCGGGACTGGCCAGGCGCAGGTAGCGCGCGCTACGCGGCGCGAAGAACAGCGTCTCGGTGCCGCCCATCGAATCGGCCATGGTGTAGACCGTGTCCCAGCGCTGGCCGTCGTGCGAGGTCTGCAGCAGGAAACCCTCCGGATTGGCGCTGTCCCATTGCAGGCGCACGCCGCCGATCCGCGCCTCGCGGCCCAAGTCGACCTGGAACCAGTGGCCGGGGCTGAACGCGCCGCCAGTGCGGGTGCTGGCATCGCCGTCGATCAGGTAGCCGATCGCCTGCGCCTTGACCTGGCTGGAGGAACTGGAGGCATGCCATGCCTCGCGCGGCGGCAACCGGCCGTCCTGCGCCTGTGCGGGCAGCGTCATGACCAGGCCACACAGGATGCCGGCCAGGGCCGATCCGCCGCGGCCGATGTCAGCGTGACGCAGTGCGCGGAAGATTTCGGATATGTAGCGCACTGGGACCCCCGTCCAGTACCGCCTCGAGGCAAGGTGGGCGGACGGTAACAGCAACTGCAAGCGGTTACATGATGCGACGCAACATTGCACAATGTGGCGGCACACTGTGCGATCCACCAACATGGCGGCGACATCGTTGTCTCGACAGCCCTGATCGGGCCAGGAATTGTCCCGGCGTGACATGGGCGCCCGGCGCCGCGCCGCCGCGGGCGCGCGGCTTGCCCGAATCGCGCGCGCCCAGCAAGATGCGGAACGTTTTGGGGAACGAGCCGAATTGAGTATGTCGCCGCCACGTCCGACCCGGCTCACGCCCTTGCATGTCGTTCCCGCGCTGCTGCTGGCCGCGCTGGCCCTGTCCGGGTGCAAGCGCAGCCCCGCCGAACTGCCCGGCGCCAGCGCCGAACCGGCCGCGGCCGTGCGCGAACTGGCGCATACGCTGCAGCGCAACGACCTGGCCGGCTATGCCCGCGCCGCGGTGCCGCCCGCGTACTATCAACGGCTGCAGCAGGCCTGGAGCGAGGACCGCAGCCGCTGGCCGCTGACCCAGCTGCCGCTGGCCGAACGCCTGCCCGAAGTGCTCGACACCCTGTCCGCGGCGGACGCCGAGCGCCAGCTGCAGCGGGCCTTCGACGCGCAGTTCGGCGGGCAGACCGCCAGCCTGCGCCAGGCCGCGCACTCGCTGGGCCTGTTCGGCGTGCAATACCTGCGCAACCAGGGCGACTACACCCCGCAGCAGCGTGGCCACTACGTGCAGCTGGTGCAGGCGCTGAGCGGTTGGGCCGAACACGCGCCGCTGGCCGAGCGCAAGCGCGCGCAGGCGGCGATCGCCCAGCTCAGCACCGCCGCGCGCCGCACCGGCCTGCGCAGCGACGCCGACCTGCACGGCCTGGGCATGGAGCAGAGCCTGCAACGGCTCGGGCCGTTCCTGGGCGAGCTGAAGACGGTGCTGGCCGGCTACGGCCTGGACCTGGACGCCAGCGCGCGCGAACTGCGCACCGGGCTGGTCAGCCAGCAGGGCGATCAGGCGGTGGTGCGCATCCAGTACCCGCTGGGCAGCGCGCAGATCGACACCACCGCGGTCCTGGTGCGCCGCCAGGGCCACTGGTACCTGCGCGAGACCCTGCACGAAGTGGACATGGTGCTGGCCGCCGCCGCGGCACCGCTCACCGCCCCGGCCGAGACCGCGACGGCGCCTGCCGCCGCCCCCGCACCGCCGGCTAAGCGATAATGACGCCGATGCCAGAACAAAACCCACTCCCCTTCCCCGACGACGCCGCGGCTGCGCGCGCCTCGGACCCGGCGCACGCGCCCGCCTCTGCGGCCAGCGGCGCTGCCACCGGCAGCGTGCCGCCGGCCGCCGGCGCTGCAGCGCTGCCGAGCCCGGCGCTCGCCGCGCGCACCGCCAAGCGGCCGCTGTGGGCGCGCCTGCTCGGGCGCGTGGCCGATCCGTGGCTGGGCCTGAACATCGAACCGGCCGAACCCGGCCAGTACGACGACGGCCGCCCGGTGGTCTACGTGCTGGAGGACTACGGCCTGTCCAACGCGCTGATCCTGGACAAGGCCTGCCGCGAGGCCGGCCTGCCGTCGCCGCTGGTGCCGCTGCCCGGCGACCCGCTGGGGCGCAAGCGCGCCTACCTGGCGCTGTCGCGGCGCAGCAGCAACAACGCGCTGATCCCCGAGCAGCGCGGCGCCAAGACCCACTCCGACTCGCTGGCCAAGCTGCTGCAGGCGCACCGCGAACGCCCGGACCTGGACATCCATCTGGTGCCGGTGTCGATCTTCGTCGGCCGCGCCCCGGACAAGCAGAGCGGCTGGTTCGCGGTGCTGTTCTCGGAAAACTGGGCGCTGGTCGGCAGCTTCCGCCGCCTGCTCGGCGTGCTGCTCAACGGCCGCAGCACCATCGTGCGCTTCGCCCCGCCGGTGTCGATGCGGCTGACCATCGAGGAAGGGCTGCCGCCGGAACGCACCGTACGCAAGCTGCAGCGCGTGCTGCGCACCCATTTCCGGCGCATCCGCGAGGCGGTGATCGGCCCGGACCTGTCCACCCGCCGGCTGCTGGTGGACCAGGTGCTGGCCGCCGAGCCGGTGCGCGAGGCCATCGCCGCGCAGGCCAAGCGCGACAACAGCAAGCCGGTGGACGCCTGGCGCAAGGCCCACGCCTACGCCTGGGAGATCGCCGCCGACTACTCCAGCCCGGTGGTGCGTTCGGCCAGCTTCCTGCTCAGCCACGTGTGGAACCGCATCTATGCCGGCGTGCTGGTGCACCACCTGGACAAGCTGAAGGAGGCCGCGCCCGGACACGAAGTGATCTACGTGCCCAGCCACCGCAGCCACATGGACTACCTGCTGCTGTCCTACCTGCTGTACGAACGCGGCATCGTGCCGCCGCACATCGTGGCCGGCATCAACCTCAACCTGCCGGTGGTCGGCACCCTGCTGCGCAAGGGCGGCGCGTTCTTCATCCGCCGCTCGATCAAGGGCAACGCGCTGTATTCGGCGGTGCTCAGCGAATACGTGGCGCAGCTGGTGGCCGGCGGCTACTCGATCGAATACTTCGTCGAGGGCGGCCGCTCGCGCACCGGCCGCCTGCTGCAGCCCAAGGGCGGCATGATCGCGATGACCCTGCGCGCGTTCCTGCGCCAGCCGCGCAAGCCGGTGCTGTTCCAGCCGATCTACGTCGGCTACGAGAAGCTGATGGAAGGCAACAGCTACCTCGACGAACTCAGCGGCCGGCCCAAGGAGAAGGAGTCGATCTGGGGCCTGCTGTGGAGCATCCCCAAGGTGCTCAAGCAGAACTACGGCCAGGTGGTGGTGAACTTCGGCGAGCCGATCGCGCTGAGCCAGGTGCTGGCGCAGCGCGCGCCGGACTGGGACGGCCAGCCGCTGGGCGAGGACGAGAAACCGAGCTGGTTGAACGGCACCGTCGATGCGCTGGCGCAGCAGATCCAGGTGCACGTCAACGCCGCCGCCGACGTCAATCCGGTCAACCTGCTGGCGCTGGCGCTGCTGTCCACGCCCAAGCACGCGATGGGCGAGGCCGACCTGATCGCGCAGATCGAACTGTGCAAGAAACTGCTGGCCGAACTGCCGTACTCGGACCGGGTCACCGTCACCCCGCATTCGCCCGAGCGCATCATCGCCCACGCCGAGGAGATCAACGTGCTGACCCGCACGCCGCATCCGCTCGGCGATGTGCTCAGCGTCAACGGCGACAACGCGGTGCTGCTGAGCTACTTCCGCAACAACGTGCTGCACCTGTTCACCGCCTCCTCGTGGGTGGCGTGCTGCTTCCAGAACAACCGGCGCATGAGCCGCTCCGGCCTGCTGCGGCTGGGCCGCACCGTGTACCCGTTCCTGCAGGCCGAACTGTTCCTGCCCTGGAGCGAGGACCAGTTCGCCGAACGCATCGAGCGCACCATCGAGGTATTCGTGCGCGAAGGCTTGCTGCTGCAGGTCAACGACGACGACGGCGGCGTGCTGGCGCGCAACACCGGACAGACCGACGAGGTGTTCCGCCTGCGCGCGATCGGGCATTCGCTGCAGCAGGCGTTCGAGCGCTACTACATCGCCATTTCGGTGCTGGTCAAGAACGGCCCCGGCAAGCTCGGCGCCGGCGAACTGGAAAGCCTGTGCCAACAGGCCGCGCAGCGCCTGAGCCTGCTGTACGCCCCGGCCGCGCCGGAATTCTTCGACAAGACCCTGTTCCGCGGCTTCATCCAGAAGTTGCGCGAATTGAAGCTGGTGTGGCCGGACGAGAACAGCAAGCTGATGTTCGACGAGCGCCTGGATGCGTGGGCGAAAGACGCCAAGTTCATTCTTGGCCGCGAGTTGCGCCACACCATCGAGCGGGTCAGCCCGGAAGCGGCGAAGCCGGAAGAGCCGGTGGCGCCGCAGGATTGAAACAGAGCTGTAGCGACTTCAGGCGCGACGAGCGTAGTCGGAAACCATGCGGCTTCGGCCCTCTGTCGGGGCTGAAGCCCATGCCTTTCAACGTCTTCGATGCCCCGCTTGGGGAACCGGCTGATTTCCTGCCGATCGTGTTGGAAACCGTATTGGAAGACGCAACACGGTATCGCGATTGCGCTGGCGCGTCGCAGCTGTAACCAATTGATTTTTATTGGGTCCGGCCAAAGACATTGCGCCGTCATGGGGCTGAAGTCCGTCCTACAAAAGCGCCCAGGGTGCCTCGGCCGCTCTCGTAAGCAACCCAGACTACGCCGACCACCCATACGCCACGCAGCAGCAATCTTTTCTGAGCCGCCACGCGCGCAACGCCGTTTTTCGCGCGAGTGAATGGGGCGCTAACGCACGAGCGCCTAGGCTGGCCGCGCGGCTGCGATCCGCGCACCCTTGCACCGCCGGCTGCTTCCCCGATGGCAAAACGGCATCCTCCCCTCCCCCAAGGACGCTCCCCATGTCGCTTTCCTCTTTCTGGTCGTCGCGGCTGCGCCCCGTCGCTCCCGCCGTGTTCCTGCTCGCCCTTGCCTTCGGCGCATCCGCCCAGAACGGCAAAGGCGTACTCAAGTACGCCGGCGTCAACCTGTCCGGTGCCGAATTCAATTCCGGCAAGAAGCCGGGCACGCTGTACAAGGACTACACCTATCCGGGCCCGGCGGACTACAGCTACTTCGCCGGCAAGGGCATGAACGTCGTGCGCCTGCCGTTCCTGTGGGAACGCCTGCAGCCCACCGCCAAGGGCGAGTTCGACCCGGCGCAGCTGGCGCAGATCAAGAAGGCGGTGGCACAGGCCAAGGTCAACCACCTGCACCTGATCCTGGACCCGCACAACTACGCCAAGTACAACGGCGCGCTGATCGGCAGCGACGGTGCGCCGGCCGACGTGTTCGCCGATCTGTGGCGGCGCCTGGCGAGCGAGTTCAAGGACGACGACACGGTGATCTTCGGCCTGATGAACGAGCCCAACGCCGTCTCCTCCACCGATTGGGCCGCGGCCGCGCAAGCGGCGATCAATGCCATCCGCAAGGCCGGGGCCAAGAACCTGGTGCTGGTCCCAGGCACCGCCTACACCGGCGCGCACAGCTGGCGCAGCACCTACTACGGCACCTCCAACGCGGTGGCGCTGCAGCCGCTGACGGATCCGGGCAACCGCATGGCCTTCGAAGCGCACCAGTACTTCGACAAGGACAACAGCGGCACCAAGGGCGAATGCGTCAGCGCCACCGCCGGCGCCGAGAAACTGGCCGGCTTCGTCAGCTGGCTGCGCGAGAACAAGAAGGTCGGCTTCATCGGCGAGTTCGCCACCGCCGATACCCCCGTCTGCAACCAGGCGCTGGAAGGCCTGCTCAGTTACATCGAGCAGAACAACGACGTGATCGTCGGCTGGACCTGGTGGGCGGCCGGCGCGTGGTGGAAGAACGACTATCCGTTCAACGTGCAACCGAACAAGGACGGCAGCGACAAGCCGCAGATGTCGATCCTGTCCAAGCACGCGCGCAAGGTGACCGGGAAGTAGGCGCGCAGGCGCCGCCGGGCGATCGCCCGGCGCGCCATTCCTGCAAGCGTGTTCGCGGTCGCGCAGAAAAGCCTTACCGCATCGCATACGCCGCCGCATGCATTGCGGCGGCGATGGCCGACAGAGAACCAGTGCGCGTTGGCAATGCCAAGCCACGCACAGATTCGCGCATGCACGCATGCCGAGCGTGTGGCGGAACCGGGAATGCATTACGGTGCAAGCAAGCACACCGTTTGTCATCAGCTCGGCCAGCCCGCGATCCGCCTGGTCGAGTCTCCCCCGCTGATGCAGAAGGAGGCTCCCCATGGTTCAAGCGTCGCCGCGCCTGCGTGCGCTGCGTCTGACGCTGTTGCTGATCCTGCTCGCGGTGCTGCCGCAGGGGCATGCGCAAGGCGTGCTCAAATTCGCCGGCGTCAATCTGTCCGGCGCGGAAATCAGCTCCAGTAAGAAGCCCGGCGTGCTCAACGTCGACTACTTCTATCCGCGCGATGCCGACTATGCCTATTTCGCCGGAAAGGGCATGAACATCGTGCGCCTGCCGGTGCTGTGGGAACGGCTGCAGCCTACCCCGCAGGGCCGGCTGGATGCGGCGCAGTTGGCGCTGATCAAGGCAGCCGCGAAACAGGCCAAGGCGCAGCGTATGCACCTGATCGTGGACATCCACAACTACGCCAGCTACTACGGCAACAAGATCGGCAGCGCGAGCGTGCCGATCAAGACCTTCAGCGATCTGTGGCAGCGCCTGGCGCTGGAGTTCAAGGACGACAACGCCGTGGTCTTCGGCCTGATGAACGAGCCGAACAACATCGCGCCCGGGTTGTGGGCCGCTGCCGCGCAGGCCGCGGTCGATGCGATCCGCGTCACCGGCGCGCGCAACCTGATCCTGGTGCCGGGCGCGCTGTGGAGCGGCGCGCACAGCTGGTATTCGACCGTGGCCGGCGAATCCAACGCCACCGCGCTGGCAGCGCTGTACGACCCGCTGCGGCGCAGCGCCATCGAAGTGCATCAGTATCTGGACGTCGATTCCAGCGGCACCAGCGCCACCTGCGTGAGCGGCAGCATCGGTGCCGAGCGCCTGGCCGGCTTCACCGACTGGTTGCGCACGACCGGACACATCGGCTTCCTCGGCGAGTTCGGCGCGGCCGACAATGCCGCATGCCGGCAGGCGCTGGACGGCATGCTCGGCTACATCGAGCAGCACCGCGCGGTGTGGCTGGGCTGGAGCTATTGGGCCGGAGGCGCCTGGTGGAACGCGGACTATCCATTCAACGTGCAACCCGGTGCGGACGGCCGCGACAAACCGCAGATGTCGATCCTGTCGGCCAGGGCGAAGCGCATCGCGCGCTGACACCGCGTTTCCTGCGAGAGAGAACATCGCAGCGCGGGCCGAACGAAGCCTGAGCGGCGGCCACGGCATGCGTCTTGTCGACGCTCCGGCGCCACCCGCGCGCACCGCTGGCATGCCGATTGCAACGGATGGGGACAGCCCGCGCCACACACCTGGTGCGCGGCGGCGCCCATTCGCTCTTCCCCCACGAAGAAGGCAATCCCATGCAACGCCATTCTCTCCTGCTTGCTTCCTCACGTTGGCTGCTGCGCGCAGCGCTGTGCCTGCTGCTGGCCACCGGTACGTCCACCGCTCTCGCCCAGGACGGCGTGCACTACGCCGGCCTCAACCTGGCCGGCGCAGAATTCAATTCGGCCAGGAAACCGGGCGTGGTCTTCAAGGACTACCTCTATCCCCGCGACAGCGACTATGCCTACGTCGCCGCGCAAGGCATGAACATCGTGCGCCTGCCGTTCCTGTGGGAACGCCTGCAGCCCACCGCCGACGGCGAATTGGACGCCACCCAGCTCGGCTATCTGCAGACCGCGGTGAGCCGCGCCAAAAGCCACAAGCTGCGCGTGATCCTGGACCTGCACAACTACGCCAAGTACGACGGCGTGCGGATCGGCAGCGACGGCACGCCCGCCAGCGTGCTGGCCGACCTGTGGCGGCGCCTGGCGATCGTCTTCGGCAACGACGACGCGGTGATCTTCGGGCTGATGAACGAGCCCAACGGCATTTCCTCCGGCGACTGGACCGCCGCCGCGCAACTGGCGATCGATGCGATCCGCGGCGCCGGCGCCTACAACCTGATCATGGTGCCGGGCACCGCGTATACCGGGGCGCACAGCTGGAACAGCACCTGGTACGGCGTGTCCAACGCGGCATCGCTGGTGTCGATCGAGGATCCCGTCGAAAACCTGGTGTTCGAAGTCCACCAGTACCTGGACCAGGACTACAGCGGCACCAGTGCCGACTGCGTCAGCGCCACGATCGGCTCGGAGAAACTGCAGGGCTTCACCCAGTGGCTGCGGGCCAACGGCTACAAGGGCTTCCTCGGCGAATTCGGCGCCAGCAGCAACGCCACCTGCATGGCTGCGCTCGACGACATGCTCGGCTACGTGCACGACAACGCCGACGTGTGGCTGGGCTGGACCGCGTGGGCCGCCGGCGCCTGGTGGAAGACCGATTACGCCTTCAACCTGCAACCGAACCAGGACGGCACCGACAAGCCGCAGATGAGCGTGCTGTCGGCGCGGGCGCGGGAGATCGTTCAGTAGCCGGGATTCGGGATTCGGGATGTCGGGATTGGTGGAGCGCGGGACGGCTGGGTTCGGCGGCGTCGAACGTCGGGCGGTTGCGATAGCAGGCGATTGAGTCCGTACCGCGATCCGGCGCAGACTGTCGTTCCTCTTCCGCACGGATCGACGTATGCGCCTGGGCCTGGCCGCCAACCGACTGCACCACCAGGGCAAGGACGCCGCCCTGTTCCGCTGGCTGCGCGCCTGCGAGGCCGGCATCCGCGAATTGCAGCTCGGGCTGCACGCGGTCGGCCGCACCCACGAGGCGATCGCGCGCGCCGGCTGGCTGCCGGGCTACGCGGAACTCAAGCGCTATCCGTTCGGCCGCGAAGGCGGGCTGATGAAACTGGTTGCCGAAGTGGTGGGCCTGGAAGGCGCCGAACGCACGCTCGACGGGGCGATCTACTTCATCGATCCGGTCGATCCGTCCTCGATCTTTCCCGAAGCGATCGCGCTCAAGCGCCAGTGCGTGATCCACGGCAAGCCCTTCATCTCCACCGTGGCCAGCGCCCGCGACTGGATCGAGATGGAGCGCGTGCACGCCGGGTTGGCCGCCGATGCCGGTGCCGACGACCTGCACGCGCTGGAGCGGCACACCCTGGCGCTGATCGCGCACGATGCAATGAAGCCGCAGATGCTGGCCTTCGCCAGCGAACATTTCGACCTGTTGTCGCGCTTCGCCGAGCGCGTGGCCACCGGCACCACCGGCCAGCGGCTCAACGAACTGGCCTGGAGCCGCGGTTGGCCGCAGGGCCAGGACTGGGTGCATCGCTACCAGAGCGGGCCGATGGGCGGCGATGCGCAGATCGCCGACCGCGTGCTGGAACGGCGCTGCCAACGCGCGATCTTCTTCGAGGATCCGCACGTGGCGCGCCAGCACGAGGCGGACATCCAGCTGCTGGAGCGCGCGGTGACCACGGTGACCGACAGCGCGGTGTGCATCACCTCGCCGCTGGTCGCCGCACGCTGGGCGCAGGCGGCGGCGAAGCGGGCCGCACCGCCGGCCTGAGCGGCGCGTGCGAGCGGTTTCTCCGCGCCATTGGCACCTTGTGGGAGCGACTTCAGTCGCGACGCGCGGTACCGGGAACGCCCGTCGCGACTTTGGCGCGACGACATCCGGAGTCGCTCCCACCATTGCCGTCTTCAAGTCGAAATGTTCCCGGCGGGATCCGGACGTCGCCGGGCTCCGGGTCGGGTGCCCGGCTCCAGGAAGAGATCGTCTGTGCCGCGCTGGGTTCTGCCGTTCGCAGTCACCTTTGCCAAGTGCTTTCTTTCCGTGCTGACCTGCGCACTTCTTCTTGCCCCCTCGCTTCGCTCTCGAGCACACGTGATGGCAGCAGGTTTGTGCAGACTGGATGACCCATCTGCATGCTCCGTTCCGTGACCCGCTAGGCCACCGCAGCCAGCAACGCCGGTCATAGCCGCGAAAAGATCCGCACGCGCGATCGCCACACTTCATCTGCCCCGCACACATCGCGTGACTGCGCTCACAGTCACTGCCATGTCACGCCTGTCGCCAACACTGCCGCCTGTCCAGATCCTGGGGGGATCCGATGTCGCGTTTCATCCTGCACCTGCTGTTGGTCGGTGCCGCAGTGCTGTGCTCCATCCCGTCCGCCGCCGCGCAGCAGCAGGCCGAACGCCTGCGCGTGCATGGCTCCAACAGCGTCGGTGCGCAGCTGATGCCGGCACTGGTCGAATCCTGGTTGCGCAGCATCGGCTATCGGCAGATCCAGCGCCGCCGCGTCGATGCGGCGACGCTGGAAATCTCCGCACTGCGCGACGAAGCACCGCTGGTGGTGGAGATCGGCAGCGCCGGTTCGGCCGCCGGCTTCGCCGATCTGGTCCGCGGTGACGCCGAGCTGGCGATGCTGGCGCGGGTCCCCGACGCGCGCGAACGCGAGGCCGCCTGGCAGCTTGGCGATCTGTCCTCGCCGGACCAGAACTTCGTCCTCGCCCTGGAAGGCGCGCGCGTCCTGGTCACCGCCGACAATCCGCTGGCCTCGCTCAGCGTCGCGCAATTGCGCGACATCCTCAGCGGGCGGCTGACGCGCTGGTCGCAACTCGGCGGCGCCGACCTGCCGATCGAGGTGCAGCGCAATGCGGAACGCAGCGGATTGGGCGACTTCCTGCGCGAACGCCTGCCGCTGCCGGCAACCGCGCGGGCCGCCTCGCAACAGATCCATCCCAGCCTGGTCGAAGCGGCGCAGGCCGTGGCTGGACACCCGGCGGCGCTGGCGATCGTCGCGCTGACCACGCCGCTGCCGGCCGGCACCCGCGCGCTCGCCATCGCCGACGGCGGCATCGCCGTGCTGCCCACGCCGGCCAGCGTCCGTGGCGAGGACTATCCGCTGGTGCAGCGCTACAGCCTGTACGGCGGGCAGATGATGTCGGCGCTCGGCCGCAGCCTGGCGCTGTACTCGGTCGGTGCGCAGGCGCAGCAGGTGGTGCGCCGGATCGGGCCGATCCCGATGACCATCGCGCCCGACCCGACCCGGTCGACCCACGCGGGTCCCGACACGCAGCAGACCGATGCCTACCTGCAGGCCGGCGCTGGCGCGCAGCGTCTGACCACCACCTTGCGTTTCAGCCTGCAGTCGCTGAACTCGATGTTCGAGGCGCGCAGCGCGCAGGACCTGGACCGGCTGGTCGCCTACCTGCATCAGCCGGCCATGCGCGGCCGTGCCTTGGGCGTCATCGGCTTCGCCACGCCCGACACGGCCAACCGCCTGTATCCGACCATCGCCAGCAACGACCGCGCCGACGTGGTCGCCGCCTATCTGTCCCAGCGCGGCATCGTGGTCAAACGCGCGCGTGGACTGGGCGCCGCCCGCCCCCTGGTCGGCGGCGAGGATGCGGCGGCCAAGGCGCGCAACGAGCGGGTCGAAATCTGGTTGCTGGATACCGGGCGCTGACGGACACGGCGCAAGCTGAGCGCGGCGCGAGCGCGTTCACTCGTGGCAGAACCCTCCGTTGGGCGCATGACGATTCTGCTCAAGCGGAGAACGGCATGAACGCCACCACGAGATCCTGTCGCGGCCGCTGCTGGCCATGTCGCTTTCGCTCGCGCTGGCCGTCGGCAATGCCCATGCGCAAGCGCCGGGTGGGGTGGCGTGGCACTGACCCAGTCGCAGGTAGAGCCCTGCTGAGCGAGCAGGGCGGCACCAAGCTGGACAGGCTGAAATTCGAAGACGGTCTCTGGAAGGCCGAAGCCGCCAGCGGCGACGGCAAGCGCGGCGATGTGCGCGTGGGTGCACACAGAGGTCGCATTTACGCGGAAGGGGTACCGTCGAAGCTGAGCGAGGCGGAGATACGGGTGGCGCTGACGGCAGCGGGGTTACTCGCTGGTCCACGACCTGAAGTACGACGACGGGTCGTGGGAAGCGCAGGCGCACAGTGCCACGGGCGATCGGCAGGAGGTTACGCGGATCCGTTGGACGGGAGCGTGGTGAGCGCGGAGTGGGACGGAGGAGTTGGTTGACTGAGGTGCTGTCTTTTTTCGGCCAATAAAAAATCCCCGTCCTTGTGGGACGGGGATTTGGGGTAAAGCCCCTGGCGATGACCTACTCTCGCATGGCTTGAGCCACACTACCATCGGCGCAGCTGCGTTTCACTTCCGAGTTCGGGATGGGATCGGGTGGTTCCACAGCGCTAATTTCACCAGGGAGACGGTTGGAGTGTCGCCGGGTTGCGTCTTCGGACAGCGCACGGGTGTGCGGTGTGGGAAGGACGGCACCTGGCGCCAGCCTCTCATAGGGTGTGACGTAGCGAACGTTTGGATAGCCATCGACGTGTGTCGTGCTAAGGGATGCCTGGAAGCACCTTGAGGTTATATGGTCAAGCCGCACGGATCATTAGTATCAGTTAGCTCAATGCATTGCTGCACTTACACACCTGACCTATCAACCACGTAGTCTACATGGTTCCTTAAGGGGGCTTGTGCCCCGGGAAGTCTCATCTTGAGGCGCGCTTCCCGCTTAGATGCTTTCAGCGGTTATCGCTTCCGAACATAGCTACCCGGCAATGCCACTGGCGTGACAACCGGAACACCAGAGGTTCGTCCACTCCGGTCCTCTCGTACTAGGAGCAGCCCCTCTCAAACTTCCAACGCCCATGGCAGATAGGGACCGAACTGTCTCACGACGTTCTGAACCCAGCTCGCGTACCACTTTAAATGGCGAACAGCCATACCCTTGGGACCGACTACAGCCCCAGGATGTGATGAGCCGACATCGAGGTGCCAAACACCGCCGTCGATATGAACTCTTGGGCGGTATCAGCCTGTTATCCCCGGAGTACCTTTTATCCGTTGAGCGATGGCCCTTCCATACAGAACCACCGGATCACTAAGACCTACTTTCGTACCTGCTTGATCCGTCGATCTTGCAGTCAAGCACGCTTATGCCTTTGCACACAGTGCGCGATGTCCGACCGCGCTGAGCGTACCTTCGTGCTCCTCCGTTACTCTTTAGGAGGAGACCGCCCCAGTCAAACTACCCACCATACACGGTCCCCGATCCGGATTACGGACCTAGGTTAGAACGTCAAGCACGACAGGGTGGTATTTCAAGGATGGCTCCCCTGCAGCTAGCGCCACAGTTTCATAGCCTCCCACCTATCCTACACAGACGAACTCAACGTTCAGTGTAAAGCTATAGTAAAGGTTCACGGGGTCTTTCCGTCTTGCCACGGGAACGCTGCATCTTCACAGCGATTTCAATTTCACTGAGTCTCGGGTGGAGACAGCGCCGCTGTCGTTACGCCATTCGTGCAGGTCGGAACTTACCCGACAAGGAATTTCGCTACCTTAGGACCGTTATAGTTACGGCCGCCGTTTACTGGGGCTTCGATCAAGAGCTTCGCCTTGCGGCTGACCCCATCAATTAACCTTCCAGCACCGGGCAGGCGTCACACCCTATACGTCCACTTTCGTGTTTGCAGAGTGCTGTGTTTTTGATAAACAGTCGCAGCGGCCTGGTTTCTGCGACCCTCTTCAGCTCTAGCTCGCATGAGCCACCAAAAAGGGTGCACCTTCTCCCGAAGTTACGGTGCCATGTTGCCTAGTTCCTTCACCCGAGTTCTCTCAAGCGCCTGAGAATTCTCATCCTACCCACCTGTGTCGGTTTACGGTACGGTCTGCGTAAGCTGAAGCTTAGGAGCTTTTCCTGGAAGCGTGGTATCAGTGACTTCGTCTAAAAGACTCGTCTCGGTGCTCGGTCTTAAAGGATCCCGGATTTGCCAAAGATCCAAACCTACCGCCTTTCCCCGGGACAACCAACGCCCGGTACACCTAACCTTCTCCGTCCCTCCATCGCACTTACGCGAGGTGCAGGAATATTAACCTGCTTCCCATCGACTACGGCTTTCGCCCTCGCCTTAGGGGCCGACTCACCCTGCGCCGATTAACGTTGCGCAAGGAAACCTTGGGCTTTCGGCGTGCGGGTTTTTCACCCGCATTATCGTTACTCATGTCAGCATTCGCACTTCCGATACCTCCAGCAGACTTCTCAATCCACCTTCAACGGCTTACGGAACGCTCCTCTACCGCGCATCGCTTATCGCGATGCACCCCAAGCTTCGGTTCACTGCTTAGCCCCGTTAAATCTTCCGCGCAGACCGACTCGACCAGTGAGCTATTACGCTTTCTTTAAAGGGTGGCTGCTTCTAAGCCAACCTCCTGGCTGTCTGTGCCTTTCCACATCGTTTTCCACTTAGCAGTGAATTTGGGACCTTAGCTGTGGGTCTGGGTTGTTTCCCTTTTCACGACGGACGTTAGCACCCGCCGTGTGTCTCCCGGATAGTACGTACTGGTATTCGGAGTTTGCAATGGTTTGGTAAGTCGCGATGACCCCCTAGCCATAACAGTGCTCTACCCCCAGCAGTATTCGTCCGAGGCGCTACCTAAATAGCTTTCGAGGAGAACCAGCTATCTCCGGGTTCGATTAGCTTTTCACTCCTAATCACACCTCATCCCCTACCTTTGCAACGGGAGTGGGTTCGGGCCTCCAGTCAGTGTTACCTGACCTTCACCCTGGGCATGACTAGATCACCCGGTTTCGGGTCTACTGCCCGCGACTATGCGCCCTTATCAGACTCGGTTTCCCTTCGCCTCCCCTATACGGTTAAGCTTGCCACGAACAGTAAGTCGCTGACCCATTATACAAAAGGTACGCAGTCACTCTTGCGAGCTCCTACTGCTTGTACGCACACGGTTTCAGGATCTATTTCACTCCCCTCTCCGGGGTTCTTTTCGCCTTTCCCTCACGGTACTGGTTCACTATCGGTCGGTCAGGAGTATTTAGCCTTGGAGGATGGTCCCCCCATATTCAGACAGGGTTTCACGTGCCCCGCCCTACTCGTCTTCACTGGAATGGCCCTTTTAAATACAGGGCTGTCACCTTCTATGGCCAACCTTTCCAGGTTGTTTTTCTAGAACCATACCAGCTTAAGGGCTAGTCCCCGTTCGCTCGTCACTACTTAGGGAATCTCGGTTGATTTCTTTTCCTCCGGTTACTTAGATATTTCAGTTCACCGGGTTCGCTTCCAGCAGCTATGTATTCACTGCAGGATACTGCCGAAGCAGTGGGTTTCCCCATTCGGACATTGCCGGATCAAAGCTTGTTGCCAGCTCCCCGACACTTTTCGCAGGCTGCCACGTCCTTCATCGCCTCTGACCGCCAAGGCATCCACCGTGTGCGCTTATTCGCTTGACCATATAACCTCAAGTTGCCTCGAGGTCATGCTGAGTCCGGGGGTACAACGCCCGGACGCGAACTATAACGACTCAATTTCTAGGGACTCGAAGTCCCCGCCTTAGCCACAACGACACGTCAAGATAGTTTGATCTCAAACGCTCGCTACGTCACAAATTTTAAAAGAACATACCCCAGCCTCAGTGCTGGCGCATCTTAAATTCTTAGTGTGCTCATACATTCAGAGTGGTGGGTCTGGGAGGACTCGAACCACCGACCTCACCCTTATCAGGGGTGCGCTCTAACCACCTGAGCTACAGACCCAAAGTCTTCAGTTCAGTGGTGGAGCCAGTCGGGATCGAACCGACGACCCCCTGCTTGCAAAGCAGGTGCTCTCCCAGCTGAGCTATGGCCCCGAAATCGGGGTGCCCCGCCCTGTGGCGGAACTCTCTGAATGCAGGTGACTTGTGAGGACGCCTGACAGGCGTAGCTGTCATGCTCAAAAGGAGGTGATCCAGCCGCACCTTCCGATACGGCTACCTTGTTACGACTTCACCCCAGTCATCGGCCACACCGTGGCAAGCGCCCTCCCGAAGGTTAAGCTACCTGCTTCTGGTGCAACAAACTCCCATGGTGTGACGGGCGGTGTGTACAAGGCCCGGGAACGTATTCACCGCAGCAATGCTGATCTGCGATTACTAGCGATTCCGACTTCATGGAGTCGAGTTGCAGACTCCAATCCGGACTGAGATCAGGTTTCTGGGATTGGCTTACTCTCGCGAGCTTGCAGCCCTCTGTCCTGACCATTGTAGTACGTGTGTAGCCCTGGTCGTAAGGGCCATGATGACTTGACGTCATCCCCACCTTCCTCCGGTTTGTCACCGGCGGTCTCCTTAGAGTTCCCACCATGACGTGCTGGCAACTAAGGACAAGGGTTGCGCTCGTTGCGGGACTTAACCCAACATCTCACGACACGAGCTGACGACAGCCATGCAGCACCTGTCTCACGGTTCCCGAAGGCACCAATCCATCTCTGGAAAGTTCCGTGGATGTCAAGACCAGGTAAGGTTCTTCGCGTTGCATCGAATTAAACCACATACTCCACCGCTTGTGCGGGCCCCCGTCAATTCCTTTGAGTTTCAGTCTTGCGACCGTACTCCCCAGGCGGCGAACTTAACGCGTTAGCTTCGATACTGCGTGCCAAGTTGCACCCAACATCCAGTTCGCATCGTTTAGGGCGTGGACTACCAGGGTATCTAATCCTGTTTGCTCCCCACGCTTTCGTGCCTCAGTGTCAGTGTTGGTCCAGATGGCCGCCTTCGCCACAGATGTTCCTCCCGATCTCTACGCATTTCACTGCTACACCGGGAATTCCGCCATCCTCTACCACACTCTAGTTGCCCAGTATCCACTGCAATTCCCAGGTTGAGCCCAGGGCTTTCACAACGGACTTAAACAACCACCTACGCACGCTTTACGCCCAGTAATTCCGAGTAACGCTTGCACCCTTCGTATTACCGCGGCTGCTGGCACGAAGTTAGCCGGTGCTTATTCTTTGGGTACCGTCAGAACAATCGGGTATTAACCGACTGCTTTTCTTTCCCAACAAAAGGGCTTTACAACCCGAAGGCCTTCTTCACCCACGCGGCATGGCTGGATCAGGCTTGCGCCCATTGTCCAATATTCCCCACTGCTGCCTCCCGTAGGAGTCTGGACCGTGTCTCAGTTCCAGTGTGGCTGATCATCCTCTCAGACCAGCTACGGATCGTCGCCTTGGTGGGCCTTTACCCCGCCAACTAGCTAATCCGACATCGGCTCATCTATCCGCGCGAAGCCCGAAGGTCCTCCGCTTTCACCCTAAGGTCGTATGCGGTATTAGCGTAAGTTTCCCTACGTTATCCCCCACGAAAAGGTAGATTCCGATGTATTCCTCACCCGTCCGCCACTCGCCACCCATGGTATTGCTACCACTGTGCTGCCGTTCGACTTGCATGTGTTAGGCCTGCCGCCAGCGTTCACTCTGAGCCAGGATCAAACTCTTCACTTAAAATTACAGACCCGAAGGTCAATACTTTGATATGCAGAGTTCAAACCAAGCTTACGTATCGCTTGCTTAGCAATTGATTTGTTGCTCTTGATTCGAACGTCTGCAAGATGGACATACTTCCACCTGCAGGCGCCCTCACAAGTTACCTGCGCACACTGTCAAAGAACATTGGGGCCGGCCTCAGCGCCTTTCCCGTTTCGCTTGCGACGTTTCCGTCGTAGCGAGCCGCCCATTATAGCGGGCTTTTTCTTGCCGTCAACACCTCGTTTCGAGGTGGTTGACGCCGGCTCCGCTCAAGCCCGAAGGCTTTCTGCCGAACCGAGCCGCCCATCATAGCGGCTTTTTTGTTGCCGTCAATACCCTGATTTATCAGGAGGTTGACGCCGCTTCTTGATGAGGACCCGGAGGTCTTTTTGTCGAAGCGAGCTGGCCATATTAGCCGTTTTTTTCACGCCGTCAACACCCGATGTTCGCTAGGTATTTCCGGCCCCGTTCTGCTGCTGTCGCGCCGAAGAGCGGCAACTGCGTAGCGGGCCGCGCAGTCTACCGGGCCAGAAAAAAACGTCAACCGCTTTCTTGCGCTTGGCCTGCATGAAGCATCGGCAGGCGCGCCCCGGCAGCGTTCCCATCAGTAGAACGCGCGTGCGCGCCACCCGCGCGGGGACGTGACGGCCGCACACCGCTGCTGCCGTTGGCGGCCGCTTCGTCGAGAATGCGGGTTCACCCCCTGCAGGACCGCGCAATGCCCTCCACTGCCGGACGCTCCCTGTGGCGCGACGCCTCGCTGCCGGCGCTGGTCGCCGGCTTCGTCACTGTCCTGGTCGGCTTCGCCAGTTCGGCGGTGATCGTGTTCCAGGCGGCGCGCACGCTGGGCGCCTCGCAGGCGGAGATCGCCTCATGGATGTGGGCGCTGGGGCTGGGCATGGGCGTCACCTGCATCGGCCTGTCGCTGCGCTACCGGATGCCGGTGGTGACGGCCTGGTCCACGCCCGGTGCGGCGATGCTGATCAGCAGCGGCGGCGGCTTGCCGCTGTCCGATGCGATCGGCGCGTTCGTGGTGGCGGCGCTGCTCGGCACCGCAGCCGGATTCTCCGGCATCTTCGAGCGGATGATCCGGCGCATCCCGGTGTCGCTGGCGTCGGCGATGCTGGCCGGGGTGCTGCTGCGCTTCGGCCTGGACGTGTTCGTGGCGATGCAGAGCCGGCTGGGCATGGTGCTGGCGATGTTCGCGGTCTATCTGCTGGGACGCCGCGCGTTCCCGCGCTATGCGGTGATCGCGACGCTGGCGGTGGGCATCGCGATCGCCGCCGGCAGCGGCACGCTGCATCTGGAGACCGCGCAGCTGAGCCTGGCGCGGCCGGTGTTGGTGTGGCCGACGCTGTCGTGGCAGGCGCTGTTCGGCATCGCGCTGCCGTTGTTCGTGGTGACGATGGCCTCGCAGAACCTGCCCGGGGTGGCGGTGATCCGCGCGTCCGGCTATGCCGTGCCGATCTCGCCGACGCTCGGCTGGATCGGCGTGGTCAATACGCTGCTGGCGCCGTTCGGCGCCTATGGCCTGAACCTGGCGGCGATCACCGCGGCGATCTGCATGGGCCGCGAGGCGCAGGAGGATCCGCAGCGGCGCTACATGGCCGCGGTGTTCGCCGGCCTGTTCTATCTGCTGATCGGCCTGTTCGGCGCGACCGTGGCCGCGCTGTTCGCCGCGTTCCCGAAGGAGCTGGTGATGGCGATCGCCGGCATCGCGCTGTTCGGCACCATCGGCAACAGCCTGGCGATGGCGCTGAAGGACGAGGGCGAGCGCGAGCCGGCGCTGATCACCTTCCTGGTCACCGCCTCGGGCCTGTCGCTGTTCGGCATCGGTGCCGCGTTCTGGGGCCTGCTGGCCGGCGCGGCGACGTCGCTGCTGTGGCGGCGCACGCGCTGAGCGTGCGCCGCCACGGGTTTCCTCAGCGCGGGTCGCGCAGCTGCAGCAGCCAGTGGGTGGAGACGCCGGACGGGCTGGGCAAGGGTTCGAAATCGAACTGGCGATGCACCGGCGCGGCGGCTTCGATGCGCAGCGGCAAGGTCACGTAGGCGGCGCGGCCCTGGCGCAGCAAGGTGGCGATGCGCTGGATTTCGGCGGGCGCGGCGTCGCTGGCGTACAGCTGGTCCAGTTCGCAGCCGATCAGCTCGGCGATCTCGCGCTGGTACAGCACCGCGAAGGCGTCGTTGACGAACGCCAGCCGGCTGGGGCGGCCGTCGCTGCCGCGTTCGATGATCGCCACCGGTTCGCGCAGCCGCGACAACGAGGCTTCCAGCAGCGCGAAATCGTGCTGGAAGCGCTTGCGCTCCATCAGCTCGATCAGCACCCGCAGGCTGCGCGCCGATTCCAGGCTCAGCGGCGACCAGGGCCGCGCGCGGCCGCGCACGGTTTCCTGCCACAGGTCGAAGCTCTTGCGCGGCGACAGGCGCGAGTTGGGGATGTCCTGCAGCTTGGACAGCTGCGGGTTGCCGGCCCAGTTGACCGTGCGCACCTGCTCGCGCCGGGTCCACAGCAGCGCGCTGCGCGCCTGCGGCATCAGCGGCACGAAGATGAAGCCGGCGGCCAGCGGCGCCAGGTCGGCCAGTTCCGGGAAGGTCGCGCCGATCTGGTCGGTATGCAAGGCGCCGACCGCGTCGTGGCGCAGCGCTTCGTGATGGCTGGACTCGATCTGTTCGCGGATCCGCGCCAGGTCGGCGGCCGCCGGCACCATGCCGTGGCGGGTGACGTGGTCGCCGTGGAACACCGCCACGCCGTCGGCATCGACCACGTCGAGCAGGTCCGAGGCCATGTCGTCGAGCATGTCGCCGGTCAGCGTCTCGGCTTCGTTGAAGTTGGTGATCAGCTTCTCGCGCACGGTCAGCAGCACCGTTTCCACGCGCGCGCGCGACACCGCGGTCAGCGCGCCGATGCGCCCGGCCAGGGCGCGGCTGACCGCGTCGGTGACGTCGCGCATCTCGTGGTTGCAGAAGTACGGGCGGTAGTGGTGGCAGGCGATCAGCCCCCACAGCGCGTCGTTGACCACGATCGAGGCCACCAGGGTCGCGGTGACGCCCATGTTGGCCAGGTATTCCAGGTGCACCGGGGAGACGCTG
Source organism: Xanthomonas campestris pv. phormiicola (assembly GCA_025666215.1). NCBI lineage: Bacteria > Pseudomonadati > Pseudomonadota > Gammaproteobacteria > Lysobacterales > Lysobacteraceae > Xanthomonas > Xanthomonas campestris. The sequence continues at coordinate 194,184 of CP102593.1, read as the reverse complement.
CGCAGGCTGACGTCGCTCAGGTCCACCGGCGCGCGCAGTCGCGGATGCAGGGTCGGCTCGATCGGCGAGGGAACATAGCCGACGTCGGCGATCTGGCGCACGCGGTTGCGCAGGTACAGCGTGCGCGCCTGCACCGGGATGTCGCTGGCCGGATAGTGCAGGCCCAGATAGGACTCCAGCTCGGGCGTACGCGCCTCGGCCACGACGTCGCCGTTCCACTCGTCGTCGAAGCGGTAGATCATCACCCGGTCGTAGCCGATCAGCGTGCGCAGGCTCTTGGCCGCGCGCTGGCAGGCTTCGTCGATGCTGTTGTCGGTCTCGAGCCGGCGCAGCAACGGCAAGGCCTCGCGCAAGGTGGCGTCGGCCAGCGGCGCATCGCGCGGCTCCAGTTCCAGCAGCCACTGCTCCGGGTACAGATGCCAGGCGCCGACCCAGCGCTGGCGCGGAGCCGTGGCGCGGCGCGGGAAACCGACGTCGACGTACGCGAGCTGGGTGCGTTCGGAGGCGTCCGCCGACAGGCGCGGTTCCTGCAGCGTCAGCAGCGCGTCGTAGCGCTGTCCGAGCAGCTCCGCCAGCGGCACGCCGAGCAGGTCGGCGGCGCTGGTGCTGGCCTGCACGATGCGGCCATCGCCGGGGTCGATCACCAGCAGCGCGCCGTGCGGCTGGATCGATCCGGGAATATGGATCGGCTCGCGCGCGCAGGCGTCCATGTCCAGGGGCACGGCGGTCTCGCTCATGCGACTGTCTCCAGGGCAAAGTGGGTGTGGAAGTGCGCGAACATCGCGCGTGCGCCGTCGACGGCGGCCTGCCGCGATTGCGGCGTCGGCAGGGCCTGCTCCAGGCGTTGCTGGAAACGCCGCCAACTGGCCGGATCGGCATCGCCGAGCTCGAAGTAGGCCAGTGCCGGGGCGACGCCAGGCAGCGTCTGCCGCAGCTGCCGGGCGATCACCCGCCCGCCCAGGCGCGAGCCCTCGACCACGTAGAGCATGCCCCAGCGGCTGCCGTTCGCATGCGCCACCGGCAGCGGCGCCGGTGCCGGCAGCGGCGACGTCGCCCGCAGCGCGGCCAGATCCTGTTCCAGCAGCGGACTGCGCGGCTGGTAGCGCCAGTGGACATCGCCGCTGGCGTGCAGCCAGGCCGCTTCGCGCTGCTCCCAGCCGGCCAGCACCGCGTGATGGCGGCGCAGCACCTGGACGTAATCGCCCACCGACAGGCGCTCGCGCATCAGCGCGCGCATCGCCGGCAATTGTTCGACGGCCAGATGCTGTTGCACGGTGGCTTCGCGCAACAGGCGCGAGGCGGTGAGGGGCACGGCGGAACCGTCGGGGGGCGACATCATGAAGGGCGTGCGGTCTACAGCAGCCGGACCGGCCGCGACAGCGGAGAGGTCGCACAGCGTAGCATCGTGGATGCACAGCGCCCGGCGCGGCGGCGGCCGCGCAGCACGCCGCGCCGGCTCAAAGCTGAGCAATTCATCCGCCGCCCGCGGCACCACGCCGCCCATGCGGCAACGGTCCGCCGCAACGTGGTCAGGCGTGCTACGCGGTGGCGCTGTCGGGCAGGCGCGCGCGGCGCCAGGCCACGACCCAGCCGGCAGCCAGCAACAGCGCGGCCAGCAGCCACGGCGCGCCGGGCAGATGCGCCGGTGCGTGCTTGCCGATGAACAGCGCGAACACCCAGGTGTACAGCAGCGGCCCGACGATGCCGGCCAGGCTGACCAGGCTCATCAGCGCGCCCTGCACGCGGCCTTGCGCATCGGCGCCGACGTGGCGGGTGACGATGGCCTGTGCGGACGGCGAGGCCACCGCCCACAGCGCGCTGACCGGCACCCCGAGCAGGAACATCGCGCCGCTGCCGGCGACGCTGTAGATGGCGAAGCCGGCCACACCGCAGCCCAGCCCGAACAGCAGCGCGCCGCGTTCGCCGAGCCGGCGCACCACGCGCGCGACCAGCAAGGCGTTGACCACGATGCTGCACACCCCGACCAGGGCCAGCACCCAGCTGACCTGCTTCGGTCCCCACTGGTACTGGTACTCGGCGAACAGCACGAAGATGCTCGGATAGACGTAGTGGGCCAGGTTGGCCAGGAAGATCACCGCGGCCAGGGCGAACACCTGCGGGTAGCTGCGCAGCAGCCGCAGCGCGCCGAACGGATTGGCGTGCTTCCAGTCCAGGCGCGGGGTGCGCCGCTCCGGCGCCAGCGATTCGGGCAGCACCCATAAACCGTAGAGGACGTTGAGCAGCGCCAGCGCCGCGGCGAACCAGAACGGCGCGCGCAGGTGGTAGCTGCCGAGCCAGCCGCCGAGCAGCGGCCCGATCACGAAGCCGAGCCCGAACGCGGCGCCGATCATGCCGTAGGCCTGGGCGCGCCTGTCCGGCGTGGTGATGTCGGCGATGTAGGCGTTGGCGGTGGTGAAGCTGGCCGAGAACACGCCCGACACCACCCGCGCCAGCAGCAGCAACGGCAGGCTCTGCGCCAGCGCCATCACCACGAAGTCCACGCCCAGGCCCAGGCACGAGGCCAGGATCACCGGGCGCCGGCCGTAGCGGTCGGACAGCGCGCCCTGCAGCGGCGAGCTGACGAACTGCAGCGCGGCGAACAGGAAGCCGAACCAGCCGACCCACTTGGCGGCCGCGGCGAAATCGCCGCCGGTGAAGCCGCGCACCAGACCGGGCAGCACCGGGATGATGACGCCGAAGGCCAGCACGTCGATCAGCAGGGTGATGAAGATGAACACCAGCGCGGCGCGACGGGTGCGCGCGGCAGGGGGCGAGGAATGCACGGCATGGTCTCCCGATGGAGGCGGCAGTGTAATCGGCAGGCGTGGGGTTTCGGGGTGGGGTTGAGCTCGCGGCGGCGGTCGTGGAAATGGCTGCGGTGGCGACCGGGAAACGGCCGCTGGTCCGGCGCCAGAACCGTGGATCGGGGCCGATGGCGCAAGGCCAGAGCGCGCCGGATCGGTATCCGCCATTGATGGCGTCTGCCCCGCAAGGCATCCGTGCGGAGGGGGCACTCGCCGCGGGAAGATGGGGTCCCGACGCTTTGCCGGCAGGGCGCGTCGGGACTGGAGTCCCTCCCACGGGGGCTCGCGTCGGCCTGATGCCTGGTCGAGAAAACCTTGGGGCCGATGGCCTGAGGCCACCGGCGCCCCTGCCTGTAAGGGCCGAACGGTCGCTGCAGCCCGCCGCCGTCAGAGCGGCGCGACGGCGATGGTCTGCTGCAGCACGTGCTGCGCGCCGGCGGCCAGTTCGATCACCTCGGGGCCGGCGTTGGCCGCTTCCAGGCACACGAACTGGCGCCAGTGGGCGCCGACGTCGACCATCTTCTGCGCGCCGGCTTCGCCCGGATTCCAGGCCACCAGGGTGCGGCTGCCGACGGTGGCGATCTCGATGCGACGCTGCAGGCCCGGGTCGAGCAGCGTGTAGCGCCCGCCGGCGCCGGTGTAGATGCGGTCGCTGCGGCCGGGATCGCGCGGGTCCTGCAGGCTCCAGTCGCCGTGCTGGCGATGCGGCGTGGCGTAGCCTTCGAACTTGTCCAGGTAGTCGAGTCCGTCCAGGCCCTGCACGCGCACCTGGGTGGCGTCGGCGACGTGGAAGTAGTTGTGCAGCGCCTGGGTGAAGCGCGCCGGTTCGCGGCCGACGTTGTCGGTGATCAGGCGCTGCTCCAGGGTCGCGCCGATGCGCAGCTGCATGCGCAGGCGCAGCGGCAGGTCGTCGAAGTCCGGCGGCGCCAGGGTCAGCAGCATGCTGCCGTCCGCCTCGCGGCGCGCGTCCTGCAGCTGCCACGGCACGGTGCGCACGAAGCCGTGCGCCGGCACGTCGGCGCTCTGGTCCTGGCGGCCGAAGTACGGCCAGCACACCGGGGTGCCGCCGCGGATCGGGGTGGGCGTGGGCTGCGCGCTCGGCGACAGCCACATCACCTCGCTGCCGCCCTTGGGCACGAACGACAGCAACTGGCCGCCGAACAGGCTGATCGCGGCGGTGGAGTGCGGGGTCTCCACCAGCAGTGAGGGATAGCCGTGGAAATCGCCTGTGCTCAGGCCGGGGATCTCGGACATGGGGGTGATGCTCCGTGGCGCGGGGGATTGGACGAAGGCCGGGTAGCGCGCCGGCACGCGGAACGCGGTGGCGGGCTTGCCGCCGAACGGCGTGGCGGGTACGGGTGCCGGTACAGGCGCGGGCGGCGTGGCGGGTGCAGCGGCGGGTGCGCCGGACGCCTCGCGGCGCAGCGCATCGAGGATGCGCTGCCCGGCGCGGCCGTCGGCCGGCTGCAGGCCCAGGCGCAGCTGCTCGGCCTGGATCGCGCGGCGGCTGGCGCTGCCGATCATGCCGTCGGCCTGGCCGATGTCGTGGCCGCGCGCCAGCAGCAGGGTCTGCAGTTCGCGCCGCTCCGGACGGCCCAGGCCGGGATCGTCGGTGGGCCAGGCGGTGACCAGGCCGGGCTTGCCGCGCAGCTGGTCGGACAGCAGCGCGATCGCCAGCGCATAGCTTTCGGCGGCGTTGTAGGCGTAGATCGCGTCGTAGTTGCGGAACACCAGGAACGCCGGGCCTTGCGTGCCGGCCGGGATCAGCACCGCGGCCGGGGTCTGCGGCGCCAGCGCGGGCAGCTCGAGCGCGCCGCCGTCGGTCGCGGTGAGGCCGCGCGCGCGCCAGTCGGACAGCGGCCGGCGCTGGGTACGCCCGGCCAGGGCCGGGTCGAAACCGGCCGGCAGTTTCACTTCCATGCCCCACGGCTGCCCGCTCTGCCAGCCGGCCAGCTTCAGGTAGTTGGCGGTGGAGGCCAGCGCATCGGGAATGCTGGCGACCAGGTCGCGGCGGCCGTCGCCATCGCCGTCCACGGCGACGCGGGCATAGGTGCTGGGCATGAACTGGGTGTGGCCGAAGGCGCCGGCCCAGGAGCCGCTCAGGCCGTCGGGCTGCAGGTCGCCGGCCTGCAGCAGTTTCAGCAGCTCGAACAGTTCGCCGCGGAAGAACGGCTGGCGGCGGCCGTTGCACGACAGGGTCAGCAGCGACACCAGCAATGGGCGCTTGCCGGAGACGCGGCCGTAGTCGCTCTCCACGCCCCACACCGCGACCACCGTTTCCGCGTCCACACCGTAGTGCTGCGCCACCCGGGCCAGCAACGCGCGGTGGGTGACCAGCATCGCGCGGCCGTCGGCGACGCGCTGGGTGTCCACCAGCCCGGCCAGGTAGTCCCAGATCGGCGTGGTGAACTCCGGCTGCGCGTCGAGCAGCGGCAGCACGCTCATGTCCGGCTGCACGCCGGCGGTGAAGCGGTCGAACGCGGTGGCGGCCACGCCGCTCTTGGCGGCGGCGGTGCGCAGCGTGGACAGGCAACCGACGAAGGCGGGGTCCGGCGCCACGGGCGGCGCGGGCAGGGTCTGCGCGGCGGCGCAGGGCGCGGCCAGCAGCAGGGCCCAGGCGAAACGCATCATCGAATTTCCTCGCCGACAGCAGGCTGGACATCATAAACAACCGGGGGCAATGGGCCGCTCACGGGGTGGGGCGGTGGCCGCGCGGTGGCGGTCTTGCAGGGTGACTGAGCTGTTGTGGGAGCGACTTCAGGGCACCGCTAATAACCCCAAAAAACTCGACTAAAACGCTCGCAAGTCATTGATGCGCATAGTGCGAAATTTTTAGAATCGAGGTTATTAGAGGTGCCCTTCAGTCGCTCCCACAGGGAATCGCGGTGGCTGCGCCGATCCGCTGCCGCACGGCGCCCATCTCTCAATGCACCGCGACCACGCGGTTGCGGCCGCCGCTCTTGGCCGCGTACAGCGCTTCGTCGGCGCGCTGCACCAGGCCGTTGGCGTCGTCGCCGGGGCGCAGCTGGACCACGCCGATGCTCAAGGTCGGCTGCAGCCCTGGAAAGACGAGCGCGGCCTGCGCGCGGAAGCGTTCGCGGATGCGTTCGGCGATCGGGGTGGCCTGCGCCGCGTCGGTGCCGGGCAGCGCGATCACGAATTCCTCGCCGCCATAGCGGCCGACCAGGTCGTCGTTGCGCAGCTCCTCGCGCAACGCCTGCGCCAGCATGCGCAGGCCGTCGTCGCCGGCGCGGTGGCCGTAGCGGTCGTTGAGCCGCTTGAAATGGTCCACGTCCAGGAACATCAGCGCCAGCGGCTGGCGCCGCCGCCGCATGGCCTGCTTCAGCGGGCTCAGGCGCTCGTGCCAGGCGCGGCGGTTGAGCAGCCCGGTCAGCGGATCCAAATCGGCCAGCTGCCGCGCCTGGTCGCGGTCGCGGCGCAGCGCGGTGCTGCGCTCGGCCAGGCCCAGCGACAGCACCAGCGCCTCGAACGCGCCGGCGGCCAGTGCCGCCTCTTCGCTCCACGTCCAGTGCGCCACCATGCCGAAGCCTTGCAGGCTGCTGAGCGCGGTGACCAGCAGCAGCGGCGTCCAGCCCAGCAGGAACAGCCCGGCATAGCGCGAGCCGCGCCATGCCGCCACCACGGCGATGCCGATCAGCAGCGGCCCGCCGAGGATCAGCAGCGGGTTGACCAGCGCCCGGCCGAGCGCGTCCAGCCACGGCAGCGGCAGCAGCGCCGGCAGCGCGATCAACGCGACCAGCAGCGCATAGCCGCGCAGCCAGCGCCGCGCGCGCGGCAGGTACTGCGCCAGGTCGGCGAAGCGTTCCAGGAACAGCACCGCGGCCACGATCGACGTGGTGACGCCCAGGCGGCCCCAGAACCGCGCGGCCTGGCCGATCGCTTCCAGGCCCAGCGGATGCACCACGTAGCCAGTCTCCAGCGCCATCACCAGGCCGTAGCCGAGCACGTAGACGGCGTAGTACAGGAACGTCGCCTCGCGCAGCCGCCAGGCGAACACCAGCGCCATCGCCGCCATGCTCAGCATGATCGCGAAGCTCAGGCTGGCGACCACCAGCCAACGGCTGTCCTGGCGCAGGTAGTCGGACTCGCTGCGCAGCTGGAAGCGCAGCGAAGCGGCCATGACCCCGCGCTGATCCACCCACAGCCGCAGCGGCTGCCCGGCGGCCGGTGCGGCATCGATGCGGAAACCGAGGCGGCCGTTGCCGGGCAGCGCCTGCGGGTCGTCGCGCATCAGCCCGCGCTGCTGCGGTGCCGCGCCGGCGACCGGCGCCAGCAGGGTGACCCGCTGCAACGCAGGACTGGGTACTTCCAGCACCCACGGCGCCAGCGGCCACTGCCCCTGCGCCGGCCACAACAGCACCCAGGCGCCGGCGTCGCCGCCGTGCAGCTGGGTCATCCGGTTCGGATCGAAACGCTGCAGCGCCGGATCGGCGCGCGAAGGCGGCACCCCGCGGTCGGCGGCGGCGATCGGGCGCCAGGCGCCTTGCAACGCCGGCATGGGCGCGGGCGCTGCCACGGCGATGGCGCAGGCGAGCACAAGCCAGCACGACAGCAATACCGGGCCACAGCGGCGCCAGCGACGCAACCGGGCCAGGAGCGCGGTGATCACGAAGGACATCGCGACTGCGGGGACGGCGGACACGGCGACGTCGTCGGCCAGCGCCGCGCAACCCTGATGCCGGCCCCTGCCCATCGGTTCAGTCCAGCGCATCCAGGTAGTACCAGCGGCCGTCCTCGCGCACGAAGCGGCTGTGCTCGGTCATGCGCACGGCGCTGCCGCCGCCGATGCGATAGCGCGCCAGGAAGGCGACCTCGGCGCTGTCGGCGCCGCTGGCGACGACCCGCTGCACGGTCAGGCCGAGCCAGGCGGTGTGCGTATCCAGTTCCAGTTCCGCCGGGCGCGTGGACGGGTGCCAGCTGGCGCGCAGGTAGTCGGCATCGCGGCGCACGTAGGCGCTGTAGCGCGCGCGCATCAGCGTTTCGGCGTCGGGCGCGGCGGCGCCGGCGTGGTAGCGCCCGCAGCACTGCGCGTAATCGCGCGGGCGGCCGCAGGGACAGGGATCGGCGAGGCGCGGGGCGGACGGAGACATGCGCCGATTGTGCCGGCTGCGGCGGCGCGGCGCACGCCGGCGCTGCCGTGCGCGGCGGCCCCGGCTATGCTTGCGCGCCCATCGCCCGGAGCGCCGCCTTGCTGGAGCTGATCCCGACCGAACTGCCCTGGCTGCTGTGCATCGCCTTCGTCGCCGGGCTGGTGGATGCGGCGGTGGGCGGCGGCGGCCTGATCCAGTTGCCGGGGCTGTTCGCGACCCTGCCGCAGCAGGCGCCGGCGGTGCTGCTGGGCACCAACAAGTTCAGCGCGATGGCCGGCACCGGCGCGGCGGCCTGGCGCTATGCGCGCAACGTGCGCTTCCCGTGGCGGCCGGTGCTGTACGCCACCGCGGCGGCGTTCGCGTTCTCCTTCCTCGGCGCCACCGCGGTCAGCCTGCTGCCGAAACAGGCGGTGCGGCCGCTGATCCTGGCGCTGCTGATCGCGATGCTGGTCTATACGCTGGTCAAGAAGGACTTCGGCGCGCTGCACCGGCCGCGCCACGTCGGCCGCCGCGAACTGGCCATCGCGCTGGCGATGGGCGCGGCGATCGGTTTCTACGACGGCTTCTTCGGCCCCGGCACCGGCAGCTTCCTGATCTTCCTGTTCATCCGCTTCTTCGGCCTGGACTTCCTGCGCGCCTCGGCCGCCTCCAAGGTGGTCAACCTGGCCACCAACCTGGCCGCACTGTGCTTCTTCGTGCCCAGCGGGCAGGTGCTGCTGGCGGTGGCGGTGCCGATGGCCGCGGCCAACATCGCCGGCGCGGTGGCCGGCACGCGGCTGGCGCTGCGCGGCGGCACGCCGCTGATCCGGCAGCTGTTCCTGGTGCTGGTGGTGGTGCTGATCGGCAAGATGGGCTGGGATCTGCTGCGCTGAGGCGCGGCGGCGGCAACGTGCGATCACGCCGGGCTGGATGCGTTCTCCGCCAGCGCGGCGCGGATGCGCGGCCACGCGTAGTCCCAGGCGATGCGCTCCTGCTCCAGGCGCGGGGCGGGTCCGAAACGGCCGCTGCGCAGGCGGGCGTAGAAGTCGCGCTCGGCGTCGGTCAGGGCATCGAGCTCCTCGGCGTCGGCGTCGTGAGGCTTGGCCTCGCTGGCCCACAGATCGCGCGGCGTTGCATGCAAGGTCTGCTCGTCCATCAACAGCGAGACGACCTTCGGGGCATGGCGACGTAGGCGATCCAGAATGGCCAGGCCGTGGGTGTCGATATCGCCCCAGTAGTAAAGCGGCAACGGCTGCAGCCAGGGAATGCGCTCGACGTAGGACACCGCATAGCCACGCGCCATCAGCACCAGGGTGCCCGGCAGATCCTCGCTGGCCAAGCCCGTTTCCCGATTCTCCACGATCAGCACCTGCCGCACCGGCAGTTGCATCGCCGCGACCTGGGTCACCGGCACGGTCAGGTCCTCCAGCCCATCGAGCGCGGCCCGCAGCGCCGAGTCGAGCAGGCGCAGACGTACCCTGTCCGGCGCGGTGCGCAGCGCGACTAGATCCTCCAATCCATGCCTGCCGGCAAATCCAAGAACGCCCGATAATAGATCCGCCACGACGCCGCGCCGTTTCTCGATCCACTTGCTGTCGATGCCGGCGATCGGCAACTGGCGTAGGTAGAGGCCACTGTCCGGGTGTTCTTGCAACCAGGCCACGACGTCGACGAGGCGTTGGAACTCGGTCTGCGGCCAGTCGGCCAGTGCGCGATAGTTGCGGCGCAGACGCGCGGCCACGGCCGCCATGTGCGGCCAGCGCGTCAGCAAATCCCGTGCGCGGTGGGTGGCGCGTGTCCAGCCCGACCCTTCTCCGATCGCCTCAGCCACATCGGCCGGAGTATCCAGCCACCAGCGCCACGGCAGCGTCTGCACACCCAGGCGCGGCCACCGGCGTGCGAGTGGCTCCACGCGTCCCGGCTCGCCGACATCGCGCCATTGCTTGAGCCAGCGGCTGAAGTCCTCCCATTCGGCAGCGGCATGCGCCTCGGTCGGTGGATGCAGCGACACTTTCCGTGGCCAATCGCCATTCCCGGCCAGCCAGTTCCCGCGCTGGCGCGTCCATGTCGCCCGCAGCTCCGCGCGTGCGGCATCGGGGACGAGCATGGACGCGCGACGGGCCACGGCGAGGACTCAGCGCTTGCGGCGAGCGGGCTGTCGCCGCACTGCCGGGGCTGGCGCCTTCTCGGTGAGCGCACGGGCGGGTTCGGCAGGTGTTGATTCCGACGCGGACTCGGGCGGCACCGCGCCGCCCCGCTCGCGCTCAGGCAACTTGAGCCGACGCGCCTGCTCGTCGTACTCGATCAGCAGCACGCCCGAATCGTGGCGGCCGCTGATCTCGACGAAGCAGGCGCCGCCGATGAACGGCTCCAGGGTCATCACCGATTTCAGCGGCGTGGCCACCACCATCTGGAAACCGAAGTTCTCGAAGATGTTCATCGCCAGCGCGGTGAACTCGTTGTCGGCCTTGTCGAAGGCTTCGTCCAGCACCACCGCGCAGTAACGCGGCAGTTCGCCGTCCTCGCCGCCGAGCTGGTAGCGCAGCGCCGCGGCCAGGCAGGTGGTGGCCAGCTTCTGCCGCTGGCCGCCGGACTTGCCGGCGCCGCTGCGGTAGATCTCCACCTGCTGGCGGGTGGCGGCATCCAGCTCGACGCCGACGAACTCCACGTGCAGGCGCACGTCCAGCACCAGCTCGCGCCAGCGCTTGTCCTCGCCGTCCTGCGACCCGAGCCGGCGCACCAGCTCGCGCAACACCGCAAATTGCTGCTCGGCCAGTTCGCGCTGCTCGGTCTGGTGGTGGCCGAGCACGTCGCGCAGGCGCTGGTGGAACTCGATCACTTCCGGCAGGCGGCGGTCGCCCAACTCGATGGTCAGCAAGGTGCCGCGGTTGAACGGCACCTGCTCCAGGCTGGCATTGACCTCGTCCAGGCGCTGGGCGATGGACTTGCGCGCCTCGGCGGTATGCCGTTGCAGCGCCAGCAGGTTGTTCTTGCTCTGGCTCTGCAGCAGGTCGAAGAAGCGCGCCTCGTGCTGCGGCAGGCCGTCACGCTCCAGGCGCTGCAGGCGGGCGAGGAAGTCCTCGGCGCTGTCCACGCTGACGGTGAAGTCGCCGCTGTCTTCGGGCCAAGCCCGGCAGTAGCGCTTGAAGCACTCCAGCAGCAGTTGCTCGATGCGGTTCTGTGCGGTGATCAACTCGGTGCGCTGCTCCTCCAGCACCTTGGTGATCTCGCGGAAATGCGCGTCCAGGTTTTCCAGGCTCAGCACGCCCAGGCCCTGCACCCGCTCGCCCAGGCCGCGCTCCTGCAGCGGAGTCAGGATGCGTGCGCCGGCGTCGGCGCATCCGACCCTGACCTTCTCCCAGCGTTCGCGCTCGCCCTCCAGCTTCGCGCGCTCCTTGCGCACGCCTTCATAGGTGCGCTCGGCCTGTTCGACGTTGCCGCGCGCCAAGTCGATCGCCTCGCCCAACGCGCGCAGGTTGGCATCGCCCTCGCGCAACTGGCGCAGCGCCGTGGCGATATCGTCCAGGCGCTGCAGCGGCGCGGCCACGTCGATCTCGTCCCAGGCCAGGTTGGCCAGGGTGTGCTGGGCCAGGCGCCGCGCGCCGTCGCGTTCGCGGCGCGCGCGCAGCGCGGCCACGTCGGCGTCGCAGGCGGCGATGCGCTGCGCCAGCGCCAGGCCCTCCTCTTCGAACAGGGCCAGCTTGTCGCGGTTGTCGAAGCCCAGCAGCCAGCGCCGGCGATCGTTCACCGCATGGCGGTCGTCCTTCTCGTAGCGCTCGCCGGGATGCTTGACCTGGCCTTCGCGGGTGATCGCACGCTCGGCATGGCGCAGCGCCTTGGCGTTGTCCACGCAGTCGTAGTCGAAGCGCTTGCCCAGTTCGCGGCGCAGCCAGCCGGCGAAGGCGTGCTCGCGCAGTTCCAGCTTGTGCAGCAGCGAGCCGGCGGCCGGCGCGCGCCCGGGCAGGGCGTGCTCGTTGTCGCGCACCCGGTAATAGACCAGGCGGATGCCCAGATGGGTGCGGTTGACCCAGTCGGCCACGTCCGCGTAGTGGCGTTCGTCCACCAGCAGCGATTGCGCGAAGCCGTGCAGCACGCGCTCGATGGCGCCGCGCCAGTCCGAGTCCTCGCTGCGCACCTGCAGCAGCTCGCCAACGAACGGCAAGGCGGCCTCGGGCACGCCGGTGTCGGCGCTCAGGCGCGCGCGCAGCGCCTGCAGCGGCGCCGGGATACTGGACGGGTTGCGCTTGAGCGCATCGATCTCGGCGCGCACCTCGGCGAAGCGCTTGGCGTCCTCGGCCTTGCCCGCGATGCGCTGGCCGATCGCTTCGTCGAGTTCGGCGGCCGCGCGCGTGCCGTCTTCCAGCGCCGCGCGTGCCTGTGCGGCCTGCTCGGCGAAGCCTTGCGCGCTGCCGGCCAGCACCTGCTCCAGCTGGCGGCAGGCCTGCTCGGCCCGGGTGCGCTTGCCGGCGCGGCGGTCGCGCTCGGCTTCCTGCTGGCCGCGCTCGCGTTCCAGCGCATCGATGCGCTCGCCGCCCTGCGCGCGGCGCTGCGCTTCCAGGTCGTCCAGGCGCCGCTGATGGTTCTCCAGCGCGGCGCGGCGTTGCCCTTCCTCGCCGGCCAGGCCGCGATCCTGCGTATCCAGTTCCTGCAGCCGCGCATCCAGCAACGCCAGCCGGCGCTGCTCGCGGTAGCTGTCGATGCCGAGCTTGAGTTCGTCCAGTTCGCTGCGCTGGCGGCGCACCGCCATCAGCTCGGCGTGGTGCCCGCGCGCCGGCAGCAGGGTCTCGACCTGGCGGCGCGCGGTCACCACCGCCTGATGCGCGCCGTCCAGTTCGGCGAAATCGCCGACCAGGCGCTCGGCGGCGTCGAAGGTCTTCGGCTCCTCGAGCATGAAGCCGCGCAGGAAGGCGTTGAGGTCGCCGAGGTTCTTCGCCGACTGGGTCTTGTGCAGCAACCGCAGCGCCATCTCGTTGCCGATCCCGAGCTGGTGGCGGAAGCGTTCGGCATAGCCGGCGAAGCTGTCGAAATGGTGCACGTCGTGCAGGCGCTGCTTGAGCTTGCGCAGGTCCAGGTCGAAGCCGTCCAGGTCGGCGGCGATGTCGAACGCGCGCTCGGCCACCATGTAGTGCTTGCGCACGTCGGCCGCGGCGGTGCCGTTGCCGGCGATCCAGAACAGCCGCACCAGGCTGACCACGCGGTCCTCGCCGTTGCGGTACTCCAGCACCAGCGCGGTCCAGGTGGCGCCCTTGCGCAGGTACTGGGTGGCGATCTCGCCCGATTCGCTGTCCTGCTGGTCGGCCCAGGCGCCGCGCACGTAGGAGACCAGGTTGCGGTCGCGGCCGCTGCGTTCGGCCTCGCGCGCGGCGGCGTTGAAATCGACGATGCTCGGCGGAGTCAGCAACGCCGACATCGCATCGAGCAGGGTCGACTTGCCCGAGCCGGAACGGCCGACGAACAGGAAACCGCGTGCGGCGATCGGGATCTCGGTCAGGCCGGAAAACGTGCCCCAGTTGTGCACCTGCAGGCGGCGCATGCGGAACTGCTGGAGACGCGGATCGGGCAGATCGCCGGCGAACAGGCCCGGCGTGGAAGCGGAGGATTTCATCCGCACAGTCTAGGGACGGGGACGCGCGGAACCAAGCCGGCGCGCAGCGGCGGCAGCCCACGCCGGCCAAAGCGCGTCCTAGGCATCCTGCGCCGGCTCGGCGTCGTCCTCGCCGCTGCCCGGGCCTTCGCGCAGCTGGCGGTACACCAGCGCCAGCGCGGCGACGTCTTCGGCCGAGAACAGCAGCTTCAGCGCCGGCGAGACTTCGTAGCGTTCGTCCTCGCCGCGCAGGCGGGTCAGGATGTGGTTGTCCTTCATCTTCTGCACCGCGTTGCCGACCCGGCGCAGGAAGCCGGCGCGGTCGGTGGACAGGTTCTTCTCGTACACCGCCAGCGCCTCGCCCAGCTGCGCTTCCTCCACCACCGCGCGCAGGCCGCGCGCATCGGCTTCGGCCAATTGCTGGCGCAGGTGCAGCAGCAACACCGAGTCGATGAAGGTCAGCGGCGAGGAGCGCAGCAGCACCGGCGCTTCCAGTTCGCCGGTATCGGCCTGGCGGGTGAAGGCGATGCCGGCCTCGCGATCCAGCACCAGTTCCAGGAACAGGTCGGCCAGGGCGCTGCGGATCGCCGCCTCGCTGCGCAGCAGTGCCGGCCACAGTTTGCTGTGGCGCTGCGCGTCCACGCTGGGGCCGCTGAGCAGCTGGCACAGCGCGCGCCGCGCCTCCACCGGCAGGCGCCCGCTGTCGCCGGGGAACAGGCCGGTGCCGGCGTCGGGTGCGGCGCTGTCGGCCATGCCGTGCCGCTGTTCCTGCTCGGGATCCGGATCGTGTTCATGCCAGTTCATGGCGTTTCTCCTGGGTGAACCACACCAACGGAATGCGCGCGCGGCGCCACTGGCCGTCGCCGCCGCGCCATTGCGCGATCTCCTGCTGCCCGGCAGCGACCACGCCATGGCGGGTGCCCAGCGACAGATATCCGATCACGCTGCCCAGGCCCTGGCTGGCCTCGCGCTGTGCCAGCACCTGGGCGATGGTCAGCTGCGGCTGCTCGCCGAGCAGCTCGAACAGATCGCGGCGCAGGCTGCGGAAGTCGATTTCCGACTGCGCCACCAGGTCGCCGACGCTGTCCAGCGAAATCGCCGCCGCCTCGTTGCGCTGGATGCCGCCCTCCACCTGCTGCTGGCGCGGGTCGTGCAGCCGCCACTGCGCCAACGAACGCAGGCGGCTGGTGGTCAGCTTGAGGTCGCGGCCGATGCCACGCTGGGCGGGAATGTGGTCGCGCAACGCCAGGGCTTCGGCCTGCGCCTGCTTGAGCAGCTGGTTGAGCCGGCGCTGCTCCAGATAGCCGCGGCTCTGCACGAAACCGCGCAGGCTGCGCGCGAAATGCTGCATCACGTCGTGCACCTGGCCACCGCGCTCGAGCATGGTGCCGGTCAGCCCGCGCAGGAAGCCGCGCTCGCGGCGGTCGAGCTTGCGCGCGAAGCCGCGCGCCAGCACCGTCTCCAGCGCCGCGTCGAGCTGCGCGCTCTGCTCGGCATCGTTGAGCAAGGCCCAGAACGCCTGGAAACTGCGGCCGGCCTCGCTGTCGCCGATCACGTCCACGCCTTCGAACAGCTTGCCCAGGATCTCGCCGCGCTCGCCCTCGTCGTCGATGATGCGCTCGCGGAAGTCGCGGTTGAGCTGCTCGAAGTCGTCGCGGACGCGGCGGAAATCCTCGGTCAGTTCGTCGGCCAGCGCGATCACCTGGCGCGCGCGCTCCAGCGCGCGCTTGCCGTCCAGCGCCGCCACCTTGCCCTTGGACACCCGCGCGATTTCCGCATCGATGCGGTCGCGCTCGTCGCGCAATGCCGACAGCCGCGCATCGGGATTGGTCTCGGTCAGCGCCGCCAGCTGCGCCAGCTGCTGCATCACCAACGCCAGGCGGCTCTCGGTGGCCGCGCCGCGCGCGTGCTCCAGGCCGTCGGCGAAACGGATCGCCTGCGTGGCCTGGGTGGAGAGTTCGTATTCCTCCTGCTGCGCGCCCTCCGGCAGCCGCCGCTCCAGCCAGCCCTGCGCCAGCCAGTGCGCCACATAGGCCTGCGCGGTGCGCGGCAGTTCGCGCGAGAGCTGGTCGGCGTTGAGTTCGTCGAGCATGCGCTGCAGGCGTTCGTGCAGGACCGCCGCCGGCAGCCGGCGTTCGGACTCCAGCAACAGGGTCTGCAGCAGGCCGATCACTTCCGGCGCATGGTCGGCGGCCAGCAGCTTCCACAGCGGCTGCTCGCGCAGGGTGCGGTAGCGGGCGATGCGGGCGCGGTGCTTCATGCCGATCCTGCCGGGCGCGACCGGCGGGTCGAAGACGCGGAAATGCTAGCGCGGCACCGCATGCGGCACGCTCAGCGCTTGCCGCCGTCGATGAAGCGCAGGAACTCGGCGCGGGTGCGCGCGTCCTCGCGGAAGGTGCCGAGCATCTTCGAGGTGACCATGCTGACCCCGCGCTTGTGGATGCCGCGGGTGGTCATGCACTCGTGCGCGCCTTCCACCACCACGCCCACGCCCAGCGGCTGCAGCACGTCCTGGATGCACTGCGCGATCTGCGCGGTCATCTTCTCCTGCACCTGGAAGCGCCGCGCATAGGCCTCGACCACGCGCGCCAGCTTGCTGATGCCCACCACCTTGCCACGCGGCAGGTAGCCCACATGGACCTTGCCGATGATCGGCGCCATGTGGTGCTCGCAATGGCTTTCGTATTCGATGTCGCGCAGCACGATCAGCTCGTCGTAGCCGGCCACTTCCTCGAAGGTGCGCAGCAGGTACTCGCGCGGGTCGGCCTGGTAGCCGCTGAACCAGTCGCCATAGGCCTCGGCCACGCGCCGCGGGGTATCCAGCAAGCCTTCGCGGTCCGGGTCCTCGCCGGCCCAGCGCAGCAGGGTGCGCACGGCGGCTTCGGCCTGGTCCTGGGTCACAGGGGAGTCGTGGGTCTTCTTGGAGTCGGCCATAAGCGAAAACGCCCGTGAGGGGGGCTGCATGGTACCCGAGTCGCACGCGCGCCGCAGAACCCCGGGCGCGGCCCTGCCAGCGGGGATCGCAGTGCGCCTTGCACGGGTATGGCCAGAGGCCACGCCCGTGCAAGGCGCACCGGCCTCAGCCGCGCCCGGCCGCCCCCTTCGCGGCCTTGCGCTCGCGCATCGCGCGCTCGTCGTCCAGCCAGTTCGCGCCCTTGTTGGTCAGGAAGAAGATGTACACCACCAGCGACACCGCGATCACCGCCGTGGCGTACCAGACGAAGGTGGTCACGTGGCCGGTCTTCAGCGAGGCCTGGTACAGCAGTGGCGCAGTGCCGCCGAAGGCCGAGTTGGCCAGCGCGTAGCCCAGGCCCACGCCCAGCGCGCGGATGTGGGTCGGGAACAGCTCCGCCTTGACCACCGCGTTGATCGAGGTGTAGCCGGTCAGGATCACGAAGCCGCCGGTCAGGATCGCGAACGCGGTCAGCCAATCGCTCTGCCTGGGCAGCTCCAGCACCAGGAACCAGGTGTAGAGCACGCCGCCGATGCCGAAGAACACCAGCAGGGTCTTGCGCCCGACGATGTCCGACAGCCAGCCGCCGACCGGCTGCATCAGCATCAGCACGGTCAGCGCGACCAGGTTGATGATGGTGCCGGCCATCACGTCGTCGCCGGCGAAGGCGCTCTGGATCATCTTCGGCCCGATCACCGAGTAGGTGTAGAAGGCGATGGTGCCGCCCGCGGTGACCAGGAAGCACAGCAGCAGCGGCCGCCACTGGTGCACGAACAGCTCGTGCAGCGAACCGGCCGAACGCGCCCCGCCCTGCTTGGCCTCGGCGATGGCGTCCGAGCCCAGCGACTCGTCCATCGACCGGCGCAGCCAGAACACCACCAGCGCCCCGATGCCGCCCAGGCCGAACGCCACGCGCCAACCCCACGCGGAGACCTGCGAGGTATCGAAGAAATGCAGCATCACAAGCAAGGTCGCCTGCGCCAGCACGTGGCCACCGACCAGGGTCACGTAGTGGAACGAGGACAGGAAGCCGCGCCGGCCCGGGATCGCCGCCTCGGACATGTAGGTGGCGCTGGTGCCGTACTCGCCGCCGGTGGCGAAGCCCTGCAGCAGCCGCGCCAGCAGCAGCACGATCGGCGCGGCGATGCCGATGGTGTGCACCGTCGGCGCGACCGCGATGACGAACGAACACAGCGCCATCAGCGACACCGAGATGGTCAGCGCCAGGCGGCGGCCGTAGCGGTCGGCGAAGCGGCCGAAGTACCACGCGCCGATCGGCCGCATCAGGAAGGTCATCGCGAAGATCGCCCACACGAACATCGTGGCGTTCTTGTCTTCCTTGGAGAAGAACTGCGATTCGAAGTAGGTGGCGAACACCGAGTAGACGTAGACGTCGTACCATTCGACCAGATTGCCGGCCGAGCCCTTGAGCGTATTGGACACCGAGCGGCGAAGGCTGCCAGGTGCGGCGCCGGAACCGGCAGCGATCGGGGATGCGGGTGCGCTCATGCGATGACCCTTCAGCAGATGGACACCGCCAGAGTAAGAGTACAGGTGGCGGTTTGCGAGGACGCTGTCGCGAACGGCGGCGCGCGGCGCTTGCCCGCGGCGAGACGGCGAGCATGTCGCAGGCGCTGGCCGCGGCAGGCAGCAGCAGGAAGGTCCAGGCCGCCGCAACGTCGCCTTGAAGCGGATGCTGGCGCGGAGGCCTTGGACATGGCGCGGACGATAGCACTGCGTGCCGGCGGCGTGTCCCGGCGCAGACCGCGGGCGGCCCGTCGCCATGTCGGGCAGCCCCCGCGCCGGAACACGGCTGCAGTCGACCCAGGAGAGGCGGCGGGTTCTTCTTTACTCGCCTGCCGTTTTCAAACATGCTTTCGCACCGGCGATGCCGCCGTGCGACGCCATCCGCGTCATGGCCACCGCTGCCCCTCCAGATCCAGTGACCACCATGACCACTGCCGCCCGTCCCACGTCCATCCGCGAACGCGCCAGCGCGGGCCCCTGGTCCAGATCGCGCTCGGCGCTGTTCGCGTGCCTGCTGCTTGCCGGCGCCGTCCCCGCCAGCGAGGCGAAAACCCACTATGCGCCGTTCACCTATCGCCAGACCTCGGGCACGCGGCCCTACGTCCCGGTCGAACTGAACGGCACCAGGCTCCTTTTCATGGTCCATGCCAACGCCAGCTTCTCCGCCATGACCACGCATGCCAATGCGAAGAAAGCGGGCATCGGCAATCTGGTGCCGCTCGGCGCCTATGGCATCACCGAGCCGGGCAAAGTGAGCGAGCTCGGCAGCGCCAAGGCGGTCGCGAAACGATTCGTGGTCGGCGGCCGCAGCGACAAGGACCTGCGCATCCTGGTGTTCGAGATCCCGCAGACGCCCCCTGTCGACGGGATGATCGGAATCGAGTGGCTCAAGGCTTCCAAGGTCCTGGTCGACTACCGCCACGATCGGCTGGTGCTTCCGGAAAGCGACCAGGACGTGGCCGCCGAGCACCGCCGCCTGCGCCAGCAAGGCTACACCGCCCATCCGATGACCTGGGACGCCAAGGAAGATCGCTACTACGTCTTCCCCACGGTGAACGGCGTCAAGTCCAGGTTTGCGGTGTCCACCGTGGCGTCGATCTCGATGGATACCGCATTCGCGTCGCGGGCCGCCGTCGGGCTGGGGCCGGTCGTGGACCACTACGGCGGGCCAACCGGGGCCACCGGCGATGAGCGCGAGACCGCCGAACCGTTCGCGATCGTGGTGGATGGCCAGCCGCTGCAATCGATCAAGGCGCAAAGCTACGACCTGTACGCGTACGACGGCACCGAACGGCCTTCCGAGGCGTCCGAAGTCGTCGATGGGTATCTGGGTTGCGATTTCATGCGCGCCAACGACGCCGTCATCGATTTCGGATCGGGGCTGCTCTTCACCAGGCCGAAGACGCCCGCGAAGCAGCGCTGACGACCAGGGCTGGGCGCAGGCCCGCGGCGGCAGCTTGGCGCTCGCTTCGGCCGGCAGGACCAGGACCGCCGCCTTCGGCCGCACCGGCCGCTGCGGCCGCGCTCGAAGCGGATCCTGGCGATGGCCTGGGACAGGGACACGGAAGATGGCACTGCCCGCCTGCGTGTTGTCCCGGCCAAGCCGCGAGCGCCCTGCCGAGCGGGCCGTGCCCATCCACTGCGTTCTTCCGATCGCGGCGAACGCGCCAGCCGCGCGCAGGCGCGGCTTGGCCGCCCCCTGTCCCGCCAACACCAACAGACCCTAAGCATGCGGCGACCCAGCAAATGAATGGAGCCCTGCACGCGTTACGATGGCGCCCCCACTGGCCGCACCCTGCAGACCCCCCATGAAGGCCCGCACTCCCGACGCAGCCGCGGCGGCATGAGCAACGCGTCGCATCGCGCGGCCCCCCGGGCCAACACCTGGGACGAACGCCTCGAGCCCTGGATTGCCGCCCTCGTCAGCGCCCTGCTGCATCTGCTGATGGTGCTGCTGTTGCTGCTGGCCGACCCGCCCACCATGAGCACGCCGCAAGGCGCCGCCAGCGGCGGCCGGACCAAGGTGGACTTCGTCGGCGCCACGCGCCAGCCCGTGCATCCGGCCAAGACACCGCCCAGCCCCACCCCCGCGCACAAGCCGGTCGCGGCCAAGAAACGGCGCGCCACCTCGCCGGTACAGTCCACCCTGGTCGCGCAGTCCGACCATCCGGTGCCGCCGCCCGATCCGGCCGCCACGGCCAGCATCCCGGCGCCGCCCGCGCCCACGCCCGCCGAGCGACCGGCCCCGCCGCAACCGGACCCCGCCGCGCAACAGCAGGCCCAGGCCGCCGCCAGCGAACCCGAACCGACCCAGCGCCGCGAGACCTGGACCGGGCGGCCGCCGGGCGCCATCGACCAGGACATCGGTGCCAACGAAGCGGGGCTGGTCCGCGACGGCGCCGGCCGCGGTGGCCGCCGCAGCGACCCCAGCGACGCCGGCCCCAGCATGGAACTGGGCGGCTACCTGGTCTATTACGACCTGCGCAGCGAAACCCTGCTGCGCGCGTGGATGGACCAGGGCATGAAGGAATTCTTCATCCTGCTGCCCGGCACCCAGTACCGCATGGCCTGCCCGCTGGAGATCGCGATGAAGCGCGGCTCCGGCAAATGCCGCGCGCTGCCACCGGACTCCCCGGAACTGAAGGCGATCGGCGACGCCCGCGAAGTCATCACCATGCTGCAGGTCTACAAGCAGGGCGAACTGGTCTGGCGCGGCCCGGGGCCGTACAAGTAAGCCCCTCTCCCCCCGGGAGAGGGGTTGGGGTGAGGGTCCGGCGCGAAAGCGACTCGCGGAGTTGGGTGCGCAAGGCTGCGCCGTCCCTGCATCCGGCGTTGCTGCACAGAGACGACAGCGCTTCTACCCCGATGCGCAGTGCAGCAGCTCGAAACGTTCGCTCACCCTCCGCAGCGATGCCGACACGTGAGCGCGCCAGGCAATGCGCACGAGCGTGTCGCCGCGCTCCCCGCATGCCTACCGCCACTGGGCAAACGCCTTTTCGCCACCGCCATCGATCGGCACATGCAACGTGAATGGAAGCGTGCACGAGGGCGCACGCCATCACGCTCCATTTGCAATTGCCCATCGGCCTTGTTGATAGAGTCGCCGCGCGTCCCTGGCGGACGGCCCACCTGTGCAACGTGGCCGACCGCGACGCCGGAGCAATTCATTCAATAGGAGGTGTCACGTGCACTGGAAGTCCACTGTCGCAATGCTCGCCCTGTCCGCCGCCGCCCTGCCGGCCTTCGCCCAGTCCGACCGGCAAGTGGTCGACGACATGCTGCTGCGCTCGGCCAATGTCTGCCCCGGCCACAGCACCGACCGCACCGCGCCCACCGTGAAAGCCGTGCCCGTCGGCGCGCTGCGCGTGATGCTCGACCGCGGCCTGGTCATGTGCCCCGACCGCCGCCTCGATGCCGACGCGCCGGCCGTGTTCTACGGCAGGCTCGGCGTGTTCGCCTGGAATCCCGAAGTGAAGGCCGGCTCGACGGTGATCGTCAAGCAGATCGACACCATGACCCGCAACGAGGAATACCCCGCCGAGACCCTGGTGTGGGACGCCAAGGGCACCGCGCTCAAGCAGCAGACCGTGCCCATGTTCGAACCCAAGCCCGGCGCGGCGGTGTTGTACAAGGTCCGCTAGCGTCATCGATTCCCGGGCAGGCCAGGCCGCGTTGGCGCTGCCCGGTTGCCCTGCGGCGCCGCGCCTGCGTCACGCCCGGCGCCGCGTCCACGCCGCCGCGCATTCCCCGCGCTGACCTGCGCCGCCCGGCGGCCGGCCGGGTTGCGCCCGCCGCCGGGCGCAACGCCAGGCAGCCGACCACGCGGCCCGCGTGTGCACGCCGACCAGCGTGCCTACCCGCCGACCATGCCGCAGCCTGACCGCGGCACCGCGATCGGCAGCGAATACCGCGCATGGCCGCCGACGCCATCAGCGCCACCCCGCCATATCCTCCAGCGCCGCGCACGCGCCCCCATATAGGATCGCGTGCGGCCACGATTATCTTCAGTTGCGGATATTTCAATTATTTAATATCTGCAAATTGAGAGCATGCGGATAAAAATTCTGCCCGGAAACATTCCGCACCCTCGCCTCGTGCGCCCGTCGGAAACGACGCGAATAATCGAAAAAACCGCTTTTCCAAGCTGATTTCCGCACAAAATCCGTTTTGCTCACGAACGCGCAGCGATATGCAGCACGTTGCAACGGCGCAGCCGATCGCGTTATTCAGGACGCAGCGGACCCAATAACTACCGCAGATAAACATATCGAATCTTTTTCGCAGAAATGTCCTCGCTGCCATAGTAGTGTTTGCGCCCCACCCACCCCACACCCGGCGACGGGCGTACGACATGCGAGGACGTTTCATGGTCACGATCCGCAACACACTGGCGTTTCAACTGGTCTCCCTGCTCGGCGTGGCCGGCGCCTTGCTGCCCATGGCAGCCACCGCGACCCCGGCGCGCGGCACCCTGCTCAAGAGCGCGGTGTTGTCCAGCTACACCCGCGAGGCGATCACCGCCTTGATGGCCGAAGAGCAACCCAGCGAGCAGGCCAAGTGCGACGTTCGCGTCGCCGAGTTCGCGTATGCGACGGTTGGAGTGAACGGCGAACCGGCGACCGCGTCCGGCGTGCTGCTCGTCCCCGGCGGCAAGGACTGCGCCGGCCCTTACCCCTTGCTGAGCTACGACCAGGGCACCGAGACGCTGCGCCGCGCCGAGCAGGCGAAGGAGATCCGCGACGACAAGGGCGACGACACCATGGTCACCCACCTTGCCAGCCAGGGCTATGTCGTGGTCAGCCCCGACTATCTGGGCCTGGGCCAGTCCAACTATCCCTTCCACCCGTTCCTGCACAGCGCGTCAGAGGCCAGCGCCACCATCGATGCCATGCGCGCAGCGCGTCAGCTGCTGCAGCGCTTGAACACGCCGCTGTCGGGCAAGGTCATGCTGACCGGCTTCTCGCAGGGCGGACATGCTGCAATGGCCACCCAGCGCGAGATCGAAGCGCATTTGTCGGACGAGTTCAACCTGGTCGCCAGCGCCCCGGTCTCCGGGCCGTATGCGTTGAGCCAGACCTTCCTGGACAGCCGCAGCGGTCGCAACAGCGTGGGCGAAAGCACCTTCGACATCGTGCTGGCCAGCTACGCCGTGATCGCGATGCAGCGGACCTACCACAACATCTATCTGGCTCCCTCGCAGGTCTTCCAGGATCCGTGGGCCGGCAAGGTCGAGTCCCTGTTCCCGGGCACCCACGACGTGGAGGATCTGGCGACCGGCACTACCTTGCCGGGCGTCGACAAGATCCGCCGCTACTTCCAGCCCGGGTTCTATAACGATTTCGGCAACAACCCCAACGACCCGTTCCTGCGCGACCTGGAGCGCAACGACCTGCTCAGCTGGGCCCCGCGCACCCCCACCCTGCTGTGCGGCTCCGACAACGACGCTACCGTGCCGCTGAAGAACGCCCACACCGCCATCGCCGCCTTCAAGCGTCGCGGCAGCAACCAGGTGGCCGTACTCGACCTGGGCTCCGGCGATCCGAGCGACAACAGCGCCGTCGAGCATCTGCTGACCGAGGACGCCTGCGCCGTCGCCGTGCGCCAGCAGTTCCTGGACAAGTACCGCTAAGCGCCGGCAACGCGATCGCGCGGCGCCCGCTACGGCGCCGCTACGATCGTCAGCCCCACCGCGGCCGTGCCTGGCAACAGGCGCGGCCGCGCCGGTAAATCACCTTGCCCAGGCGCACCGCCACGGTGCCGGCACCCCATACGCCGGCTTCCGCCTGCGCCGGCATCGATGCCGCCACCGGCATCCGGCCGCTGGTGGTCGGGAAGCACCCGAACGCACCACCGCGCCGCATCCTGCGTGCCCTGCAACGGCTCCATCCATCGGCGCGGCCGCACCGCACCGCGCCCCAGGCCTCAGTCCGCGCCGGCCACGCGCACCACCAGTTCACCCGCGCGCACCTCGATGCGCAGCGTGCTGCCGATGGCGAAACCCAGCTGTTCCAGCCAGCGCCCGCGCAGGCGTAGCGCCGGCACCACCTGGTTGCTGGCCGGGTAATAGCCGTAGCCCATCTTGCAGCGCTGCGGCGGGCGCCGGCGACGGGGCGCGCGCGGCGTGCGGGCTGCCTCGGCGGCAAGCTCGGCGGCGATCTGCTCGGGCGTCAGCATCGGCGTGAGCGTCGGCTCCACGATGGTCCAGTCGCGGAACTGCGCTGTCTGGCGCGGCGCACGCTTGCGCGAGGTGGCAGCGGGACGGGAAGGCGGCTTACGCATGGCGCGGCTCCCCGTGCGACACCGGCGCCAGACCATCGCCGCCCAGCCGCTGTGCGTGGATCTCGTCCACGATCCCGCGCACCGCGCGGGCGGCCGTGAAGATGCTCTCGCCCAGGATCGACACGCTCTTGTCGTCCAGCGGCGCCCCGCTGCACACCGCCACCATGTCGCTCTGCGCGGTGATGGTGCGTAACAGCGCGTGGAACTGGTCGAGTTGTTGCAGGGTGACGCCGAAGGTGAAGGGCTCTTCCTGCGTTTGTAGCGTGGCCGTTGGCGCGGTGTGCCGCGCGGCGGCGGTGGTGCGGGCTTTCGAAGTCGTCATGGCATCCGTCCTCGACGTGGGCGGACGGGGTGTCCGCGCAGCCAACGTAGCGCGCTCTTTTTGATATCCAAAAATCAGATATTCACTGAGAGCTTCAGCCGCGCAACGACAGTCGTACCCATAACTTCGGGCCGGTGCCGTCTGCTCGACCGCTGCCCTGAAGCACCTCATGTCTCGTTTCGTAGACGACGCAATCGCCAGGCGGACAGCTGCCGATTCTGGCGCTATGTTTGGTTCTGGGACGGGGGTCGCATGGGACGCAAACGGGGAAATACCGGTTTTGACGCGCTGGCTGCGTTGCCGTGGCCGCTTGGGCTAGCCATGGGCATCGCTGGCTTTCTTGCCGTGCGCTATGGACTCGCCTGGTGGCTCTCCCAGCACGGCGGCATGCTGGCTCAAGGCATCGCGCAGCACTCGGACAGCACGCTCGCACCGCTTGCGTGGATCGTGCTGATCGTCTGTTGGATCGCTGCGCTCTTCTCCTTCCTCGGCGCACGCCATCGTCGCCGCCTACTGGATACTCGTACCACCCTGGAAAGCCTTGCCGCCGGTGGCTGGCGCCAATTCGAACTGCTCGTCGGCGAAGCCTTCCGCCGCCAGGGCTACAGCGTGGAAGAAACCGGCCTAGGCGGCGCCGACGGCGGCATCGACCTGATCCTGCGCAAGGACGGCCATCGCACGCTGGTGCAGTGCAAGCAATGGAAGCGGCAACAGGTCGGCGTCAGCGTCGTACGCGAAATGTATGGGCTGCTGGCGCATCACCAGGCGGATGCGGTGAAGATCGTTTGTGTGGGTGGATACACGGCCGATGCAGCACGGTTTGCGTTTGGTAAGCCGATCAAGCTGATCGGCGGAGAACAGTTACTGGACATGATCCAAACGGCGCAACGTGGTAGCGCTATTGGAATACCTCTCGATTCCCGTATCGAACCGGCGCTCGGCTCGGCGATCGAAACTCCCTCTCAATCACCAACCTGCCGACGGTGCGGAAGCGTACTCGTACAGCGGACCAACAAGCGCACGGGTAAGGTATTTCTTGGCTGCAGCCAGTTTCCGCATTGCCAAGGAACCGGGTAAGTGAGCCTGACCCCGTTACTTCAGCCATATAATCCCTAAAATGCAGAGACTCCAGGCATTCGAAATTTGACTTGAACGATCCAGTTTTCAAATGCAGTCCACTCGCGACATTATCAGCGTCAAGATTCGCCTTTACTACACTAAAATTATCGCCTAGAAATGGAACTGACCAAAAATGGAAACCCCGTCCATAAAGCAAATTAAAGATCAATCTTCCGAAATAAAGAAATCTTTAAAAAAAGTTAAATCTCATGATTTCGCGGGTCTCCGGTTTGGCAATGAATCTGAGTATTCAGACAAGTCGATAATCGCAGGAATCGAGTCAATTTTGATTGACTTGCATACCCTCTATTCTGCGCCGACAAAATTTCTAAAGAAATCAACTAGCGCAGAAAGAACCTTAATTAGCTCCAACCTAGGTAGCCTTGTCACCTACTGCAATAACTTAGACTTGACAAGCGCAGGAAATATTTTAGAACAAATAAAGCCCATCATTCGATCTTATGGTGTCCGCGATTTAGATGAGAGAAGAATCGCATTTGAAGATCACATAGACACTCTTCAAAAGAAATCCCTTGAATTGTCGATAGAAATTGAAAATCTAAGATCAACAAAGGAAGCAACGGAATCTGCGCTAGAGGAAATGAAGCTCACTCTCACTGATGCGCGAAATACTATAGAAAAAATAAGCTCGTCGAAAGATTCGATATCTCAAAACCTAAAGGAATCAACCAGCGCACTAGAATTGATAAGCTCTATTAAGAAAGATTGCGAAGACTCATACACTGGAATAGAAAAGAGTAAAAACGATGTTAGAAATCTCACGGCTGGAATAGAAGATTTCTTCAAGAAAATCTCTTCGCGCGAACTTCAAATTGATAATCAAAATGCAAAATCAGACGAATATAGGGCGTTATTAGATGAATTCACATCCGAGAGAGTCGTACTTCTCGACGAAGCGAAGTCGCTTATCAACAGCGCAAGAGTCGCCCTCGGCTATAAGACAGCACAAGGACTAAGTGCAGCATTTACCGAGAAGCAGATTAAAGCAGAATCTGACAAGACCACTATCAGATGGATTTTCGCAGCGGCAATTTTTATTTTAGGCGCAATTGGTATTGGCATATGGGTCACAATTGACTCAGGAACTGCAATCGAACTCGTCATAGGCCGAATTTCACTCATCCCCATATTGATCGGAGCAGCTTGGTTTTCTGCATCTCAATACATAAAACAAAGAAATCTTGCGGAAGAATATGCCTATAAAAGTGTGTTAGTTCGCTCAATGGTTGGATTCTCTGAGCAGGTGTCAGGCGGAGACGGAAAAGGGGAAGATCATTCTCATTACATAAAAAATGTTCTATCAGAGATTCACATGAATCCGATAAGGGGGCATGCAGATAATTCACTGACAAAGAAGGAAGTTATTGAGCTCCTAAAGGAGTTGCGCGACCCAATTGTCAAGATTGCAGAAACCGCTGTTAAACAGAGGCCTTGAAGAGCCTAATGCCAAAATTTAGTGGAAACCGGGATCAGAGTGCACTTCTTTAGTGGAAACCAGGGTCAGAGTGCACTTCTTTCATACCACTATAGCCTGGCGGCATGGACGGGGCTCCAGCCCACCACCCGCGTGTCCAATTGACGGCTAGCCGAAGCGCGCCACAGAATCCCCCCAACAGTGGGCTCTCTTCGCCGTTGCGCCTCATGCAGCAAGCTCCCCCTGGGTACGCCTGCCCGTTCTGCGGCATCGCCGCCACGCTGCCCTCGCCTGCGCCGGAATCGGCAAAAACAGGGGTCAGAGTGCACTTACGCAGACGAAAAACTGGGTCAGAGTGCACTTAAGCAGACGCCCCCATCACTTTCAGCTGCCCGACTGCTATGCAGATCGAGTCGCACGCTGATGCTGCCGAACCAACTGCCGCCCCGCATCACGGGTTGATGGAACGGATTCAGATAGTGCCGCTGGAAGCCGCGGATGCACACGTCGATCAGCAATGCGATGGCCGGTGCCCAAAAAAGGGGTCAGGTTCATTTCCTACTGCCCGACCCCGTTACCTCACTCCGCTTCGGACAGAAGCGGAGCTTCTAGTCGATATCGAAAGTGTCGGCAAAGCGACTCGGCATGCTGCCAAGCAGCGCCTCCAGATAGACGTAGGGCTTGATCGCATCGAGCCAGGTGAAATAGCTTGCCTCCGACACGTGCCTGCGCACGCTGGCCAGGACCGCCTGACAACGATCCGGTGACAGGAATGGCAGTGGCGGCGACTCTGGCTCGTAGACGCCAGAGAAATCGCCCTTCAACGTGTGCGCTCCATGCCACAGAACCTCTGCTGGCGTATCGGCATCGAGGTCGGCCAGTTCCACCACACGCCCCGACAGCAAAGGTTGGGCGGCTAGCAACCAGCCATACAACTGCGTAGTCCATAGCGGACAACGGATGGCGAATACCGAATCGAGCCAGTCAGCGAGTTCGTGGTTGGTCAGGTACTTCGCACAGAAGAACATGCCCGCCGAGAAATCGCCACACGCCACGCTCCACGCCGTGCGCTCCCCACCCGTGAACGGATCCTCCGGCGCAGAGACCGCCAGCCGCTCTCCGGCCCAGCGAGAGGGGTCCATCAGGCAGCGGCCCAACGTCTGCCTCGCATCATCTGCGAACCCAGGGTATGGCTCATCGATACCGCGCGGATGCACGGCCATGAACGCCGTGACGAGGTGCTGATACAGGCTGTCGAACGACTGTTCCAGGTGGCGGGGAACGAGCTGAGCCAACAAGTAGCGATACCAATTGGTCCACTCGTCCATGGGGCCGAAACTGGAATTTCCGGAAGCGATTTCCTCAAGCGGTACGCGCAGCTCCTCGAGCGAAAAGCCCTCAAGATCAGCGAGCAGGAAGTCGAACATGCGCCGATCTTCACCCATGAACCACGCTTCGCCCATCGGATGTGCTGGGCGGCGCACCTGATGGCGCATGCGTTGGACACAGCCGGAATTCAGCCCGTCGCCAGGACGCCAGACGAACGGATGCGCAATCTCGGGCTGGAGAAGCTGATGCGATGTGACCATCTGGCGATTCTAGCCTTCACCTCCTAATGGCCCAATGCATAGAGGCCCAATGGCATAGGACGCATTGCGCCATGCCCATGGCGACGGGTGTGGGTCATGCGCACCGGCCATGCAATCCACCACGGCCGCCGCCAAGTGAACCTGACCCCGCTACCGGAGGTTTTTCCTGGGAAACCAGGGTCAGAGTGCACTTCTTCCCAGCCACCATCGCTTGACGGCATGGATGTCAGCTCCAGCCCACCAGCTGTGTTGTCCGATTGACGAGTCGCAGGGGCGCACCACAGAATCCGTTCCCGCCCCACAGTGGGTTCTCTTCGCCGTTGCGCCTCATGCAGCACGCTCCCACCGGGTACGACTGTCCGTTCTGCGGTATCGCCGCCACGCTGCCCTCGCCTGCGCCGGAATCGGCCGTTGTCCTGGTGGATGCCAACGTGTACGCCTTGGTGCCGACGCACCATTACGCCGGTATCCAAGGCAACTGTCTGGTGATCCCGCGTGGCCACTACGAGAACGTGCTGGACATGCCCGACGACCTGGGCCGCGAGGTCTTCCGCGCCACGCGGCGCCTGGCGCACGCGATGCTGGCGGCCTTCGGCTGCGAAGGCATCTCCACGCGCCAACACAACGGGCCGGCCGGCAATCAGGATGTGTGGCACTACCATCTGCACGTGTTCCCGCGCTACACGAACGACGGGCTGTATGGGGGGCAGAAAGTGCGCTACGCCACCGAGCAACGCATTGCGCTGGCCGCACGTCTCCGGGCTGCTTTGCCGTAGCGTGCCCGCCCTGGTGATGCCGGACTTCGTGTCGCTGTGCCGGCGCGTGCTGGAACATCATGGCTACGCGATGACGCCGCTCGCCGGCTGACGCCGCGCAGGGCGTGCCTCCTCGGTAACCGGCGGGCCACGTGTCCCGCACCGCGCTCTTCCCGTGGCCGGTTGCCGCCAGTTTCGACGTGATGGCAATGCGCCAGGAGCGGGTTTTGCGCGCGCTCCGGTGCTCCGCCCCCGATGTGCGCACTGCGGGGTCGGCGCTGCTGCCTGCCAGGCGCATCGCGATGGACTTTCGAACAGGACAGGGGAAAGATGCAGCGAGCTCCGTCTCTCAACGGCCAGGTGTCATGAGCGCCAAACGCTTTGTTGTCGCATACCTCCTGGCCATCGTGGTTGCGGCCGATGCATCGGCCCACGACCCCATGCACGACCATGCCGCGATGGAGCGGCTGGGCAGCGTCAGCTTTGCGACCTCGTGCAATGCGGCGGCGCAGCCGCGGTTCGATCGTGCTGTGGCGTTGATGCACTCCTTCCAGTTCGGCCCGGCCATCGAGGGCTATCGCGCGGTGCTGGAGGCCGACCCCAGCTGCGCCATCGCCTATTGGGGCATCGCGTTGAGTAGCTGGAGCAATCCGTTCGCCGGGTTCAAATCTCCCGCGCAACTGCAGCAGGGGTTGAAAGCGGTCAACGCGGGGCGGGCGCTGAAGGCCAAGACCCCGCGCGAGCAGGCCTATCTGGAGGCGGTGGCGCATCTGTATGTGGACGCCGACCTTCTGGACCAGGACACGCGCGCCCTCGCCTACGAGCAGGCGATGGCGCGGCTGGCCGCCGCCTACCCCAAGGACATCGAAGCGCGCATTTTCTACGCGTTGGCGCTGGCCGCGGCCGCCGATCCCACCGACAAGACCTATGCGAAACAGCTGAAGGCCGGCGCAATCCTGGAGACGCTGTTCGCCAAGTATCCCGATCATCCCGGCCTGGCCCACTACATCATCCACGCCTACGACGAGCCGGCCCTGGCATCGCGCGCCGCCGCCGCCGCGAAGCGCTACGGCGCGATCGCGCCCTCCACGCCGCACGCGCTGCACATGCCCTCGCATACCTTCACGCGGATCGGCGACTGGCAGGCGTCCATCGACACCAACCTGGCCTCGGCCGCGTCGGCGCGGGCCGCAGGCCAGCCGGCCGACGAACTGCATGCCAGCGACTACATGATCTACGGCTATCTGCAGACCGGGCAGGACAAGGCCGCGGGGCAATTGGCCGAGGCGTCGGCGCAGGTCTTCGCGCGGTTCGATCCGACCAAGGCGAACGGCGCGGCGCCGGCCTCGGCCGCCTATTACGCCCGCGCCGCGATTCCGGCGCGCTACGCGCTGGAGCGCCGCGATTGGGCGCAGGCGGCCAAACTCGCACCCGTGCCCAGCCGCTTTCCCTATGCCGATTCGATCACCTATTTCGCCCGCGGCCTGGGCGCGGCGCATCTGCACGACGGCGACGGCGCACGCGCGGCGATCGCATCGCTGGACAAACTCCACGCCACGTTGGCCAAGCAGGGCGAGGACTATTGGGCTGAGCAGACGGATATTCAGCGACGGGAAGTGGCCGCGCTCCTGGCGCTGCAGGAAGGGCATGTCGCCGACGCGCTGACGGGCATGCGTCAGGCCGCCGACCTGGAAGACAAGACCCAGTTGGCCTCGGTCACGCCCGGGCCGCTGGCGCCGGCCCGGGAAATGCTGGGCGAGATGCTGTTGGCACACAGCCAACCGGCCGACGCGCTGACGGCGTTCGAAGCCTCGCTGGTGCAGGAGCCCAACCGCTTCTGGTCGCTGTACGGCGCGGCCGCGTCGGCCAGGCAGGCGGGCGACGGTGCGAAGGCCCACGCCTATTTCCAGAAGCTGCTGGCCATGGCGCAGCACGCGGATCGCCCCGAACGCCCGCAATTGATCGAGGCGCGCCAGCAAGCCCCGCAGTGAAGGTGCCGCGCTGGTGCAACGGAAACGCAGGCCATTCCTCCGCGCGCCGATGGCGATCCATCGGCGCCAACTTGCCAGCCATCCGCGGCCTGGCTCATGGGGTCGCCATTCCCGCGGGACGCATCGGGCGATGATGGGACGACGCCCGGCCAGGTTCACCGCCCGCCACCAGCCGACCTCGCCCGGGTCACGACGTGGCGATGCCCCTCTGCCGGCGATACCGGCTCAGTTCGTCACCGCCTTGCCTGGTTCGCCCTGCTTGGTCGGATAGGTCAGCAGGTAGAGAAGGACCAGGATGCCTGCGACCGGCGCCAGGCTGATCAGCTGCCACCAACAACGGGGCCAGAGGAAGTATCTGTTTGAAAGCATTTCCCCTGGCTCTGTATTTGCTGGCACGCGCCGTAGCCTAGCTAGGTCCGCCTCGCCTACCGGCATGGCGTTGAACACGGCCCTGCGCCATGCGAACCGTAGCGATTGACGCCTCCATCTCTGGCAGTCAATCCCCATGTGCTAATGTGGGTTTGTGTGTTTTTGGAGGCCTCCATGAGTCGGTTGACCATCGATCTCAGCGATCAGCAGCACCAGAGCCTCAAGGCGCTGGCCGCGTTGCAGGGCAAGACCATCAAGCAATACGCGCTCGAACGCTTGTTCCCCGGCGATGTTGACGCCGATCGGACGTGGCAGGAATTGAAAGCCGTGTTGGGAGGGCGCATTGACGAGGGACTTGCGGGCAAGGTGTCCGCCAAGAGCATTGGCGACATTCTCGATGAAGAACTGGCCGGGGGTCGCCGCGTTTGACCAAGCGCTACGTCCTCACCTAGGCGGCGGAGGCCGATCTGCGCGGGGTCGTCCGCTACACGATGCAACGCTGGGGAGAACCACAGGTTCGCCGGTACATCGCAGACCTGGAACAGGGCATTGCTCGCCTCGCAGAGGGTGAAGGACCTTTTAAGGAGCTAGGCGCGCTTTACCCGGCGCTGCGGGTGGCGCACTGCGCACACCACTACGTCTTCTGCTTGCCACGTGAGAACGCCCCGGCGTTGATCGTGGCGATCTTTCACGAACGCATGGACTTGATGGCTCGCCTGGCCGACAGGCTGTAGTTCCACTTCCGAGCCACCGTCGGGCCATCCAATCCGCTCCGCTTAGCCCGTGCCCCATCGCCCGAACCGGGCCGACATTTGCGGCCGCCGGCCGACTTCTCGCCGTGTCTACCAGCAGCCATGCACATGCGCTGCAGCCAGGATTTGGGGCGACTTGCCAAGTGGCATCGCGGTGGCGGATGACAGAAGCCTCTAGCGCGCTTCTGCCCCTGCATACGTTCCCGAGACGGCGCCAAGTGTCCGATTGTGGCCGAGGCCGTAGGCAACGTGCTCCCCCTTGAACGCCGTGCCTTCGAGTTTCCCAATATAGGAGTCGTAGCCGTCGCAGACTCCATTGACCAGCAGAAGTTCCAGGTTGTTGCCTTGGAGCTCGTACGCAGGCTTGCGGGTATACCCGGAGGGGTCTTCCAGTACCTTGGCCACCCTCCAGTCTCCGGAGAGACACGTTTTTGCCGGCGTATCGGTAAGACCGATTTTCAGCGTCCGCACCTGTCCCTTGTCCGACGACTCGACGAAGGTGATGACCCCGTGTTTCGGGGCGGCAAAGACGGCGCAGCCTGTCGCGACAGCGAACAGCGCGGGGAGGACGATGAACTTACGCATGCCGGATACCATCTGAGCGATCCTTTCCGCAGGGTGGCTGGTGTGGGTGTGCTATCGGCGCTCAAGTCAGAGAGCGGACGCGACAGGCGGATGGTAAGACGAAGCTTGAGGTCAGCGCGCATTTCTCCCGGCCGCCATCCACTGCCCGAGCGGTATGGCGATCGGCGCCAGCCCACCAATTACGTTGTCCGATTGACGCGTCGCCAGAGCGCACCACAGAATCCGCTCCCGCCCCACAGTGGGTTCGCTTCGCCGTTGCGCCTCATGCAGCACGCTCCCCCTGGCTACGACTGTCCGTTCTGCGGTATTGCCGCCACGCTGCCCTCGCCTGCGCCGGAATCGGCCGTTGTGCTGATGGATGCCAACGTGTTCGCCTTGGTGCCCACGCACCACTACGCCGGCATCCAAGGCAACTGCCTGGTGATCCCGCGTGGCCACTACGAGAACGTGCTGGACATGCCCGACGACCTGGGCCGCGAGGTCTTCCGCGCCACGCGGCGCCTGGCGCACGCGATGCTGGCGGCCTTCGGCTGCGAGGGCATCTCCACGCGCCAGCACAACGGGCCGGCCGGCAATCAGGATGTGTGGCACTACCACCTGCACGTGTTCCCGCGCTACGCGAACGACGGGCTGCATGCGGGGCAGAAGGTGCCCTACGCCCCCGAGCAGCGCATTGCGCTTGCCGCCCGTCTTCGGGCCGCGTTGCCGTAAGCGCGCTTTAGGCACCGGCTGCATTCCCCAATCTGGCTGCCGCCCTGCCGCGCTGCATCGAGGCGCAAAGGCTGACGGCCGCGCGGCCGAATAGTAAATAAATTTGCATTTCCGCTCGGGAAATGTAATTTAATCTTCCATGGCCAAGCGCACCCCACCTACCATGCCCCGTGCCCAGCGCCAGATCCGCGAGCTGGGCGAGCGCCTGCGCGCCGCGCGCCTGCGCCGGCAGATGACCCAGGCCGACCTCGCTGCCCGGGTGGGCGTGAGCGTGCCCACCGTGGGCAAACTCGAGCGCGGCGATCCGGCCCTCAGCCTGTCCACCATGTTGCGCGTGCTGACCGCGCTGGGCCTGGACAAGGACATCGACCTGCTGGCCCGGGACGATGAAGTGGGCCGCCAGTTGCAGGACAGCCAGCTGCGGCGCACGAACACGAAGCGGGAGCCCACGCCGTGAGCCGCGCTGCCAATGAGGTACAGGACCTCGGCCAGGTCGAGGTCTGGCTGGACGACGCCGCACTCGGCGGCCGCGCCCTGGTCGGCCACCTGAGCCGCCGGCAAAGCCGCACGGGCGACACGCTCCAGTTCCACTACACCGACAGTTGGGTGGACCAGGCCGCGCCGATCCGCGCCTTTGCGCTGGACCCGCAGCTGCCGCTGCACCGCCGCCCGTTGGTCGCGCGCGACGACGCCAGCGCGTTGACCGGCGCGTTCGTGGACTGCTCGCCCGATCGCTGGGGCAAGCGCCTGATGGACCGCCGCGAAGTCATCGATGCGCGCGAGCACAATCGCCGGGTGCGCGCGCTGCGCCCGTGGGACTACCTGATCGGCGTCAACGATGCGTCCCGGATGGGCGCGCTGCGCCTGCGCTCGCGCGACGGGCGTTATCTCGACGACCATGCGCTGGGCGCGCCGCCGATGACCGAGCTGCGCGCGCTGGAGGCCATTGCGGTGCGCGTGGAACGCGGCGACATCGACGACAGCGACCATGACATCCGATGGATCAAGCAACTGGTGGCGCCCGGCGCATCGCTGGGCGGCGCCAGGCCGAAGGCCAGCGTGCGCGACACCGATGGCACGCTGTGGCTGGCCAAGTTCCCCTCCAGCGACGATCGCCACGACGTGGGCCTGTGGGAATTCGTGACCTACCGGCTGTCGCTGGCGGCCGGGATCGCCATGCCTGCCGCACGCCAGCTCGCCCTGTCCGCGCTTGGCACCACGTACGCGGTACAGCGCTTCGACCGGGCCGGCACCGAGCGCCGCGCCTACGCGTCCGCCTTCACCCTGCTGGACGTGGACGACAGCGAGGGCAGCAGCTACGCCGATCTTGCCCATGCCATCGAGAACCACGGCGTGGCCTCGGCGATCGCCGACGACTTGCGGCAGCTGTTCCGCCGCGTGGCGTTCAATGTGCTGGTCGGCAACCGCGACGACCACCTGCGCAACCACGGATTCCTGCGCGAACCGGGCGGCTGGCGGCTGTCGCCGGCCTTCGACGTGAACCCCAATCCGAACAAGGACGCCCACGTGCTGGGCATCGGCCTGGACGATCCGACCCCCGACCTGCGGCTGCTGCTGGACACCTGCGCGTACTACCGCCTGCGCAAGACGCAGGCGGGCGAAATCATCGAGCAGGTCCGCACGGCCGTGCGCGGCTGGAAAGCGGAGGCCCGGCGCTGCGGCGCGCGCGGCGCGGAGATCGCGGCGATGGACGCGGTCATCGACACGGAACGCTGAGATGCCACGCAAGCATGCACTTCCACCCTTCCTCGCCGGCTCGGCCGTCACCGATGCTCTCTACGAGCGCTGACGGCGTGCCCCCTGGACTCTTGACCTTCCATACATCCGCAACGCCTCATCCTTGCCCGGACTTCAACACCGGAGCGCTGGAGATGACGAAGTGGATGGGTGCCGCGCTGGCCGCGGCGATGCTGATGGCCGGTTGCGCCAAGGTGGAGGGCGAGAAGTTCGTCGGCCACTGGGTCAATGTGGAATCGCAGGACGACACGATGGACATCGAGCGCAACGGCGAGTCCTTCATGGTGCGCAACACCACGCCGCGGTTCTTCAGCCGCAAGCCCAAGACCGAGAGCTACCCGGCCATCTACAAGGACGACGTGCTGCAGGTCTCCAACGACGGCGAAACGGTGAACTTCGCCATCGACCAGGCCAATGGCCACCTGCGCACCGGCAGCGACGAGTACCAGCGCATTCCGGCCAAGTGAGCGCGTCGCCCGGGCACTAGGTCTGGAAGGAACGCCGCGCCGCTGCCTCTCGGGCCGGCGCGGCGGCTCCACGCGTCGCGATGGAGCACCGTGCAACGGGCGTGCCTCGGGTAATGCGGCTAACTGCGCCGGGGCTCCATTTCTCCCCTCTCCCGTTCTTCGCTAAAGTAGGCCTGTCCCTATAACGGAGCACACCCATGCCCAACAGCATGAAAACCGAAGCCGAACAACTGGTGCGCAGCCTGCCGGAGCAGGCCAGTTGGGACGACCTGATGTACGAAATCTACGTTCGCCAGAAGATCGAACAAGGCTTGCGTGCAGCCGAAGAAGGTCGTGTAGTCCCGCATGATGAAGTCAGAAGGCGCTTCGCTCTCGACCGATGAACATCGTCTGGACCGAACCTGCCGTCGATTCCCTGCAAGCCATTCGCGACTATGTCGCCCACGACAGCGTTTTCTACGCCGACCTCTTCGTCAATCGCCTCATCGACGCAGCGGAGTCGCTGCAGGCGTTCCCCGAGCGCGGCCGAGAAGTGCCTGAGGCCGGTAATCCTGCAGTGCGCGAGTTGCTTTTCCAGAGTTACCGCATCATCTATCGCTCGCACGCGGCAGTTGTCGAAATTCTCGCCATCGTGCATGGCGCGCGCGACCTGTCGCTGATGCCCCGTCCGCCGTGGGAAGCCGGCTGATCTGTGCGATGAGAGTGTTTCCATAACTCTTGCGGCACGCGGATCAGATCAACGTTGTGGCTCACCCGAATAGGTTAGAACAATGCGCCTTGGACGGGGAACGGCTGGCCTTCTGTTTGAAGTGTTAACGACGGCGGTGCAGAAACCTGTTCCACCCTACCCAACCGCCACGCCAATCCCGAGATCCGCGCGGCGTGCCTTGCCAACGCGGCGCGCAGCACGGTTTCGCTGGCGGCCAAGTGCAGGCTCTGCCGCGCGCGGGTGATGCCGGTGTAGACCAGCTCGCGGCTGAGTACGCGGGCGTCGCGGTTGGGCAGTTGCAGCCAGACCTCGTCGAACTCGCTGCCCTGCGCCTTGTGCACGGTCATGGCGAAGGCGCTTTCGTGCGCGGGCAGCGCGGCGGGGTGGAAGCCGCGGACCTGGCCGTCGCCCTCGCCTTCGAACCAGGCGACCAGGGCGCCCTGCTTCTCTCT
Organism: Xanthomonas campestris pv. phormiicola; assembly: GCA_025666215.1. Classification (NCBI taxonomy): domain Bacteria; kingdom Pseudomonadati; phylum Pseudomonadota; class Gammaproteobacteria; order Lysobacterales; family Lysobacteraceae; genus Xanthomonas; species Xanthomonas campestris. The sequence continues at coordinate 156,933 of CP102593.1, read as the reverse complement.
GAGGCAGATGCCGACGTCGCCGTTGAACAGGCCGTGGCGGTAGCTGTTCTCGGTGACCAGCAGCAGGCGGCCGTGGAACCAGGGCGAGGCCGCGCCGAGGCGGCGCGCGCCGGCGCCGCTGTCGGCCAGCAGTTGTTCGATGCGGGCGTTGAGGCCGCGCGCGCCCTGCGCGCCGGCGCGCACGGCGGTGAGCAGGCGCAGGCGCGCGGCGGCGCGCAGGGCGGCCGCCGGATCTTCGGCGTCGGCCAGGGCGCGCCAGTGCGCGAGCAGGGCGTCGCGGCGGATGGCGAGCGGGTCCTCGCTGTCTTCGTGGAAGTGCACGCCGGCCAGTTCGCCGCTGCGCAGCAGGGCCAGGGCGGTGTCGGCATCGCCGGCGCGTACGGCGTCGGCCAGCGGCGCGAGTTCGAAGCCCTGCGCCTGGCGGTAGCCGCGCAGCAGGTGCACGCGGTGGCCGGCGAGGCCGCCGCTGTGCGTGTCGCTGGAGGTGTGGCCGAGCAGCGGGTGCAGCGCTTGCGCGTCGTCCGGCTGCAGGGCGTCGCCGGGGCCGGCGGCCTGCAGGATGGCGGCGAGCACGTCGCCGGCTTCGACCGAGGGCAGCTGGTCGGCGTCGCCGAGCAGGATCAGTTGGGTGCCGTCGGCCACCGCTTCGACCAGTTTGCACATCAGCGGCAGGTCGACCATGGAGGCTTCGTCGACCACGATCAGGTCGAACGGCAGCGGGTTGTCGGCGTCGTGACGGAAGCGCGGCAGGTCGGGGATGACGCCGAGTAGGCGGTGCAGGGTGCTGGCGCCGGCCGGCAATGCGGCGGCCAGGGCCGGGTCGATGCCGTTGTCGAGCGCGCGTGTCACCGCCGCGCGCAGGCTCTCGGCCATGCGTTCGGCGGCGCGGCCTGTGGGGGCGGCCAGGGCGATACGCGGGGCGGCGGTCGCGGTGGCCTGCACTTGCGCGATGCGCAGCAGCAGCAGGCGCGCGATGGTGGTGGTCTTGCCGGTGCCGGGGCCGCCAGTGACCAGCAGCAGGGCGCGGCGCAGGGCCAACGCCGCGGCCTGGGCTTGGCGGTCGGTGGGTGGGTCGAGCGCGGACGTACCCTCACCCGCCCTTCGGGCACCCTCTCTCCCACGGGGACTTCCTTCAGTCGCCGATGGGAGAGGGGAAGCGCCTGCCTTCGGGAACAACTGGGCGAACAGTGGGGCGAGTGCGGCGACGTCGAAGGGCGGCAGCGGTTGCGCGGCGAGGCGGCGCAGGCCTTGCGCCAGGCGGCGCTCGTATTCGCGGTAGCGCCGCAGGTAGAGCAGGCCGTGTTCCAGGACCAGGGGGCAGTCGGCGGCGGCCGGCGCCTCGGGCGCGGGCTGGGCGATCCAGCGCGAAGCGGCCAGGGCGCGTTGCCAGTCGGCCGGATCGGGCAGCGTGGGCGGTGGGCCGTCGCGCGGGTCGAGCAGGACGTTGCCGCGCGCCGGGTCGAGGCCGGCGTGGCCGCTGGCGACGGCCAGGGACGCCAGGGCGGCGCCGGCCAGGACCAGGTCGGGGGTTTCTGCGTCCAGGCGGCTCAGGGTTTGGGCGAAGGCGTGGTCGAGGGTGCGCAGGGTGCCGCTGCGGTGCAGGGCGGCCAGGAGGTTGGGCTGGTTCACGGGGTGGGGGCTCCGTGGGCGGACGGACCCTCACCCCAACCCCTCTCCCGGGGGGAGAGGGGCTCAAGCGGAGCGCCGGCGAACTGAGTGTCCGCGGCTTCGACCTGGCGCTGGGCGAAGGCGTGGTCGAGGGTATGCGGGGTGCCGTTGCGGTGCAGGGCGGCCAGGAGGTTGGGCTGGTTCACGGGGTGGGGGCTCCGTGGGCGGACGGACCCTCACCCCAACCCCTCTCTCCCACGGGGACTTCCTGCGGTCGCCGAGGGGAGAGGGGCTCGAGCGGGGCGCCGGCGAAGAGGGCGTCGACGGACGCGACCAGGTCGGGGTCGAAACGCCAGGCGTGGACGCCCGGCGAGGGGTCGCGGGTGGCGTCCAGGCCGCGGCAGAACAGGTAGCGCACGCCGCCGAAGTCGCGGGCGTAGTCGTAGGCTTCGCCCAGGCGGAAACGCAGCCAGCGGTGCAGCGCGACGGTGTAGATCAGCGCCTGCAGTTCGTATTCGCTGTGCGCCATCGCCCGCGCCAGCGCGTCGGGGTCGTAGCTGGGCAGGCGGTTGGATTTGTAGTCGAGCACGTACCAGCGCCCGGCGTGCTGGTAGGTGAGATCGATCAGGCCGGTCATCAGCCCTTCCAGGCGCTGGCGCGCGCCGAACGCCTGGCGCTCGCCGACCACGCCGAAGCGGTGCAGCAGCGCCAGCAGCGCATCGACCCGGGTGGGGCGCATGGCGAAGTGGAATTCCATTTCGTTGCGGCGCTGCGGTTCGGGCACCGCGGCCAGGCGGGTGCCTTCGGGCAGCGCGACGGTCAGGGTGTGGCCGACCAGGGCGGTGAGCATGGCGGCGCCGTCCTCCAGTTCGTCCTGGGCGTAGCCGCCGCGTTGCAGGGCTTCGATCAGCGCCGCGGTCTGCCCGTCCGGCGCCGGCTGGCCGGGATGCCAATCGCGCCAGGCGGCGAAGTCGCAGCGTTCGAACACGTCGTGCATGGCCACGCCGAAACGGTTGCCGGTGAAGCGCCGGTCGAACGCTTCCACGTCCAGCGTCGTCGCGACGGCCTCGCTGGTGGACGGCTCGTCGCTGCCGCCGCTGCCGACCACGGTGGCGCTGGCCATCGGGTCGGGGGCGCTGCCGGCGTCGGCGTTGGCCAGCTGGGTGAAGCTGTACACCCACCACTCCGGCGCGACATGGCGCTGCGGCACGCGCGCCGGCGGCACCTGGATGGCGTCGGCCAGCGGCAGGCGCGGCAGGGTGGCCGGCGGCGGCGTGGCGTCGATGGCGATCGCGCCCTCGCCGGCGGCGGCCTGCAACGCGTCCAGGTCGCCGACCATCGCCGCCAGCGCGCTGCGCTCGTGCTGGTGGAACGGACCGGTGGCGATCCACAGCGCGTGCTCGGCGCGGGTCAGGCCGACGTAGAGCAGGCGTGCGTCCTCGGCGCGCTGTTCCTGTTTCCAGGCCGCTTCGACGGCGCTCCAGGCCGGGTCGTCCTTGCCGCCGCCCCACTTCGAGGTGTTCCAGTGCAGCTGGCGGCCGAGCGGCGGCGCGTGCACGACGCAGTGGCGGCCGGCGCCGCGCTCGCTGCGGCCGATGCCGATGTAGGGCAGGAACACCAGCGGATACTCCAGGCCCTTGCTCTTGTGCAGGGTCACGATCTGTACGCGGCGCGCGTCCGATTCCAGGCGCAGCTGCTGGGTTTCGTCGTTGTCGTCGGCATTGGCGATGCGCCGCGCCAGCCAATCCACCAGGCCGTGCGGGCCGAGCGCGCGGGTGTCGGCTTCCTGCAGCGCTTCGGCCAGCTGCAGGTAGTTGGTCAGGCGGCGCTCGCCATCGACCAGCGCCAGCAGGCGTTGCGCGTGCGCGGCGCCGAGGTCGCCGATCAGCGCCAGCGGCCCGCCGCGCTGCCAGCGCTCGCGCCAGTCCAGCGCCTGTTGCTGCCAGCTGCGGTGGCGGTCGCCGTTGTGTTCGAGCGCGGCGATCGCGGCGGCGTCTTCGCCGATCAATACCGTCGCCAGCGCCGCGCGCAGGCGGCTGTCGTCGCCCGGGTCGAGCAGCGCCTGCAGCAGGGTCAGCAGTTCCAGCGCTTCGTCGGTGGCGAACAGGCTCTGCCGGCCGGCGGCCACCGCGGGAATGCCGACCGCGCCCAGCGCCTGCTGGATGCGGGTGGCCTCGCCATGGCTGCGCACCAGCACCGCGATGTCGCCGGCCTGCACCGCGCGGCCGCCAAGCGTGGCGGTGCCGGCGCGGCCGCCGGCCAGCCAGTCGCGGATCGCGGCGACGCAGGCGGCGGTGCACAGCGCGCGCGCGCGGCCGGCGCTCCACGGTTTGGGCTTGCCTGCGGATGTGTTTTTGGCCGCAGACGCGGCCGGCGGCGGCGGCGGTTGCGGCGCGCGCCACAGCGTGAGCGCCGGGGCGGTGGCGCCGTCGCGCTGCAGCTCGGCGTCGTGGCGCTTGCTGCCGGGCTGCACCGGATGGAAGGCGATGCCGTCGGTCACGAACGCCTGCGCATAGCCGGCCTGCGCGTACAGCGCGTCGAGCGCCGCCAGCAGCGCGGGGCGCGAGCGGAAATTGTGGCCGAGCGGCGGCGCCGGTTCGGCGTTGGCGGCCGCGGCCAGGTAGGTCTGCACGTCGCCGCCGCGGAAGCCGTAGATGGCCTGCTTGGGATCGCCGATCACGAACAGCGCCGGTTCCAGCCCGGCCTCGCGCGCCAGCGCGCCTTCGCCGAACACGTTGGAGAAGATCGCCCATTGGCGGTCGTCGGTGTCCTGGAATTCGTCCACCAGCGCGATGGCGTATTGCGCGCGCAAGCGCCGCGCCAGCGGTTCGGCCTGCGCACTGTCGGGCCGCAACGCGTGTGCGACGCCATCGACCAGGTCGTCGTAGGTCTGCACGCGGCGCTGGCGCTTGAGCAAGGCCAGTCGCTTCACTGCATCGCCACGCAGCGCGTGCAGCAGGCGGATGCGGCGCCTGGCGTGCGCTTCCTCCAGCCGCGCCAGCGCAGCCAGATAACCACCGACCTCGTGCGTCATCGGCGAGGCCGGCGTGCGCCCGACGAATTTCTTGTTGGTGCCGGATGCCAGCTCCGCTGCCGTGAGCTTGATCAGCTTGGCATGCGGCGCGAGGCCCGCCGCAGGCGCGGCGGCGAAGCCGTCGCACCAATGCCAGAGCGATGCCAGCCATTCCGGCTTGTAGCTGACCTTGCTCAACACGCCGTCTTCGATGGCGGCGGCGAGCGCGTCGAAGAACGCGGTGCCGTGCGCGTGGAACGCGGCGGCGAGCGCGGCGGCCGCGTCCTGCACCTGCTGCGTGGCCGCGGCGACATCGTCGGCCAGCGCCGGTGCCGCCGGCAGCAGGTGCGGATGCCGCACCAGCTCGCGCAGGTCGCTGGCCAGCGCGTCGGGTCCACCCGGCCACAGCGCGACCAGGTCGTCGGCCATCGCTGCGTCGGCGGCGCGCTGACGCCACAGGTCGGCGGCGACTTCGCCGAGCAGGTCGCGCTCGTTGGCCAGCAGTTCCGGCGCGGCGAAGGTCTGGCCGCTCTCCAGCGCGTGCTCGCGCAGGACGCGCGCGCAGAAGCCGTGGATGGTGAAGATGGCGGCGAGGTCGATTTCCTCCACCGCTTGTTGCAGGCGGCGGCGCAGGGCGGCGGGGGTTTCTTCGCCGGCGGCCAGGTGTGCGGCGAGGATGGCGCGGGTGAGAACGACGTCGGGCGCTTCCTGCAGGAGTGGCTTCAGCCGCGACGGGTCGTCGGCGATCGCGGTCGGCAGCAGGTCTTCTGCGATTTCTGTCGCGGCTGAAGCCGCTCCTACAGAAGCAGCCGCAGGCACCAGCGTCGCCGCGAGCGCCAAACGCTCGCGGATGCGCCGGCGCAGTTCCTGGGTCGCGGCCTCGGTGAAGGTGACCGCCAGGATCTGGCCGATGCGCAGGCCGCGCTCGACCACCAGCCGGGTGAACAGCGTGGCCAGGGTGAAGGTCTTGCCGGTGCCGGCGCTGGCCTCGATCAGGCGCACGCCGTGCAGCGGCAGGCTCAGGTACGGGTCGTGCGCGGGAGCGCTCATTCGGCGTCCTCCTGCGCGCCGCGCCACTGCCGCCAGCTTTCGGCCAGCCGCGCCGGATCGAGCGCGCTGTCGGCGCTGCCGCGTTCCAGCAGGGAATACAGCGTGTGGCTGGTGGCGGCGAAGGCGGCGAAACGCTGCGCGTCGGCGAACGGATCGCGACCGCGGTGCACCAGACGCAGTTCCGGCGTGGCCGCTTCGCTCCAGCCGAAGCTGGCTTGCCACTGTGCGGCGGCGTCCTTGATCGCCTTGTCGAGGTCGTCGTTGCGCGCGGCCTGGTAATACTTCCAGCTGCTGTAGGGCGCGAACGCCAGCGACGCCTGCAGGCCCTGCCGGTACAGCCGCAGCAGGCCGGCCAGCGCCGCCTGCGCCTGCGCTGGCGACAGCGGTTCGGCCGCATTCGCGTCCATCGGATGCGGGCCGAGGCCGTCGTCGCCTTCGAAGAAACGCACGAACGGCGCGCGCTCGCCGGCGGCGCGCAGCAGCAGCCATTCCAGGCCGTGGCGGATCGCCGCGCGGCCGCCGATCGCGCCGACCTGCACCCGGCCCACGCCGTTGGCGTACCAGCCGGGCAGGCGGCCATGCAGGTCGGTGCCATCGAGGTGCAGCTGCAGCCGCTGCGATCGCGCCGGCGCGTCGCCACGCCATTGCGCGAACGCTTGCGCGTACGGGCGCAGCTGGCGCAGGCGTTCGTCGAGCAGGCGCCGGCCCAGCGGCCCGGACGGCAGCAGCGCGCGCGCGCGCAGGCGCGCATACAGCGCATCGGTGGCGCCGCTCAGCACCGCCTCCAGCACCTGTTGCTGCAAGTCGTGCTGTTCCAGGCCGCTGCCCGGCGCCAGCAACGGTTCCAGATCGCTGTCCTCGCCGGCCGGGTCGGGCAGGCGCAGCCCCAAGCGATGGCGCAGGAACTGCCCGGCCGGATCGGTGAACAGCCGGCGCAGGTCGTCGATCGAAATGCTCGTCGGCAGCGCCATGTCGTCCGCGGGCAACGCAGCGGCCACCCAAGGCGCCAGCGGCTGGCGCTGCCCGGCCAAACTGTCCACCGCCGGCCGCCATTGTCGGCGATAGCTGAAGCGGCGCGGATCGGCGCCGTCCTCGCCGAGCGCGCCGAACGCGGCGGCGGCGAACGGTTGCAGTGGGTGGCGCACCACGAGCTTTTTGATGGCTGTGGGATCGGCGTGGTACTGCGCAGCGCTGGCCAACAGTTCGCTCACCAACACCGACGGCTCGCGCACGCTGCCGTCGCGCGCATCGGCGCCGAGATAGCTGAGGTAGAACACGTCCTGCGCCGAGGCGAACAGCTGCAGGAACAGGAAGCGGTCGTCCTCGCGGGTGGAGCGGTCGCCGTGGCGGCGGCGCTCGCTGCCCAGTTCGGCGGTGAGGCGGTTGAGGCCGGCGGCCGGGTCGCGGCGCGGGAAGTCGCCGTCGTTCATGCCGAGCAGGCAGATCGCGCGGAACGGCAGCAGCCGCATCGGCACCATGCGGCCGAAGCTGATGCCGCCGGTGAGCAGCGGCGCGCGCGTGTCCGATTCGCCCAGCACCGCGGCGAAATGCGCGCGCACCACCTCGGCCGGCACCTTGCCGGCGTATTCGGCGCGCGCGGCGTCGCGGGCGAACTGGTCGATCACGCTGCGCAGCCGTTCCAGCGCGCGTTGCGCGCGCGGCGCCGACGGCGCCTGCGGGATCAACGCATCGAGCAGGCCGAGCAGGCATTCGCGCCACTCCGCCGGGGTCATCGGCTCGGCCAGCATGGCCTGGTGGCGGTCCAGCACGCGCAGCAGCCGCAGCAGCGTATCCAGCGCCAGCAGTGCGCTGCCTTCCAGCTGCGGCCATGGCGCCACGCCGGCGATATCGTCCTCGGCGCCGCTGGCGTGGCCGAGCAACAGCCGGTCCAGCGCGAAGCGCCAGGTGTAGGCGTCGTCGGCGGGCGCCTGGTGGTGGAACCGGTGCGCCGCATCCAGGCCCCAGCGCGCGCCGGCGGCGTGCAGCCAGCCGCGCAGGCGCTCCAGCCCGGTCTCGTCCAGCCCGGCGGCCTCGGCGATCGGCGCGCTGGCCAGCAGGTCGAGGATCTCGTGCAGGCCGAAGCGCGACAACGGCAGGCCGAGCAGGCTCAGGAACACTTCGGCCAGCGGCTCGCTGGCCAGCGGGCTGGCGTCGGCCAGCGCGTACGGCAGCGCGTCTTCGCGGCCGTGGCCGCCGAACACCGCGTCCAGGTACGGCACGTAGGGATCGATGTCCGGCGACAGCACCGCGATCTCGCGCGGCTGCAGCGGCGGGTCGAAGCGCGGATCGTCGAGCAGCGCGCGCAGTTGGTCGTGCAGCACCTGCAGCTCGCGCAGGCGGGTATGGCAGGCGTGGACCTGCAGGCTCGGGTCGGCCAGGTCCACCTGCGGCAGCGGCGCCGGCACGGCCGGCGCGCGGCGGTGGAACAGGTCGCTCTGCATGCGCCGCAGCAGGCTGTCGCCGAGGCCGCCGTCGGCCAGCGGGCGCTGGCCGGAGGCCAGCGGATCGGCGTAGACCGCGATCTCGGCCAGCGGATGCACCACTTCGTAGTCGCCGACCAGCGCCATGAAGTCGCGCCCGGCCGCGCCCCAGGCCTGCAGCAGCGGGTTTTCCTGCACCTGTTCGGCGAACAGGTCGATCGCGCCGTCCTCGCGGCGGCGCTGCCACAGCGTCTGCAGATCGCCCCAGTAGCCCTGGGTCGGCGTGGGCAGGTAGAAATGCAGCGTGCCCACCCGCGCCTGGGTGGCGAGCACGCGCAGCACGTCGGGCGAGATGTTGAGGATGGCGAAGGCGAACAGCCGTTTCGGCAGGCCCTGCGGCAACGGGCCGTCGGGTCGCGCGTAGCGGTCCAGGTACTGGCCGATGCGGCGCGCACGGTACTGGCGGCCGCTGGCGATCCTGCGCCACAAGCGCGCCTGTGGGTCGTCGGCGTCGGCGCCGCCTTCCCAGCGCAGCAGCCAGTCGCGGCGCCAGGCCTGGTATTTCTCGAACACGTTGCCCAGTTCGCCGGCCAGCGCCCAGGGCTTGAGCGCGTCGCCGTCGGCCAGGTAGCCGGCCAAGGGCGCCAGCGCCGCGTCGCTGCCGAGATCGGCCTGCAGCGCCGCGTACAGCCGCCACTGCGTGGTGGCCATGTCCAGATCGTCGGTGGCCGCGCCGAGGTTGGCGTCCAGCGCGCGCGCGACGAATTCGCCGGGGGTGAGGAATTCCAGATTGGCGGCGACGCCGTGTGCGGCGGCCAGCGTGGACTGCAGCCAGCGCCGCATCGCCACCTGCGGGATCAGCACTACCTCCGGCGCCAGCAGGGGCTGCTCCGGCACCGGCCGGCGCAGTTCCTCGGCGAGCAGGGCGGCCAGGGTATCCAGCGCGTTGGACGGGTACAGGCGGAAATCGGGCGCGGAAGGGGCGTGCATGCGTGCGGCATTGTGCCGGATGCGCGGGTGTGGCGTCGTTTGTGCGATGGTGGTGGCCTACGGTTGTTCCTTCTCCCATCGGGAGAAGGTGCCCCGCAGGGGCGGATGAGGGTACGAGCGCAGCCTCGTGTACCCAAACTCCGCGAGACGCTTCGCGCCGTACCCTCACCCCAACCCCTCTCCCTGGGGGAGAGGGGCTAGGGCTGCTCCCTTCTCCCACCGGGAGAAGGTGCCCCGCAGGGGCGGATGAGGGTACGGGCGCAGCCTCGTGTACCCAAACTCCGCGAGACGCTTCGCGCCGGACCCTCACCCCAACCCCTCTCCCGGTGGGAGAGGGGCTATACGTCAGTACTTCTTCTCGACGTTGAACATCCAGGTCTGGTCGCTGCCGCTGTCGCCGTCGGTCACGCCGCGGTACTCGACGCGGGTGGACAGGCCCTGCTCGGTGGTGAACACCGCGCCCAGCCCCAGCATCAGCCGGTTGCGGTCGAACACGCTCAGCCCGGTGCGGTACAGCGGGCCACCGTCGACCAGGTCGGCGTAGCTCAGCGTGGCGTCGCCGCGGCCCTGGAAGTCGCGCTGATATTCCACGCGCAGCTGCGGGGTGAACTGGCCCCAGCTCATCTCGCGACGCCACTCCAGGCGCAGGCCCAGGTTGCCGGTGGTGGTGGACACGTCCATGTCCGCATAGTGCAGCGCGTACGGCACCATCGCCGCTTCGCTGTACGCGTCCAGCCTGGCGCGGGCCATGTCCACACGGGCGTACGGCGTGATCTGCCAATCGCCATGCTGCAGGTCGGCGCCGGTGGATACCGAGCCGATCCACTGGCTGCCGTCGCGGCGGCCTTCGGCCAGTTCGCCGTTGCCGGTCACGTAGCGGCGCAGGTCGTAGGACAGCAGCTGGTAGCCGACCAACGTGTCGAAGAAGAAATGCCGGCCCGGGTGGAAGCTGGCATACAGCGCCAGCGTGTAGGCGCTGGCCTTGCTGCGGCTGCCGTTGTTGCCGACATCGCTGTCGTCGCGGCCCCAGCCCACGCCCGCACCCAGCGCCAGCGCATCCGACGCGCGGTAGTCGGCGCCCATGCTCAGGCCGTCGCTCTGGAAGTCCACGCCGGCACGCTGGCTCTGCTTGTCCAGGCTGCCGGAGCGGATCGCACCGCCCACCCACAGGCCGAGTTCGCCGTTGACCGCGGCCTTGCCGGTCGACGGCGGCGCCGCCGCATCGCCGGTGTCGGTATCCGCATCCCAGGTCGGCTGGCTGCACGGCTGTGCGCCCACGCCGCGTTCGGCTTCACGGCAATGCGACTGCGAGGTGGCCTGGAAGCTCAGGTTGTTGTCGAAGCCGCGATCGCCGCGATGGGTCGCCTCCAGCCGACGCTGGAAGTTGTCGATCTGCGCCTTGGCGAAGCGCCGGGTCGATTCGGCCTGCGCATCGATTAGCCCACGCGCTTCCGCATCCAGGCTCGGATCCGGACGCGGCGCGACCACGAACACGATGGCCGCTTCGGCCGACGTCGCATACGCGTTGGACAGGGTGAAGCGCACCGTGGCCTGGCCGGAGAACGCCGGGTTCGGGGTGAAGGTCATGATGAAGCTGGGGCCATCGGCCGCAGCCGCGGTCGGAACGCCCGCCGCCGCCGCGCCACCGCTGCGGGTGATGGTCGCGCTACCGGCATTGGCCGGCATGATCGCCACCAGCGCGGCGGCCACGAATGGCCCGCCGGTCGCGTTGCGGGTCAGGTCGACCGTTTGCGCTTCGCCGGGTACCGCCTGCGCCGTCGCCGAAACCGCAACCGGGCGCGCATTGACGGTGATGGTGACCGTGGCCGGCGCCGACGTGCCGCCGGCGCCGGTGGCGGTATAGCTCAGGGTGTCGGCGCCGACATAGCCGGCCGCCGGCGTGTAGACCAACTGCACGCCACTGACCACTGCGGTGCCGTGGGTCGGCGCGGTGGTCACCGCGATCGTGTCGATGCTGCCGGTGTCGTTGCCGGTCACCGCCAGCGTCAGCGCGGTATCGACCAGCGTACCGCCAGTGTCGTTCACCGCCACCGGTGCCGGCACCGCCGCGGCGATCGCCAGGGTGTAGGCCTGCGCGGCACCGAAGCCGCGCGCGTCGCTCACGCTGACGGTGAAGGCGGCGTTGCCGGCGGCGGTCGGCGTGCCCGCGAGCACGCCGGCGGCGGTCAGGGTGAGGCCGGCCGGCAAGGTGCCCGCGCTGATCGCATAGCTGTACGGCGCGGTGCCGCCACTGGCGCTCAGCGTCTGGCTGTAGGCGCTGCCGACCGTGCCGGCGGCCAGCGTCGGCGGCGCGATGACCAGCGTCGGCGAGGCGATGCTCAAGGTGTAGGCGTAACTCACCCGCGCGGCCACGCCGGCCGTGCTGTCGGTCGTGGTCACGGTGAAGGCGAAGCTGCCGGCCACGGTCGGGGTGCCGGACAGCGCGCCGCCCGTGGTCAGGGTCAACCCGGCCGGCAACGCGCCGGCGCTGACGGCGAAGGAGTAGGGCGCGGTGCCGCCGCTGGCGCTCAGCGTCTGGCTGTAGGCGCTGCCGGCGGTACCGGCCGGCAGCGTCGGCGGCGCGATGGTCAGCGTCGGCGAGGCGATCGCCAGCGTATACGCCTGCGCGGCACTGAAGCCGTGCGCGTCGGTGACGCTGACGGTGAAGGCGAAGCTGCCGGCGACGGTCGGGGTGCCGGACAGCACCCCGCCGGTGGCCAGGGTCATGCCAGCCGGCAACGCGCCGGCGCTGATCACGTAGCCGTACGGCGCGGTGCCGCCGCTCGCGCTCAGGGTCTGGCTGTAGGCCGTGCCGATGGCGCCGGCCGGCAAGGTCGGCGGCGCGATGGCCAGCGTCGGCGACACGATGCTCAGGCTGTAGCTCTGGCTCGCCTGGCCGGCGGTGCCGGTGGTGCTGTCGGTCGCGGTCAGGGTGAAGGCGAAGCTGCCGGCCACGGTGGGGGTGCCGCTGAGCGCACCGGTCGCGCTGTTGACGGTGACCCCGGCCGGCAACGCGCCGGCGCTGAGCGTATAGGTGTACGGCGCGATGCCGCCGGTCGCCGGGTTGATCGCGGCCGTATACGCCTGGCCGGCGGTGCCGCCCGCCAGGGTGGTGGCCGGCAGGGCGATCGTCGGGCTGGCCACGGTCAGCGTGTAGGCGCGGCTGCCGCTGGTGGGGCTGCTGCCGCTGTCGGTGGCGGTCGCGGTGAAGTTGAAGCTGCCGCTGGACGTCGGGGTGCCGGACAGCACGCCGCCCGGGCTCAACTGCACTCCGACCGGCAACGTACCGGCGCTGACGGCGAAGCTGTACGGCGCGGTGCCGCCGCTGGCGCTCAGGGTCTGGCTGTAGGCGCTGCCTGCGGTCGCCGCCGGCAGCGAGGCCGGGTTGACCGTCACCACCGCATCGTCGTTGAGGATGGTGCCGGTGCCGGTGGCCGTGGCGATGCTCGCGTTGCTGGCGCCGGACAGGCCGACGCTGAAGGTTTCGTTGGGCTCGACCGCGGTGTCGCCGTTGACGGTGATCGCAACGCCCTGCGCGGTGACGCCCGGCGCGAAGGTCAGCGTCCCGGAGCGCGCGACATAGTCGCTGCCGGCGGTGGCGCTGCCGTCGGCGGTGGCGTAGTTGACCGACACGGTCTGGCCGCTGGCCGCGCTCAGGCTCACCGTGAAGGTGGCCGTGGTGGTACCGCTGTTGCCTTCGTTGACGCTGACGTCGTCGATCGACAACGCCGGCTGCGCATCGTCGTTGACGATGGTGCCCTGGCCCTGCGCATCGGCGACGGTGGCGCCGGTGACGTTGCTGACGTTGACGAAGAAGGTCTCGTTGGGTTCGTTGAGCGTGTCGCCGTTGACCAGCACGGTGAAGGTCGCGCTGCTGCTGCCGGCGGGGATGGTCTGCCCGGTCAGGCTGGCGGCGACGTAGTCCACGCCCGCGGTGGCGGTGCCGTCGGCGGTGGCGATGTCGAAGCTGACGCCGCCGGCGCCGGCCGGCTGGCTCAGCGAGACGGTGAAGGTCGCGTTGCTGGTGCCGGCGTCGCCTTCGCTCAGGGAGACGTCGTTGATCGACAGCGACGGCTGGTCGTCGTTGAGGATGGTGCCGGTGGCGCTGTTCGGCGAACCCACGCTGTAGCCGCTGCCCGCGGCGAGGCTGATCACCACGGTCTCGTCGTCTTCGACGGTGCTGTCGGCGGTCGGATTGATGGTGATGGTGCCGCTGGTCTGGCCGGCGGCGATCACCAGCGGCGAACTCACGGCCGCGTAGTCGGTGCCCGAGGTCGCGGTGCCGCCGACGCTGAAGGCCACCGACACCGCGCTCTGCGCGGCCTGGTCGAGCGTGACGGTGTAGGTGAGATTGGTGGCGCCGTCCTCGGCCACGCTGGAGGGCGACACCGTGATCGACGCGGTGGGCAGGTCGTCGTTGAGGATGGTCGCGGTCGCGCTGGACGGATTGCCGATGCCATAACCGCTGCCGCTGGCCACATTGAACACGACCGTCTCGTCGGCCTCCACCGTGGTGTCGGCGACCGGGGTGACATTGAAGCTGACCGAAGCGGTATTGGCGGGCACCACGACGCTGGTCACCGCACCCGTGTAGTCGGTACCGCTGGTCGCGGTGCCGCTGCGGGTGAGGTTCACCGTGGTCGCCGAACTGCTGGTCTGACTCAGGGTCACCGTGTAGGTGAAGACGGTGCCGCTGTCTTCGTTGGCGCTGGACGGCGAGACCGCGATGCTGGCGCTGATCGCAGGGTTGATGGTGATGTTGAAAACTACCTGGCCGTTGTCCTGGTCCAATAGATAGAACGAGTCCGAGGTCGCACCATCGCCGTTGTTGGTATAGGTCACCCGTTCGGTGCCGGCGACATCGAGCTGACCGGTGAGGGAGTACGTGCCATGCGACGGCTGCGCGCCGTCGGCCATGCCAAAGTTACTGGGGCCGTCGCAGCCGCTGACGTCGAAGGTCACCGAGCCGCCCGAGTTCACGGTCGCCGTCTGAGGCGTCGTGCAATACGGTCCGGCAGCCAGACAGACTTGCGACATCGCCAGACACAACAGCGCCATCAGCCAGCGCAAGGTCAGGCGCACGCCGCTCGACGCGGTGCATTTCGTAGACATATTTCGATTCCCCCAAAACGCGCCACCCCATGGGCGCTGGCAGCCATCCTGGTGCCTCGGACAACGCGGAATATCGACCGCATAAGGATCGGCATGCGCGTTGCGCGACTATTGAAACAACAAGTGATCCGCCACGTAAAGCAACAAATGCGTCACGTCTGTCTGGTTCAGCGAAATCGTCGCTTGCATGTCGCCAGCGTCGTGCTTAAGTATTCCCGCGTCAGACACGAGGTCTGGCGTTACCAACTCCGGGGGGAGATCCGCATGAGCGAGTTCTTCATCGGTCAGATCATGCTGACCGGTTTCGCGTTTGCGCCGAAGTATTTTGCGCAGTGCAACGGGCAATTGCTGCCGATCAATCAGAACCAGGCCCTGTTCAGTCTGCTCAGCACGCGCTTCGGCGGCGACGGCAAGACCAATTTCGCATTGCCGGACATGCGCGGGCGCACACCGATGGGCTATGGGCCATCGGCCGATCCGAGTTGGCAGCCGCCTGCAATGCCGATGGGCCAGGCCGCTGGTGCGGAGACGGTAACGCTGGTGGTCGACAACCTTCCCGCGCACACCCACCTGATGGATTGCAGCGGCGGCAACGGCGACAACCGCGTGCCCGCGGGTCGCTTGTTCGCGAACAACGTCGTCAATCCGGGTCCGGGAACGCCGCATGCGCTGTATGCCGCGCCCGGCGCGACGGTGCCCCTGTCGCAGTCCACCATCGCCAACAGCGGCGGCAGCCAGGCGCATCCGAACCTGCAGCCTTACACCACGATCAATTTCTGCATCGCGCTGTCCGGCATCTTCCCTTCTCGCAGCTAGGCGCATCCGCATCCAGGCGCGCGCAGCGCACGCAGCCTTGCGCAGGGCGCCTCATCGACCAGGAAGAATTTCATGGGTACTCCCTTCATCGGCGAAATCCGCATGTTCGGCTTCGGCCGCACTCCCCAGGGCTGGCAGGCATGCGACGGCTCGCTGCTGCCAATCTCCGAATACGAACCGTTGTACGTCCTGCTCGGCACTGTCTACGGCGGCAACGGGCAAACCACCTTCGGCGTACCGGATCTGCGCGGCCGCCTGCCGATCCACCAAGGTCAGGGACCGGGCCTGAGCAACTACGTGCTCGCCCAGCGCGCCGGCACCGAGACGGTGACGTTGACCGAACTGCAGATGCCGGCGCACACGCACACCGCCCAGGCCACCACCGCCGCGGCGACCGCGCCGGCGCCGGCCGGGCTGCTGCCGGGTGCCGTCAACGGCAGTGTGTTCTATGCCAGCGACGTCACCGGCGCCACCATGGTGGCGATGTCTACGCAAAGCACCTCGTTCGCCGGCGGCAACCAGCCGCACGACAATGTCATGCCGACGCTGACGGTGCAGTACTGCATCGCCACCACCGGCATCTTCCCACAACAGGCCTGATCCCATGCGCCGCGCCGGAATCGCTGCGGCACGCATCCGCTCCATCGGAGGAATCCGCTCATGACCGAACCCTATATCGGCGAAATCCAGCTGTTCGGCTTCGACTACAATCCCTACGGCTGGGCATTCTGCAACGGCGCCACGCTGCCGGTCGCGCAGAACACCACGCTGTACTCCCTGCTCGGCGTGGCCTATGGCGGCAATGGCAGCAGCACCTTCCAATTGCCGAACTTCACTGCACGCGCCGGTTGCCAACAGGGCGCAGGGCCAGGGCTGACCCCGCAAACGCTGGGCAGCAACTTCGGCTCCGCCTCGGAAAGCTTGCTGAGCACGCAGATCCCAATGCACCAGCACGGCGTCAATGCGTTCTCGCAAGCGGACCCCACCAAGAAGACCGGCACCCCTCTCAGTGGTGCCGCTCTATCGTCACTGAATCTCTCCAACGAGCGTCCGTTCCTGGGGGGCGCGCCGGACAAGCAATTTTCCCCGGCCATGCTGTTGCCTACCGGCACCGGCCAGGCGCACGAAAACCGGCAGCCGTATCTGGCCGTGAACTTCTGCATCGCGCTGCAGGGCAACTACCCGGCGTTCAACTGAGGCGCAAATGAGCGCTAGCGCCGCCGCGCAGGCGCCGGACTTTCCGGACCGCGCTGTTTCCTTCGCCCCGTCGGCGGCGTTGCAAACGCATGGCCTCGGTCTGCGACCGGCGCGGGCGGCGGACCTGCCCTGGCTGCGCGACCTGTACGCCAGCACCCGCAGCGCGGAGCTGGCGGCAGTGCCATGGCCCGAGGCGGCCAAGCGCGCGTTCCTCGACCAGCAGTTCGCGCTGCAGCACGCGCACTACCTGCGCCACTTCGCCGACGCCGACTTCCTGATCGTGGAAACCGCGCAGGCGCCGCTGGGCCGACTCTACCTGCAGCGCGGCGCGGCGCAACACGTGCTGGTCGACATCAGCCTGTTGCCGGCCTGGCGCGGGCAAGGCGTGGGCACGGCGCTGATCGCGCTGGCGCAAGCGCTGGCGGCCGCGGCCGGATGCGCGCTGTCGCTGCACGTGCTGCATGCCAATCCCGACGCGCAGCGCCTGTATGCGCGACTGGGCTTCGTCGCCGGCGACGCCAGCGACACCCACCTGGAGATGCATTGGCGCGCCGCCTGCGCGGCGCCGGCGCTCAGTTGAAGACCGCCTGGTACAGGAAGCCGTCGCGTTCGCGCGCCACCGGCACCAGGAAGATCCCCAGTTCGCCCAGCCGCGCGTGCCGCATCCGGTAGGTCTGCTGCGGGAACAGGAACGAGGAGGTATTGCGGAACAGCAGCGAGAACGGCGCACGCAACGCGGCTGGTTTGGCCGGCAACGGCCGCGCCTCGACCAGCACGAACGAAATCTCGCCCTCGTTCAACTCCGCCGCGAAGGTCTCGTTCACGCTCCCGGCGAAATGTTCCAACGTCAGCAATTCCATGCACGACTCCCTGTCGCGGCGCCATCGCCGCCCTGCATCGTGGCGCGACCCGGCACTGCATACAAGACCGGCACCGCGACGGCCCCCGGATCCAACGATTCGGCGATGGAGGCGGCCTGGCTTGAGCGGCACCGGACCGCGCGCAGCGGCGGCGGCGACGGCCATGCGGTTCCTGCCGCGACGCGGGATCGTCCGGCCTGCGGACACCCGCGCCGGAGCCGCCGGCGCTGTGTCACCCGCACCGGCAAACCGGACAGCCCCAGGTCCAATACACGCTGTTGCATGTACGGCGTTCCCAGACCACGCGCACACGGGCTTCACGGATGCGACAATACTGCACGGCCCAGTTCGGTTAAGTTCAGCGGACTGGTTCAATCCTGTGTTGATTTTTCGTTAAAGGCCGCGATGGCGTCTTCCGAATCCAATGTGGTGCAGCTGTCGGGGGTGCGCATCGACCGTGGCGGCCGCGCGATCCTGCGTGATGTCTCGCTGGCGGTGCCGCGCGGCAGCATCACCGGCGTGCTCGGCCCGTCGGGCAGCGGCAAGTCGACCCTGCTGGCGGCGCTGACCGGCGAGCTGGTCCCGGTCGCGGGCACGGTCGAGGTGTTCGGCCAGCCGTTGCCGCGCGGCAGCCGCGCGCTGCGCGAGACGCGCAAGAGCATCGGCGTGCTGCTGCAGGGCAACGGCCTGCTCACCGACCTGAGCGTGGCCGAGAACGTGGCGCTGCCGCTGCGCGCCCATACCCGCCTGCCCGAGCCGGTGCTGCAACGGCTGGTGGCGCTGAAGCTGCATGCGGTGGGCCTGCTCGCCGCCGCCGAGGCCTGGCCGCGCGAACTGTCCGGCGGCATGGCGCGGCGCGTGGCGCTGGCCCGCGCGCTGGCCCTGGACCCGCCGCTGATGATCTACGACGAACCGCTGACCGGCCTGGACCCGATCGCCTCCGGGGTGATCATGAGCCTGATCCAGCGCCTCAACGACACCCTCGGCCTGACCAGCATCATCGTCAGCCACCACGTCCACGAGACCCTGCCGATCTGCGACCAGGCGGTGGCCATCGCCAACGGCGGCGTGGTCTTCGCCGGCACCCCGGATGCGCTGCAGGCCAGCGCCGATCCGCTGCTGCAGCAGTTCCTGCATGGCCGTCCGGACGGCCCGATCCCGTTCGATGCGCCGCCGCGCGCGCGGAGTGCCGCCTGATGGGCGCCGTCGCCTCGATCCGCGCGCTGGGCCGCGCCGGGCTGTTCTCGATCACCGTGCTGCGCGGTTCGCTGCCGACCCGCGATTTCCTGGCCGAACTGGTCCGCGAGATCTACAAGGTCGGCGCGCGCTCGCTGCCGATCATCGCCGTCGGCGGCGCCTTCGTCGGCCTGGTGCTGACCCTGCAGGGCTACCGCACGCTGCAGACCTACGGCGCCTCCGATGCGCTGTCCACGCTGCTGGGGCTGTCGCTGTACCGCGAACTGGCGCCGGTGCTGACCGCGCTGCTGTTCATCGGCCGCGCCGGCAGCTCGATCGCCGCCGAACTGGGGCTGATGCGCGCCACCGACCAGATCAAGGCGCTGGAGCTGATGGCGATCGACCCGGTGGCCAAGGCGGTGGCGCCGCGCTTCTGGGCGGCGGTGCTGACCGTGCCGCTGCTGACCGGCATCTTCTGCTCGCTGGCGATCAGCGCCAGCTACTTCGAAGCGGTGCACGTGCTCGGCCTGGACCGCGGCACGTTCTGGTCGGCGCTGTCGAGCAGCGTGGATTTCTGGGACGACTTCGGCGTGGCGATGCTGAAGTCGGCGGTGTTCGGCGGCACCGCGGCGCTGGTGGCCTCGTATGTGGGCTTCCACGCCGAGCCGACCATCGAGGGCACCTCGGTGGCCACCACCCGCGCGGTGGTGAACGCCTCGCTGCTGGTGCTGATGTTCAATTTCGTCCTGTCGGCGCTGCTGTTCCAGTAGGGACCGCATGCCCAAAGCCCGCCCTCGGCGGCGGGCGCTTGCGCAACACCGGCCGCGGCACTGTCGCCGCGGCCCAGATGAATCAACAAGGTAGACACGTTATGGCTATCCGTGGTCCCCGTCTCGAGTTCGCCGTCGGCGCCTTCCTGCTGCTGGGCCTGGCCTCGCTGCTGGTACTGGCACTCGCCTCCACCAACCGCCAGTGGGGCTTCGGCGGCGGGCGCTACGAGCTCACCGCCCGCTTCTCGCAGATCGGCCAGCTGCGCCAGCAGGCGCCGGTGAAGATCGGCGGGGTGATCATCGGCCAGGTGGCCAGGATCGAGCTGGATCCGGCCAAGTTCGACTCGGTGGTGACCCTGGCCATCGACGACCGCTACAAGGACCTGCCGGCGGACACCTCGGCCGGCATCCTGACCAGCGGCCTGCTCGGCGAAAGCTACGTCGGCCTGCAGCCCGGCGGCGATCCGGACACGCTCAAGCCCGGCCAGGAGATCGCCTTCACCCAGCCGGCGGTGGACCTGATCCAGCTGGTCGGCAAGTACATGTTCGGCGGCGGCAGCGGCAGCGGCGGCAACGCCGGCGCAACGCCCGCTGCCGCATCCTCCGCCAACACCGCCACTCCCTCTACGGAAACGGAACCCAAGCCATGACCAACACACTGCTTTCCGCCGCTCTCGCCGCCGCCCTGGCCGTCGCCTCCCCCGCCGTCGCGCTGGCCCAGGCCGCGCCTGCCGCCGCCGCCCAGCAGGGGTCGGCCAGCAAGGTCGTGCTCGACAACAGCACCCGCATCCTGACCACGCTGGAACAGCGCCGCGCCGAGTTCAAGAGCAACAACGCCGCGCTCAAGCAGTTCATCAACAGCGAGATGGACAAGTCCTTCGACCGCGACTACGCCGCGCGCCTGGTGCTCGGCGTGCACGGCCGCGGCGCCTCCGACGCCGACGTCAAGCTGTTCGCCGATGCGATGGCCGACAACCTGATGCAGCGCTACGGCACCTCGCTGCTGACCTTCGAAGGCAAGCCGCAGGTGCGGGTGAAGTCGGAAACCCCGTTGCCGGGCGGCCGCGGCGCCAAGGTGTCCACCGAGCTGCTGCGCAGCGGCGGCGACCCGATCCCGGTCGATTACCTGGTGCGCAACGTCGGCGGCAGCTGGAAGATCTTCGACGTGATGGTGGAAGGCGTGTCGTACGTGCAGACCTTCCGCAACCAGTTCGACACGCCGCTGCGCACCAAGTCGATCCCGCAGGTCGCGGCCGATCTGCGCAACGGCGCGCTGCAGGTCGCACCGGCGAGCGGCAGTGGCAAGTGAGCCACGCCTGCGTCGCGACGGCGACACGCTCGCGTTGAGCGGCGTGCTCGACCGCGCCGCGGCCACCGCGCTGTGGCCGGCGGCGCTGCCGCTGCTGGCCGGCGCGCGTGCGCTGGATCTGCGCGACGTCGTACAAGTGGACAGCGCCGGCCTGGCGCTGCTCGCCGAACTGGCCGCACGCCTGCGTGCGCAAGGCCAGGCCGAGGTCGCCATCCATGGCGCCCCGGCCGGCCTGACCGAATTGAGCGCCGCCTACCGGCTGGCGCCGACCCTGGATTTCCAATCTCCCCCGGCGGCGAGCTGACCCCCATGAACGTGTTGCGTATCCTCACCTCCCTGGCGCTGGCCGCCGCGCTCGGCGCCTGTGCCGGCGCCCCCAAGCGCACCCCGCCGCCGCCCGCCGCGACCGCGGTGCAGGCGACACCTGCCGACACGGCCGCGGCCGATAGCGGCACCGTCGGAGACGCGGCGCCGGCCGCCGATGCGCCGGCTCCCGTCGCCGGCGACACGGTGGCCGCCGCGGCCAGCGTGCCGCCGACCGCTGGCGCCGCCACCGCCGCCGAAGACGACTACGCCGCGCTGTACGGCAGCGACCCGTACAACCCGGTCGCCGATCCGACCCTGCCGGCCGGCGTCGCCGTGCCGCAGAGCTACGATCCGTGGGAGAAGTACAACCGCAAGGTGCACAAGTTCAACAACGTGGTCGACCGCACGGTGGCGCGGCCGCTGGCGCGCGCCTACGTCAACGTGGTGCCGCGGCCGGTGCGGCTGGGCGTGACCAACTTCTTCGACAACCTCAGCTCGCCGCTGACCATGGTCAACCAGCTGCTGCAGGGCCGCCCGCTGCAGGCCGGGCAGACCCTGGGCCGGTTCGTGATGAACAGTACCCTGGGCATCGGCGGCATCTTCGACCCGGCCAGCGACGCCAAGCTGCCGCGGCGCAGCGAGGACTTCGGCCAGACCCTGGGCGCCTGGGGCTGGCGCCGTTCGCGTTACGTGGAGCTGCCGCTGTTCGGGCCGCGCACGGTGCGCGACGTGTTCGGCCTGGCCGGCGACGCGCCGCTGTCGCCGCTGCGGCAGATCGAGGAGGACACCGTGCGCATCGGCCTGCAGGGCCTGCAGCTGGTGGATACGCGCGCGCAGCTGCTGTCGCTGGACAGCATGCGCGACAACGCGCCGGACGAGTACCAGCTGACCCGCGACGCGTGGATGCAGCGCCGTGCCTACCAGATCGAAGGCGACCTGCGCAGCCACAACAAGCGCCAGGACAACGACCTGCCCGACTATCTGCGCGAGGAAGAGACCAATCCGACGGTGCCGGTGGACGCAATGCCGATCCCGGAGTGGCGCGGCGGCAACCGCTGAATCGCGCGGGTTGGTGGCGGTACGAAAAACCCGGCTTCGGCCGGGTTTTTTTGTGGCTGGCTTTTTCCTGCCATCTGCACCGTGATCGTAAGCGGGATTGCCGCACGCCGCGTAGCGCGACGCGCCCGATGACGGCGGACGCCCTGCATCCAGCAGTCCCCCGCTCCTGCTGTTGCTCCTGCTGTTGCTTTGCTTTTGATTTAGCGGGCCCCCCTAGGCACGGCAGCCCCGGCGGGCGAATACCCGAAGGGCGGCGCGCAGGATGCGCGCCGTTTTTCGCTGGCACATGGATGTGCCATCGAAAAATGCCCGTCGGGGCTGCGGACCCGGAGCGCGCAGCGCGGAGGGCGCGCTGCGGAAGGGAACCCGGAAAATCAAAAGCAATAGCCAAAGCCAAAGCAACTACAACTGCAAAGGCAAAAGCAAAGGCAAAGGCGAGGGTGCCAGCAAGAACCGCGGCAGACTGCGCGCCATCGCAGCAACCATCGGGACGCCCTGGCATCAGATCGCTGGCCGTGAAAATGCCTGACTGCCACCGTGAAACGACTCCGAATGCGCTCGGCCTTCCGCCGCGATGAGCGAACGAAAGTAGCTCCGGCCTCTGCCGATGCCGGAGCCGATGACCAGCGTCCCTCCTGCCGCGCACTCAGCAAGCCAGCCGCGCTCCCCTGTAGGAGCGGTTTCAACCGCGACGAACGGAGCCGGGAATCGTTAGGCCCTCGGCGAGTTGTCGGGGCTCAAGCCCATGCCTTTCAACGTCTTTGGCCAGAGCCAATAAAAATCAATTGATTACAGCTGCGACGCGCGAGCGCAATTCGCTACACCTGTTGCGTCTTCCAACACCATCAGCAGGACATCAGCGGGTTACAAAAGTGGGACATCAAAGACGTTGAAAGGCATGGGCTGAAGCCCCTCCTGCAGTGCATCCGGATAGTCCTGCATCGCCTGCGGCATCCCAGCGCGCAGTGGACATCCCGGGCGGCTAGGCGGCCAGCGCCGCCTCGATCGCCGTGCGCAGGCGCGGATCCTCGGCGGTCACGTCCGGGGCGAAGCGGCCCAGCACCTGGCCGTCGCGGCCGACCAGGAACTTCTCGAAGTTCCACAGCACGCCCGGCGCCGGATTGGGCTCGATGCCGTAGCCGACCAGCTTCTCGCGCATCGGGCCTTCGCCCTCGGTGTGCGGCTGCGCCTGGATCAGCGCGCGGTACAGCGGATGCGTCGCCTCGCCGGTGACCGCGATCTTGGCGAACATCGGGAAGGTCACATCGTAGGTGAGCTGGCAGAACTGCTGGATCTCCGCCTCGCTGCCCGGCTCCTGGCCCTTGAAATCGTTGGCCGGGAAACCGAGCACGTCCAGTCCGTCGGCGCGCTTTTCGCGGTACAGCGCTTCGAGCCCTTCGTACTGCTTGGTCAGGCCGCACTTGGAGGCGACATTGACGACCAGCAGCACCTTGCCGCGATGCGCGGCCAGCGATGCGGGCTGGCCGTCGATGGTGGTCAACGGGAGGTCATAGATCGATTGGCTCACGTGCGGCTCCTGCAACAAGATGGAGCGCAAGCATAGGCGCATGGCCACGCAACGGCTATCGCGCGACGGCCTGGGCGTGTCCTTCAGCCGGAGCAAGCCGCGCCGCTCCTGTCCATGCACGGGGGAGCAAGCGCACATGCGTCCACGCCGGCATCATGACGCCGGCCCGCACGTGCGCAGGAGCGGCCCTGCGGGTTGGCGATGGCAGATCCAACACACCCCGCTCGGGACTGGAGCGCACGCCCTCAATCGATGCAGATCTGCGATCCGCCCACGCCGCCCTGGACGACCTGCCGGCAGCCGTAGTTCTCGCTGATGTCGCGCTGGCATGCGCCCTGCGCGGCAGTGCCGGTGGCCACCGGCGTGACCGCCAGGCAATCGCCGCGGCACTGGCTTTTGTCGCTGCACGCCTTGCCGGCATCGGCGAACGGGACCACGCACTTGAGCAGTCCGCGACGGCCGAGCGGACGCAGGCTGCCGCCTTGCGCCTTACACGTCGCGGCATCGGCCGCAGCGGCGCCATCGCCGCCCGGCTGCGGCGCGGATGCCGCGGGGGTCGCCTGCGGGTTTGGACCGCTACTGCAGGCAGCCAGCAACAGGCAGGACAACAGGGGCATGCACCATCGCATCGACATCGGCGTCTCCATTCGGCCAGGTTCCGGCGCGCAGTATCGCAATGCGCCGTCGCTGGCAGGTGCATGGGCGTGCGCGATACCGCCGATTCCCTGTCCTGGCGTGTGAGATCGCCGTCGCCGGCAGCAGCGACGGCAACCCGAAACAGCGCGCGGCACATCGGCCAGCCTCTGCGCCGCACGCAGCGCAGCCAGGTGCATGGCGTGCGCGGTGCCGCCTATTCCTGCTCGTCGCGCGCGGGATCCTCGTCCGCCTCGGCATCGGCGCTGGGCAGTTCGAGATCGAGCAGCGGCGTGAACTGCGCATCGGCCAGCGTCTCCACCCCGCGCAGGCGGCGCTCGATGGTGCGGGTCTTGCGGCTGGCATCGCCCAGGCTCTTGCCGACGGTGCCGATCTGTTTCTCGGCCTTTTCCAGAATGCCGGCGAACTTGCCGAACTCGCTCTTGACCGCGGCCAGCACGCCCCACACTTCGCTGGAGCGCTTCTCGATGGCCAGCGTGCGGAAGCCCATCTGCAGGCTGTTGAGCAACGCGGTGACGGTGGTGGGGCCGGCGATGACGATGCGGTGCTCGCGCTGCAGCAGGTCGGCCAGGCCGGGCCGGCGCAGCGTCTCGGCGTACAGGCCCTCGGTGGGCAGGAACATCACCGCGAAATCGGTGGTGTGCGGCGGGGCGATGTACTTGTCGCTGATCGACTTGGCCTGCACCCGGATCGCGCGCTCCAGCTGCGCGCCCATCGCCAGCACCTGGTCCGCATCGCCCTGTTCCTGCGCGTCGAGCAGCCGCTCGTAGTCCTCGCGCGGGAACTTGGCATCGATCGGCAGCCACACCGGCGTGTCCTCGTGGCCGCGGCCGGGCAGGCGCACCGCGAAATCGACCGCCTCGTTGCGCTCCGGGCGCACCCGCACGCCGCGCGCGTACTGCTCCTGGGTCAGGGTCTGCTCGAGGATGTTCTCCAGCTGCACCTCGCCCCAGCCGCCGCGGTTCTTGACGTTGCTCAGCACGCGCTTGAGATCGCCGACGCCGGTGGCCAGCTGCTGCATCTCGCCCAGCCCGCGCTGGACCTGCTCGAGCCGTTCGGAGACCAGCTTGAACGAGGCGTCCAGGCGCGTGTTGAGGGTGGTCTGCAGCTTCTCGTCGACGGTGCCGCGCATCTGCTCGAGCTTGGCCGCGTTGTCGGCCTGCAGTTCCTTCAAGCGCTCTTCCAGGGTGCTGCGCATCTCGCCGATGCGCTGCTCGTTGCGCTGGATCAGTTCGTTGAGCCGCTGGCCGAGCGTGTCGGCGAAGCGCTGCTGCGACTCGGCGCCTTCCAGGCGGCCCTTGCGTGCGTCCTCGACCAGGGTCTCGCGCAGCGCGGTCAGGTGCGCGTCGATGCGCGCGATCAGCTCGCTCTGCTGCTGGCCGAACTGCAGCATGCGCGCATCCTGCTGCTGGCCGAACGCATCGAGCTGGCTGCGCATCTCGACCAGGCGCTGGTTGAGCAGCTCGGCCACGCGTTGCTGCGCCTCGCCGGCCTCGACCCGGCCGCGCCGCGCGTCTTCGGTCAAGGCCTCGCGCAGCAGGTCCAGGCGCTGGTCGGTGCGGGTGGACAGGTCGGCGAGATGGCGGGCGAAACCTTCGCTGCGCGCATCCTGCTGCCGCGCCAGGCTGTCGAGCTGCTCGCGCAGTTCGCCGCGGCCGCCGCGCTGTTCCTCGCGCAGGGCCTGCTCCAGCGCCGTGTGGTTGTTCCGGCGCAGCAGCAACGCCAGCACCAGCACGATGACGGCGCACAGCAGGCCGGCCAGGATCAGGAAATGGGAATCGGTTTGCATGCCGCCAGTGTAGCCGGCTGCGTCTCAGGCGCTGCGCCATGCGGCGACCTGCACACTGCCGTGCCTGCGCGGATGGCCCGCCGCTGGGGCAAGCCAGGCGCGCCACACGACGTGCCATCTCGGCGACCGCTCCGCGGCTGCATTGCACAGGGCCGCGTCCTGATGCACGCTCGGCCGCTCCGCCTGGCCCCGCGCTCCATGCTCACCCTCTACGGCAAGTCGTCCTCGATCAACGTGCGCAAGGTGCTGTGGCTGTGCGCGGAGCTGGACCTGCAGATCGAGCAGCTGCCCTACGGCGCCGGCTTCGCCGCGGTGGACACGCCGGCGTTCCGCGCGTTGAACCCGAACGCGCTGGTGCCGGTGCTGCGCGACGGCGACTTCGTGCTGTGGGAATCCAACAGCATCTGCCGCTACCTGGCGGCACGCCAGCAGCGCGCGGACCTGCTGCCGACCGCGCCGCAAGCGCGGGCAACGGTCGAGCAGTGGATGGACTGGCAGGCCAGCGAACTCAACAACGCGTGGCGCTACGCGTTCATGGCCTTGGTCCGCGACAGCCCCGCGCATCGCGATGCGCAGGCGCTGGCACAGGGCGTGGCCGGCTGGCACCGGCACATGGGCATCCTCGACGCACAGCTGCAACGTACCGGCGCCTACGCGGCGGGCGCGGATTTCACCGTGGCCGACATCGTGCTCGGCCTGTCCACCCAGCGCTGGATGGCCACGCCGATGGCGCGGCCGCCGTTGCCGGCAGTGGCGGCGTACTACGAACGGCTGTCGGCACGCCCGGGCTTTCTGGCGCACGGGCGCAACGGCATGCCGTAACCGTTCCCCGCGCAGCGCGTGCCGCCGCGGCGCTGTGTTTGCCCATGGCGATACGTTGGTATAGGCGGGCGATGCGCATGGCCATGAAAAAGCGCCGCATGCGCGGTGGCCGTCGCCAGGCCACGTATGCCAAGCTTTGCCGCGTCGCGAAGCTGCAGCCCGGCCACCGCGGCAAGACCTCGTGCATCCCCACTGCCGCCAGCGTTGGCGGGGTGAGGATGCCGTGTCTTGTCGCAGCGCCAGCGCCACCGCCGCGTCCACGCCCGCAACGCCTGCGTCCGCCGCCGACGCCGCAACCGCGCACGTCCGCCCTCATCCGGAGACCGCCATGGACCCCGACCCGCATCCGCGTGGCGCCATCGCCACGCTCCCGCCTGCGCTGTCCTTTTCACGCTTGCCCGGTCCCGCCGCGGAGACGTCCGCCCATCCGCAAGGGTGAGGCGCCCCTTCCGGCAGCACGCCGGAAGGAGGTTCTCATGCTGCTGTACACGTCCCGTTTCCAACGTGCCCTGCACCGCGCCGTGCGCGCGGCGGTGGCCATGCACCGCGCCGACATCCTGTGCCAGCTGCTCGCCACCCATGGCGTGCGCGCGTTCGCCAAGGCCCTGTCCCGCTTCCCCGGGCGCGTGCTCGCCGATGCGCTGTCGCTGCTGCCCGGCGAGGACCGCATCCGCGTGCTGGTGCGCCTGTCGCGGCCGGCGCGGCGGCGCCTGTGCCAGCCCGGTCCCGCCGTGGCGATGCTGCCGGGCTGGCGGCAGAGGATGCTGGGGTGGTGGTCGGATTCGGCGGCGGCGCTGCGACGCGCGATTGCCACGCATCTGCCGCATCATGCCCGGTCCCTGTCGCCCGACATTTCCCCAGGCATTGCGATGACCCATTCGATCCGCCCCCGGTCGCCGCGCTGATGGAAGCGCTGCGCCTGTTCAATCTCGCCTCGCTGCTCGACACCCTGGTGAGCCTGTCCACCGCCTTCGCGCTGGGCGCGCTCATCGGCTTCGAGCGGCAGGTGCGGCAGCGCACCGCCGGCCTGCGCACCAATACCCTGGTCGCGGTCGGCGCAGCCATCTTCGTCTCGCTCGGCGACCGCCTGTTCGAGATCCATGGCGGCACCCAGGGTGCGGTGCAGGTGGTGGCCTACGTGGTCTCCGGCATCGGTTTCCTCGGCGCCGGGGCGATCATGAAGGAAGGCGCCAACATCACCGGGCTCAACACCGCCGCCACCCTGTGGGGGTCCGGCGCGGTCGGCGCCTGCGCCGGCGCCGGGCTGGTCGCCGAGGCGGTGCTGGCGGCGGTGTTCGTGCTGCTCAGCAACACCCTGCTGCGCCCGGTGGTGAACCGGATCAACCGCCGCCCGCTGGAGGAATCCTCGATCGAGGCGACCTACGTGTTCTACGTGATCTGCGCCCGCGGCGTGCACGGCGAGGTGCGCGAGCGGCTGATCGAGTTGCTGGAGGCCGCGCACTACCCGGCGCGCGAGGTGGACCAGCATCCGTTCGGCCAGCACGACGTGGAGATCGCCGCGACGCTGTACGCGACCGCGGTGCGCGCCGATGAGCTGGATGCGGTGATCCAGCACCTGGAAGGCGAAGCCGGTGTACAACAGGCGTTCTGGAACGCCGGCGCCGAAGGCTGATTGCGCGGCCCCGCACCAGCCCCTGCCCACCGCCATGACGCCGATGACCCGCTGCTTCACCTCGCCCTCGCCGCATCGCCGCCTGCTCGCGCTGGCGGTGCTGCTGCTGGCGCTGGGCGCGATCTTCGCCGCCGATACGCTGACCGATTACGGGGTCGCCGCCGCGCTGTTCTATACCGTGGTCATCCTGGTCGCGGTACGGCTGCTCACCCGCCTCGGCATGCTGCTGCTCGCCGGCGCCTGCATCGTGCTGATCGTGCTCAGCTTCCAGCTCAGCTCCGCCGGCGCGTACCGGGTGGGCGTGATCAACTCGGTGATCAGCATCGTGGTGGTGGCGGTGACCACCTCCATCGCGGTGCAGATGGAGCGCGCCAAGGCCGCCGCACACGCGGCACAGGCGCAGCTGCTGCGTCTGGCGCGCGCGCGCAGCCTGGGCAGCCTGACCGCCTCGATCGCGCACGAGGTCAACCAGCCGCTGGCCGCCATCGTCACCAGCGGCAACGCCTGCCAGCGCTGGCTCGGCCAGCAGCCGCCGAACCTGGAGCGGGCGCAGGCGGCGCTGCAGCGGATCCTCGACGACGCCAATCGCGCCAGCGAGGTGATCGCGCGGATCCGCAGCCTCAGCAAGGGCGAGGCGCCACGCAAGCGCGCGTTCGACCTCAACGCCGCGGTGCTGGACGTGCTGGCGCTGTCGCGCGGCGAGCTGGAGCGCAACGCCATCGCGGTGCGGGTGGAACTGGCGCCGGCGCTGCCGCCGGTGCTGGCCGATCGGGTGCAGATCCAGCAGGTGGTGGTCAATCTGTTGCTGAACGCGATGGAGGCGATGGCGGGCACGCCGGCCGATGCGCGGTCGATCCTGATCGGCTCCGCGCAGGAGGATGCCGGTTCGGTGCGGCTGACCGTGGCCGATGCCGGCGTCGGCCTGTCGGCCGAGGCGCAGGCGCGCCTGTTCGACGCGTTCTGGACCACCAAGCCCGACGGCATCGGGATCGGCCTGAGCATCAGCCGCAGCATCGTCGAGGCCAGCGGCGGGCGGATCTGGGCCGCGCCGCGCAGCCCCTGCGGCGCGGTGTTCGGCGTCTGCCTGCCGATCGCAAAACCGGGAGCACGCCCATGAACCTGCCGCTGTCCGAACAGCGCCCGGTGGTGTACCTGATCGACGACGACGCCTCGATCCGCGCCGCGCTGGAAGACCTGTTCGCCTCGGTCGACCTGCAGGTGCACGCGTTCGGCTCCAGCCGCGAATTCCTGCAGCACCCGCTGGCCGACGCGCCCAGCTGCATGGTGCTGGACATCCGCATGCCCGGGCAGAGCGGCATGGAATTCCACCGGCAACTGCTCGAGACCGGACTGAACCTGCCGACCATCTTCATCACCGGCCACGGCGACATCGCGATGAGCGTGGAAGCGATGAAGAACGGCGCGATCGAGTTCCTCACCAAGCCGTTCCGCGACCAGGACCTGCTCGACGCGATCCAGCACGGCATCGCCCGCGACCGCGAGCGCCGCCAGCGCGAGGCCGCGCTGGCCGACCTGCGCGGGCGCTGGGCGACGCTGACCGCGGGCGAGCAGGAGGTGACCCGGCTGGTGGTGCAGGGGCTGCTGAACAAGCAGGTCGCCGCGCGCCTGCAGCTGAGCGAGATCACGGTGAAGGTGCGGCGCGGCCAGGCGATGCGCAAGATGAAAGCGGGCTCGCTCGCCGAACTGGTACGGCTGGCCGAGCGGATCGGGCTGTAGCGCCCGCCGCAGCGCGGCGGCCGCATGCCGCGAGGGCGACAACGGCGGCCACCTCGGCGCCGCACAAGATGCCCGGGCATAGCATTGCTGCACCGCATTGGGCGACACTCGCCGGCTTGTCCTGTCGCTCCCCGAGGCCCGCATGTCGTTCCTGTTCCGGCGCAAGTCGCTCGATCTGGTCACCGTCCACGAAGCGGGGCGCCGGCTGGTGCCCACGCTGAGCTGGCCGCACCTAGTGGCGCTGGGCATCGGCGCGATCGTCGGCACCGGCATCTACACCCTGATCGGGGTCGGCGCGCACCTGGCCGGGCCGGCGGTGCTGCTGTCGTTCGCGGTGGCCGGGGCGATCTGCGCCTGCGCCGCGCTGGCCTACGCGGAGATGGCGACGCTGATGCCGGCCGCCGGCAGCGCCTACACCTACAGCTACATCGCGCTCGGCGAGAGCATCGCCTGGGTGGTCGGCTGGAGCCTGATCCTGGAGTACTCGCTGGTGGTCAGCACGGTGGCGGTGGGCTGGTCGGGCTATGCGGTCGGCTTCCTCAAGGGCGTGGGCGTGGACCTGCCGCTGTGGCTGACCGCCGGGCCGCACGCCGGCGGCGTGGTCAACCTGCCGGCGGTGCTGATCACCTTCGTGGTCGCCGGCATGCTGATGCTCGGCACCCAGGCCAGCGCTACGGTCAACGCGGTGCTGGTGGCGGTGAAGATCGTCGCCCTGACCGTGTTCGTGGTGATCGCGCTGCCGCATTTCGACAGCGCGCGGATGGAGCCGTTCATGCCGTTCGGCTTCGCCAAATCGATGGGCGCCGACGGCGTGGAGCGCGGGGTGATGGCCGCCGCGGCGATCATCTTCTTCGCCTTCTACGGCTTCGACGCGATCTCCACCGCCGCCGAGGAAACCAAGAAGCCCGAGCGCGACCTGGCGATCGGCATCCTCGGCTCGATGGTCGGCTGCACCCTGATCTACGTGCTGGTGGCGCTGTCGGCGGTCGGTGCGATGAGCTACACGGTGTTCGGCCAGAGCGCCGAGCCGCTGGCGCTGATCCTGCGCGAACTCGGCCAGGGCAAGGCGGCTACGCTGATCGCCGCGGCGGCGGTGATCGCGCTGCCGACGGTGCTGCTGGCGTTCCTGTACGGACAGAGCCGGATCTTCTTCGTGATGTCGCGCGACGGGCTGCTGCCGCGCGGCCTGTCCAAGGTCAGCGCGCGCACCGGCACGCCGGTGGCGACCACGCTGTTCACCGCGATTTTGGTCGCGGCGCTGGCCGGCGTGGCGCGGCTGGACGAAATCGCCGCGCTGGCCAACGCCGGCACCCTGGCCGCGTTCATCGCGGTGGCCGCGTGCCTGCTGGTGCTGCGCGTGCGCGAGCCCGGCCGCGAGCGCAAGTTCCGCACGCCGCTGGCCTGGGTGGTCGCCCCGCTGGCGATCGGCGGCTGCCTGTACCTGTTCTGGAGCCTGCCGCACACCACGCAGAAGTGGTTCGCGTTGTGGAACGCGATCGGCGTGGTCGCCTACCTGCTGTACGGGCGGCGCCACAGCCTGCTGCAAGGCGAGCAGACGCGGCAGTGACGCCGTCCTTCCAGGCCCTGCTGGCGCGCCACATCGGCACCGCCTTCGCCCGGCAGATGGCGCTGGCCGACCTGCTCGGCGAACGCGGCTGGCGCCTGGATCTGGCCGAGGGGATCGCGCACTTCGGCGACGACCTGCACTTCCCGGTGCAATTGCTGGGCAGCGCCGCCGAGGACAGCGCCAGTTGGCTGTGGGCCTGGGCCAACACCGCCAGCGAGCTGCCGGAGAACCTGCTGGTCGCGGCCAACGCACTGCGCGAGTGCGGCGAGCGCGACGGTCTGGCCGAGCTGGCCACCGCGTCGCTGCCGCTGGACGACGACGGCCATACGATTGCCCTGCTCGCCGCCGCGCTGAGTGCGCGCTGCTATTACCGCGGCCCGTACCGCGGCGGCGCGCTGTTCTTCGTGCTCGACGACGTCCCCGCCGCGGTGTTCGCGCCATGCGACGATCCGCGCGTGCTCAGCCTGCTCGGGCAATTGGTCGCGCAGTTCCCGCTCGATCATCGGGCGATGACCGAAGGCTTTCTCGACGACCAGGGGTATGCGCTGCGGCGCGAGCCCGGGCAGACCGTGGCCACGCGCGGCGGCAGCCGGATCACCCTTGCCTTCGATGCGCTGGATCGCTTGACCCAATTACAAGGCAGCCTGGCGCCGCAGCAAGCCCCCACGACGGCGGCGGAAAAGCCGGCGCCGAAATGGCAGTTCTGGAAAAAGTAACAGCCGCCTTAGCCCCTCTCCCATTGGGAGAGGGGTTGGGGTGAGGGTACGGCGCGAAGCGTCTCGCTGGGTTTGGGTACGAGGCTGCGCCGCACCTCCCAATCCCTGGCTCAATCCCGTAAGGGTGGCCACAGGCGCGCAGTGTGGATCAACGCCAGTATCCACACCGTTTCGCCATCTATCTCGTAGACCAGGCAATAATGCTCGTGCGGGATCAGTTCGCGCGTGCCCGCGATCCTTCCCGCTCGACCGAGCATGGAGTGACGCTCCAAGGTAAGCGCCGCCTCGCTGAATAATTCGTCCAACCGGACAGCCGCCTTCGGGTTATCGGCCGCAATATGCTCCCAGATATCGCCGCGATCCTGCTGCGCCTCGGGCGTCCAGACGACCCTCATCTGCTGTGCGTCACGCTGGCCCGGCGCGCGGCAAACGCGGCCTCGACCTCCTCGTTCGGCTGTCCTTGTCCGGCATGCATCGAGACGCGACCGGCCTCCACTTTGCTGCGCAGGAACGCTTCGTACTCGCGCGATTCGCGCTGACGTTGCACGAACTCACGCATCAGTTCCCGCAGCACCTGCGAGGCCGGCCGATGCACTGCCTCGGCCTCGGCAACGAATTCGTCGCGCAATTCGGGCTCAAGCTTCATGGTGAACACGGCTTGTTTCGACATGGCTGATCTCCGGCCTGAGGTACTGCAAAAGTATATACCTCGTCATGACCAGAGCCGCGACACCGCAGGCAAGGGCAAGGGCTTCATAGCAAGACTGAAAGCATCGCCGTCAGCCATCAGCGAGCGCACGCTTATACGCGCTCAGCGCGCCGGCGCCGCCGCCCGCCGGAATTCGCTGAAGTAGAACAGCAGCGCGGCCACGCCGAAGCCGGCGCCGAGCAGCGACAGCCCCGACCAGCCGGCATAGGCGAACACCGCCGCGGCCAGCACCGAGCCGGTGGCGCCGCACAGGAACACCGAGGTCATGAACAGGCCGTTGAGGCGACCGCGCTGCTCCGGCGCCAGCATGTAGATGCTGCGCAGGCTCAGCACCTGGCAGACCTGCACCGCCGCATCCAGCACCAGCGCGGCGACCACCAGCCACAGCAGCGCATGCGCGTGCGCGGCCCAGGCGCCGATGCCGAACGACAGCGCCGCCGCGGCCAGCGCCCAGCCGGTGGCCGGGCGGGTCCAGCCGCGGTCGGCCATGCGCCCGGCCAGCGGCGCGACCAACGCCCCGGCGGCGCCGGCCAGCGCGAACAGCGCGATGTGCCGCTGGTCCATGCCGAAGGACTGCGCCAGCAGCAGCGGCGAGCCGGTCCAGAACACGTTGAAGGCGGCGAACATCATCCCCTGGTAGAACGCGCGCCGGCGCAGCAGCGGCGTGGCAGCATACAGGCGCGGCAGCGAGGCCAGCACCGCCGCATAGGACGCGCGCTGCGCGGGCCGGCGCTGCGGCAGGCGCCAGCGCAGCACCGCCATCAGCAGCAGCATCATGCCGGCGGACAGGAAGAACACCGCGCGCCAGCCCAGGGTGGCGGCGACGAAGCTGGAGAACGGCCGCGCCAGCATGATCCCGGCCAACAGCCCGCCCATCACCGTGCCGACCACGCGGCCGCGGCTCGCTTCCGGGGCCAGGTGCGAGGCGAACGGCACCAGGATCTGCGTGGCCACCGCGCACACCCCGACCACGAACGAGCCGACCAGGAAGCTGGCCGCCGACTGCGACAGGCCGATGCCGAGCAGGCCCAGCACCACCCCGCCCAGCAGCGCGATCGCCAGGCGCCGGTTCTCGGCCACGTCGGCCAGCGGCACCAGCAACAGCAGGCCGGCGCCGTAGCCGAGCTGGGTCAGCGCCACGATCAGCCCGGCCAGGCCCGCGTGCAGGCGCAGTTCCGGCGCGATGATGCCGATCAGCGGTTGCGAGAAATAGATGTTGGCCACCGCCAGGCCGCAAGCGGCGGCGAACAGCGCGATCAGGCCGGAGGACAGGCCGGCGGGTGCCGCATCGGCCTTGGAAGCGAGTGGGGACATGGGGGAGCCTGGCAGCGAAGGCGCCACGGTAGGCGCCGACACCGGCGGACTCAAGCCGTCCCGCCACGACACAGCGTTGCGCCGTGGCGGGGCGTGCCGTCAATCCCGAGCAGATCGCCGCGGGAATGGGGGATACCCCAGGGTGCACGCCGCGCGGACTCAGCCGGCGCGGCGCGACCCATCGATTACCACCAACGCATGCCTTCGAAGGGGTTCCAGCTGGTGCTGCCCTTCTTCCGCTCCAGGTAGTAGGCGTAGTTGGCGATCATGCCGACCAGCAGCGAATAGGCCACGCCCAGGCCGTTGACGACCATCTTCGGCAGGAAGAACGACAGCACGCCGATCGCCACCGAGATGCCGATCAGCACGATCGCCTTGCGCCACAGCCCGAGGATGAAGAAGTAGATCCAGCCGAAGAAGAACGCGAAGAAGTTCATGTTGATCTTCAGGCGCTCGCCGAACGACAGCGCCTTGAACGCCGGCTTGAAGTCGGGCGAGGTCGGACCGCCATGGCGGTCGAAGAAATCGAAGCGGAACTGCCACTTCGGGCTGAGCGGCGCGCGCTCGGGGAGGTTCTGGTTGTTCATGTAGACGCAATTCCTTTTTGTAATCGTTTTCATTGTAGCTGAACAGGCCAGCCCCGCACCATACGCCGCCTTGCTTGGCACCAATGCGGCGCGCATGGTTCACCGCTGAAGCGGGCTGCGCCGTAGCCGGTCGTCCGATCCGCATCGGTGCCGGTGCACGTCCGCAACCCGGCTTGCGGACGCGGCAGATGCCATGGGTGCGCCACAGGCGCGCGCGACGCCACGCTCCGGTCACCGTCCCAGGCCGTGTCCGATCCTGATCGCCTCGGCCACGTTCCTGGCCGCGGTGCGCAGGTTCGCCGCCGCCTCGGCCAGCGCCTGCTCCAGCATGCCGGCGCGCTGCACCGCGCCGAACATCGCGTCGATGCCATGCGCATGCAGCAATTCGGCGCCGGCACCCAGCCCGCCGGCGATCGCGATCACCGGCTTGCCGTGGCGCCTGGCGATACGCGCCACGCCGAGCGGCGTCTTGCCGTGCAGACTCTGGCTGTCGAGGCGGCCCTCGCCGGTGATCACCAGATCGGCCTCGGCCACCAGCGCGTCCAGCCCCACCGCCTCGGCAACGATGTCCGCGCCCGGGCGCAATTGCGCGCCCAGAAAGGCGACCAGCGCCGCGCCCAGGCCGCCACCGGCACCGCCGCCAGGCACCGCGGCGACCGCGATGCCCAGCTCGGCCTCGATCACGGCGGCGTAGTGCTGCAGGTTGGCGTCGAGTTGCGCGACCAGCGCCGGCGCGGCGCCCTTCTGCGGCCCGAACACCGCCGAGGCGCCCGCCGGCCCGGTCAGCGGGTTGTCGACATCGCAGGCGACCTCGATCACACACTGCCGCAATCGCCGATCCAGGCCGCTCGCATCGATCCGCGCGAGCGCCGCCAGCGCGCCGCCGCCGATGCCTGCGGCGAGCGCGCGGCCTTGCGCGTCGAGCAGGCGCACGCCCAGGGCCTGCGCCATGCCGGCACCGCCATCGTTGCTGGCGCTGCCGCCGATGCCGACGACGATGCGCCGCGCGCCGGCATCCAGCGCCGCCAGGAGCAGCTCGCCGACGCCGTAACTGGTGGCGGCGAGCGGGTCGCGCCGGGCCGGCGACAGCAGCGCCAGCCCGCTCGCCGCGGCCATCTCCACGATCGCGGTGCCGCCATCGCCAGTGATGCCGAAAAAGGCCTCGACCGGCGCGCCCAGCGGCCCGGTCACCGTGCGGGCGACGACGCGCCCGCCGGTGGCCGCGACCAGCGCGGCGACCGTGCCCTCGCCGCCGTCGGCGACCGGCACCTTGCGGTAGCTCCACGCCGGGAACACGGCGCGAAAGCCCGCTTCGATCTGCGTGGCCACCTCCAGCGCGGACAGGCTTTCCTTGAACGAATCCGGGGCGATGACGATCTTCATGTCGCCCCGATGCTAGCCGATGCGGCGGCGCCGGTTCGGCGCGTGCAGCCTTGCGCGATCCGATGCCGAGCCGGTCTTCGGCCATCGGCGAGCGCCAGGCCGGGCGCCACGCCCAAGCGCGACAGCGCGACACGGCCCCGCCGGCGCAGCGCTCAGGAAGCGCCGCTGCGCGCCTGCGCGGCCGCCCAGTCCTGCGCCTGCTGCATCACCCGCAACACGTTGCCGCTCCAGATGGCGGCGATCTGCTGCTCGCTGTAGCCCTTGCGCAGCAACCAGGCGGTGATCTTGGGCAGGTCGCCGACGTCCTCCATGCCGATCACGCCGCCACCGCCGTCCCAGTCCATGCCGATGCCCACGTGCTCGGGGCCGATCAGCGCCAGCACGTGGTCCAGGTGCGCGAAGAAGTCGTCCAGCGTCGCCTGCCGCACCGGGTACCTGGCATCCAGCGCCTTCATCTCCTCGCCGAGCCTGGGTCCGTCGGCCAGTTGCAGATGCTCCCAGCCGCCGTACCTGGCGATCAACGCCTGCTCGGCGGCCTTGCGCTCAGGGCTGGCGCCGTTGTCGATCAGGTAGCCGCCGTAGGAATTCATCTGGATCACCCCGCCGTGCGCGGCCAGCACCTTCAGCCGCGCATCGTCGAGGTTGCGCGGATGCGCGTGCACCGCGCGCGCGCCGCTGTGCGAGAGCAGGATCGGCACCGGCGACAGCGCGATCAACTGGTCGAACACCGCATCGGAAGCATGCGACTGGTCGATGACGATGCCCAGCTTCTGCGCCTGCTGCACCAGCTCGCGCCCCGCGGGACCGAGCCCGTGCCATTCCGGTCCCTTCGGGTCCGTGGCCGAATCGGCGAATTCGTTGTTGAGGAAATGCGCCGTGCTCATCAGCCGCAGGCCCTGCGCGTGGTAGAAGCGCAGCAGCGTGGGATCGGCGACCAGCGGGCTGGCGTTCTCCATGCTCAGGTACACCACGCGCTTGCCGGCGGCCTTGATCCGCGCCGCATCGGCCGGCGTGGTGGCCAGGCCGAACTGCTGCGGGTGCGCCGCGAGCAGCGCGTGGATCGCCATCAGGCGCTGCAGCCCGGCATCGCGGTCGTCCAGGTGCGCCTGCGCGCTGCGGTCGCCCTGGCCGGTGTAGATCGCCCAGAAGCCGCCGTCCAGCGCGCCGGCGACCATGCGCGGATAGTCCACCTGCGCCAGCCGATTGCCGGCATGCGCGGTCATCATGTCGAAATCGCCGCGTTCGAAATTGGCCGGCGTATCCAGGTGCGAATCCAGGGTCAGCAGCCGCTGCTGCAACGCCGTGGCGCGGGCCAGCTCGGCCTTGCTGAAGTCGACGGCATGCGCCGGCAGCACCGCGGCCAGCGCCAGCGAAAGGGAAAGACACAGGGCTCGCAGCGTCATGCGCAAGAACTCTCGGATAGGGCGTCGAGCCGATGATAGCCATGCCGCGACCTCCGGGCCGCGTCGCGGCGGGTAGGTGCACGCATCGGGGTGGCGCCACGCTTGCCGCCCGGCGCGATCAAGCCGCGCAACGTTGGCCGATGCCGGTCCGCCACGCGCATCCGGCATGCCCCGCTCGCCAGGCGAGGCCCCCGCCAGCAGCAGCGCAGGCCGTGCCGGCGCTACCGACCGATCCCGTGCGCGCGTGACGCAATCGGCGCGGCATGCGCGCCGGTACGCACGCCACTGCGCATCATGCCGGCGCCGGCACCGCGACAGGGGTCCGTCCCGCCCACACCTCAGGCTCGGCCTTGCAATAGCGCGCGATGAACGCCTCCTGCGACGGCATCTGCGCCACCGCGCGGTCGATGGGCTGGCGGATCGTGTCGAGGAACTGCTGCAACTGCTGGTCCGGCAGCGCGCGTGCCAGCAGGTGGTGCTGCGCCGGCACGATGCCCTGGCCGAGCAGCACATGGATCCACGAATCCACCCGGAACAGTTCGTCGCTGCCCTGCCAGGCATGCGCGCGCTCGCGCCAGGCGCGCAGCCGCTGCTGCAGCGACTCGGGCAGCGCCATCTCGCGGCAGGCCTGCCACATCGGTTCGTCGCGCTGGTTGGCGTGGTAGTGCAGGATGATGAAATCGCGCACGTGTTCCATCTCGGCGCGGCTGACCTCGTTGTAGATGTCCGCCATCGCCGGGGCGATGCCCTCGGTGGGGAACAGCGTGATCAGCCGCATCACCGCGGCGATGGTCAGGTGGATGCTGGTCGATTCCAGCGGTTCGATGAAGCCGCTGGCCAGGCCCAGCGCGACCACGTTCTTGTTCCAGGCCTTGAGCCGGCGGCCGCTGCGGAACGGCACCAGCCACGGGTCCTTGATCGGCGGCGCAGCGGCGTCGTGCAGCAGCTTGGCGCGGGCCTCGTCGTCGGACAGGTGCGCGCTGGAGAACACCAGTCCGCAACCGACGCGGTGCTGCAACGGGATGTGCCAGCGCCAGCCGGCGGCATGGGCGATGGCGCGGGTGTAGGGCACCGGCGCCGCCACCGCCTCGGTCTGCACCGCCACCGCGCGATCGCATGGCAGCCACTGCGTCCAGTCCTCGTAGCCGGTGTGCAGGGTCTGCTCGATCAGCAGGCCGCGGAAGCCGGTGCAGTCGATGAACAGGTCGCCTTCGATCGGCGTGCCGTCTTCCAGCAGCAACGCCTCGACGAAGCCGCTCTCGGCGTGCTGTCGCACCTGCTGGATCTTGCCCTCCACGCGCTTGAGCCCATGGCGCTCGGCGTGGCGGCGCAGCAGGCGCGCGTACAGCCCGGCATCGAGGTGGTAGGCGTAGTTGACCGGCGGCGACTGTTGCAGCGCGAAACGGTCCGCGCGCGAGGCCACCGTCTCCAGGCAATAGTCGCCCAGGTCGGACAGCATCCCGCGGCGCTGCGCTTCCAGCCAGAAATGGTGGAACGCGCAGACCAGGGTGCTCTGTCCGGTGAGGCCGAACGGATGGAGGTAGCGCTCGCCATGCCGGCGCCAGTTCTCGAACGAGATGGACAGCTTGAAGGTGCCGGCCACGGCGCGCAGGAAGTCCTGCTCGTCGATCTGCAGGAAACGGTGGAAGCTGCGGATCGGCGGTACCGTGGATTCGCCCACGCCGACCGTGCCGATCTGCTCGGACTCGATCAGGGTGATGTCCAGCAGCTCGCGGAACTGGTGCGCCAGCGCACAGGCGGCGATCCAGCCCGCCGTGCCGCCGCCCGCGATCACCACCTTGCGTATCTGGCCCATTGCCTCGTCTCTCCTGCGGTCGTGAATGGCCGCGTCAGCGGTTGAGCTTGGCCAGCAGCATCGCGCGCAGCTGCCGCGCCCGTGTGTCGTCGATCGGCCCGAGCAGCTGCCGCGCCTGCGCCGGCAGGTGCGCGCCGGCACGCTCGGCCGGCCCGAACACGTAGTAGTCGAAGATGGCGCGCCACGCCTGTTTTTCCGCGTCCGGCCGGTCGCGGATCGCCCACAGCGCGTGATGCAGCGCCTGCATCGGCGCCGGCAGGTACGCCGGCGCGCTGCTCCACCAGTAGTTGACCAGCACGTTGA
This sequence comes from Xanthomonas campestris pv. phormiicola, assembly GCA_025666215.1. Classification (NCBI taxonomy): domain Bacteria; kingdom Pseudomonadati; phylum Pseudomonadota; class Gammaproteobacteria; order Lysobacterales; family Lysobacteraceae; genus Xanthomonas; species Xanthomonas campestris. Next base: position 117,286 of record CP102593.1, on the reverse strand, counting down.
ACGCTTCCAGCCCCTCCACGTGGTGCCACCAAAGGCTGGGCAGGAACAGCGCATCGCCCGGCTCCAGCACCGCGCTGCGGCCATGCGCCAGCGCATCGCGAAAGCGCGGGTAGCGCGCGACATCGGGCGCGGCGAAATCCACCACGCTGATCGCCTGCCCGCCCGGCGTCGGCTCCAGCGGGCCGGGATACAGATTGCCGATCTGCTCCGGCGGGAACACCGTGAAGCGGCGCCGGCCGACCGCGCAGCAGGCCAGATTGTTCGGCGCGTCGTAGTGGCAGGACGCAGTGATGCGGTTGCCGATCCAGATGCTCGGCCGCGCCTGGACGCCGTGCGCGGCGAAGTCCACATCGTTGCCGTCGCGGAACCCCGGCAGGCTGTCGTCCACCGGCAGCGAGGCCAGGTAATAGGCCGGCGGTTGCGGATCGTCCAGGTGCGCGGCGATCGCGTCCAGCAGGCCGTGCAGATCGCCGCGCCGCACCTCGAAGTTCAACGCAGTGAAGTCGTCGTTGTAGAACGGCCGGCCGGCGATCTCCGGCGCACCGTAGGAATACTGCAGCGGGCGGCCGTTGCTGTGCCCGCGCAGCGTGTCCATCGCCGCGCGCGTGCCGCGCAACCCGGCCTGGACCAGCGCCCAGTCGCGCGCCACGCCGCGCAGCACCACCGGCTCGCCGGCATCGAGCAGGTCGGCCAGCGGCAATGCGCCGGCCCGGCAATCGCTGCGCTCGGCAATCGCCGCCAACGCTTCCATGCCGCTCAGGCAGCCTGCCCGGAGGCGACCGCGTTCGCGCCGGCCTGCTGCAGGCGGCGCTGCTTCTCGGCCATCAGCCGGCGCATGTTGTGCAGCGAGGCCAGCAGCAGGTAGACGCCTTCCAGATAGCCGGCGCGGTGCAACCCATGCAGCGACGCCGCATCCAGCGCGGCCAGCCGTTCGCGGTCGATGCCGTACAGCCCGGCCAGATGCACGTTGTGCGCCTGCCCCAGCTGCACGTCGATGCGCAGCGGCTGGATCAGGCCCAGCGCATCGAACGCGGCGAACATGGCGTCGCCGCCTTCCACGCCGTCGCGGATGCCGCGCAGCACGGTGATGATGTGTTCCAGGTACGGGCTGTGCCCGCCCTGCGGCAGGAACACCCGCTCGCCTTCGCTGAAACTGACCCGCGGATGGTCGAGATCGACGTGGATCACCGGTTCGCGGCGCAACGCGCCGTCCTCGAGCCGCTCCTGGAATCCGATCAGGAACGGGCCCTTGGCGACGATGCCCGGCAGGTACGCCGCATTCCAGCGCGCGTCCTGCAGGAACAGATTTTCGTGCTGCTCGAAGCCCAGCAGCGCCACCGACTGGAAACCGCCGCCGCCCGGGTCCTTGCGCAGCAGGATCGGATACTCGCGCTGCAACTCGGCGTATTCGGTCGGGAACGCCTGCACCACGCCGGTGGCGTCGCCGAATTCCGGGCCGAAGCGCAGGATCACGCGCAGGTCCTGGTGGGCCACGTTGTTGAGCAATTCGTATCGGGCCATCTGGACTCCAGCGGATCGGTGGCGGAACCGGGCGGGGCGCCACGCGACCATTGCAGCAAAGCGCCGCGCCCGCAAGACGCGGTGCGGCGTGGGGTGCGCTGCCGCGCGCGGCCGCCGCCGCGCACGGCCTGCCGTGCTCAGAAGTTGTAACGCACGCCCAGCGTGTAGCGCGGGCTCTGGTCCAGCACCTTGATCACCTGCTTCTTCGAGCGCCCGTGCCAGCGCACGTCCTCGCTGGTGATGTTGATCGCCTCGAAGCCGATCGACAGGTTGTCGGTGATGGCGTAGCTCACGCTCAGGTCCAGCTGCTGGTACGGCTCGACGTAGTACGGGTTGCGGTTGGACCCGTCCTGGTTGGCCGCGATCAGGTATTCGTCGCGCCAGTTCCAGGCCAGGCGCGCGCTCCAGCCGTACTTCTCGTACATCAGCATCACGTTGGCGGTGTCGCTGAGGCCGAGCAGCGCGAACTGGTCGCGGTCCAGCACGGTGTTGTCGAAGCCGACGTCGCCCTTGACGATGGTGTAGTTGGCATAGACGCCGAACCCGGTGTCGCCGAAAAAGTACTGCCCGCCCATTTCCCAGCCGTGGATCTTGGCCTTGTTCTGGTTGACCGGGCGCGACACGTCGAACTCGTACAGCGGATCGTCGGCCTCGCCGACCAGGTCGTAGGCGTTCTCCAGCGCCAGGGTCTGCGCCGAGCTGCCGTTGTAGGCGCCCAGCCCGCCGGTGGCCGCGGCGTTGCGCAGCATCGCCACCGCCGAGAACAGCGAGGTGTCGTTGGCCGAGCAGGCCGCCGCCACGTCGTTGCCGGCGGCGCCGACCTGCGCGGCGCAGGCGCCGCTCTGCAGGAACGCCAGCGCCGCCTGCGCGTCCGGCCCGGAGGTGGGATCGCGCAGGCCGTAGAGGTTTTCGCGGGTGACGCTGGTGCCGATGAAGTTGGACACGCGCTTGTCCCAGAACGTCAGCGACACGTAGCTGGCGTCGGCGAAATACCATTCCAGCGCCAGGTCCAGGTTGTTCGATTCCAGCGGATCCAGGCTCGGGTTCTGGGCACTGCCGGACGCGCGCGTGGAGGGATTGATCAGGATCGAGCCGCTCGGCGTGCCCGGCGTCGGCCCGGCGATCAGGTTGTTGTACGGCGCGCGCGCGATGCTCTGCCCGAACGAGGCGCGGGCCTTCAGTTCATCGGTGAGGTTGACGCTGAAGTCCAGGTTCGGCAGCACGTAGCTGTAGCTGTGCTTCTCGCTGAACGGCTGCACTTCGCTGGACCGCAACAACTGGAAGTCGTTGTTGGCCTGCCACTCCAGCGCGGTCGGGGTCGCGACCTGCGAGGTGGAGACCACGTCGGTCTTCTCGTAGCGCACGCCGATGCGGGTATTGGTGGTCATGCCGCCCAGTTCGCCGTCGAACTCCAGCTGCATGTAGGCGGCGCGGGTCTTCTCCTCGACCTGGTTGTCGGCGCTGAACTGCGGGTTGTAGCGCGTGGTCGCGCCGTAGGTGCTGCCGCCCCACAGCGCCAGCTGGTCGGCGTTGCCGCGCCAGGCGCCGGGCGCCGCGCCGGAGGCGTTGAAGTCGTTGAACATGCCGGTGATGCCGACCGGCTGCAGCAGCGCGAGCATGCCCGGCTCGTTGCCGGCGTTGGCCACGCCCCAGTCGCCCAGCGTCGAATAGGTGTCGCTGGTGCGCCGGTGCATGGTGGTCTTGGCGCTGTCCACGCCGAACTGGAAGCGGCCGTTGTCGAAGTCGAACTGGCCGTCCACGCGCCCTTCCTTCACCTCCGTCACCTGGCTCTGGTAGTAGATGCGCAGCACCTGCGAGCCGAGTTCGGCCGGGGAGAAGTCCTGGTTGACCACGCCATTGGTCCCGGCGATGGAATCGGCCGCGGTCGGATACCAGGTGCGCGCGCCGATCGGCAGGCTGTTGTTGAAGAAAAGTTCCTGCGCCCACTGCCCGCCGCATTGGGTGCCGCCGGTGCAGTTGTTGGTGCCGGCGAAGCTGAAGTAGGTGGCGCTGCCGCCGGTGACCGGATCGTTGGGCAGGCTCTGGGTCTTGGAATCGTGCGCATCGAAGGTCAGGCGCAGGCGGTCGGTGGCCTGCCAGTCGGCGTTGAAGCCTAGCGAGCCGAGCTTGTACTTCTGCATGTTGCGCTGCTGCTCCATGCCGAAGTCCTTGGCGCCGTTGGGCACGTCGCGCAGGTACACCGGCGTGGCCACCGCCTGCCCGGTGTCGAACACCAGGTCGGTGAAGCTGTTGGCGCGCTGCAGCCAGATGCCCTGCTCGCCGCGGTCCTCGCGGATCTCGTTGCTCGAGTAGGTGTAGTCCAGGGTCAGGGTCAGGCTGTCGGTCGGCGCGAACTGCACCACCGCCTGGCCGTTGAGCCGCTCGCGTTCGAAATCGGCGAAGGCGTAGCGCAGGTCGTTGGGCATGCCGTACAGCTGGCCGATCGCCGGCGCGTTCTGCACGGTGGCGTCCGGGCGCAGCGCCGGATCGGTGCCGGTCCAGGGCTGGATGTTCCAGGTGTTCTCGGTGGCCTGCACCGAGCCGCCGCGGCGCTTCTGGTAGCTGCCGCTCAGGCCGATGCCCCAGGTCTTGTCCGGGTTGGTGTAGCTGAAGATGCCGGACACTTCCGGCGTGACCTTGTTGTCGAACGGCTGCGAGTCGTCGTACGCGGCCTTGGCGCCGGCGCTGGCGACCAGGCCTTTGTGGTTGAACGGGCGGTCGGTGAGGATGTTGATGGTGGCGCCGATGCCGCCGCTGGGCGCATTGGCGCGGCTGGTCTTGTACACCTCCAGGCCGGTGATCGCCTCGGAGGCGAGCTGGGCGAAGTTGAACGCGCGGGTGCCGCCGTCCACGCCGCCGATCGGCACCGCGCCCGGCGCGCCGAACGCATCGGCGCCGGGGATCACGCGGCCGTTGAGGGTGACCGCATTGAACTGCGGACCGAAGCCGCGCGCGGTGACCTGCGCGCCTTCGCCGTCGCGGCGCTCGATCGAGATGCCGGTGATGCGCTGCAGCGACTCGGCCAGGTTGGTGTCGGGAAACTTGCCGATGTCCTCGGCGCTGATCGCATCGACCACGCCGGCGTTGTCGCGCTTGATCCCCATCGACTGGTTGAGGCTGTTGCGGATGCCGGTGACGCTGACGGTGTCCAGCGTGGTCGCGTCAGGAGAGGACTGCTGCTGGCTGGTCTGGGACTGCGCCTGGGTTTGCGGCGCCTGCTGGGCGAAGGCCGGATTGACCACCAGTACCCCGCCGACGAAGGTGAACATGGCCCTGGAGCGGAACTTCTTCAACTGCTGACGCATCAGAATGTCCTCGGTGCTGGAGTCGGACGGACAACGCCGTCTGCGGCGTGCGGCGCGGCGATTGCCCGCGCCGAAGCGGTCCCTGGTACGTGGCACGCATCGCTGCATGCCTGCATGTGATCCCCTACGTCTCGATCGATGGATGGATCGCGCCTTCCCCCGAAGGGCGCCGGGTGCGCCATCGCGCGCCCGCTTCCGATCCGGGCGCCGGAACGGCCGCCCGCTACAACCAATGCCGGTACTCGAACACGAAGCGAAATCGGTGCGGCGCTGGCGCCGCGGCGGGTGACGCGGCAACCACATCTCCCGGCGCCTGGCCGGGAGTGATAGCGCTATCACCCGACGCCGCAAACCTAATCCCGTGTGCCGACGTTTGTCACCGTGCGGCGCAGCAAAGCTACGTTGTGCGTACATCGGATGGGATACAGACCACGATGTAAGCGTTATCAGGGTCGGCGTTGCGCAATTCACGCGGTCCGCGATGGACGCGCGCCGTTGTCGTTGCGCACGCCGCCGCGTGCCGCAGGCGAGTGCATGCAGCGCATCGCCGCTGGCGGCAATCGCGGGATGCGTGGGATGCAAAGCGGTATGCGCACAGGCGTGAATGCGTGGCCGGCTCGGCGCACGCGACTGTGCAGACGCCGCTCAGCGCCAGCGCTGCGTCGGCAGGCCGCTCGGCATTTGTGCGGTCACCCGATCGTGCTGCGCGCGGCGAGCGCCGGCGCGCAGCGGTGGCTCAATTCAGCACGCGGCAGAACACGGCCTTCAGATAGCGCGATTCCTGCACGTGGGCCATGAACGGGTGGTCGGCGCCGGCGCCGGCCACTTTCAGGATCTGGATGGTGCGGCCGGAGAAATACGCGGCGCGGCGCAGCATGTCCAGGAACTCGTGCTCGGCGACCAGGCCGGTGCAGGAGAACGTGGCGAACAGCCCGCCGGGCGCGACCACGCCCAATGCCAGCTTGTTCATGTCCAGATACTTCTTCAGCGCCGGGATCACCTGGTCGCGGTCGCGGGTCATCTTGGCCGGGTCCAGGATCACCACGTCGTAGCGGTCGCCGCGCAGCGCGGCATCGCGCAGGTACGGGAAGATGTCGGCCTGCACGAACTTGAGCCGCACGTCGTTGAGCTTGGCGTTGCCCTTGGCGATCTCGATCACGTCCTCGTCGATGTCCACGCCGACCACTTCCTCGGCGCCGCGCACCTTGGCGTAGACGGCGAAGCCGCCGGTGTTGCAGCACAGGTCGAGCACGCGCTTGCCGGCCACCTGCTGGCTCAGCCACTGCCGGTTCTCGCGCTGGTCGGCGAAGAAGCCGGTCTTGTGCGCACCGGCCGGATCGGCACGGAAACGCACGCCGTATTCGCTGATGATCGCCGGCTCCGGGCGCTCGCCGCTGCTGGACACCGGGCGGTAGTCGAAGCTCTCCTGCTTCTGCACGTGCTCCTCGGCGAAGCTGTAGAAGCGCGCGCCGGGGAACTGGGTGCGCAGCGCGGCGTAGATCCAGTCGCGGTAGCGGAACATGCCGGCGCTGAAGAACTCCACCACCAGCAGGTCGCCATAGCGGTCCACCACCAGCCCGGACAGGCCGTCGCCTTCGGCATGCACCACGCGCCAGGCGTCGGACACCGCGTCCAGCTTGAGCACGTCGCGGCGCAGCGACACCGCCTCGGCGATCTTGCGCGCGAACCAGGCTTCGTCGACCGCGACCTCCGGATCGATCTCGAGGATGCGCACGGCGATGCGCGAATGACCGTTGTAGAAACCGCGGCCGACCCACTCGCCGTCCACGCCGACCACGTCGACGAGACTGCCCGGCTTGGGCTTGGCGGCGGGCTTTTCGACCAGTTTCTGGAAGATCCACGGATGGCTGGAGCGCCAGGCGTTCTTGAGGCGGAGGACGGGCAGGGGAGTATTCATGAACGCCATTGTATCCGCCCCGATTGACGCCACCGCCGCCAGCCGCAAGAATGGGCGCAGAAGGGGAGTAGCTCCCAACGTTGTCGCCGTCAATTCGAGCCCGCGGGCTCCGGTGCAACGGCAGCCAGACCATCGGCTGCGAGCGAGACCTTCGCCGCAGTGGCGAAGGCATCCCTGGAACGATCCCAACGTTTCCGTCCAGGACGCCTCGCCGCCGCGGCCCGAGGTTCAACCTTCACTGACGGGAATTCCCCATGCAAACGATAGGCAACGTGTGGTTGTGGAGCGGTTTCGCGATCGTGGTGATCGCAGCGCTGCTGGCGGATCTGGTGCTGATGCGCCACGGCGGTCCGCACAAGGTCACCTTCAAGGAAGCGCTGTGGTGGAGCCTGGGCTGGATCGGGCTGGCGCTGGCCTTCAACGCCGGGCTGTGGTGGTACCTGCGCGAGACCATCGACGTGGCCACCGGCAACCAGTACGGGCTGGAGTTCCTGACCGGCTACCTGGTGGAGAAGTCGCTGGCGGTCGACAACATCTTCGTGTTCCTGATGATCATGAGCTACTTCGCGGTGCCGGAGGAGCAGCGCCAGCGCGTGCTGGTGATCGGCGTGCTCGGCGCGATCGTGCTGCGCGCGATCATGATCTTCGCCGGCTCGGTGCTGCTGACCAAGTTCCACTGGCTGCTGTACGTGTTCGGCGCGTTCCTGCTGCTGACCGGCATCAAGATGTGGTTCTCGGCAGGCAAGGAACCGGACCTGGAAGCCAACCCGGTGCTGCGCTTCATGCGCAAGCACCTGCGCCTGACCCCGCAGTACCACGGCAACGCGCTGAGCGTGATCCAGCAGGGCAAGCGCTGGTTCACCCCACTGTTCGCGGTGCTGATGCTGATCGCCATCACCGACGTGATCTTCGCGGTGGACAGCATCCCGGCGATCTTCGCGATCACCACCGACCCGTTCCTGGTGCTGACCTCCAACGTGTTCGCGGTGCTGGGCCTGCGCGCGATGTTCTTCCTGCTGGCGGGCATGGCCGACCGCTTCCACCTGCTGCCGTACGGGCTGGCGATCGTGCTGGTGTTCATCGGCACCAAGATGCTGATCATCGACCTGTACAAGATCCCGGTGCTGGTCTCGCTGCTGGCGGTGGCCCTGATCATCGGCGCGACGGTGGCGCTGAGCCTGCTGCGCCCGGCCAGGCCGGCGCACTGAGGCACGGGCACGACCACGGCCGCGGGATTGTCCCGCGGCCGTGGCCAGTCCCTCCCACCGGCGGCGCCTTGCCCTGGACGACAGGCGCCGCCATCCAGGGACCATGGACACCTCTCCTTCGCTCTCCCCGCCCCCGCCTGCCGACGATGCGCAGGCGCAGGACCGCTTCGACCGGGCACGGATCCTGCGCGCCTTCAACGCCAGCCTCGCGCTGATCGCGCTGCTGGTGGCGGTGTTCGCCAGCCAGGGCCTGTTCGACTGGCGGCCGTGGTCGGTGGGACCGCAGCAGGCCAGCGGCCTGCTCGGCCTGCTGACCGCGCCCTTGCTGCACGGGTCGCTGGAGCACCTGGCCGCCAATGCCGGCGCGCTGCTGATCCTGGGCACGCTGGCCGGCAGCGTGTATCCGCGCGCCACCGTGGCGGCGCTGCCGTTGCTGTGGCTGGGCTCGGGCCTGGGCGCGTGGCTGCTGGGCGAACCCGGCAGCCACCACCTGGGCGCCAGCGGCGTCACCCACGGCCTGCTGTTCCTGGTGTTCGTGCTCGGCCTGCTGCGCCGTGACCGCGCCGCGATCGCCGCCAGCATGATCGCGTTCCTGTTCTACGGCGGCATGCTGGTGACGGTGCTGCCGCACGAGGCCGGGGTGTCCTGGCAATCGCACCTGGGCGGCGCGCTGGGCGGTGCGGTCGCGGCCTTGCTGCTGCGCCACCGCGACCCGCTGCCGCCGCGCAAGCGCTACAGCTGGGAAGACGAGGACGAGGAGACGCTGGCGCCGTTGAACGACGAGTTGGAGCCGCCACCGCCGGCACAGGTGCCGGTGCTGTGGCAACCGCCGCAGGTGCCGCGCGGGGTGGTGGTGCGCTTCCCGCCGCGGCCGGAACGCGACGAGGGCTGAGGCTGGCGCCACGGGCGTGGCCCTCCGCTACGCAGCACGATGGCGGCTGCCTGCTTGCCGCGCTTCCCGGCGCTGGACCATGCGGCCCAGGTACTGACGGTTGGCGCGCGCTTTTTTGTGGGAGCGACTTCAGTCGCGACGCATTACCGGCAAGGCCCGTCGCGACTGAAGTCGCTCCCACAGGGTGACCGCCCGCTTCGGCGTGATTGCTGCCGTCCCAGTCCAACACCGCCTCGCGCGCACGCTGGACGCATCGACCTGGCTGCTGCAGGCAGCACCGCTCCAGACCCTCCGGCCTGCGCCATGGCGGCCTGCCGCGCCACGCCACCGGTCGTACACTGCCCGATCCCTCGTCGTCACCCGAGATCGCATGTCCGCGTCCCCTGCCTTCCGTTTCCGTTCTGCCGCCCTCGCCCTACTGGCGCTCGCGCTCGCCGCGTGCAGCGCCCCGACCGCGCGTGCTCCGGCACCGCCGGCATCGGCACAGGCGATGGCCGCGGCCGAGCCGGGCAAGGCGGTCGGCTACCTCGCGCCTGCCGCGGTCCCGGCCAGCCTGCAGCTGCTGCCGGCGCCGCCAGCCGAAGGGTCGCCCGGGCAAGCGCTGGACCAGGCCGTGAACCGCGAGGCGCTGGCGCTGCGCGGCAGCACGCGCTGGCAGCAGGCCACGCGCGACGCCGATCTGAGTTTCCCGGCCGGCGCCGGCCAGTTCGCCTGCGCGCTGGGCGTGGCCATCGACGCGCAGCGCACCCCGCACCTGTACACCTTGCTCGAACGCAGCCGCATCGACGCCAGCGCCGCGACCAAGGCGGCCAAGAACCACTACCGGCGTGTGCGCCCGTTCATGCGCAACCAGCAGCCGACCTGCACCCCGGAGGACGAGGACGGACTGCGCCACAACGGCTCCTACCCGTCCGGGCACAGCGCCATCGGCTGGGCCTGGGCGCTGATCCTGAGCGAGATCGCGCCCGACCGCGCCGATGCCTTGATCGCCCGCGGCCGCAACTACGGCGAGAGCCGGCTGGTGTGCAACGTGCACTGGCAGAGCGACGTGCTGGCCGGCCGCTTCATGGGCGCGGCCGCCGTGGCGCGGCTGCATGCCGACCCGGCGTTCCGCGCCGACCTGGACGCAGCGCGCGGCGAGATCGCACGCGCGCGGGCGCAGGGCGCCACGCCCGGCGAAGACTGCGCGGCGCAGGCGCAGACGCTGCAGGCACGGCCGGCCAGCGCGCTGTAGCGCGCAACCGGCGCGATCCGGCGCGCGCCGGATCTGGATCAAGGTCGGCGGCGAAGAACGCAGCAGCACCGGCGCTTCCGGTCCGCCGGTGCCGGACTGGCGGGTGCAGGCGATGCCGGCTTCGCGCTCCAGCACCGGTTCGGCCCTGGAACGCGGGCCCCGCGCGCCGCGGCTCCTTCGCACGACGCGCCAGGCCCGAGGCGCGACGTGCCGCGCGCCGCCTCCGCGGCGGGCGTCGCGCGCGGCGCTGGCGAAGGCCGCGCCGGCTTTGCCTGACGCCAGCTGTACGGCGATCGCGACGGCGCCACGCACTGTCACATTTTTGCCTTCACATGGCCGGTCTCTCCTGCAGTGGATCCCGCCATGGTTCGTCGCTCCTCCCGCTTCCCCGTGCTCGCCGGCCTCGGCCTGGCCCTGACTGCGGCGATCGCCGCGCCGACCCTGCTGCAGGCCAAGCCGCCCGCCGCCGCCGCGTCCAAGTCGATGGCCGAGGCCAAGGCCAGCGGCTACCTGACGCCGGCGCAGCTGCCCGACAGCCTGCTGCTGGTGCCGCCGCCACCGGCCAAGGGTTCGGCCGGGCGCGCGCTGGACGAAGCGGTGAACCGGGAAGCGCGGGCGATGCGCGGCACCCCGCGCTTCGCGCAGGCGGCGCAGGACGCCGAACTGCATTTCCCCGGCGCGGCCAACCATTTCAGCTGCCCGCTCGGGGTCCAGGTCAGCGTCGAGCACACCCCGCACCTGTACCGGTTGCTGCAGCGCGTGGCCGAAGACGCCGGCGACGCCGCGGAGAAGGCCAAGGCCTACTACCACGTGCCGCGCCCGTTCATGGACAACGGCGAAGCCAGCTGCACGCCCGCCGACGAGGCCGAGCTGCGCCCGAACGGCTCCTACCCGTCCGGCCACACCTCCATCGGCTGGGCCTGGGCGCAGGTGCTCAGCGAAGCCGATCCGGCGCGCACCGACGCCCTGATGGCGCGCGGCCGCAGCTACGGCGAGAGCCGCATCGTCTGCAACGTGCACTGGCAGAGCGACGTGCTGGCCAGCCGCATCGTCGGCGCGGCCACGGTCGCCAGGCTGCAGGACAATCCGCAGTTCCGCGCCGACCTGGAGGGCGCGCGCAAGGAGATCGCCGCCGCGCGCGCGCAGGGCCTGACCCCGGCCAAGGATTGCGCCGCGGAAGCCAAGACCCTGCAGGTGCGGCCGGCCAGCGCGCTGTAAGCGCAGCAATAGCGGCCGCTACACCGTCACGCCGGCGAATCGCAGCCGGCGTGACGCGACATCGACACCTCGCGCGAGGGCGGGCGCAACTTGGGGAAGGGGCTTCAGCCCCGACGCCGGAATGTCCAACGCGTCGGGGCTGAAGCCCCTCCCACATTGCCGTCCCCGACTTCACGAGGGGTCCCCGCACCCATGCCATTGGGCAGATGCGAATCGACCGGGGCGGCGGGCTAGACTCGCCGCAGATTTCCGCCAAGGACCTGCAGCCATGACCCAGTGGTATTTCCTGACCGGCAGCGAGCAGACCCGCTCCGGCCCGTTCGACGATGCCGACGCCATCGCCTTCGCCCGCAACAACCCCGCCGCCATGGCCTGGCGCCAGGGCCAGAGCGGCTGGAAGCCGGCCAACCAGATCGACGAGCTGCGCGGCGCGAGCGCGGCCAGCCTGCCGCCGGGCCTGCCGCCCCCGCCCGGCGGCAGCGGCCGTGCCGACGACATCGACTTCCGCATCGTCGGCCACGAAATGCAGTTCGTGGAGATCGAGCTGGATCCGGGCGAGAGCGCGGTCGCCGAGGCCGGCGCGTTGATGTTCAAGGACGCCGTGGTGCAGATGGACACCGTGTTCGGCGACGGCTCCAACAGCCAGGGCGGCGGGCTGATGGGCAAGCTGTTCTCGGCCGGCAAGCGGCTGGTCAGCGGCGAGAGCCTGTTCACCACCGTGTTCACCCACCAGGGCCAGGGCAAGGCCAAGGTCGCCTTCGCCGCGCCGTATCCGGGCACGGTGCTGGCGATGAAGCTGGACCAGCACGGCGGCCGCCTGATCTGCCAGAAGGACAGCTTCCTGGCCGGCGCGCGCGGCGTGTCGCTGGGCATCCACTTCCAGCGCAAGATCATGACCGGCCTGTTCGGCGGCGAGGGCTTCATCATGCAGAAGCTGGAAGGCGACGGCTGGGTGTTCGTGCACGCCGGCGGTTGCGTGGTCGAGCGCGAGCTGGCCGCCGGCGAGCGCCTGGACGTGGACACCGGCTGCGTGGTCGCGTTCCATTCCACGGTAGACATGGACGTGCGCGCGGTCAGCGGCATCAAGAGCATGTTCTTCGGCGGCGAAGGCATGTTCCTGGCCACGCTGACCGGCCCGGGCAAGGTATGGCTGCAGTCGCTGCCGTTCTCGCGCCTGGCCGGACGCATGTTCGCCGCCGCGCCGCAGGGCGGCGGGCAGAACCGCGGCGAAGGCTCGGTGCTCGGCGGGCTGGGCCGGATGCTGGACGGCGACAACACCTTCTGAGGCGGCTGCGTGGCCGCGGTCGCGGCGATGGCGGCCGGCGCGGGCGGCATCGCCTTGGCGTGCGCACCTCCTCCGTTGCGAGCGACCTTCCCCGACGTGGGCCATGGTCCGCCGCGCGCAGGGAACAGCCGCAGCCTGCTCTAGCCCCTCTCCCGTCGGGAGAGGGGTTGGGGTGAGGGTACGGCGCGAAGCGTTGCGCAGAACTGTGAGCGTGAGCGCACGGCGCCACGCCGTCCGCTGCATCCGTGGCCACATTGCGCAAGCCGCGTGGCTCCATCGCACACGGCGGCGTGGCGTTCGCCAGCCCGGTGCGACGCGCCCGGGCAGGCCACTGCATGACCTCCGGTCGTGGGCGGTGCAGGCCGATCCCGGTATGCTCGCGCCGGCTCCGCCCTCTCCTTCCACGATACCCCTCCATGACCGCCCTCCGTCGCCCGCGCCTGCTCCTGTCCCTGTCCCTGTTCGGCCTGCTCGCGGCATGCGGCGGCGAGCCCAAGCCGGCGCCCCCGGCACCGGTGGTGGTGGGGCCGCCGCCGGCCGCCGCGGCCAAGCCGCTGCGCATCGGCATCGCCCTGGGCGGCGGCGCGGCCAAGGGCTTCGCCCATATCGGCGTGATCAAGATGCTGCAGGCCAACGGGCTGGAGCCGGTGGTGGTGTCCGGCACCAGCGCCGGCAGCGTGGTCGGCGCGCTGTACGCCAGCGGCATGGACGCGTTCCAGATGCAGCAGGCCGCGGTGGCGCTGGACGAGAGCAGCATCCGCGACATGCGCCTGTTCTCCGGCGGCCTGGTGCAGGGCCAGGCGCTGCAGGACTATGTCAACGCCCAGCTCAAGAACCGCCCGATCGAGAAGCTCGCCAAGCCCTTCGCCGCGGTGTCCACGCGCCTGGAAGACGGCGAGCGCACCGTGTTCGTGCGCGGCAACGCCGGCCAGGCGGTGCGCGCCTCCAGCAGCATTCCCGGCGTGTTCGAGCCGGTGACCATCGGCAAGTTCCACTACGTCGACGGCGGCGTGGTCAGCCCGGTGCCGGTGGACGCCGCGCGCCAGCTCGGCGCCGACTTCGTGGTCGCGGTGGACATCTCAAGCAAGGCCAGCGGCAAGAACCCGGCCGGCATGCTCGGCATCGTCAACCAGTCGATCGCGATCATGGGCCAGCGCCTGGGCCAGCAGGAACTGGCGCGCGCGGACATCGTGATCCGGCCCAAGGTCAACGACATCGGTGCCGCCGATTTCGCCCAGCGCAACGCCGCCATCCTGGAAGGCGAGAAGGCCGCGCTGGCGGCGATGCCGCAGATCAAGGCCAAGCTGGCGCAGCTGCAGCAACAGCGCGCGGCGGCAGCAGCCGCGGCCGCCAAGGCGGCACAGCCGGCGCCGCCGCCGTGCGAACCGCGCTCGCGCCTGGGCCGCCTGATCGGCCGCGACGATCCGTGCAAGCAGCGGGACTGAACGTCGCGGCACGTCCAGAACAACCGCACCACGCATAGCCCATCTCCCTTCGGGGGATGGGTTGGGGTGAGGGTCCGGCGCGCAGCGACTCGTGAAGGTGGATGCACGGGGCTTCGCGCGTACCCTCATCCGGCCCTGCGGGCCACCTTCTCCCGACGGGAGAAGGGAACAGCCGCAGCGCTTTAGCCCCTGTCCCACCGGGAGAGGGTTGGGGTGAGGGTCCGGCGCGCAGCGACTCGCGGAGCATGGGGTGGAGTGGGATGCACGCCGCGACCACGATGATCGCCGCGCGCAAGCTCCACCGCTTCGCTCAGATCCGTATCGCCGCCGCGCCCTGGCGCTGCGCTTCCTGCTGCTGCACATCCAGCTGCCTGGCTGCTTGCTGCGTTTGCGCGAGCGCCTGTTGCTGATCGAACTCGGCCAGCCGCTCGAACGACTGCGCGACCGGCGTGCGGACCGCCGCTTCGGTCGGCATCTGCGCGCGCAGGTGCGCCGGGTCCTTCGGGTCGCCCTGCACCACGAACACCAGTTCGCCCGCCTGCACACTGCGCCCGCGCTCGCTCAACTGCACATGGTCCACCCGCTCCAGGCCGTTGCGCGCCGCCAGATCGGTCAGGCTGGCAGCCATGCAGGCGCTGTCCGCGTCGGGACTGCGCCCGAGCTGACGGTCCAGCGCCTACGTGCCCATCTCGCATTGCCGGTACAGGGCGTGGCGCGGATGGTCCGGTCGGGTCGGATCGGTGGCGCGCGCCGCCAGCAATTCGGCATCCGCCGGGCGCGCCGGATCGGCCTCGGCCAGCGTCTGCGGGCTGCGCAGGATCGGCTAGTGGCGGTACGGATCCTCGGGATGGAACTGCTCGCGCAACTGCTGGCGCTCCAGGCGCAGTGCGCGGGTATCGTCAAGTTCGCGCAGCTGCTGCGGATCGCGCACCGACTGGGCGATGGTCTGCTCGCCACTATCGACCCAGTTGGTCCATTGTCCGGTCCGCGCATCGCGCTGGTAATAGAAGCGCTCGGCGCCGATCCGCTCTGGATCGGTGATCGGCCGTGCTTCGTGCGCGAGCAGGCGCGCAGCGGTCATGCGCGCGGTGTAGGACACCACATCGAGTTGCGTGTCGTCGTACTTGCGCACGTCGTTCAGCGTGGAGCCTGCGCGATCCAGGCCCAGCGCGGAGTTGTCGAGCATCATCGACCAGACTTTCTCCGCCTCGGGCTCGCCACCATGGCGGCGCGCGGCGTCGAGCAGCTCGCGCGGCGTCCAGCCGTTGGGGTTGATGCGGTGCTTCTGGAAGGTGGCATCGTGGACGGCTTCGACGTCCTTGACTGGAAGGTTGAGCGCCGGCGCGGGCTGGCCATTGTCGAAGTAGCTTCGCCGACTCTCGAAGTCGCTCTTCATCAGATCAATGCCGAATTCGTTCCACTGCCGTTCGCTCATCGCGACGCGGCCGCGACGGGCCTGGCTGTCGGCGAACGCGTTTGCCGTGGCGCCTGGTGCATTATCGTTGCGGACTACACCGAGCGCGAGCAATCCGTAGCCATCGTTGCCTTGCTTGTTTGCAAGGTAGTTCCAATAAAGCTCTCGATTTCCCTGTTCGGCGTAGTAACCGAGCACTTCGATATCGCGCTTGTCCAGACCATTCACTTCCAGAGCTCCTTTGACGTTCGCCTACATAACTACCTGTTCTGCACCCGATTTCCTTTCACCATGAACTTCTCTATGTAGCTGCGGGCCGCATCCTCGATTCTCTTCCAGTCCGGCAATGCGGCGCGCACGTAGCGCACCTCCACGAGCGTACTGATTTCTGGAAGCGCGAAGAGATGACGGCACTCTGGAAGTTCGGCTTCTTGGCTACGCACCAGCTTTCCGTCCCGATATTCCACACCGGTTTCGGCAACTACATGCGAGGTGCATTTGATGAAGGTGCGAATTTCGCCATTCGCATCCCGTTCGACGTACCAATCATCGTGCTCATCCGCTTTGAACACAGGCGCCGACGCCCGGTATCCCTTTGCCTTGTAGTAGGAAAACACTTTCGGAAGATCCGCATAGTAGGGAGTCAGGCCATACACCGCGCTTTGCCTGAGACGGCTCTCCAGATGCTCTGCCGGATTGTCCTTGTCTGCGGAATAGCCGGTATAGCGCCTGCGTAGCGCCTCATGCACATCCACCCGATCCAGATAGTGATACGCGATATCGACCGTCCGCGTCGACACATCCAGGCGCAGATGCGTGCGTTCACCCGGTGCGAACGGCTGCAGCGTCGGATACTCCAGATACAGACCGAAACTGTCGTCGAAGTTCGGCCCCATCTGGTCGCCGAAGTAGTTGGCCGGGATCCGCAATTTGTAAGGCCCCAGGCACGCTTCCATCAGCGGCGGCGGCGTCTGGAACGGATCCTGTGGACCGAGATGGCGCTTCCTCACGCAGCCCTGGGCATTGGTGGACGTGGCAGCGGGCGAATCGGCAGCACTGGGCTTGGCGCAGCCGGCCATCGGCAGGATGCTAGCCAACAGCAAGCAAAACGCCAGGCGCGAAACCGATCTCATCGTGTGCGTCCTCCGGTGATATGCGATCGCCCGTTATAAACACCGAGTGAAGCACATGTCCTGTAACCGCAACAACAGCATGGGCTGGATGCTGGCCCGCTGGGCTCCGTCGCCGTTTGGCCCGACCCGCTGCCTGACCGCACGCTCAGCCGCGCGGCAGCGGCAGGCCGGTGAAGTCCTTGACCGTGCGCAGCACGAAGCTGGAATTGACGTCGGCCACGCCGGCGGCGTTGAGCAGCTTGTCCAGCAGGAACGCGGAGAAATGGGTCAGGTCGCGCACGTACACGTGCAGCAGGTAGTCCATGTCGCCGGTCAGCGCATGGCAGGCGACGACCTCGTCCCAGCCCTGCACACTGTCGGCGAAATGGGCGATGCCGCTCTGCCCGTGCTTTTCCAACTGCACGCGCACGAAGGCCTGCAGGCCCAGGCCGATCGCGCCGGGCACCAGCCGCGCGGCGTAGCCGGCGACCACACCCTCGGCCTCCAGCCGCTGCACCCGGCGCAGGCAGGCCGACGGCGACAGGTTCACCTGCGCGGCCAGTTCGGCGTTGCTGGCCCGCCCCTGCCGCTGCAGTAGAGCGAGCAAGCGCAGGTCGGTGCGGTCGAACAGGGCCGATTCCGTCATTTACTGCTCCGCAACATGGGTTCGCTGCAACAATCTTGCGCGCAGCGGCGGGAATGGCGCAACTTCGCAAGCTCATTGCGCGGCCTGGCGCCTACCATCGTCGGTATCCCCCCTCCGGAGCCGCCGCCCATGGACACCGCACCGCGCCGCGTCGAACACCAGCAGACCGACAAGGGCTATGTGCCGGTCTACGCCACCGCCGTGGTCGCGCAGCCCTGGGACAGCTACAGCGCCGACGACCACGCCACCTGGGGCACGCTGTACCTGCGCCAGCGCGAACTGCTGGTCGGCCGCGCCTGCGACGAATTCCTGCAGGCGCAGGACGTGATGGGCATGAGTCCGCAGGCGATCCCGCGCTTCGACCAACTCAACGAGGTGCTGGGCGCCACCACCGGCTGGACCCTGGTCGGGGTCGAAGGCCTGCTGCCGGAACTGGAGTTCTTCGATCACCTGGCCAACCGCCGCTTCCCGGTGACCTGGTGGATCCGCCGCCCGGACCAGATCGACTACATCGCCGAGCCGGACCTGTTCCACGACCTGTTCGGCCATGTGCCGCTGCTGATGAACCCGCTGTTCGCCGACTACATGCAGGCCTACGGCCGCGGCGGGGTGAAGGCGCACGGCATCGGTCCGGACGCGCTGCAGAACCTTACCCGCCTGTACTGGTACACAGTGGAATTCGGACTGATCGCCAGCGCCGACGGCCTGCGCATCTTCGGCGCCGGCATCGTCTCGTCCAAGGGCGAATCGCTGTACGCACTGGAATCGGCCGCACCCAACCGCATCGGCTTCGACCTGGCGCGGATCATGCGCACCCGCTACCGCATCGACAGCTACCAGAAGACCTACTTCGTCATCGACAGCTTCGAACAGCTCATGCAGGCGACAGCGCCGGACTTCACCCCGCTGTATGCGCAGCTGAGCGACCAGGCGCACATCGCCGCCGGCGACGTGCAGGCGCAGGACCGCGTCTACCAGCGCGGCAGCGGCGAGGGCTGGAGCCGCGACGGCGACGTATGAGACCTTGCGTCTCGGCTCGGTGCCTGTGCCATTGGGAGCGCGCTGCCGCAGGTCGCAGCAGCGCGCTTGGGGGTCAGTCCGTGCCGTACTTGGGATTGTACGGACCGTACAGAAGACCGCCCGGGTGACCGGCCGACAGCAGGCGCACGCTGGTTACCTGTCCGATCTGGTGGCCCTTGTCGGTCACCTGATTGACCACCTGGTTGATCGCCGCGCTGACCAGCATGCCGAGCAGGCCACCGCCGCCATTGTTCTGGTTCTCCGCGCTGGATGCCTGCGCCTGGCCTTGCCACAGCGTGGCGCCGGTGCGTAGATCCACCAGCTTGGCATTGGCCGACACCACCACGACGCTGTTGATCACCTGGTACACCGAACCGTACTTGTCCACCGTGATGTACAGCGCCGCGTCCGCGCCGAAGATCTCGCGCAGCTTTTCCGGCGCGATCGCCTGCGCCTCGTCGGCGATGGTCACGCCGTTCTGCTTGAACGTCTCGTACACCGGCGCCACCGGCATCACGTAGTAGCCCGCTTCGGCCAGCGGCAGCGTCGTCACCGACAGCACGCTCAGGCTGGCGTTGACGTCCGGCGACCGGCTGATCGGCGGCAGCACCAGGATCGAACGCGGTTTGCTGGCTTTGTACGCGGTGTAGTCGCGGGACGCCGGTTGCGTCGCGCAGGCGCTCATCAGCAGGGCGATGCCTGCCACCAGAGCGAATCTCGCAAATCGTTTCATGGCGGTCTCCCTCATTTCTGGCTCTTCTTCAACAACAGGTCGATGTAGGTGGCCGACTCCGGGTACTGCGCCTTCTCGGCCAGCAGCTGCTCTTGCGCCTTGCCGTCGTTTCCGGTTTCGGCGTACAGCATGCCCAGGTGCGCGTGCAGCCCCGGAGGCGCCGTGCGGTTGGCTGCCTGGCTCAGTTGCAGGTCCTTCTCCAGCGCCTGGATCTGTTGTTCGGGACTGCCACCCTTGAAATGGCTGTAGACCTGCTCCTGATAGCTTCCCCACTGGTACAGCGAAGCCGGCTGATGGGCGCAACCAACCAGGATCGGCAGCGCGCACGCGACCGCCCAGCGAAACACATGTGATCGAATGGTTTTCATGTTCTTCCGTGATGGATTGAATTATTTGGCCGGCTTCCAGGCACCGGAGTCGATCGCCGCGGTGAGGTTGTCGACGGCCTCGCGGATAGCCAGGTCCAGCACCTTGCCGTTGAGCGTGGAGTCGTAGCTCGAGGTGCCGCCGAAGCCGACGATTTCGCGGTTGGACAGGGAGTACTCGCCGCCGCCCTGGACCGAATACACCACCTCCGACGTCGCGCTGTCCACCACGTTCAAGCTGACCTTGGCATAAGCCACTTGCTGCTTGCCTCGCCCCAGGATGCCAAACAGCTGCGTGTCGCCGACTTCCTTGCGGCCGAATTCGGTGACATCGCCGGTCACCACGTAGTCCGCGCCTTTCAGCTGCTGCGCCTGCTGCTTGATCTGCGCTTCCTGCCTGATCTCGCCCATGTTGTCGCGGTCGAGCACGCGAAAGCGATTGGTCTGCTGCAAATGGGTGATCAGGATGGTCTTGGCCTGGCTGCCCAGGCGGTCCGCCCCATCGGAAAAAAGGCCGCGCATGAAAGACGAACGATTGTCGAACTTGCCAACCGCGATCGGCGCACGCGCACCGGCATAGGCGACGCCCGCCGTGGCCACGCTCTGCGGCTTGACGCTGCGATAGCTCTCGGTCGCGCAACCGGCCAGCCCGGCCACGAGTGCCAATGACACGCACCCTCTCAAAACAGCACGCTTCATGGTGTTCCCCTTGTTGAATGGATCGATGGATGGAGCGTTTTTTGGATCCGCGCCGTCGCACGGCGCGCGAGCGCATCTCGCGGAAGAACCGCCACCTGCCCAGACGGGCAAAGGTATCGGCTGCGCGTGGACGCCAAGCCTGGACAGGCGCGTCTGCATGGCTGGAGACGGACGCGCGCCAGCGCGCTCAAGACAAGCATCCGGCGCAAGGCGTTCGGGGGTGCCGCGAAGCGGGGCGCAGCGATATCCGCGAAGGGCCGCAACGGCAAGCGATGTCGTTCCATGACAGTCCTGAAATAGAAAAAACCAATCCATGCACACCCGCCATCGGCGGCGAGTCTGCGTTGCAGGTAGCGTTATCGGCTGCGCATGGCCGAACTTGAGCGCGGCGGCACGATCGTCCTGACACGCCATGGCCACGTCGGCACTTCGCTTCCCCGTTTCGGGGCAACAGGCCACGCCGCTCCCGGTCACCGGAGCGGCCGGAGCGCATGCGCACGCCGGGTCCGCGACGGCGGCGTGCAGTCGCTGGCCCCATGGGCGGTTCCGCATGGATATGTCCCGGCATTGAATCGGCAACAACACGTGGCGCTGCCCCGATCGCCCCAGGATCGGGTGGACCAGCGCGGCAGCCGCGGGGGTTGGAGCCGTGAAGGCGCGTTTGCGCGCATGCGTTCGCCACGCCGGTGCGTCCCCGCGCTCGCCCGGGGGCGGCGCTGCCGCGGCGATCACGCGCTAGCGGCGCGCGGCGCCCTGCTGCTTCAGCGTGCGTGCGCGCTGCCACAGCGCGTCGAGAATGCCTTCGTAGTCCCTGAACTGGTGCTCGTCCAGCGAGGTGTTGGTGAAGAAGATCACGCCGAGTTCCTTGTCCAGATCGCTCAACATCTCGGTCTTCACCCCGGGATCGGAGCCGCCGTGGCCGATCCGGGTCGCGTCGAATTTCGTCGCCCAGAAGATGCCGGAGTTCTTCTTGTCCAGTTCCACGTTGTCCGGCTTGTTCGCCGGGCTGTACTGGAAACGCAGCATTTCCTCGACCGAACGCCGTTGCAGGATCCGCCCACCGTCGTAGGCGCCGTCGTTGAGCAGGGCCAGGAAGAACCGTGACAGATCCGCCACCGAGGTGCGCACGCCGCCGTCGGGATAGGTGGTGCCGCCGTACAGCGGGATCGGGATCGACAGCCCGTTCTGCGCGACGTACAGCTGCGCGTGGCGCTGCGGCGGTACCTGCGACAGGAACCACGCGGTGCTGCGCATGCGCAGCGGTGCGAAGATCTGGCGCTGGGTGTAGGCGTCGAGCCGCTCGCCGACCGCACGCTCGACGATATAGCCGGCCAGCGCCGCAGCGATGTTGGAATAGTCGCGATGGGTGCCCGGCTTGTTCGGCAGGAAGTTTTCCGCTGCCTGGTATTTGCCGCCGGCGCCGAAATAGTCCGCCAGGAAACTCGCCAGCGGTTGCGGCGAATCGCCGCCGTAGTGATAGGTCTGCGCGTACACCGACCAGCGGTCCGTGATCGACGACGTGTGTGTGGCCAGTTGCCTGAGCGTGATCGGCACGTCCGGAAAGGACGGATTGCGCACCACGAACGGCAGATAGCTGTCGATGTCCGCATCCAGCGACAACTTGCCGTCCTGCACCGCACGCATAAGCGCCACGCCGCTGACGGTCTTGCTGATCGAGCCGATGTTCATGACCGTGTCGGGCGTGAACGCGATCGCGCGTTCGCGGTCGGCGTAGCCGTAGCCTTGCATCCACACCAGGCGCTTGTCGACGATGATCGCCGCGCCGACGCCGACCAGGCCGCCCTCGCGCATCCGCTGCTCGATCGTGCGATCCAGTTCGGCAGCGCTCATCGGCATCGGCGCCGTGTCCGATGTCTTCTCCGCTGTCGTGGCCATTGCCGGCACCCACAGCAGGATTGCCGCCACGGTCGCGATCGCCGCAGCGCATTTCGTTTGCATCCCATGCATGTCCGCGTTCCTCGCCACGTCGGCACGCTGTCCGCGGCGGATGGTAATGCCTGCACCGTCGCCGCAGCACCGTGCCGCGACGGAACGGACCCGGCGGCGACGGAACGCGCCAATCGCGCGACGAACGCGCCGCGGCACCGGCCGAGCGCCACGCGCGGCCTCGCGGTGCTGCTGTCAGTGCGGCGCGTCGGTCGGATAGGCCAACAGCAGCACCAGCGGCTCCTCGCCGGTCTGCTGCAGCGCATGCGTGCTGCCGGGCCGGGTCAGCAGCGCATGGCCGGGACCCACGGCGTACTGCCTGCCGTCCAGCGCGTACAGGCCGCGGCCGCTGACGATGTAGTAGATCTCGTCCTTGTCGTGCAGGTGCAGGCCGATGCCGGCGCCCTTGTCCAGCACGCGCTTGCGCAGCACGAAGGCCAGGCCGGGCGCGTCGGCGAAGAGCGGATACGCGGTGGTCTCGCCCGCGCCGCCGTGTGGGCCGGGTTGCGTACGCGCCAGGTCGCGTTCCTGTGCCACCAGCGACGGCGCCGACATCGATGGCGCGGTCGATGGACGCGGCGCGCCCGTTGTGCCAGCCGGCATGCCGCAGTCGATATCGCGGCGCAGCTGCGCCCGCAGTGTCGGCTGCAGTGCCGCCCAGTCGCGCACCACCAGGCACGCCACTGCGGTGGCGCCGGCGTGGCTGAAATGGGTGCCGTCGGCCTTGCCCTGTTCCGGCACGAACAGGAAGTACGGCCTGGCCGCCTGTTCGCCCAGCGCGCGGATCCAGGCGCTGCTGCTGGCGTTGAGATCGATCAGCGGCACCTGCTGTTCGGCGGCCAGGCGCAGCACTGCCTGGGTGTACAGCCCGTGGGTGTCGAGCAGGGAACCGAAGTCGTACAGCAGGCGCGCGGCGGGGGTGAGCAGGATCGGCGTGGCGCCCTTGTCGCGGGCCAGCGCCACGTAGCGCGCCAGGAACTGCGGATAGGCCTGCTGCGGATCGTCGTAGCGGCTGGGGTCTTCGACCTTGGCGTCGTTGTGCCCGAACTGGATCAGCAGCACGTCGCCGCGACGCAGGTCCCTGGCGATCGCGTCGAGGCGGCCTTCGGCGATGAAGCTGCGCGCGCTGCGCCCGCCCTTGGCATGGTTGCGCACCTGCCAGGCGGCCGGATCCAGGTAGCTCTGCAGGGCCTGGCCCCAGCCGGCCTGCGGCGCGCGCTCGGGGCCGTAGTCGGCCGCAGTGGAATCGCCGGCGATGAACACGCGCTGCGGCGCTGCGCAGGCGCTACCTGCGCAGAGCAACAGCAAGACGGACAAGAGCAGGCGCATGCTGGGCTCCGGTGCGCGGTGTCCGCGCTTGCGCCGCCACCGCTGTCACGGCGAGCGTGGCGAGGCGACAGGAAAGCGCGGTGCGGGTTGGTCGAACCGTTCGGCCCTCACCCCAACCCCTCTCCCGCGGGAGAGGGGCTCGATGCGGTCAGGCCGCCGCGGCTTCCGGCTTGCCCAGCACGCCGGCGACGAAGGCGCGGATCTGCGCATCCTGCGCGTTGTCGAAGAAGCACTGCTGGAAGCGCTCGCCGCCGACCGCCTGCTTGACCAGTTCCGGATCCAGCGCGCGCAGGCCGTCCAGGTAGGACTTGGCGGTGGCCTGCTTGACCTGCGCCAGGATGCC
Source organism: Xanthomonas campestris pv. phormiicola (assembly GCA_025666215.1). Taxonomy (NCBI): domain Bacteria; kingdom Pseudomonadati; phylum Pseudomonadota; class Gammaproteobacteria; order Lysobacterales; family Lysobacteraceae; genus Xanthomonas; species Xanthomonas campestris. The sequence continues at coordinate 93,652 of CP102593.1, read as the reverse complement.
GGCGTTGGCCTGCTGCGATTCGCGGCGCTCGGCCGGATAGCCCATGCCGCGCTCGCCGCTGAAGGCCTTCTCGAAGATGTAGCGCACGTTGATCTCCGCGCCCCAGCCGTAGCCCTTGGCGAAGGCCAGCGCCAGCGCATTGCCGTTGTTGACCTGGGCGAACAGGTAGGCGTCGGTCGGCTCGATGCAGTAGCCGCAGAACACGCCCGGGTAGGCGTTGAGCGACATCATCGCGCCCTGGCCGGTGCCGCAGCCGGCGACGACGAAATCCACCGCCTTCGAATTGAGCAGCAGGCTGGCGACGATGCCCAGGTGGATGTAGGTCAGGCGATGGTCGTTGTCGCCGTCCATGCCGACGTTGAACACGCTGTGGCCCTGTTCGCCGGCCACGTCGGTGAGCTGCTGCAGGATCACCGGGTTCTTGCCGGCCTGGCTGAACTCGTTCATCAGTGCGATTTTCATGGGTGTCTCCGATTGCGGGGGAAGAGTGTTGCGCGTGATCGTTGCGGTGCGTGCGGTGCCGACCTTCATTTGCCTCTGGTTGGTGTGCGTGCGGGCCGACCCTCATCCGCCCTGCGGGCACCTTCCCCCCAAAAAGGGGCCATGGTCCCAGGGGGGAGAAGGGAACAGCGCACGCTGCGTGCTTGGCTCAGCGCGCCAGCCAGCCGCCGTCGACCGGGATGATGGTGCCGTTGACGTAGTCCGAGGCGCTGCTGGCCAGGAACACCGCGGTGCCGCCCAGGTCTTCCGGCACGCCCCAGCGCCCGGCCGGGATGCGTTCCAGGATCGACTGGTTGCGCGCGGCGTCGGCACGCAGCTGCGCCGTATTGTCGGTGGCCATGTAGCCGGGCGCGATGGCGTTGATGTTCAGGCCCTTGGCGCCCCACTCGTTGGCCAGCAGGCGGGTGATGCCGGCGATGCCGGACTTGCTGGCGGTGTACGAGGGCACGCGGATGCCGCCCTGGAACGACAGCATCGAGGCGATGTTGATGATCTTGCCGCTGCCCTGGGCGATGAAGTGGCGGCCGGCGGCCTGCGACATGAAGAACGCGGACTTGATGTTCACGTTCATCACGTCGTCCCAGTCCTGCTCGCTGAAATCCACCGCGTCGGCGCGGCGGATCAGGCCGGCGTTGTTGACCAGGATGTCGAGGCGGCCGAGCCCGGCCAGGGTCTCGTCGAGCACGCGCGGCACCGGCTCGATGCTGATCAGGTTGGCCTCGATGGCGACGAAGCGGCGGCCCAGCGCCTTGACCTTTTCCTCGGTCTCGGTGGGCGCCTGGATGCCGGCGGCGGCGATGTCGGCGCCGGCCTGCGCCAGCGCCAGCGCGATGCCCTGGCCCAGGCCGGTGTTGGCGCCGGTGACCAGTGCGACCTTGCCTTCGAGACTGAACGGGTTCGTCATTGCGGGTGCTCCCTAGGATGCTGCGGATACGGTGGGGGGCGGCGCGCATGGCGCGCGCGGCGGCTTACTTGAGCTGGCAGATGTCCAGCACGTGCATGTCGGTGTAGTCCAGGTTCTCGCCGCCCATCGCCCAGATGAAGGCGTAGTTGCTGGTGCCGGCGCCCATGTGGATCGACCACGGCGGCGACACCACCGCCTCGTCGTTGCGGATCACGATGTGGCGCTGCGCGTCGGGCTCGCCCATGAAGTGGTAGACGCGGTCGTTGGCGCCCAGGTCGAAGTAGAAATAGACCTCGCTGCGGCGGTCGTGCAGGTGCGGCGGCATGGTGTTCCAGACGCTGCCCGGCTTGAGCACGGTCAGGCCCAGCAGCAGCTGCGAGGACTGGCAGGTGGCCGGCACGATGTACTGGTAGATGGTGCGCTCGTTGCTGGTCTCCAGCGCGCCGCGGTCCAGCGCCACCGCGTCCTTGATCGACAGCTGTTTGGTCTGGAAGCGCGCATGCGCCGGGGTCGAGGCCAGGTAGAACCGGGCCGGGTTGGCCGCATCGTCGGAGGCGAAGCTGACCTCGCTGCTGCCCATCGCCACGTACAGCCCGTCCTTCGGTCCCAGCGTGTAGGCGGTGCCGTCCACGCTGACCGTGCCGCTGCCGGCGCCGACGTTGATCACGCCCAGCTCGCGGCGCTCCAGGAACGGGTGGCCGGCGGCCGAGGCCGGTTCGGTCTGTTGCGGCAGCGCCACCGGCTTGCTCACCGGTGCGGCACCGCCGAGCACGAAGCGCTCGTAGTGGGTGTACTTCAGCGTGACCGCGTCGGCGGCGAACAGGCCATCGAGCAGGTACAGCTCGCGCAGCTGGTCGTTGCTGGCGCCCTTGATGGCGTCGGGATGGGTGGCGTAGTGGGTCTTGCAGTACAGGGACATGGGGATCTCCGGGGCAAGCAGGGGCAAGCGGCAGCCCGCGTGGGGGCATTCTAGCGGCTCTGGTAAACCGGTGTCATTGCGCAGTGCACGAAACGGGGCCTTTCCTTCTCCCACCGGGAGAAGGTGCCCCGCAGGGGCGGATGAGGGTACGGGCGAAGCCTCGTTCACCCAACTCCGCGAGGCGCTTCGCGCCGGACCCTCACCCCAACCCCTCTCCCGGTGGGAGAGGGGCTAGCGCTGTTCCCTTCTCCCGTCGGGAGAAGGTGCCCCGCAGGGGCGGATGAGGGTACGGGCGCAGCCTCGTGCACCCAAACTCCGCGAGTCGCTTCGCGCCGGACCCTCACCCCAACCCCTCTCCCGACGGGAGAGGGGCTCTAGTCTTCCGGCGGCTGGCAGGAATCGCGCACGATCAGGTGCGGGCGCACGCTGGCGATCGCCAGCGCCGGGGTGCCTTCGGGCTGGATCAGCATCGCCGCGGCAGTGCGGCCGGTGTCGCGGGTGTGGCGGCGTACCGAGGTCAGCGACGGCCACAGGCGCGAGGCCAGCGGGCTGTCGTCGTAGCCGATGATCGACAGCTGGCGCGGGATGTTGATGCCGGCGCGCAACGCGACCTTGTACACGCCGGCCGCCATCTCGTCGTTGCCGGTGAAGATCGCGCTCGGGCGCTGCTTGCCGAGCAGCAGCTTCTCGGCCGCGGCCACGCCGGATTCGAAGGTGTAGCCGGCCTCGACGATGCGCTCCGGCGGCAGCTCGATGCCGCGCCGGGTCAGTGCGTCGATGAAGCCGGCGGTGCGCTCGTGCGCGGAGCGGTAGGCGCTGGGACCGGTGATCAGCGCGATCTCGCGGTGGCCCAGCGACAGCAGGTAGTCGGCGGCTTCGGCAGCGCCGTCGCGGTCGTGGGTGACCACCATCTGCGAGGTCTCGTCCAGCGGCAGCGAGGCGATGCGGGTATAGCGCACGCCGATGCCGGCGAGCATGTCGGCCAGCGCCTGGTCCTCCGAGGCGCGCGGCACCAGGATCACGCCATGCAGTTTCTGCTGCTGCACGAAGCGGCGCACGCCCTCGATGTAGCCCGGACTGCGGCTGTCGCAGGGATGCACCACCAGCTCGAAGCTGGAGCCGCGCAGCGCGTCCAGCGCGCCGTACTGCATGTCCACGATGTACTGCGCGGTCGGGTTGTCGTAGACCATGCCGATCAGGAACGAGCGCCGGAACGCCAGCCCGCGCGCCAGCGGATCCGGCGCGTAGCCGACTTCGCGCATCAGCGCCTCGACCTTCTCGCGCGTGTCCTTGCGCACCAGCGGCGAGTTGTTGATGATCCGCGACACCGTTTTCTTCGAGACCCCGGACAGGCGCGCGATGTCGTTGATCGTCGCGGCCTTGCCGTGGACGGAGGCGTGGACATCGGCGGAAGGGGGTTTGCTCGGCGCCATGGACGGAAAACCGGACGGAAGGGGACGGATTCTACCGGTAGTCATGTTCACTCCAGCGCACGGTAGCGGAATTGGCGGAAATGCACCTTTCCATTTCCGGCCGCATACAGCGCCGGCTTCAGCGCCAGGAACTTGCCGGCGACGTTGTGGTGATAGCCGGACACTTCCATCTGCACCGGGTACTTGGTCCAGGTGCTGCCGTCGCGGCTGCTGTGAACGGTGACGATGTGGCGGTCGTTGCGCACCCGCAGCCACAGGCGGCCGCCCTTGGCGCTGGGCGCCAGCTGCGCCGGGCGCTCCTCGCCGTAGCGGTGCATGACGAACGCCTCGCCGTTGCTGCCCACCCCGGCGTACAGGCGCTCGCTGTAGAACAGCAGCGCGCCGCCCTGCGCGCCGGGTTCGATCTCCAGCTCCACCTCGAACTGGTAGGCGGGGTCGGGCGCGATCACGGTCAGCGGCGAGCTGTCGCGCGGGGCGCGGCCCTTGCCCTGCACGCTCAGCGTGCCGTCGCCGAAGGACAGACGCTGGGACTCGTCGCGGTCCGGATTGAAGAACGCCCACTGCGGGCCGAGCCGGCCGCCGCGGAAATCGTCCGACAACGCCAGCCCGTGCGCCAGCGCCTGCCCGCTGGGCTTTTTCAGCGGCGTGCCGAGATCGCCGCCCCTGGCCACGAACCAGCCGTCGGCGGTCCACTCGATCGGGTCCAGCAGCGCCTGCCGGCCCAGCGTCCAGTAGCCGTTCTCGTAGCCGTGATAGAGCATCCACCAGCGCCCGTCGGTACCTTCGACCAGGGTCGCATGGCCGCGCGACCACCACGGCTCGGCCGCGCTTCTGGTGCGGGTGATCGGGTTGTTCGGCGCGTTGCGCCACGGCCCATGGATCGAACGCGAGCGCGCGGTGATCACCATGTGCCCGGTCGGCGGGCCGGCGGTGCCGCCGACCGCGGTGGTCATGTAGTACCAGCCGTTGTGGCGGGTGATCTTCGGCCCTTCCTGCGCATAGGCCTCCACGTCCCAGCTTTCCGGGTAGGTCCAGCCGTCGTAGACATGCCTGGGCGTGCCGACGACCTTCAACCCGTCGTCGGACAGCTGCACGTAGTCGCCGCCGCTCAGGAACAGGTAGCGCTTGCCGTCTTCGCCGACCGCATGGCCGGGGTCGATGTACTTGCCCAGGCCGATGTCGATCGGCGCGCTCCACGGACCCTTGATGTCGTCGGCCCAGACCACGAAGTTGCTGCGCTGGCCCTGCTCGCCGCGCCGCGCCGGGAAATAGATGTAGTAGCGGCTGCCGTGCTTGATCAGGTCCGGCGCCCAGATCGCACCGACGTTCTCGCGGATGGCGTGGCCCAGCGGCTGCCAGTTGACCAGGTCGCGCGAGTGCCAGATCGGCAGGCCCGGATAGGCGTCGAACGAGGACAGGGTGAGGTAATAGTCGTCGCCGTCCTTGAGTACCGACGGATCGGGGTGGTCGCCGGCCAGCACCGGATTGAGGTAGGTGCCGTCGCCCTGGTCGGCGATGCGCTGCTGCTCGATGCCGCGCTTCCAGTCGGCCGCCGCGGCCAGCGTACTGGCGGCGAGCAGGCCGGCCAGCAGCAGCCAGCGCAGGCAGGGCGGGATCGTGGGCGAGGTCATGCGAGCACTCCTTGGTGGGCGCCGCAGCGGCTGCGTGCGGCGCGATGCATCAGGCGCGCAGCGCGCGCGGCAACCACAGCGACAGTTCCGGGAAGAACGCCACGATCAGCAGCACGCACAGCGCCGCCAGCCAGAACGGCCAGATCGTGCGCATGCTCTGGGCCACGGTGATCTGGCCGATCGAGGTGCCGATGAACAGCACCGAGCCGATCGGCGGGGTGATCAGGCCGATGCCGCCGGCCAGCACCATCACCAGGCCGAAGTGGATCGGGTCGATGCCGTAGGCCTTCACCACCGGCAGGAAGATCGGCGTGCAGATCAGGATCTTCGGCGCCAGGTCCATGAACATGCCCAGCAGCAGCAGCATCACCACGATCATCAGCAACACGGTGTTCTTGCCGTCGGCGATCGACTGCAGCAGCGACACCGCCGCCGCCGGCACCTGCAGGTAGGCCAGCAGCCAGCCGAACACTGCCGCGGTGGCGATCACGAACAGGATCACGCCGGTGGTGCGCGCGGCATGCGTGACCGCGGCGAAGAACTCGGCCCAGCGCAACTGCCGGTACAGCAGCGCGGTGACGATCAGCGCGTACACCACCGCGATCGCCGCGCTCTCCACCGCGGTGAAGATGCCGGCGCGGATGCCGACGAAGATCAGCGCGACCAGGCCCAACCCGGGCAGCGCGCCGATCAGGCGCAGCGCCACCGCGCGCCAGCCCGGGAACGGCTCGGTGCCGTAGCCGCGATGGCGCGCCACCGCATAGCCGGTGATCATCATCGCCGCGGTCATCAGCAGCGCCGGGAAGATGCCGGCCGCGAACAGATCGGCGATCGACAGCCCGCCGCCGGCCGCGGCCGAGAACAGGATCAGGTTGTGCGAGGGCGGCACCAGCAGCGCGACCAGCGCCGCAGTCATGCTGACGTTGACCGCGTAGTCGCGGTCGTAGCCGCGGTTGATCATCTGCGGAATCATGGTGCCGCCGACCGCCGACACGTCGGCGATGGCCGAGCCGGACACGCCGCCGAAGAACAGCGAGGACAGCACGCTGACCTGGCCCAGGCCGCCGCGCATGCGCCCCACCAGCGACGACGCCAGCGCGATCAGGCGATCGGAGATACCGCCGCGCAGCATCAGTTCGCCGGCGAAGATGAACAACGGAATCGCGATCAGCGACGCCGAGCCGCTGCCGGCGGAGATCTGCTGCACCAGCACCACCGCCGGCAGGTCCAGGTACAACAGCGTCGCCAGCGCCGCGGCGCCCAGCGCATAGGCCACCGGCACGCCGATCAGCAGCAGCAGCACGAACAGCCCGAGCAGGATTGCGATGGCCATGGCTCAGTTCACTCCTTCTGCGGTGGCCGGATGCAGCACCTGCCACGCCTGGTACAGCGCGAACACGCTCATCAGCGCGCCGCCGATCGACAGCGGCAGGTAGTTGATGCTCTGCGGCAACGCGGCGCCGGCGATCTTGATGTCCAACCCGTCCAGCAGCAGCACGCCGCCCCACCAGGCGATGACCGCGCCGATGGCGGCGATCATCAGCGGACGGATCAGGTCGATCGCCCGGCGCACGTGCGCATGCAGCTTCTCGGCCAGCAGGAAGAAGCCGAAATGGCGCCTGGTGTGCACGCCGGCGGCCGCCGCCATGCTCATCGCCGTACTCAGCAACAGCAGCGTCACCGGCTCGGTCCAGCTCGGCGAATCGTTGAGCACGTAGCGGGTGAACACCTGCCAGCCCTGCACCACCACCAGCCCGAGCAGGGCGGCGGCGGCGATGCCGATGGCGAGGTTGGAGATCCGGTCCAGCAGCCGCTGCAGCGGCGCCACCGGGACGGCAATGGCGTGGTCGGTCATCATGGCCTCAGGCGAAATCGCGGATGCGGCGGTACAGGGCTTCGATCTCCGGCTGCCGCCGGTACTCGGCCAGCAACGGTGCGGCGGCCTTGCGGAAGGCGGGCATGTCCACCTCGTTGACCGCCACGCCGTAGTCGAGCACTTCCTGGCGCGCCTGCGCCTCGGACGCATCCCACAGCTTGCGCATCACCGCCACCGATTGCCGCGCGGTCTCCACCACCAGCGCGCGATCGCCGGGCGACAGCGCCTGGAAGCTGTGCCGCGACATCACCAGCACGTCCGGCGCGTAGGAATGTTCGCTCTGCGACCAGTAGCGCGCGGCCTCGAAATGGCGGCTGGACTGGAAGCTGCGCATGTTGTTCTCGGCGCCGTCGATCATGTGCGTCTCCATCGCCGAGAAGGTCTCGCCCAGCGACATCGGCGTCGGATTGGCGCCGAGCATGCGCATCAGCTTGAGGAAGATGTCCGACGAGGCCACGCGCAGTTTCAACCCATGCAGGTCTTCGGGCCGCTGCAGCGGATGCTTGGTGTTGTAGAAGCAGCGCGCGCCGGAATCGTAGATGGCCAGGCCGACCAGGTCGCGCTGCTCGAAACTGGCCAGGATGCTGTCGCCGACATGGCCGTCGATCGCGCGGCGCAGATGCGGCACCGAGTCGAACACGTACGGCAGGCACAGCGCCTGGGTCAGCGGGAAGGTGTTGTTGAGCGCGCCGGAATAGACCCGGGTGATGTCGATGGCGCCGAAGCGGGCCATGTCGATCGCCTCGGCCTCGCGGCCGAGCTGGCCGGAGTGGTACTGGCGCAGCTTCAGCCGCCCGCCGGTCTGCCGCTCCAGGGTCTGCCCGAACCAGCGCACCGCCTCCACGGTGGGGTAGTCGGCCACGTGCACGTCGGTGGCGGTGAGCAGCCGGCCGCCGCCGCCGGCCTGGGCCAGCGTGCCCAGCGGGGCCGCCGCGGCCGCGGCCAATCCCGCTCCCAGGAAACCTCTACGAGTGATCATGCTGCGCCCTCCCGCGCGTCGTCGGCGTGCCGCGGCTCAGGCCGCGACCGCCCTGCAATGAAGTTCGCCATAGCCGTCGAAACGGATCGTCGCGTGCTGGCCGATGGCGATGTCGTGGATGCCGGTGGCATTGCCGGTGGCGATCAGCTCGCCGCGCCTGAGCGGCCGGCCGCGCCGCGCCGAGCGCGCCAGCGCAAACGCGAACGCGGTGCGCAGGCCGCCCGGCAACAGGGTGGCACCGCCGCTGCCGACGCGTTGGCCCTCGATCAAGGTTTCCGCCAACAACGCGGTCTCGTCCAGCGTGGTCCAGTCGGCGACCTGCGGCCCCAGGATCAGGCCGTTGTTGTTGCCGAAGTCGGAAATCACCACGCGCGGCCCCAGCTGGTTGATCGTGGCCAGCGGGCTGCTGGCCACTTCCACGCCGATGAACAGCGTGGACGGCAGCTGCGCGGCCTGCTCGGCGGTCCAGTGCAGCTGGTCGGCCGGCACGTCCGCGTCCAGCCGCAGCACGTACTCGGCCTCGACCGCGCCGAAGCCGCCGGCGAACACCGGGATGTCCGTTGTTCCACCGGTGGCATTCCAGAGGTTGCGAGCGAAGATCGGGCCGAGCAGGCGCTCGTCGCCGGAATGGTCGCGGCGCTCGGCGGCGATGTAGCCGACCTTCCAGCCGACCACCCGGTCCGGCCATTGCGCGATCGCCAGGTCCTGCACGCGGTAGGCGGTCTCCAGGTCGTCGGGGATGATCCCGGGGAAATCGGGCAGCGAACGGCCCTGCTGGCGGGCCTGCACGAAGCGGGCCGCGATGTCGGCCAACGCAGGCGGTGGCGTGTCCGACGGGCCGGAATGAGTGCTCAAGGGCATCTCCGCAAGAAGGTGGGGGATCGGAAGAATTGCTGCGCCGCTCATCGACAGCGCGTTGCGCAGTTGTATATGGTAAACCGGTGTCATTGGCAATGTGCGGTGCGGCAAAAAGCCGGGATTGGGCATTCGGGAGGGGGGATTCGCTGAAGCGCTGCGATCTGATCCCTTCTGCAAGACCTGTCGCTTGCGCGGCGCCATGCGAGCGGATTAGCTGCACATCCTTGACCTGGGAGGGCGACGGATGCGGAAGACGACGACAACGGGACGCGCAGGCATGGCGCATGCGGATGCGGTCGGCTACATCGACGACAACGGCCGGCAGGGCCGGGGTTCGCGCCCGATCCTGGGGCAAGCGGCCGGTGCGCTGGTGCTGGCGTGGCGCGATCGTCGGCATGCGCTGGGCCTGCTGCTGGCCTTGGCCCTCAGTGGCCCCGCGATCGCGGCCGAACATCCCGGCAGCGAGACCGCCGCCGAGCAGGCCGCGCGGCTGCCGCTGTGGCCGGGACCGGCGCCCGGCTCCACGGCCGGCCCGGAGCAGGCGCGCATCGTCGAGCGCAGCGACGACCCGGCCCTGCCCGACCGCGCGATCAGCGGCCGCTACCAGCCCTACCTGGTGGTGTACCGGCCGAAGACCCCGAACGGCAGTGCGCTGCTGGTCGCGCCCGGCGGCGGCTACGCGCGCATCGTGCTGGACAAGGAAGGCACCGCCTTGCTGCCGATCTTCGCCGAACAGGCCGGCATCACCCTGTTCGTGCTGCGCTATCGGCTGCCCGATGCGGAAGCGGCGGGCGCCGAGGCGGCGGCGCAGCGCGATCTGCCGCTGGCCGATGCGCAGCGCGCGCTGCGCCTGATCCGCGCGCGCGCCGCCGACTACGGCGTGGACCCGCACCGGGTCGGCGCGATCGGCTTCTCCGCCGGCGGCCATGTCGCCGCCAGCCTCGGCACCCGCTACGACGAACGCGTCTACCCGGCGCGCGATGCGATCGACCGGCGCAGCGCGCGGCCGGACTTCCTGCTGCTGCTGTATCCGGTCATCGACATGGGCAGCGGCACCGCGGCGCATACCGGGTCGCGCCTGCGGCTGCTCGGCCGCCACCCCGATGCCGCCACGATGACCGCCTATTCGCTGCAGAACCGCGTGATCCCGGCGATGCCGCCGACCTTCCTGGTGCATGCGCAGGACGACCGGGTGGTGCCGGAGGAGAACAGCCTGCTGTTCTACCAGGCGCTGCGCCAGGCCGGGGTGCCGGCGGAACTGCACCTGTTCGCCCACGGCGGCCATGGCTTCGGCACCCGTGGCATCGCCGGCCTGCCGCTGGCGGCCTGGCCGACGCTGGCGCTGGAATGGATGCGCAGCGTGCAGGGCGATCCGGCTGCGCTGGCGCCGATTGCGCCTGCCGCGCCGAAGCCGTAGCCGGCGCTGCCGCATTGCCATGCACCACGCCGCCTTGACCCAGCGCCCGAACGCCGCCTGCAGCGGGCCGTCTTGCGCCGCGCCCGGCATGGGCGTGCCGCGCCGCATCCACCCGACCGTTTCCGCTGCCGGCCCGGGCCCATGGCCGGCGGCGTTTGCCCACGGACTCCGCCACGCATGACCCCACCCGCCGCCATCCCGCCTGCCGACCTTGCCGCCACCGCGTCCACCGCACCCGACGACCACGGCCGGCGCCGCTTCCTGCACGGCAGCGCGCTCGGCGCACTGGCCTTGAGCGGCGCCTTGCCTGGCGGCAACGCCGGCGCCGCGCCCGTTGCCGCCGCTCCGGACGCGCCGCTGGCGCGCACCCGCAGCGGCCGCATCCGCGGCTATCGCGAGCAAGGCGTGCAGGTGTTCAAGGGCATTCCCTATGGCGCCGACACCGCGCCGCGCCGCTTCCAGCCGGCGCTGCCGGAACCACCCTGGCGCGGCGTGCGCGACTGCACCAGCTACGCCGCCTCCGCACCGCAGCTCAGGCTCGACCCGGTCAGCGAGGACTGCCTGTTCCTCAACGTGTGGACCCCCGCCCTGCGCGACGGCGCGAAGCGGCCGATCCTGTTCTACATCCACGGCGGCGCCTACAACAACGGCTCCGGCAGCGATCCGCTGTACGACGGCGTGCGCCTGTGCCGGCGCGGCGACGTGGTGGTGGTCAGCGTCAACCACCGCCTCAATGCCTTCGGCTACCTGTACCTGGCGCAGCTGGGCGGCGCCGCGTTCGCCGCGTCAGGCAATGTCGGCCAGCTCGACCTGGTGCGGGCGCTGCACTGGGTGCGCGCGCATGCGGCCGAGTTCGGCGGCGACGCCGGCAACGTGACCGTGTTCGGCCAATCCGGCGGCGGCGCCAAGATCGCCACGCTGATGGCGATGCCGGCCGCGCAAGGGCTGTTCCACCGCGCCTGGACCATGAGCGGCCAGCAGGTCACCGCCGCCGGGCCGCGCGCGGCCACCCAGCGCGCGCAATTGCTGCTGCAGACACTGCAATTGGAGACCACGCAACTGGCGGCGCTGCGCACGCTGCCGCTGCAACGCCTGCTCGAGGCCACGCGCACGCGCGATCCGTCGCGGGTGGAGAACACGTCCCTGTACCTGGGCCCGGTGCTGGATGCGCAGGTGCTGCACCGGCACCCGTTCTGGCCGGACGCGCCGCCGCAGTCGGCGCGCATCCCGCTGGTGATCGGCAACACCCACGACGAGACCCGCGCCTTCCTCGGCAACGACCCGGCCAACTTCGCGCTGAGCTGGGACACGCTGCCGGCCAGGCTGGAGCAGGAGCAATTCGTGGACCTGCTGCCGCAGGTGGTGATCGCCGAGTACCGGCGGCTGTACCCGCACTACACGCCGAGCGAAGTGTTCTTCGCCGCGACCACCGCCGGGCGCTCGTGGCGCGGCGCGATCGAGGAAGCCGAGGCGCGCGCGCGGCAGGGCGCGCCGACCTGGGCCTACCAGCTGGATTGGGGCTCGCCGCTGGACGGCGGCAAGTTCGGCGCGTTCCACACCCTGGACATCCCGCTGGTGTTCGACAACATTCGCCAGCCCGGTTCGCGTACCGGCGACGGTGCCGACGCGCAGCGCGTGGCCGCTGCGATGAGCGAAGCCCTGCTCGCCTTCGCCCGCCACGGCGATCCCAACCACGCCGGACTGCCGCGCTGGCAAGCGTATTCGCTGGCCCGGCGCGAGACCATGCTGTTCGATGCCGACAGCCGCCTGGCGCACGACCCGCGCGGCGGCGAGCGTCGCCTCTACCAGCAGGTACCGTTCGTGCAGCGCGGGACGTTCTGAGGTGGAGGATGCGGCGGCAGGCCGGCGGCGCCTTGTTTGCGCGCGGTCGCGATTTCGTCCGGATCGACTGCCGCAGCCCAGCCTCGATCGCAATGGTGCGACTATTTTGTGGGAGCGACTTCAGTCGCTCCCACAACGCTCATGGAACCGAGAGGAAAAACCTTGAGTGGCGCACTGCACCGCATGCGTGTGCGGCCAAACGATCGCTCATCGGCTGGCGCACGGCCGGCATTGCAATGCCCGTCCGCCCCGCGCCGACACCGGCACTGTCACCACCCCGTGTCCTCGGCCAGCACCACCTGGTTGCCGCCGCCGATGCGCGCCCGCTGCAGCAGCGCTTCGGCGCGTTGCATCAGCGTGGCGGCGGTGTCGGCGGGCGTGGCGAGCAAGGCGCCGACACTGACGCTGAGCCGTTGGTTGGCCATGTCGGCGTGCGCGATCTCCAGCAGCTCGACCATGTCGCGCAGCGCCGGCGCCACCTGCCGCAGGTGCGCGCCGCTGGCGTCGTACAGCACCAGTGCGAAGCGGCCGGCGTCGATGCGCATGGTCACGTCCATCGGCCGCAGCAGGCATTGCAGGACCTCGGCCACGTCCACCACGGCGCGGTCGGCCTCGCGCGGGCCGTAGCGCTGCACGAAGGCGGCGAAGCCATCCAGGTCGACCAGGATCAATGCCAGTCCGCGCTGCAGGCGCAGGGTCTCGGCCAGCGCCACCGCCAGGTGCTCGTCGAAACGGCGGCGATCGCCCAACCCGGTGAGCGCGTCGCGCAAGGCCTCGTCGTCGCGCACCCGCCGCTGCAGGAAACCTTCGCGGCGCGAATGCTCGCGCAGATAGCCGCCGACCGCGCCGATCGGCACCGCCGCCCACAGCAGCCATTGCAGCCGCAGGTAACCGGCCTGCGCGGGACCGTCCAGCAGCAGGTGCGCGGCCGCGGCACTGATCGCGCACAGCGTCAGCGCCACCGCCACGCTCTGCCACAGCGCCAGGCCCAGCGGGAAGAAGCCGGCGACGATCACCAGGGTCATCACCGCGGCGGCATAGCGCAGTTCCTGCGGCGGATAGCCGATGCTCGACAGCACCAGTCCGGTGCCGCCGACCAGCAGCAACAGCGCCGCGCGGCCCGGCCCGTGCGCATGCGCGCGATGGATCGACACCGCCACCCACAGCAGCGCCAGCAAGGTGGCCGCGCGCACCGCCACCGCATAGCCGACCAGCCCGGTGCTGCCCGACCAACCGAAATGCAGCGCATCCCAGGCCAGCAGCAGCAACGCGATCAGCACCCCGAGCGAAGCCGCCACGCGTTGCGCGAAGCCCATGGTCGATGCGGTATAGAGGCGATACGCCCGTTCCAGCGGCGGGTCGAAGCGCAGAGCGGCAAAGCCGTTATGCAGTTGCCTGGCGTAGTCCTCGCCGGACGGAGCGTCCGGCGGTCCTTCGTAGCGTTGGTGCATGCGATCCCCTGGACGCGGCAGCGTGGAACAGAATGCGGCGGCTATCACACAAATTCACCGTACGACACCCAGCGCCAACGCTGCAGACTTCGACTTCTGCGTACATGAGAAATCACTGGCGCACGATTGTCCACTTTTCGCCACCATGCATGCGCGCGATGCGCAGCGCACGCCAGCGAAAGAATGCAATGTGGACGCACCGCGGCTGGCACGCGACAGCGCGAACCGCCGGTTGCCGCGGCGGCTCGCCCGTCCGCCGTAGTGCAGCGCTCAGGTCTTCGCTGGCAGCGCCCAGACGCTGTTGGGATCGCCGTTGCGGCCGCGACGATGGGTCGCGCGCGCCATCTGCCAGTACGCCCAGGCCAACGCCAGCGCGCACCCATCCACCGACAACAGCAGCGCGCTGCTCCACGGCGCCACCCAGCCGCCGATGCCGCGCAGCGCGGCCAGCGGCACCAGCGCGGTGAGCACGGCGCAGGCCAGCAGCAGTTCGTACGCGCCGCGCGCGGTGGGACGCAACAGCGCCCACGCCACGCTCAGGCCGAACACGGCGTAGTACGCGTAGCGCTCCTGCCCCGGCGGCAGCAGGCGCGCGGCGACGAACAGCGCCGACACGCCCGCCACGCAACCCAGGCAGATGCCGACCGTGAGCCGCGCCATCGCGTGCGTGCGCCACGGCTGCGCCGGCTGGCGCCGCTTGCGCCGCGCTTCCACCCACAACAGGTTGCCGCTGTAGAACAGGAACGCGCCGCCCAGCCCGAGCAGGAAATACAGCCACTGCAGCGGCGCCCCGCCGTAGTTGGCGAAGTGCAGCGACTGCAGCCCGCGCAACGCGGCCACGCCGGGCGACATGCTTTGCGGCGCCAGCACCCGCAGCACCTTGCCGGTGGCCGCCTCCATGGCCACGCCGGCGAGCGTGTTGAGCCGGCGCTGCGGCTGATGGCCATAGACCTCCACGCGCGCATTGGCGTCGCCGGCGTCGTGGAAGGACAGGCTCTCCGGCTCGAAGCCGGGGCTGGCCGCGCGTGCGCGCGCCAGCAGGTCGGCCACCGGCAACGGCGGCGCCTTCACCTGCGCCGGCTGCACATGCGGGGTCAGTTCGAAATCCGGCGCCAGCACCTGCATCAGCTTGCCGTCGAACACCAGGTACTGGAACGGCGCCAGCAGCAGCACGCCCAGGGTCAGCACCGCGCCGGACCAGGCGAAGATCACGTGGAACGGCAGCGACAGCATGCCGATCGCGTTGTGCGCGTCCTGCCACAGGCGCTTCACGTTGCGTCCCGGGCGCAACGCGAACAGGTCCTTCAGGAACACCGGCGCATACAGCACCACACCGCTGACCAGGGCCAACCCATACAGGATGCAGACCACGCCGAACAGGTAGGTGCCGAAGGTACGCGGCAGCCCGGCGGTGAAATGCAGGTCGTACAGGAAATCGGCAAAGCCGCTGCGCTGCGGCAGCTGCACCAGTCGCCCGTCCGCACCGAGTTGGAACTGCACCGCCCCGCCGAACGGCTGCGCCGCCGACCCGAACGCATACAGCCGCGGCAACGCGCCGTGTTCCCCCGGCAGCATCAGCGAGAACGACTCGGCCAGCGCCGGATGCCGCGCCAGCACCGCATCCTGCAGGGCCTGCGCCGCCTGTTCCGGCGTCTGCGTCGCCGGGGCGGCGACCGCCGCCGCGCGCGGCCAGTCGTTGAGCGCGTGGGTGAACACGGTGATCGCGCCGGCGTAGAAGGCGATGAACAAGGCCATGCCGGCGAGCAGGCCCATCCAGCTGTGGGCCGACAGGAACTGGCGCAGCGTCGCCGCCTTCATGGCGTCACCTGCACCAGGCCGGCGGCCTTCAACGCATACAACGCAGCGTGGCACAGCAGCGTGGCCGCACCCAGCCACAGCCAGGCGCGCGCGCCGCTGCGGAACACGAATGCCAGCGACATCGCGCCGATCCACAGCGGGAACACCAGCAGCAGCCAGGGCAGCGTATGCACCTGCAACGCACCCGGCCACAGCAGCACGCACAGCCCGACCACGCCCACCGCCAACGGCAGGCCGAGCACGATCGCCGCCAGCCACCTAGCCCACATCGGCACGCTCTCCACGCAGGTGCCGCCAGGCATCCAGGTACGGCAGCGCGACCGCGGCGAGCATCAGCGCGGCCAGCGCCGCGAACGTGCCGGCCCACACCCCGAGCGCGGCGATCGCCGCGGCCAGCGCCAGCACGCTCGACCCCGCACCGGCCACGCGCAGTGCGCGCGCATGCCGGCGCCAGCCCGGGCGCAGGCGCTGGTGCGCGGTGGCCAGGTAGAACGCCAGCGCCGCCAGCGGTGCGGCGAGCAGGTACAGGGCGGTGGTCAACGCATGCATGGCCATCGCCGGTTACCAGCGCGCCTCGAAGCCGATGCCGACCACCCGCGGCGCGCCGAGGATGGCGACCGGCTGGTCCGACCAGCGGTACTGGATGTACTGCCTGTCGAGCAGGTTGTTGGCGAACACCCACGCGCTCCAGTCCAGGTTCTCGTAACCGAACTTGGCGTTGAGCAGCGTGCGCGAAGCCAGCTGCGGCGCGTCGGTGCCGATGTCGGTGTAGACCTTGTCGCGGAAGTTGGCGTTGAGGTTGGCGACCCAGCCGGCGCCGAAGCGCCAGTTGCCGCCGAGCGCGGCGGTCCAGCGCGGCGCGTAGGCGAACTCGCGGCCGGCATAGTCGGTGATCTCGGCGTCGGCCACGGTCTTGAAGTCGTCGAAGCGGGTGCGCGAATGGCCCAGCGACGCATACCAGTCGAAGCCCTCGCCGAGGCGGTGGCTGAGCTCCAGCTCGAAGCCGTACAGATGCGCGCGGCCGGCGTTGACGGTGTTGTAGTCGTAGTCGTTGAGGCCGAAGAAGGCGAAGACCTGCTTGTCCTTCCAGTCGATGTAGTAGGCGTTGGCGTTGACGCTCAGGCGCCCGTCCAGCCACTGCGAGCGCAGCGCCGCCTCGTAGTTCCAGGTGTATTCCGGGTCGTAGGCGAAGGCCTGGCTGCGCGCGGTGTTGAAGCTGGAGCCGCCGGAGCGGTAGCCGCGCTGCACCACCAGGCTGGCGGCCAGGTCCGGGCTCCATTCGTAGCGCGCGCCCAGCTTGGGCAGGAACGCGCTGAAGTCGCGCGTGTTGTCCGGCACCTCGCCGCTGGCCGCATCGACGATGCCGGCCACGCCCGCGTTGATCGCGGTGATCGCCTGGTACAGCGCCGTGCCGGGGCTGGCGAAACTGGCCGCGCCCGGATAGCTGCCGACGAAGGTCGCGGTGGTGCTGGAGGCCATCTCGTAGCGCTGGCGGTCGTAGCGGAAGCCGCCGATCAGCGAGAAGCCGCCACCCACATGCCACTGCCCGTCGGCGAACAGCGCGCGGTTCTCCGAGGTGGTCGGCGCATCGCTGACGTACAGCACCGGGATCACTGGCAGCGCCTGGCCGTAGGCGGCCGAGATCGCCGCGGCAGTGGCGGCCGGGAAGCCGGCGCCGGCCAGCAGGCGGGTGATGGTGGCAAGCGGGGTGTTGACGTTCAGGCGGTTGACCACGTCGTTCTGCGTGTCGTGCTTGGCCCAGTACAACCCAAACAGGCCGTCCAGCGCCTGGCCGTCGTAGTTCAGGCGCACTTCCTGCGAGGTGGTGCGGGTGGTGGCCAGGCGCGTGGCATAGGCGACCTGGGCGGCGCTGCGGTCGCCGTCCCAGATGCTGTCCATGTCCACCTTGTTCCATGCCGTCACCGCCGACAGCGACCAGGCCGCATCGATCGCGTAATCGACGTTGAGGTTGGCGATGTCGCTGTCGGTGACGTTGCGGTTCGGGGTGTTGTCGTAGTTGACGCGGCGCTTGAAGTAGTCCGCTTCGTCGGTGGGCACGTACACGTACAGGTAGGGACCGCTGCGGTGCGCCTTGGTGTAGCCGAGCTGGACGCGCAGGCCTTCGATCGCCGACGGCGTCCACAACAGCTTGCCGCGGTAGGTCAGCGCGTGCAGCGCATCGTCGGAGGCCTGGCGCGTGGCGTTCCAGCTGTAGCCATCGAAACTGCGCTGCTCGACCGAAGCGCGGAACGCCAGCTCGTCGGCCACCAGCGGACCGCCGAACGCCGCGGCCAGGGTGCGGTCGGACGGATCGGAGGCCAGCACCCGCAGCTTGCCCTCCCAGTCCATGGTCGGCTCGGCGGTACGCAGGATCACCGCGCCGGCCAGCGCGTTCTCGCCCTGCAGCGTGGACTGCGGCCCGCGCAGGATCTCCACCTGCTGCAGGTCCCACAGGCTCAGCGGCGCCGAGCTGATCGCATTCTGCGGCAGCGCCGCGCCGTCCAGGTAGATGGTGGTCAGCGGCGCATCGCCGCCGCCGTCGATCTCGCGGATGCCGCGGATGGTGAAGCCGGTATCGCCGTAGGTCTGCGCCACGTTGGCGGTACGGTTGAACACCTCGTAGAGGTTCTGCAGGTTCTCCTGCTCGATCCGCGCCTGGGTGGTCACCGCCACGCTGGTGCTGGTGTCCTGCAAGGTGCGCGCGCGCTTCTCGCCGGTGACGACGACGCGGTCCAGGGTGATGGGATCGACCGCGTCGGCCTCCGCCGCCAGCGCGGGCGCTGGGGCATGCAGGGCCAGGACGGCGGCAACGGACACAGACAAAGGCAGCAAATTGACGCGCACGCGCATCGCTCCGTGAAAGAAATCGGACGGAGGCATGGCGACGGCTGTGCCTGGCTGCCGGACCCGGCAGCGCTGGGCGCGGACTTTAACAGAGCGTGAAGACGGCGGCTACAGGAGGATGAGGAGTGGCAGGTCGCGGCACATCCTGGCAACAGCCCGCTGTTGTGGGAGCGACTTCGGTCGCGACGGGCTTTCCCTGTAGAGCCTGTCGCGACTGAAGGGCACCTCTAATAAACTCGATTCTAAAAATTTCGCACTATGCGCATCAATGACTTGCGAGTGCTTTGGTCGAGTTTTTGGGGTTATTAGAGGTGCCCTGAAGTCGCTCCCACAATAGGATTGGGCGCGGCTGACAGCTGCCCAGCGCTCTTGGGCGTGGCTCGCCCAAGAGCGCCAACAGGCCCATGCCGGAGCCTGCGCAGACCTCAGCGCGGCGCGATCAATGCCAGTGCACGTCGACCGACACACCGACGATGCGCGGCTCGTTGTACACCGCCGCCATGTAGTTCTCGATCACGCCCTTGAGGTTCTTCTCGTTGGTGATGTTGCGCGCGAACGCCGCCACTTCCCACGCGCCGTAGTCGCCGCTGTAGCCCAGCTTCAGGCCGCCTTCGAAGTTGCCCTTGGAATTGAACTCGGCAGAGTCGTACAGCACGAAGCTGGTCTTGCCCTGCCTGTTCCAGTCGGTGGCGACGAAGAACGCGCCGCCGTCGGCGACTGGGATGTCGTAGCGCGCGGCCAGGTTGACGTTGTAGGTCGGCGCGTTCGGCAGCGGATTGCCGTCGATCTGGGCGAAGGTGTTGGCGCCGACCTTGATCGTCGGATCGTTCACCGTACACACCACCACGCCGTTCAGCGCGCACACCTGCGCGTACACACGCTTGTCCTGGATCTCGCTGTGCAGCAGGCTCAGGCCGGCGCTCAGCGACAGGTTCGGGATCGGGCGCCAGTCCAGATCGGCTTCCAGGCCGTAGGCCTTGGCCTTGTCGGCATTGAACAGCACGCCGTTGCCGTTGGAGTCGTTGCCGTTGAGCTGGATGTCGTCGACCGTGTAGGTGAAGCCGGTGACGTTCAGGCGCAGGCGGTTGTCGAACAGGCTGCTCTTGATGCCCGCTTCCCAGGACAGGATCGTCTCCGAATCGGCGGTGGTGAAGTCGGAGTTGAACACCGCCGAGCGGCCCTGGATGGTCGGGCCGCGGAAGCCGCGGGCGACCTTCGCATACACGCTGACGTTGTCGTCGATCGCGTACATCGCGCTCAGGTCCCAGCTCGGCTGGGTGTCGGCCATGCGCACGTCGCGGCGGCCGCGGTAGGTGACCACGCCGGCCGCGGTGTCGGCGGTCTTGAGCAGCCTGGTTTCCTTGCTGTCGCGGGTCTGGCGCACGCCGGCGGTCAGGGTCAGCGCGTCGGTGGCCTTGTAGGTCAACTGGCCGAAACCGGCCCACGAGGTATTGCTGTTGCGCAGGCGCACCCAGTTGTTCGGATTGTGCGCCGCGGTCTGCAGGAAGTACGCGCGCTGGTAGAAATCGGTGGTGTCCTTGCAGTCGAAGTAGAACGCGCCGGCCTGCCACTGCAGCGCCGCGTCGCCTTCGCTGGCCAGGCGCAGCTCCTGCGTGTACTGGTCCAGGTCGCGCACCTGGCCCATCGACTGGCCGTAGCCGTTGGCCACGCCGTTGACCGGATAGTTCGCCGCCGCGCCGCCGTCGGTGTCGCCGCGGCTGTAGCCGGAGGTGGTCTCGTAGGCGCTGATCGAGGTCAGCGACACGCCGCCGACGTCGTACACCGCCTTGAGCGAGCCGCCGTGGGTCTTGTACGCCTGCGGATTGTCGTGCGCCTCGTCGTAGGCGACCTGGTCGCGCGGCACATCGACCTTGTCCGAACCCTTGGTGATCGCATTGCGCAGGAACAGCGTGGAGGTGCCGTCGTAGTCGCGGGTATGCGCCGAGGCCAGCAGCGAGAAGTCCTCGCTCGGCTTGAGCAGCAGCTGCAGGCGCGCGTTGCGGTCGTCGTAGCCGCCCATCGCGTCCTTCTTCGGCGTCACCGTGCCGTCGGCGCTGGGGCCGCTGTAGGTGTTGTCCACCCAATCGTCGCGGTGCTGGTACAGCGCCGACAGGCGGAACGACAGCACGTCGTTGATCGGGCCGCCGAAACCGCCGTCGAGCGAGGTGGTGCCGTAGCTGCCGTAGCTGGCGCTGAGCCGGCCGCTGTAGTCGTCGCTGGGCTTGATGCTGTCGAACTTGACGATGCCGGCGGTGGTGTTGCGGCCGAACAGCGAGCCCTGCGGACCACGCAGCACTTCCACCTGGTCCAGGTCGTAGACCGGGTTGGACTTCAGCACCACGTGCTCCAGCACCACCTCGTCCTGGATGATCGACACCGGCTGCGAGGCGCCGAGATAGAAATCGATGTTGCCCAGGCCGCGGATGTAGAAGCGCGGGAAGATGCGGCCGGTGGTGGTCTCGGCGTAGAAGCTGGGCACCCGGCCGGACAGCGCCAGCAGCGTGTCGTCGCCGCCGGCGGTGTAGGTGCGCATCGCATCGCCCTGCACCACGCCCACCGACACCGGCACGTCCTGCAGGTTCTGCTCGCGGTGCTCGGCGGTGACGGTGATGGTGTCCAGCGCGGTCGCCGCATCGCCGGTCGCGGTGCCGCGCGTGGCCTGCTGCTCGCTACCGGCCAGCGACGGCGCCATATCCTGCGCAGCGGCCGCGGTGACGATCGACGCCAACAGCAGGCCGGCGCAGGCCTGGGCCAGGCGGTTGCGGACCGGGGCAGCGGACAGGCGCGACGAACGCGCGGCCGAGCGGCACGCGGAAAGATCGGGATGCAGCAACATGGCGATTCCTTTGGCTGAATGACGATTCCGTTCGGCTTGCGCAGCAGCTCGCGACGGCGCGCCATGAGATGGCGTAGCGCGGCACGATATGTCATCGATGTTGCAAGCCCGTGGCATGGCCGGCATGCGCGTGATCGCACGCACTGGCAGCTCGGTCTTCGCCAGCCGGCTGGCCTGCGCCTGCGGCCTCGGCGCGTACGGCGCCGCGTCAGTCGCTATCGATCCCGATCACCGTCAATAGCAGGTTGGGTGAGCCTTCACTCCCCGCCACCTCCGACAGCATGCCGGTGACGCGCACGATCTGCCCGGCGCCTTCTTCCTCCAGGTGCGCGGCCTGGTCCTTGGTCACCGCCAGGCGCAGGCGGCGCACATCCTCATGGCGCGGCGCCTGTCCGGCGGGCGTCGCCGCCACGCACACCGGCGCAGGCAGCATCAGTACCTCGCTGCCAGCGTCCGCCGCTGCACCGGCCGGCTCTGCCCCCGCATGCCGCTCCAACTTGCCGGACAGCGTGACCTTGATCGGACCATAGGGCAGGCAGTGTGGCTGCGCCTGCGCCAATGGCGCCGCGCCGAGCGACAGGCAGGCGAACAAGAACACGGTGCGCAGCGACATGGGGTGTATCCGTGGACGTCAGAGGCGGGCAAGGATACGGGAGCCGCATGACCGCTGCGCGTTGCCAGCGAGCGACGGCCTCACGCGCCGGTGCGCCTCGCGACATGCCGCTGGATGGCCGCGATGCCCGCCTCCATCCGCTTGCGGGCGGCCGGGTTCGCGGAGTGCACGCGGAGTGCCGGCGGCACGAAGCCGCGTGTGACGACGGCGTCCTCGATCCTGGCGACGATGTCGTACCCCGTGCCCCGCTCCCGCTGGCCGTCGCCGGGATCGTGGTCGAGGCTGATTGCGGCGACGACGTCTGGCTGCAGAAGCGCGATCGCCTCGTCAGGCCAAGACACCCATGTCCAATCGGGAGGGATTGGTCTTTCGTCGTCAGGATAGATGCGCATGGATCGAGCCTAGGGCAGTGAGCTTCTGATTCAAGGGTATCTGCAGCACACGATGGGCGTGAATGCCCTTTCGACCTAACGCGTCTTCGCGCCGGCGCCCGTTACGGAAATTCCGAGCATGCGCAGAATGGGACCGGTCACGAGGACACCGAGGATCGAGCTCGGCGTTCCCGCCAACAGAACGACGCGTCGCATACGATTCCCGCTTATGTGTTCCAAATCTGCCGGGCCGCGTAGCATCGGCATCAGCCCGGGATCTGGCTTCGCCATTGCGTTGCATCAATCTTCGGCCGCAGGCGGCCGAATCCTTTTGCCGCAGCTGGCGCAGAAGGTGTCGCCGCCCGAGACTTCGTGGCCGTCAGGGCATCTGTGCCGCCGCAACAGGCGTGGATTGCGGTATGCCGAATAGAGAATCGCGAAAGCCGCAGCATAGAAGACCAGCCAATGCCCGGAGAATCCGCGGATGATGGAAGCACCCCCATCGCTCTTGGGATGAGGCTGCGATCCGTTGGTCGCCATGAACCAGAGAAAATTGGCGATGGCGTAAGCGAACAAGGCGTAGCCCGCATAACGCATCCATGGCGGGCAACCGGACAATACCGTCTTCCAGTAGTCGCCATGCGGCCTTCCCCGATTGGCGCGAGTGGCGACCAGCACCGCGGGAAGCCACACCACGAAGATGCCGAGGTGCAGCGACCACACCAACTCGCCGCCCGGGATCTGGAGTCCGAGCAAGGACGCGATGTGAACGCCGATGCTCAGGAGCAGCCCGACCGCCGCCAATGCCATGAACGGGAGAAGGAGTACCGCCATCATTTGTCCCTGATCGATGCCCGGCGGCAAGGTCGACCGCGAAGCAGCCTGGTACGAACGGATTCGTCCAATGATGCCACCGCCCACCGCGAAGCGGCGTTGGCCTAGCAAAATCGTCAGGTCGCGCGGGCACGCACCTGCACCACATTGCCTTCCGGATCATGCCCGTCCAGGTGGAGTTGCTCGCGCCAGCGCCACGCCGACGCGAGCGGCTTGAAGGCGCCGCCCGAGGCCTCGGCGGCGGAGCGGGCATGCTCCAGGCTCTCCACCAGGAACGAGCCCTTGAGTGGAGTCTCGGTTCTGACGTGGAAGGACCCGGGTCCGGAGGCGGGCGCCTTGTCGCCCGCCATCCGGACCACCGCGATCTCGAAATGGGGGTTTCCCACCACCACGAACGCGTCGCCCTGCTCCACAAGCGCGAGCGAAAGCGTGTTCCTGTAGAAGTCGGCGACCCGCTCGATGTTCCTGGCGTAGATCACGGTAAGGGCGTGGATGGGCTGGGAGGCGCTCATGGGCCTGACTCCGGTTCGAATGCGTGATTCGGCGGCCCGAGGCCGCACCGCTTACAACATCGCTCACATCCTCGGCGCCGTCGACCAGCCCGCAGCGTGCACCTCCGCGGTGACCGCAGCACCGACTGGCATCTGCTTCCTCCATGATAGTGCACCGCCCTTGGCCCACAACACCGGCCCGCCCGTGGAGTGATCCAGATGCACAGGGCTGTCTGCTCGCCCTGCTGACGATATCGGCGATGGCGCATGCTGCGCCGGACGACGCGGACGCGGCCACCTGCCGCAATGGCCTGTTCTCCAAAGGGGGTTCTCCAAAGAGGCCAGAGGCTCAGGTTTCCCCAGCTTTAATTCTTAGCAATCAAGAGTTTGCAGCGGCTTTGGTTTGCAAAAGCGCGCGCATGGCGCGATCTTCGCGGTTACCACACCAATGAGGATCGCAGACCATGCGCGCGAGCCAAGTATTGCAAAGATGCCTGGAGTCGGCACTGTCGCCGATGCATGCACTACGCCGGCAGACGCTGCTGCTGGCGGTCGAGTCGCTGCTGGCGGGTCGCCGCCTGGTGCTGATCGATCTGGCCCGCAGCTGGTTGGACGCCGAACGTATCCGTGCGCCGCTGAAGCGACTGGATCGGTTGCTGAGCAACCCACGCTTGCACGCCGAACGTGAGCGCCTGTATGGCGGCATGGTGCGCTGGCTGGTGCGCTCGCCCACGCCGGTGATCGCGGATATGGTCTGCTGTCATCGATCATGGCGATCGGGACGATGGCGGGCGCGCTGCTGAGCGCCGGCCGCGACAGGCCACGCTTCGGCTTGCTGCTGGTTGGCGCCGGGGTGTTCGGGCTCGGCTGCACCTTCGCCGCGCTCGCCCCGAGCTCCTGGCTGTTCGCCATTGCGCTGGTGGTTCTCGGCGTTGCCGCCCTGACCTTTACCAACACAACGAACAGCTTGATGCAGCTTTCCACGGAGCCCACCATGCGGGGGCGGGTGATGGCGCTGCGTGTCGGCATCGCGCTTGGGGGCACGCCGATCGGCGCCCCGATCGTGGGGTGGCTGGCGAACGCTTTCGGGCCGCGCTGGGCGCTCGGCGTTGGTGCCGTTTCGGGTTCGCCGCCGCGATTCTTGGCGCATATGCTCAGGCACGTGGGCTCGATGGTCCCGGATCTTCCCCCAAGCGGACTGGCAGCCAGCCACCAGACCCCGCCGATCAGAAGATTGAATGACGTTGATGGATTGAGAGCGATCATCCGTATTCAATACCCTGCGGCGTCGGGCGTGGGCCGCCGTCCAGAGAAAACGCAGTGGTGAGCAAATGATCTGCAGCTGTACCGGCCTCAGGCTCTGCTCGCAGAACGTCCTGACGCGTGTCGGCGAGGTGTTATCCGAGGTGCGAAAAACAGCGTTGTCCACGCCTTCGTTCTTGGCCCGATAAGCGCACCTCCCGACCGATAACGTCCGTCATGCCGGCCTGAGCCAGGCCACGCGCCGGTGCGAGGCGCCCGCGCCGTTCAGCCGAAGCGGGGTTCGACGCCCCAGATCTGCGGCCACAGCGGCGGGATGTCGCGGCAGACGAAGATCTCATAGCCGTTCGCCGATTCCTCGTTGGCCACGCCCTCGCGGTTGCGGAAGAGACCGTGCGAGACGCACTTGGCGACGCTGCCGCGCTCGTCCTCGGCGGTAGTGCCAAGTTCGATGATCACCTTCGGCGGCCGCTCGCCATAGCCGCGATACCAGGCCGAGTTCGTCCGGCTGATCACCGGCGGCAAGCCGAGCGCCGGGCCGTACAGCGCCATCGCGCCGGCCTCCCCGTAGTTGTTGGCCAGGATGGCCGTGTTGGCACGCTCGGCTTCGGGCAGCGCGCGGTAGATCGACGCCACGCGTTGTGCCAGTTCCTGCCAACCCACCTGCTCGGCATAGTCGCCGTGCAGACGCCGGGCCAGCTGCCAGAGCGGGGAATGGATCGGCGCGATCGGCAGATGCAGCGCCGCGCCCAGCGGCAGGCCGACCGCCAGCAGGCCCGCCAGCGCGAGGCGCAGCCAGCGCGCGCGGCGCCCCGGCAGGCGGGTGCAGCAGTGCTCGACGGCCACATAGCCGGCCGCCAGCAGCATCGGATAGCCCGGCGCCATGTAGTAGCCGCGCCCGCGCGAGAGCGCGAACAGCAGCAGCGGCACCGCGTACATCCAGGCCAGCACGCGGTAACGGCGCATCGAAGTAGCCAGCGACACGAAACCCAGTCCCGCCAGCCAGACAGGTAGCGTCAATGCGCTCGCGTTGGCGTACAACTGCTCGGGAAAGAACAGGTCCGTGCGGCCGATGGCCACGTCGCGTGCGTGGATATGGGCGACGAAGTCCAGGTAGATGAAGTCGTGCCGGATCTGCCAGAGCAGGTTCGGCAGGAAGATCATGAAGGCCACGCCCACGCCCAGCCAGGGCCAGCGCGTGCGCAGCTGCGCGCGCAGCGGTCCGGCCAGCACACCAACGCCCAGCCCCACGGCCCAGAACACGATGGTGTAGCGCGTCATCAGGCCAAGCCCGAAGACCGCCCCGAGCGCCAGCCACAGGCGCAGATCGCCGCCATTGGCCAGGCGCAGGACCAGCCACGCGGCCGCCACCACCCACAGCAGATCGGGGCCGCAGTACATGAGGATGCTGCTGTTGACCAGCCCGAACGGCATGCACGCCACGGCCAGTGCCGCGCAGACCTGGGCGAAGCGGCGGCCCCCGAGTTCCCCCGCGATCAGCCCCGCCAGCACCATGGCGCCGCACTGGGACAGCGCGGCGACCACGCGAAAGCCGGTGAGCGACGTGCCGAACAGCGCCAGTTCCAGCCGCGCCAGCCACGGCACCAGGGGCGGATAGGGCACATAACCCCAGTCCAGGTGGCGGGCATCGTCCAGCACCTGCAGTTCGTCGCGGTGGAAGCCGTAGGCGCCGTTGAGCCACAGATGCGCCACGAAACGCACGAGCGCCAGCACGAGCAGCA
This sequence comes from Xanthomonas campestris pv. phormiicola, assembly GCA_025666215.1. NCBI lineage: Bacteria > Pseudomonadati > Pseudomonadota > Gammaproteobacteria > Lysobacterales > Lysobacteraceae > Xanthomonas > Xanthomonas campestris. The sequence continues at coordinate 67,032 of CP102593.1, read as the reverse complement.
GCGCCAGGCCGGAGCGGCGGCCGTGTCCGCCGGCCGGGGCGGCCGCCGGCCGATGGGCGGCGTCAGGGGCAGAGTAGAGAGAAGGCAGGGAAGCGTTCATGGCAGGGCATCGGCCGGGATGCGGCAGAGTGTTCGCGCAGCTCCCCCGCCGGGCAAGCCGAATGTGACCATTCCCCGCGGGTTGGGGACCAACCGCGGGCCTGCAGGGACGGCCGTGCCAGAGAAAGGGGCCAGAGGCTGAGGTTTCCCCACTTTTTCATGTTACGAACCGCATGTTCTGACTGGCCTCCGGTGACAGCTGACGTAGCGCGTGAAGCATGGCGTGGAGCGGTCGTTCCAACCATCCTCGCTGTAAGGCTTCCTGACCCAATCGCACTAGGCAGTAGAGCCTGCGTGCGGTCGGGTAAGGGTTGAGCTTGTCCTGTGCCTCGATCGCTTCGGCCGCCATGCCTGCCAGCCAGGACACGAACATCGCCAATGCGTGCAGCAGCAACACCGTCTCGATCCGCTCGCGCTTGCGGGTCAGGCTGTCCTCGAAGGCCTGGCCGTAGCGATGCGATTTCAGATCGCGGAACCCGAGTTCGATCTGCATCCGCCGACGATAGATCGCCACCACCTGCCCGGCGCTGACGTGAGCCATCTCCTTGCACGCCATCAACAACCAGGGTTCGGCCTCGCGCTGTGCATGCTGCCGGCTTTGCTTGCCGCGGCGGCGCTCGCCCTTGAGCGTCGTGTGCCGCCGTCCCCGCGGCCTATCCGCATGCAGGACCAGGCGCGCCTGAATCGGCTCGTTGCGCACCATGTCGAACACGCCCAGATCGCGTGACTTGCCCGTCAGGGTCAACGCGTACAGAGCGCGACACGGTACCCACTGATCGGCCTGGTCGGGGATCTCGATAGGTTTGACCTGGGTGCGATGCCGCAGGCGCGTGATCCACTGCCATCCCAGCCGCTCCACCGTCCGGCACCACGGCGCCCGGAAGCCTGCGTCGGTGATCAGGATCGGACGGCTGTGCTCGGGCAACAGTGTTTTGAGGCGTTCAAGGAAGCGACGCGCTGCCTTTGGCGACGCCAGTTCCCGTTCCGGGAACACCTGCTCCAGCAACGTCAAGGTTCGTCCGCCGACTGGCACCGCGGCGCGCAACAGATGCCAGCGGCCATCGCCCTTCAAGCGGCACCCATCGACCGCGATCACCGGCGTGGGCGAGCGCACCAGCCAGCGCACCATGCCGCCATACAGGCGCTCACGTTCGACGTGCAGGCGTGGGTTGCTCAGCAACCGATCCAGTCGCTTCAGCGGCGCACGGATACGTTCGGCGTCCAACCAGCTGCGGGCCAGATCGATCAGCACCAGGCGGCGACCCGCCAGCAGCGACTCGACCGCCAGCAGCAGCGTCTGCCGGCGTAGTGCATGCATCGGCGACAGTGCCGACTCCAGGCATCTTTGCAATACTTGGCTCGCGCGCATGGTCTGCGATCCTCATTGGTGTGGTAACCGCGAAGATCGCGCCATGCGCGCGCTTTTGCAAACCAAAGCCGCTGCAAACTCTTGATTGCTAAGAACTAAAGCTGGGGAAACCTCAGGGTCAGAGTGCACTTTCAAAAGCGCGCATAGAGAGGAGACGGTCGCACTCTGACCCCATATTCCTTCTGTCAGCCATCCAGTTCGCGCAACCGCTGCTCGATCTTGTTTCGGTCCAAGCAACGGGCCACCGCGGGCCAATGCCGAGCCGCGCTCATGCGCCACTGGCCAAAACCAATAGCCAACCCGACGACGAGGGCGCCAGTCGTCGTGAACAGAGTGAGCAGGGAGTTGGCACGAAGGACGCCCAAAGCAATCACAACTACGAGGAATGGAATCGTCAAGCCAATCACCTCCCTCTTGAACATCGATTGCCAACGGTTGTCTATCGGCTCGTTCATGCTGGCCAGCATCGAGGCCAGCAGATGCTTTTCTTGCCGCTTGTCCAGGGGACGTAATTTCATTTTCTGTCCATACATGAGTAGACCATCGTGTTGCGAAGCGACCACGCCAGGAAACGCTGCTGGCCGCCTATTCGACGAAGCATCTTGAAGGGTACCTGCCAAGACGGCTGAGCGAGGCTTAGCGGCGTCGGTAGAAAGTGGCGAGCACGAAGTACAGTGGCAAGGCCAGCAGCATGATCGCAAAGGCGATCTCATGCCTCGACCATGAATCAGCCCACTTTTCGATCGTGCGCGACTTTCCCACGAGCCCAACGAGGATAAGCAAGACTCCAACCAGGAGGGCGAGTCCGAACCCAAGTTGCCACGCTGGGGAATGCGCGCTAACGCCAACGGACTCGCGTCCTGCGATCAGACAGCATAGCCCGATCAACAAGCCGCCCAGAGTGGTGAGATAGCTGCGGCAGTAGACGGGCCACGAGAAGCTATCTGCAACTTTGCGTAGATCCAACATGGCATTCGCCATCCTTGGGTGGGTCGATACCGAGGCAGGTTCCACGCCACTTTGCTGGATTTGTAGAGGCGTCGCAACAAGGCTCTCCTGTCCTGATGTCGTTGAGGGGTAGCCATCCAATTGAGCTGGTAGCCGGCATCGCCGGCTTGAAGGGAACGCTAGGCATCTGCCCCCACGTCGGGGAACTTCCCGCGGGCCAGTAATGGTGCCATTGACCGCAATCCAGCTTGCACTCGTATGTTGCCGCGCACGGTCAGCCTCGTATTCCCACTGAGCCTCTGAGCGTAAAGCTTGGTGGGAGTGGGGGATCATCTGGGTTGGTGTAGACGAGATCGATACGCCGGCCGTTTTGATCCATCCGCGACTTTGTAGGATCTGCAGGAAGACTGCGTTACCCGCCGTTGCCGGAAACGAAGTTCCGCCAAGCGGTTCGTACCCCCGAAACCGGAGTCAGATTGCCCTTTTACTCCGTTACCGGCAAACGAGCATCGGCTTGGACGGATCGTTAGCCCGTCTTCCCACGATCCGGCGTGAACATCAGCGGCGTGTGGTGGTGACCGGTTTCAGCCGGCCACAGTTCGCCAGGCAGTGTAATGCGCTTGCCGAGCTTAGGCCGGAATAGATTGTATTGCCCCGGCTCCAGGAGCAGTTGCAGGCGGTTGGCCGAGATTGCGCTTTGATCTGAATCGAGCACGCATACCGGCGCCGGCAGTCGCAGGACGAAATAGGTTTCGGGTGCGTCGCCGCTCTGGATGCTCTCGTAGTTGGGCGGGCCTGCAAACGTGACGCGCTCAAGTACGCCTGTGAGCCGAACCACCGAAGGCTGGCCTGGCAGGCACTGGGCATTCGCAGCAGTGGATGCCGCGAGGAGCAAGGCAAACAGACAAGTGAAATGTCGAAGCATGAGTGTGCGCGCTTAGTAACTTGGCCGCAGTGGCAAGCCAGGATACCAAGCCGCCAACGTCCGCTTGCTGCGTTGCTTCTGATCTGGACCCTGCTATCGGCGCTTCCGGCCGCCGTTCAGTAGCACTTCGCCGTTCCGTCCAGGAAGAACTGCACGTCATGCGCCTGGCACCAGGCCTCCAGCTCGGCCTTGAACACCGGCCATAGCGCTTGCGCCCACGCCGGCGCGCTCTGCGCCCAGGCGTGTTCGGTGGGCGCGAACACGGTCGGCACGCCCATCGTGAAGTCCAGCACGAACGCGCCGCCCGGGCCGGTGCAGACCAGTTCTTCTTTCCAGCGTGGTTGGAATTGGAAGGTGCTCATGGACGATTGATTGGAGCGATCCTCGACCAGCCGAGGGCCGTCAAGGATAGACGCACAAAAGCGGGGTCAGGCTGACTTCCTCTCAAGTGAACCTGACCACGTTCTTGCCGTCCTATACTCGCAGGCCCGCAGACTATGAACTGAAGGGCCTGATCATGACCGATCGCACACGCCGAGATCTCATCGTTGCCGCCACCGCTTTGGCTGCCGGCGTGGTTGCCGCCGGCTCCCGCGCGGCCACGGCCACGTCAGCCAACAAGGCAGCGTTCCCGCCGGTCGTGCACCATGTGTTCTTCTGGCTTAAGCATCCGGATTCCAAAGAGGATCTAGCCAAGCTGCTGGCCGGTTTGCGAACGTTGGCCGGCATCGACACCGTGCGCGGCATCCACATCGGCGTGCCGGCGGAGACCGAGCAGCGTGGCGTCGTCGATGGCAGCTACAGCGCCTCGGAACTCCTGTTCTTCGACGATGTGGCCGGACAGAACGCCTATCAGGTCCATCCCATTCACAAGCAGTTCGTCGCCGATTGCGAGCACCTGTGGCAGCGCGTGGTCGTGTATGACGTCAAGGCCGCCGCGCCGTAACGCATTTGTGACTAGAAGTGCACTCTGACCCCATCCTTTGAAAGCCGTCAATCAGCCCAATGTGCTGCCCGGCTTCCCCGATACCAGCATTTTCTGCATAAGTGTCTCAGAATTCGACCACGCTTAGAGGACCGTCGAAGCCATCCGACAATTGCTCAGCAAGGAGGACGGCATCAGCGAGAGTCTCGCCTTGGCCATGAGAGGCGGTAAGCATGAAGTAGGGGGTTGAGCCGTCGCCCGTGCACAGATCATCGATCGCTTCCTCAATCCGCGCGGCGTCTACACCTACAACACCGACGTACTTAATCCCCTCTCGAATCCAGTCGGCAACCAACGGCTCGAGATCGGTTCGATAGCCGTGCAGCGAGTGCAAAATGATCTTGTGGGGAGTGCTCATTGGGTTAACCCTGGACTGACTGTTTGATTGTGACGCTTTAAGTGTCGGCCACAAAGTGGCAATCGCTCCCCTGGAAGATGTGGTGAAGGGCATCCTGCAATGCCAGGTACTCCGAAGGTACCAACTGGAACACGATGGTGAGAAGCGCCACGCCGCCCCTTGCCATTGGCGAATCTGGAGCGAACGTGATCCGCGCATGGCTACGGCTGAGCAGGAACTGGGAGATGCCACCATAGCCCGAGGTTTCCTGACCGGACCATTCGACATGATAGGTGTCCATCCCCAATGCCACGTCCTGTTCGTCGAACGCGAATGCGCGCTGGAGGACGAGATAGGTTGTGGTATCGAACATTTGGTCGGCGAAGCCGACCAAATGGCACTCTCCCTCTGGGTGTCCTACCGCGACGCTTCCAGCATGAAGTAAGAACGATGACATTCCGATGCCTGCTCCCTTAATTGAATGACCGGACCTGTGCACGGAAGCTTGGTGACGCGCGATTCCGAGCAGTCAGGTCGATGAAGCGCTGCCGCCGTACGCGGCCGGTGCAGCCGGCCGAGCAGTGGCGCAGCAGGTGCAGGATGCCCGAGTCAGTCCTCCGCGGACAGGCTTACCACCAGTTCGCCGTCGCGCACGCGCACGTGCAACTTCTTGCCGATGGCGAAGCCCAGTTCCTCCATCCAGCGGCCGGCCAGGCGCAAGGCGGGCATGCGCTTGCCGTTGGCGGCATGGCCGCAGCCGACGGTGCAGTGCTGCGGCGGGCGCGTGCGGCGCGGGGCGCGTTGCTGGCGGGCGAGATCGGCGGCATCGGCCGCGGCGATCTGTTCGGGTGTCAGCATGGGGATGAGCTCGGACTCGACGATGGTCCAGTTTGGGCAACGGGTGGCCTTGCGCGTGGCACGCTTGCGCGCAGGAGCAGGACGGGATGACGGTGGATGCATGGCGAAGCCCTCCTTGACGGCCAGAAGCCCGCCGCCGACCGGCGACGGGATGTCGGGAGGTTAGAAACCGCTAAGAGACGGCGGGCGTATTTCCCCGAAGGGTGTTGTATTAGCCGCCCTCCCGACGTAGGCATCGCGTCGGTTTGTACCTGAGAAACAGGCACAAAAAACCCACCGGTTTGTCGGAGGTGGGTACCGCTCTTAGAGGAGTTTCTACGCTCCTTGGGGAATAGATTGCTACTGATTTTTTCGATTGTCAACTGATGAACGTGGCGAAATCGCAGGATTAAAAGTGAACTCGATCCTGTTATCGCAGACTTCTTTCCGCCTCATATCAGACATGCAAATTAAGCCATGTAACGAAGCGACATCAGCTTGGTCGGTTTGTTGTACTCAAGCCTCTGGATATCACTCGCACCCAACACCATCGTTATCGCGATCCAACTTAGGAGCGTACCCTGGATCGCCCCGGCGGACGGGTGCAGCACCGGCTGCCCGAGCTTCGGTGCAGTTGGCAAACGGCCGAGTATTGCCACCGACCCGGGCTGGGGCGGAGAAGCTCTGCCGAGGGACAGTAGAATTGCTAGAGCCAGAAGCGCCACCTCGGTGGCAGTGGTAATCGCCGGTCTTCCGGTCATTGTGGCAACCTTCGGCGTTCAGACCGCCAGGATGTGCGAGTGCAAATGCCGGAAAAAGCAGGGTGATTAGGGCCACGAAGACGAAGATTGCGTGCATGTTGTCTGCCATCTTGGAGGATTGGGGTCAGGAGATTCATTCCTCCGGCATCTCTATTTCGCTTCAGGAACGACTAACTTAACCTGACTCCAGTATCGGGTCAGCAAACCTATTCGCCCCACCTTTATTGGCCACCTTTTTCGCCACGAGATCATATAGGGCGCACGCGCATTTCGACACGCAGGCCGGCTGTTGAGGCCATATTCACAAGTGCGTCCAAACCAAACAAATCGACCTTGCCCCTTGTTAGGTCGGAGATCCTCGGCTGAGTCACGCCAAACACCTTGGCGGCTTGCGATTGGTTCAGATGTTCGCGATAGATGTATTCCTTGAGTTCAGCCATAAGTTCAAAGCGCAGCTTCATGCTTTCGGTTTGTTCCGCATCCTCTGTGATGGTTTCGGCTGCACTATCGCCTTGATCTGCTTGTGCTGCCGAGGGCTGACCATCACACGAAATATCGAGGGAAAATTGTTCCTGGTTCAGCTCAGCGAGCTTCCCCAAGAGGCCAATTTTTTCTTCAGCTTTGGCGCGCGCGTGCTCCGACATAAAATGCAGAAGATTTTCTAGGCTAACCTTGTCGGCAATCGTAACGAACTCTTTATTTTTGTTGACGAAGACGACGGATTTCTTCTTTTCCTTCAGTAACTCAATGACGTTGCTGAGTGTGCCAGTGCTTTTGCAGTCCCAAACCATCAGCCCATAGTCGCTACTCCGGGCCATCTCCAAATCTTTCGCGGTGAAGAAAGCACGGCTTCCGGCGCGTGCCTTCGAGCGGACTCGATGCACCGGCCAATCAGCCACATTGTTCCGGGGATTGTCGCCCGTACAGTAAACCGTGACCTTGGTAGCGTGGTAATCGCGGAGGCATTGCTGTATGGACGTGTCGGCGCCATCGGCGTCGCCGACAACGACATTGAGATCAGACGAAATAATGTTATTGATCCGCTCCTGCACCTTCTCATGGAGGCGGCTAATGGATATTGACCCGGCGATAAATACAGTTGTCATGGTCTATTTCCAAGTGATTACGGCCGCATATATATGATTAATTTTTCGATAGGTCCGGAGCACCTGACACACTGCTTCCATAGTCGCGCCGGTATCGAACAGGTCATCGAGAAGCAGGGCGTTCCAGCGCCCTTCGTTCGTGATGCGCTGGTCGATGCTAAACCGACCAACCAGCGCGGCATCCTTTTCTGCCCTAGTGTGCATGTTCTTGAGTGGCGTACTATTAGGCGGGGCCGGCGTTTTGGCAACCATCTTGTCAAACACTGGTATTCCTGTCAGCCGACCGAGCGCGTAGGCCAGCTCGTTCACCGGCTGCTTGGCGCGCACGGTCGATGCCGGCATTGGGACGATCAAGCCGATTTTTCCGAACAAGGGCAGCAGCGTGGCTTGCACCTGCGCCGCCAGCGGTTCGACCTGTCCCCAATCGCTTCGATATTTGAGCTGATAGAGGGCTTCTCCGGGTTCGGAGCGGGTATTGTCGAAGCGAGGGTGTCCCCACTCATCATCCCCAATGTAGATGCTCGAAAGAGTGTGTTTGTGCAGGGCATACCCTAGATCCCAACTGCCTGAGAGTTTCCTAACCTGGACTTCCATGCTTGGCCTTCCTTGATGTGGTCATGTCTTCCAGTGGCATGACTATCACGCCCCGAAAGAATATACAAAATTTTGTATTTGCGTGCAAGTTTACAGTTCAAGAAGCTTTTGCTCCAGCGCATGCAACTGCTCCAAAGATAACTTTTGCAAAGAGCAAAGTTTTCCAATTCCTTGTTCTGTGAAGGAAACTCTACTCTGACCCTGAGGTTTCCCCAGCTTTAGTTCTTAGCAATCAAGAGTTTGCAGCGGCTTTGGTTTGCAAAAGCGCGCGCATGGCGCGATCTTCGCGGTTACCACACCAATGAGGATCGCAGACCATGCGCGCGAGCCAAGTATTGCAAAGATGCCTGGAGTCGGCACTGTCGCCGATGCATGCACTACGCCGGCAGACGCTGCTGCTGGCGGTCGAGTCGCTGCTGGCGGGTCGCCGCCTGGTGCTGATCGATCTGGCCCGCAGCTGGTTGGACGCCGAACGTATCCGTGCGCCGCTGAAGCGACTGGATCGGTTGCTGAGCAACCCACGCTTGCACGCCGAACGTGAGCGCCTGTATGGCGGCATGGTGCGCTGGCTGGTGCGCTCGCCCACGCCGGTGATCGCGGTCGATTGGTGCCGCTTGAAGGGCGATGGCCGCTGGCATCTGTTGCGCGCCGCGGTGCCAGTGGGCGGACGAACCTTGACGTTGCTGGAGCAGGTGTTCCCGGAACGGGAACTGGCGTCGCCAAAGGCAGAGCGTCGCTTCCTTGAACGCCTCAAAACACTGTTGCCCGAGCACAGCCGTCCGATCCTGATCACCGACGCAGGCTTCCGGGCGCCGTGGTGCCGGACGGTGGAGCGGCTGGGATGGCAGTGGATCACGCGCCTGCGGCATCGCACCCAGGTCAAACCTATCGAGATCCCCGACCAGGCCGATCAGTGGGTACCGTGCCGCGCTCTGTACGCGTTGACCATGACGGGCAAGTCACGCGATCTGGGCGTGTTCGACGTGGTGCGCAACGAGCCGATTCAGGCGCGCCTGGTCCTGCATGCGGATAGGCCGCGGGGACGGCGGCACACGACGCTCAAGGGCGAGCGCCGCCGCGGCAAGCAAAGCCGGCAGCATGCACAGCGCGAGGCCGAACCCTGGTTGTTGATGGCGTGCAAGGAGATGGCTCACGTCAGCGCCGGGCAGGTGGTGGCGATCTATCGCCGGCGGATGCAGATCGAACTCGGGTTCCGCGATCTGAAATCGCATCGCTACGGCCAGGCCTTCGAGGACAGCCTGACTCGCAAGCGCGAGCGGATCGAGACGGTGTTGCTGCTGCACGCATTGGCGATGTTCGTGTCCTGGCTGGCAGGCATGGCGGCCGAAGCGATCGAGGCACAGGACAAGCTCAACCCTTACCCGACCGCACGCAGGCTCTACTGCCTGGTGCGATTGGGTCAGGAAGCCTTACAGCGAGGATGGTTGGAACGACCGCTCCACGCCATGCTTCACGCGCTACGTCAGCTGTCACCGGAGGCCAGTCAGAACATGCGGTTCGTAACATGGAAAAGTGGGGAAACCTCAGGGTCAGAGTGGACTTTCCAAGAAAAGTGCACTCTGACCCCTGTTTTGCAATCAATCTGACCTATCACCCAGTTAAAATGTCGCAAGACGGCTCCGCCTTGAAATTTTTAAACTAAATTACTTAATAGGCCTCGTTCGTTTGCGACTTGAAGAAGCCTTGGTGACAGACTTAGTTATCTTCTTGCGCCTTTCGCGGTTCTCAGTGAGCACCAGACGAGACTTGAGTCCATTGTTAACATGGAAAGGCTTCGAGAAGTCGATCTGGATATTGGGATTGGTGCATGCATACTCCCAATTGACAGATGCTTTTTGGCCAATAATTGAATTTTCAAACAAGAACCGCAAAATTTCCTGGGTATTTGTCTTCGTCGCGGTTGAGAAAATTGACTTAATCGACTCAAAATATTGATCAAAGGTAAATATTTCGAAGCCGATATTTTGCAGCGCCTCTAGATATCCCGTAAATTGAGGAATTTGGGCAGCCCATTCATCGATGAGCTCGTCATACATCGAATTAGAAACTGCAGCCTCAGCCTTATAAAGATCGGATGATTTATATATTGATTTTGTGCTTGAATCATGAGCTTCACGAAGCTTGTTCAAGTAAACGATCACGTCACGTGGTCGATAGAAGGATCTGCGCAATATATGCTTTAGTGGAGTAGCACCATGCCGGACTGTCTTGTTTTCGAAGATTGCGGCAGAGCGTAATGTATGATCAAGTTTCAACTCAGCCGGAGCTCGTCTCCGAATTCTTTCAGAGATCATCTCATCCAGATCATCATGCGCCCATTTTATCTCTAATGCACCATCCTGATAGATCTTATTCTTGTCATTAAATTTGAGTGTTTCGTAAATATCTCTTCTAAGAAACACAACGATGCGCAGATTGTTCCGATAGTCTGGACTGTTGTTAATACTTTGGGCCGCGAGAAGGAGATTCACAATCGCTTTTGAATATTCTGCAATCTCTGACTCTAACCAGTTCTCATCAAGCTGGTCAATTATTATCATATAGCGGTTGCCACTAATATAGCGCTTAAGAGTTGACTCAAAATATTCGAGCAACTGAAATGCATTGCTACGCAGAGCTCGTTGCAGCTGTTCATTTTCTGCAACATCCTCAAACTCAAGCCCACCCAGTTGCCCTGATACAAGTGTTGTATCCGCGCCCGGAAGATCTATTTTTTTAATCCGATAAATCTTTGATTTTATAATCTCAAGCAAGGATGGGTCAGGATTGCCATACAGCTTATTCATTAGCTTTTTTGCATTTGCCAAATCTTTCGGAAGCTTTCCTTTAAGTTCCGAATCGGAGATAAGTGTAGACAGTACCTTCGTTAGGACAATGTAGCGCCAACTCTTCTGATATGAAGAGATTTCCGACTCCATTGCTTCTCGGTAAAGGCGATGGATTGGCCATGGATAGTCTCTAAAGCTCAGTGCAACCGACGAATATCCACCAATTGCGCTGGGCGGAGACTTTCGGAAATACTCATATACGGCCGTCTTTCCTGTTCCTTTGCGCCCGATAATCATCCATCTATTTTCGTGAACGATCCTCTCAACAGTTGGAGTCTTGAGGAAATAGTCCATAAGCTCATCGTCTGTCTCAGCGGAAACCTTAAAATCGGGGAACCACTCTGTAATGTCTTGCACCTTCGTTCTCCGTGGCCTAAACCGGAATTAAGTCGACCCGCGAGGCAGGTGCGGCTTTAATGGATTTTAGATTTAATTTTGTTTGAGAATTTTTTCGACATCCCATCCGTTAGCTGCCTTAAGACATTGAGAGTATAGAGTGAGCCAATACTCTGTTGTACGTGCCGTGTTGACATCCACATATTTGTTAATTTTTTCTGCAAGTTCCAAAGCAACTCGTTGTGGAGAATCCGAGACAACTTTGACTGGACCGGAAACGGAAATGTTTTGATCCGCCATGAAATATCCCCTAGGTTTTGATGGACAATAAATGGACCAGAGGAAATATCGATTTCAAGTAGATATTTTTCTGGCATCTTTTTGAAAGGGAAACGATCTTTGGACGCTGGCTCGACTGCGTCTAAAGCTGCTATGTGATAACTATTGCGCACAATCCTTACTTGCTCCAGTGACCAAGTACCCACTCCCAATTGTGTGCGGAGTAGTCCCAACGCCAATGTGCGCGAACCCACTTGGTCTTGCCGAGTGGCCGCAACGTTTGCATGTTTTGCAATCTTTCCGGAGGTTTAGGAGGTTTAGGAGGTTTAGGAGGATGTATCCTTTTGATTACCATTTATGACCTCCTATTTATATAAAATATCAGAAAATCACCTAAGCGCGGCATGGCAAGAAGTAATAGCACCCTCATCACTTCACTAGTTTAGGGCTATTTTCTTGGCAAATATGAAGATATCATTGCTCTTATTTGCTCAGAATGGTTGTAAATGTCGTCCGACGATTCGATGCTGACGATCTCTTCTTCCTTGTTCTGATTAAACAACCCAATCTTCAGCTTTTCTAAATTATTGAAGCGCAGCCGGCAAATCGGCTTTCTATTATTGTCATCGAGAAGGATCGCGCAGTAGCTCATCGCATCTCTCATGACAACACGTTTGGTACTGACAAGGTCGCGCACGATTGCACGCACGATATGGAAGCCTTCGATTTCTTCCTGAGTCGTTATTGATGGTGGCTCTATCGCGGTTGGCTGCGTCGGCGGCTCTACGGTGGTGGGTGCCGATACTTGGACCAGATCGGGAACCGATAGGGATTCCGGCGACATCGCCCCCTTCAGTCGCTCATTGATCTTCTCGCCAACGAGCTGGTCGAAGGCGCGGCGGGTAATCAACGTGAACTGGTCCCGCACCGCTGGGGTGAACCTGCGTGCACCGATGAGATCGGACGACACGAGCCGGACGAATTCTTCTGATGGTTGTGCCATCCATTCGGCAAGACGCGTTTGAATGGCGCGCGTGTACTTCAGTTCGTTTGCCGTGTTGAGTATTGCGTCCAGATCGAATGCGGTCTTCGCGAACTTCTTGAGCTCTTCGACGTCGCGTTCCTTGAAGTCGAGGATGTTGAACTCAAAGAATGGCTTTTCGTCCATCTTGTTGGGCTGCTCCAGGTCGGTGAAGAACCGATAGAGCAATCCATTGGTGAGCACGCCAAAGCGCGCTTCGGTCACATGGAAGTAGCGAAAGAGTTGCGCCGCATGATTGATGCTTAGGTCACCGCCTGCCTTTTTGCATTCGAACAGGATGATTGGCTTACCGTCGCGCAAGATGGCGTAGTCGACCTTCTCGCCTTTCTTGGTGCCGATATCGGCAACGATTTCTGGCGTGACTTCGAGCGGATCGAAGACGTTGTATCCAAGGATCTGGATCAAAGGCATCACCATTGCGTTCTTGGTGGCCTCTTCTGTCTGAATCATCGCGCGCGTACTAACGATGCGCGCCGCAAGCAGGCGCAGCTGGTCAACAAAGTCCATGGATGTCCCTTCCCCCCGAATTGACGACCCGTTGTAGCACGACGCAACGCGTCGCGGGGAGACAAATGTGGATTCTGTCTAGAACCGCTTTCCTGGCTAACGTTCCTCCATTATCAGAGGGGTTACCACTGGTTTATTGCCTGCTTAATTAGTGCAAATCCATCGCGTTATTGCGCATCGTTACCTCGTCCACTTCGCCATCGGTAACGATCCGAAAGCGTGCACCCTTGCCGTTACCGCCAGCCGATAGCTCCAACCGGACAGTTACAGTGCTCGGCTCCAAATCCCGCGGTGCCTCCAACCCAGCAAACGCCGCCCGCGCCACTTCCCGGCCACTCGCGTCTTCCAGCACCACGAACCCAGCCGGCGCATCCACATGGCCCAGGCTATGCACCATGACCTCGATGGCATCGCCCGTCACCCGCACATCGCCACGCCCAATTCCCAAATCTGGCCGCTGCTCGACCGGCACCGCGGCAGGCGCGATGAGTTCGAACTCCATCACCACCGTCTTGCCGGCCGGGAATTCCACGTCCACCGCCCCGCTCTTCTCGAACGCGAATTCGCGCGTCGCGGGCTTGCCGTCGATGCGCCCATCGCCATCGCGATCGAGGCCCGAGCGCATGCGCCATTGCCCGGCGGCGACGTTCCAGCCGGTCATCTGCGCTCGTTGCGCCTTGCCACCGGTGTTGTAGCCAATGACGGTAAAGCGGTCCTGCCGCGGCTTGGGCAGCAGCAGGGCGACGTGCACGGCGCCTTCGGGGTCGGCGAAGCGCCAGCTGACGGTGTGGCCGGGGTAGGTCTGGTTGCGCTTGAGGGCCACGCCGCCCAGGCGGGCGCGCTGCAGGTTCACGGTGGGCGATTCGACGCGGTCGCTCCACCAGTGGCCTTCGGTGTTCATGTAGAAGCTCTGCCGTTTGTCGCGGGTCTCGGCGCGGTACAGGGCTTCCAGCCAGGCGGTGTCGCCGCTGGCTTCCCAGGCGGCGTGGTGGGCGAAGTCGGGGACGGCATCAGGTTTGGCGGCGGCCTTGGCCAGGTCGGCGCCCCAGCTGTCGCGCTTGCCGAGCAGGTCGAGGAAGTTTTCGTTGAGCAGCGACAGGCCGGCCGGACCGGCGTTGGCCACGCGGTAGTCGATGGGCTTGAGGTAGCGTGCCTCGCCGGTCCAGCGCCAGGCGGCCCAGAAGGTGTGCAGGGTGTCGGCGCCGCCGCTGCCTTCGAACAGGTTGCCGCCGCGGGTCTTGCCGGTGGTCCAGTTGATCTCGTTGGGCAGCGCCCAGTGGCCCTTGGCATCGGTGTAGGCGTAGGCCAGGTAGCCGTCGGCCAGGCCGGTGACGATGCGGCGGCTGTTGGGGTCGGCGTTGTAGCCGCCGAGCAGCATGGCCGGGTGCAGGATCGGGAACGAGTAGGGTTTCTGCCACTGCCAGTTCGGCTCGCGGTAGACCTTGCGCCCGCCGAACCAGTTGCTGGCGAACAGCAGGTGGCCTTGCGGGTTGACCTGGATGATGGTGTCGAAGGCCTTCACCGTGCGCATCAGCCGCTCCACCGTCAGCGGGTCGCCCCAATTGAGGTAGAGCATGGCGCTGTTGAGGTTGATGCCTTCCTCGTAGGCATGCAGTTCGTCGGTCTCGATGGTGGACAGGCCGTCGGTGAACATGCCGTTGCGGTAGTTGGCGTCGGACAGCGCGGTGAGCGAGGCGGTGAGCTTGTCCGGGTCCACGCCCATCAGGGCGACGCCGGGCCATTGCTGGGTGAGGTCGGAATCGTCGGAGATGCCGCCGCCGAAATCGCCGTAGGCCACCTGGCGCTGGTCGATCCACCAGTTGATGTAGCGGCGCGTGGCCTTGAGGTCTTCCAGCTGCCAGAACGCCCAGGCCGGCACGCCCTTGGGCGGGGTGGGCAGGTCCACCGGCAACGCGCCCTGGTTGCCGTAGCTGATGTCGTTCCAGTATTCGCGGCCGAGTGCGTTGTCAGGGTCCACGCGCAGCAGGTCGCCGATGTCGGCATCCAGGCGCGCGTACAGCAACTGGCGCTTGGAGGTGGTGTGCTCCTCGACCAGGAAGCCCCAGTTGTCCTTGACCTGGTTGAAGCGGTCGGCGATGTGTTCGGCCTTGGCCTGCTCGCGCGGCTTGAACAACAGGCGCAGTTGCGCGCCGTCCAGCGCGCGTGCGTCGAAGCCGGGCGCGGCGGAGGCGATGCTGAGCATCAGGCTGTCGTTGCTCAGGATGCGATCGCGCAGATCCAGCCACAGCGTGCGCGCCTGGCCGGGCTTGACCGACACCGACACGTCGAGCATGTCGCGCGCCGGCCAGATCGGGTCCTTGATGCGGAGGTTGAGCGGGATCAGGCCGTCGTGGGTGGCGGGCAGGTCCAGCGCCGGCAGCTCGATGGCGATGCCGTCCAGGCCGTCGTGCATGTTCTCCCAACCGTAGGACCAGCTGCGCATCAGCGGTTGGTCCGGCGGGGCGTCGCCGAGGCTGGAGGGGATCAGCACGTGCACGATCGGCAGCGACGGCGCGGCGGATTTTTCGTCGCTGCGCTTGCGCGTCGGCGCCTTGCTCGGCAGCGCGACCACGGTGCTGCGTTCGGCCGGCGGGTAGCGGCCGGCGATGTAGCCGCGCAGCGTGGCGAGGTTGGCGTAGTCGGGCGCGATGTCGCTGCGCACGGTGTAGCTGAGCGTGGCGCTGGGGTCGGACGGCGGTGCGCCGGCGCCGACGTCGTAGGCCCAGATTTCCTGGATCGGGGTTTCCTGCGCGGTGTTGGCGAAGCGCAGGTGGCCGCCGCGGCGGCGCTCGAACTGGTCGATGCTGCGCACGGTGCCTTGCGTGCGTTGGAACAGCGGCGCGGGCGCAGCACCGGCGGCGGCGTAGCTGGCCTGGCCGTAGGCGGCACCGCGCAGTTCGATGCGGTTGAACGGTTCGTCGGGCAGGATGAGGTCCAGCGCCTTGCCGCCTTCGACGTAGACGTTCCAGTCGGGCAGCTGGAAGTAGTCGTCGCGGCCGGGCAGGCGCGAGCGGTTGTAGACGCCGGGCCAGGTGGTCTCGGCGATGCCGTCGGTGGCCTTCCACATCCACTGCTTGAGGTCCTTGGCGTCGGCGAATTCGACCTTGCGGATGCGGGTGGACGGCACGTCCAGCGCGGGCGGTGCGTGGCCGTGGTCCCAGCCGAAACGATGCAGCCAGGCGTTGCGCGCGGCGGGCTCGGGCAACGGTTCGGCGCTGCGCGGTTCCTGCTGGCGCGCCAGGGCGGCGGCGCCGGCCGCGTCGAGCATGCGGTCGTAGACGCGGATCTCGTCGAAGTCGCTGCCGCGCAGGAAGTTGTAGCGGCTCTGCACCTGGTGCGGGGCCATCACCCGCCCGGCCAGGCCGAGTTGGTCGAGGGCGGCGTCGAAGTCGAGCGAGCCGCCGTCGGCGCAGGCCTGCGCGCAGTCGGCGCGCGCGGCTTCCTTGCCGTCCACGTACAGGCGCACGCCGCGGGTTTCGTCCCAGGCGAAGGCGAGGTGGGTCCAGGCGCTGGCGGATGGATTCTTGTCGAGGGTGAACGACACGCGGGTGCGCGCCAGGTTGGCGTCGGTGACGAAGGCGTCGAAGCCGTGGCCGTTCCAGTCGATGCGCAGCCAGGCCATGTCCCAGCTGCTGTGGTCGGCGTAGCCGACGCGGAAGATCACGAACGGGGCTTCGCCGACCGGATAGCGCGAACGCCAGAAGAAGGACAGGGTGCCGCGCTGGGTGTAGAGGTTGCCGGGGGCGTTCCAGGCGAGCACGCCGTCGTCGGCCCATTCGATGGCGTTGCCCTTTACGCCGGTGGGGACCAGGGCGACCTTGTCGCGGAAGTTGGGTGTGGGGTCGCCTTGGGCGATGTCGGCGTCGAAGCCTTGGTCGGCGGAGACGCGGAACAGGAGGTCGTGGGCGGTGGCGGATGCGGCGAAGGCCGGGAGTGCCAGGCAGGACAGCATGGCCAGGCAGTGGGCCAGGAGGCGATTGCCGGGGTTGGGGGAGGTTTGACCTGTCCGTGAGGAGCAGCGCGCGTGCGGCGTGGGGTCGCGGGGTAATGGGTGTCTATCGCGGCTGAAGCCGCTCCTGCAAGGGGCGGTTTCGGCTGCGATGGGTTTTGCCGGTAAGGCCCGTCGCGACTGAAGTCGCTCCCACAATGGGGTCATGGCGCCGATGGCGCGGGCTGCAGCGCGCGTGGCGCGGCGGCGGATTGCCTGTTTCATGTCGCTCCTTTGCGATCGCCGTGCGCGCGTGCCGCCGCATGGCGATCCTCCCTACCCCCCGGTGCGGCGAGTATGCAGGCAGCGGCGCGCTGCCGGTGCCGCGTCCTGGGCGCGACACCGGCGGGCGCAGACTTCAGAACTTGTAGCGCACGCCGAGCAGGTACTGGCGGCCGGTCTCGCTGTACTGCAACGGCAGCTGCGAGGTCGAGCCGACCCATTCGTCGGACGGTTCGTTGGTCAGGTTGATGCCTTCCAGGCTCAGCTCCAGGTGGTCGTCGATCTTCCAGCTGATCGAGGCGTCCACCGTGTTGACCGCGGTCATGCCGTGCACGTCGAAGCCGGTCTCGGTGGCCGGGACCTGGGTCAGGTACTTGTCGCGATGGGTGTAGGACACGCGCGCGCTGAGCTGCTCGCCTTCGTAGAACAGGGTGCCGTTGTACGAGTTCTTGGACAGGCCGGTCAGGTCGGTTTCCAGCGAAGCGGCGCCGGTCGAGGTCAGGTACTGGATCTTCGAATCGACGTAGGTGTAGTTCAGCTGCAGGCCGAGGTTGCTCCACTTGCCCGGCAGGAAGCTGAAGGGCTGGGTGTAGTTGAACTCGGCACCCTTCAGGTCGCCGCCGGGCGTGTTGAGCGGCACGCTGAACACGAAGTCGTCGGTGACGCTGGCGCCGGTGCCTTCGAGCAGGCTGGCCGGCAGGCCGCTGGCCGAATACGGCTGGGTCACGCGGGTGGTCTGCACGAAGCTGTCGATGTCCTTGTAGAACACCGCCAGGCCCAGCATCGCGCCTTCCTGGAAATACCACTCGACGCCCAGGTCGGCGGTCTTGGCGCGGATCGGCTCCAGGTCCGGGTTGCCGCCGCTGACGGTGCGCGCACCGCCGGAAACGTTGACGGTGACGCCCGGGGTCAGGCTGCCCAGGCCCGGCCGCGACATCACCTTGGCTGCGCCGAAGCGCACCAGGAAGTCGGGCGAAAGTTCGGCGACCAGGTTCAGCGAGGGCAGCGTGTCGTTGTATTCGCGGTTGACCGTGGTCTGCACCAGCGCGCTGCCGACGGTGGCGTAGCCGGTGGATTCCTGCTTGGTCTTGACGTAGCGCACGCCGAGGTTGCCGTTGACCGGCACCGGGCCGATGTCGAAACCGAACTGGCCCATCAACCAGGCGCCGCGGTCCTTCTCCTCGACGCTGCGCGTGTTCACCGCGCGCTCGGCCAGGGCGAAGGTGCCGGTGCCGCTGTAGATGTCCAGCGCATTGGCCACCGCGTCCAGGTCCGGCACCACCCAGCTGCTGGGGTTGCCGCTGATGCCGCCGAGGTTGGCCAGTTCGGTCATGTTGACCGGCACGATGCGGGTGCCGTTGGCGAAGGTCGGCACCGCCACTTCCGAGGCGCGGCGCAGTTCCTTGGTCTTGAAGGTGTAGTCCTTGGCCAGCACGCCGCCGCGCAGGCTGAAGCCCGGGCCCAGGGTCCACTCGAAGTTCAGGCTGCCGGTGTCGAAGGTGTTTTCCACGTACTGCGGACGCAGGCGGATCTCGGCCAGGGTCCAGCCGCTGCCGTCGGTGGGATCCACGCCGTAGTCGAACACCGGCGAACGGCTGTTGCCGCGGTAGTCGTACGAATAGCCGTCGACGTTGAGCTTGTCCATGATGATGGTGGTCTGGATCGGGTTCTCGTGCTTGGAGCTGGAGGTACCGATCTGGCCGTCGATCTTGAAGGAGTCGCTGAACTTGTGCTCGCCGTTGAGGGTGAGCTGCTTGAACACGGTATTCCACTCGTCGTAGCGCTGCTCGGAGCGGATGTCGACGTCGTCGAACTCGCCGTACAGCAGCGCGCCGGTGCTGGGGTCGATGTAGCCGTTCTTGACGATGGTCTGCGGCTTGCCGCCCTGCGAGGCGCCGCGGCTGAAGGAGATCGCCTCGATGTATTTCTCGGTGCGCTTGGCATCGATCTTGGAGTACAGGCCGTCCAGCGAGAACTCGGTGTTCTTGCCCGGCTTCCACTGCAGCGAGCCGGTCACGCCGGTGCGCTTCTGCTCGTGCTCCATCAGCGTGTAGCGCGGGAAACGCGGGTGGAACACGTCGGCGCGGCGCGCGGCGGCGAACGGCGAGGCGGCGCTGAAGTTGCCGTTGCTCGGGCCGTTGGCCCAGCGCCCGCTGTTGCTGCCTTCTTCCAGGATCTGCCGCTCCGAATACGCCACCGACAGCAGCGCGCCGAAGGTGCCGTCGGCCCAGGTGTTGGCGATCAGCCCGGCCAGGCGCGGGTCGGCCTTGTCGGCCATGTCGTTGTAGCCGGCCTGGCCGCTGGCGGCCAGGGTGAAGCCGTCGTAGTCGAACGGGCGCGCGGTCTTCAGGTCCACGGTGGCGCCGAGCGAGCCTTCCTCGACGTCGGCCGAGGCGGTCTTGCGCACCACCAGCTGGGTGAACAGGTCCGAGGCGAACACGTTGAAGTCGAAGCCGCGGCTGCGGTTGGAACCGCCGGACTGGTCCGAGCCGCCGACCGTGGTCAGCGCTTCCATGCCGTTGACCCGTACCCGGGTGAAGTCCGGGCCCAGGCCGCGCACCGAGATGTTGCGGCCTTCGCCGGCATCGCGGGTGATGACCACGCCGGGGATGCGCTGCAGCGATTCGGCCAGGTTGAGGTCGGGGAAGTCGGCGATGTCCTCGGCCACGATGGCGTCGACCATGCCGGTCTCGCCGCGCTTGAGGTCCAGCGCCTTCTCCACGCTGGCGCGGTAGCCGGTGACGGTGACCGTGTCGAGCTGGGTGGCCGTTTCGCTGGAGCCGGGGGCGGGGGCAGGATCCTGCGCGGGAACGTCCTGCGCCTGGACCACGCCGGCGTGCAGGGCCAGACCGATCGAGAATGCGAGCAAGGTAACCGGTGTCTTCCGGCGTTCGGTACGAGATTGCATGTCCTCCCCTCCCAAGGGTTACATGAACTGCATGATATTTCGGGGTGTTGCCGCGGATGACACCGCTAGTCAAAACCGACGTTAACAGTTGCGAAACATTGCGGCATCTTGCAGCGCAACAGAAAACGCAGCCGATTTGTGCGATTTCGGCACAAAGCCGTGGCTGGCCTGGCGCAGCCGCTGCGGCGATGGCGCGTTGGCGTCTGCGAAAAATGACACCGATAGTCAATGGACTTGGCCGGGGCCGTCGTTCCCGGCATGCTGGGCCCCCGCTTCGACCGATCAGGATCCTCTCCGCCATGACCGCCTCCCGCATCGTCTGCTTCGGCGAACTCTTGCTGCGCCTGGGCGCCCCCGGCCACGAACGTCTGTTGCAGTCGCCACGGCTGGACGTGCATGTGGGCGGCGCCGAGGCCAATGTCGGCGTGGCGCTGGCGCATTTCGGCCACGACGTGGCGATGGTCAGCGTGCTGCCGGACAACCCGCTGGGCGAGGCGGCCGCCGGCGAGCTGCGCCGCCACGGCGTGGACACCCGCGGCGTGCGCGTCGTGCCGGGGCGCATGGGCCTGTACTTCCTGACCACCGGCGCCGGGCACCGCCCCAGCGAAGTCACCTACGACCGCGCCGGCTCGGCGTTCGCGCTGGCGGAGGCGGACGCCTACGACTGGCCGGCGCTGCTGCAGGGTGCGCAGTGGCTGCACCTGTCCGGGGTGACCCCGGCGCTGGGCGAACGCGGCGCGGCCGCAGCGCTGGCGGCGGCGCGCAGCGCACGCGCGCTCGGCGTGCGCGTGTCGTTCGACGGCAACTACCGGCCCAAGCTGTGGGAGGCCTGGAACGGCGACGCGCCGGGCATCCTGCGCCAGCTGCTGGCGCAGGCCGACGTGCTGTTCGCCGACTACCGCGACCTGGGCGTGGTGCTGGGCCACCAGTATCCGCAGGACAGCGCGCAGGCGCGGGTGGAAGCCGGCGCGCGCGACGCCTTCGCCGCGTTCCCGCAGCTGCAGGCGATGGCCTGCACCCAGCGCGTGGCGCACAGCGTGGACCACCACAGCCTGGGCGCGATGCTGCTGCGCCGCGATGGCTCGGTGGCGCAGGTCCCGAGCGAGGAGCTGACCGGCATCGTCGACCGCATCGGCGGCGGCGATGCGTTCGCCGCGGGCGTGCTGCACGGCCTGAGCCAGGGCTGGGACGACACCGCCACGATCCGCTTCGGCCTGGCCGCCGGCTGCCTGAAGCACTCGGTGCCGGGCGACTTCCATCCGCTGGGCGAAGCCGACGTGCAGGCCTGCGTGGGGACGTCGCGGTTCGATGTGAAGCGGTGAAAAGCCGGGAGTGGGGATTCGGGATTCGGGATTCGTAAGAGCGTTGGTTGCGGCGTTTTTGCGAGTGGGTGGGCGTTGCTGGCGATTCGTTTTTCTGTCGCGGCTGAAGCCGTCTACAAAAAAGCGCGCGCGCTGTTCCCTTTAGGAGTGGCTTCAGCCGCGACAGGAAAATGAAGCGGTCGCAATGCCAAGACGCCCATGGAAAACACGGCATCGACGCCATCACGCATCCCCAATCCCCAATCCCGAATCCCCGCGGCTCCAGCCGCGAGCAGCGACACGCTTCAGCTGCCGGGCGGCTTCCATTGAGCAGTCGCTGCGGACCTTCCTGCAATGCTCGGCGCAGCGGCGGCCTTGGTTTTCCGCGTCGCGACTGAAGTCGCTCCCACAGTGGCAACCCGCGCGGTCTCCGCGGCGGCCGGCGCTGTTTGTGGGAGCGACTTCAGTTTGTGGGAGCGACTTCAGTCGCGACGCGTGGAGCTCAAAGAAAACGGCCGGCATCACTGCCTGCCGTTTTCCAATCCCGAATCCCCAATCCCCAATCCCCAATCCCGGCTCCCTACAGCTCGATGCAATCGAACCGCACGTCCGGATCCACGTCGGCGTCGTAGTCCACGTCCTTACGCTCGAAGCCGAACAGCTTGAGGAATTCGTGTTTGTAGCCGGCGTAGTCGGTGAGCTGGAACAGGTTCTCGGTGGTGACCTGCGGCCACAGCGCCTTGCAGGCGTCCTGCACGTCGTCGCGCAGTTCCCAGTCGTCCAGGCGCAGGCGGTTCTGCTCGTCGGTGGCCGGCACCTGGCCGTCTGCGCGGTACATGCGCTCGCGGAACAGGCGGTCGAGCTGGTCGATGGTGCCTTCGTGCAGGCCCTTTTCCTTCATGATCTTGTAGACCATGGAGATGTACAGCGGCATCACCGGGATCGCCGCGCTGGCCTGGGTCACCACCGACTTGAGCACCGCCACGTTGGCGCTGCCGCCGCTTTGCTGCAGGCGCGCATGCAGGCGCTGCGCGGTCTGGTCCAGGTCCACCTTGGCCTTGCCCAGCGCGCCGTGCCAGTAGATCGGCCAGGTGATCTCGGTGCCGATGTAGCTGAAGGCCACGCTGCGCGCGCCCGGCGCGAGCACGCCGGCGGCGGCCAGCGCGTCGATCCACAGTTCCCAGTCCTGGCCGCCCATCACGGTGACGGTGTCTTCGATCTCCTGCTCGGTGGCCGGCTCGATCGAGGCCTCGATGATCGCGTCCTTGTTGGTGTCGATCGCAGTGGCGGTGTAGGTCTGGCCAATCGGCTTGAGCGCCGAGCGCTTCACTTCGCCGCTGCCGGGCAGCTTGCGCACCGGCGAGGCCAGCGAATACACGACCAGGTCGACCTGGCCGCCCATCTCGGTCTTGATCAGTTCGATCACCTGCGCGCGCGCTTCGTCGGAGAAGGCGTCGCCGTTGATCGACTTGCTGTACAGGCCCTGCGCCTTGGCGAATTTGTCGAACGCAGCCGAGTTGTACCAGCCGGCGGTGCCGGCCTTCTTGTCGCTGCCCGGCTTTTCGAAGAACACGCCCAGCGTGTCGGCGCCGAAGCCGAACGCGGCGGTGATGCGCGAGGCCAGGCCGTAGCCGCTGGAGGCGCCGATCACCAGCACTTTCTTCGGGCCGTCGCTGCGCACGCCGCGCGCGCGCGTGGCCTCGATCTGCTCGAGCACGTTGCGCTCGCAGCCGAGCGGATGCGTGGTGGTGCAGATGAAGCCGCGAACTTTCGGGTGGATGATCAACGTGGTGTCCTCTCGGCAAGATGCCCCGCG
Source organism: Xanthomonas campestris pv. phormiicola (assembly GCA_025666215.1). Taxonomy (NCBI): domain Bacteria; kingdom Pseudomonadati; phylum Pseudomonadota; class Gammaproteobacteria; order Lysobacterales; family Lysobacteraceae; genus Xanthomonas; species Xanthomonas campestris. The sequence continues at coordinate 43,823 of CP102593.1, read as the reverse complement.
GCATCTTAATGTCTGCGCGGCGTGCGCAGAAGGGCCGAGTGCAGCAGACGGCATGGTATGGACATGGCGCGGCATGCGGCGGCTGTCCTAGTGCGGATCTGTGAGGCTGGACGCTGGACTGGCACGGCCGATCGGTGGAACGTGTTCCTGGCATGCCGCTTTGGCTGCAGCCGTTGCGGGTCTGCGCGTCGCGACTGAAGTCGCTCCCACAAGGGGCGACGTTCGCTGCCGGAATACCGCAGCCCTCGGCTTCATTGTGGGAGCGACTTCAGTCGCGACTGCATCCACCGCCGGCCTCGCGACACGCGTGCCGTGTCCGCCCGCTCAGATGACCCGCAGCGTGATCGCCTTGAGCACCGCGCGGGTGCGGTCGCGGGTGCCGAGCTTGTCCAGGATCGTGGACACGTAGTTCTTCACCGTGCCCTCGGCCAGGAACAGGCTGCGCGCGATCTCCTTGTTCGAATAGCCGCCGGCGAGCAGGCGCAGGATCGCCACTTCGCGTTCGTTGAAGGTGTCGCGCGGCGCGTCCTCGTCGCGGTAGCGGTAGCGCGCGCGGACCGGGTCGGTGCTGACCGGCTGCAGCAGGGTCTCGCCCGCGGCCACGCGCACGATCGCATCGCGCAGGTCCTCCGGTGCGGCGTCCTTGAGCAGGAAGCCCTGCGCGCCGGCGTCGGTGGCGCGCAGCAGCAGGTCGGCGTCGTCGAAGGTGGTCAGCAGCAGCACCGGGGTGGCGTCGCCGCGCGCGCGCAGCCGTTGCAGCGCCTGGATGCCGTCCAGCCCGGGCATGCGGATGTCGCTGAGCACCACGTCCACCGGCGTGGCCGCCAGCGCGGCCAGCAGCGCTTCGCCGTCGTCGGCCTCGCAGGCCACGACGATGCCCTGGGTCTGCAGCAAGGCGCGCAGGCCGGCGCGCACCAGGATCTGGTCGTCGGCCAGGGCGATGCGCAAGCCGCTCACAGCGGCAGTCGCGCGGTCAGTTGCATGCCGCCCAGCGGCGTGCGGCCCAGCTCGAGCCGGCCGCGCAACGCGGCCAGGCGCTCACGCATGCCGGCGATGCCGTTGCCTTCCTGGATACGCTCGGCACGGCGGCCGTCGTCCTCGATGTCCACGCGCAATTGCCCATCCTCATGATGCAGACGTATCTGTACCTCATCGGCATCGGCATGCCGGGCGGCGTTGGTCAGCGCTTCCTGCACCAGCCGCAGCAGGGTCTCGGCCAGCTGCGGATCGGTGATGCGCACGTCCGGTGCGATCTGCAGCCGCAATTGCGGCCGCGGGAACGGTGCGGCCAGCGCGCGCAGCGCAGTCTCCAGGTCCAGGCCGCGGTCGTCGCGCAGCGACTGCACCACGTTGCGGATATCGGCCAGCAGCTCGCCGGACAGGCGCTCGACCACGCCGAGTTCCTCGCGCCGCGCCAGGTCCGGATCGGCCAGCAGCAGGCGCAGGTTGATCCGCATCGCGGTCAGCTTGTGCCCGGCCACGTCGTGCAGCTCGCGCGCCAGGCGCAGGCGTTCGGCGTCGCGGGCGCTGTCGGCCAGCAGCGCGCGCGTGGCCAGCAGGTCGGCGTTGACCCGGGCCAGCGCTTCGCGGGCGAGTTCGGTGGTGCGCGCGTAGTGCGCGGTCAGCGCGGCGAAGGCGTGGAAGCCGGCGTAGATCAGGGTCACCGCCAGCGCACGCCGGAATCCGGCCTCGTGCAGCACCAGGAACGTACCGAGGTTGACCAGCAGCACCATCAGCAGCACCCGACGCGGCTCCCACACCAACGCCACGCGCGCGACCACAACCACCAGCAATACCGGCGCGGTGCCGGCGCGCGGTTCCATCCACACCAGGGCCAGCGCAGCACCTGCCTGCAGCCAGACGAGGACGTCGCGCAGGCGCGGTGGCGACAGGACGGTCCCGCTCAACAGCAGCGGCAGGGCGAACACCCCGATCGCGGTCCAGCGCCAGGCGGCCGGCGCCTGCGGCTCCAGCTGGAACGACCACAGGACGGTCGCCACGGTAACCAGCGCCGCCAGGCGCTTGGGTTCGAGGAGCTCGCGCAGGAAACCGTTCATGCCGCGCATGCTGACCGCGCGCCACCTGGCCGGCAATGGGGCCAGCGCAGAAAGTGACTTCCGGCATGTCGGATCGATGACCAGCGGCTGCTGTCGGCAGCGGCGCGGACGGCCAGACTTGAACGACCACCGCATGGACGCCGCCATGACCCGCCCTAACCCGCCTTCCCCGATGCCGATGCGCTATCTGCTGGGCCTGTTGCTCGGCCTGCCGCTGGGCTCCACCTTGCTGTCGCTGCTTTTGCTCGCCCGACCCGTGGTCCTGGCGCATGGCCTGGATTTCCAGAGCCTGTTCTGGATCCTGGTGACGCTCTGGTATGCCGCGCAACTCCTGCTGCTTCGCTGCGTGTTGCGTGCCAGCGGCTGGCACTGGCGCGATCTTGGCTATGGGTTCGGCCGGCGGGGCAGCGTCGCCCTGATCGGCGGCTACCTGCTGTTCGCGCTGTGCCTGGTGGCAACGGTCGAATTCGCGCTCCGACTCACCGGCGCGGTCGATCCGGCCAAGCTTTCCGACCTGGCCAACCTGGCGCCGCAGAGCACCGCCAGCCGCATGGTGTTCATCTGCATGGCGTTGCTCGGCGGCCTGTGCGAGGAACTCGTCTACCGCGGCTTCGCACTGCAGGCGCTGCGCAGCCGGGGACTGGGTGCCTGGGTTTCCAGCGGCGTGGCCACGCTGGCCTTCGTGTTCCAGCACGGGCTCAAGTCGATCGACCAGTTCTGGTGGTTTTTCCTATGGGGCCTGGCACTGTGCCTGCAGTTCATCGTCAGTGGCCGCCTATGGCCCAACATCGTCGTTCACTGGCTGCTGATCCTATCCGCCGTGCTGGCCGTCCTTCCGCATTCTTCCTGATCCATCCATCCACGGAGTCATGCCATGCATCTTCCCGATACGCTGTTCATCGCGCTCAATCTGGCCTGGGGCGTCTACGAACTGCTGCTCAGCCACCGCCGCCGCGCGGCCGATGGAGGCGCGCGCGACCAGGGCACGCTGCAGCTGCTGTGGCGCGTGCTGTACGCAGCGGTGGCGGTGGGCGTGCTGCTGGCCTTCGTCGGCGTGTGGCGTTATGCGCCGGCGCTGCAGGAGCCGGCGCGCTGGCTGGGCTGCGCGCTGCTGGCCGGCGGGCTGGCGCTGCGGCTGTGGGCGATCCGGGTGCTGGCGCGCTGGTTCACGGTGGACGTGACCATCCAGGACGACCACCGGCTGATCCGCCATGGGCCGTACCGCTATCTGCGCCACCCTTCCTACACCGGCGCGCTGCTGGCGTTCTATGGACTGGCGGTCGGCCTGGGCAACGTGCTGTCGCTGCTGGTGATCGTGCTGCCGGTGACCTGGGCATTCCTGCGCCGCATCCGCGTGGAGGAAGCCGCGCTGACCCAGGCGTTCCCGCGCGAGTACCCCGACTACGCCGCGCACAGCTGGCGGCTGCTGCCGTTCGTCTGGTGAGGTGCGGTCGATGGGCGCGCTCGACCTGCTGCTCGCGGTGCTGCACCACCTGGCCTTGCTGCTGCTGAGCGCAGCGCTGGTGATCGAATGGACGCTGCTGCGCGAACCGCCGCATGCGCTGCGACTGGCGCGGCTGCTGCGCGCGGACGCCGCGTACGGGGTGGCGGCGCTGCTGATCCTGATCGTCGGCGGCCTGCGCGTGCGCTACGGACTCAAGGGCCCGGACTACTACCTGCACAACCCCTGGTTCTGGGCCAAGCTGGGCGTGTTCGCGACAATCGGGCTGCTGTCGCTGCTGCCCACGCTGCGTCTGCTGCGCTGGCGCCGCCAGAGCCGCCTGCAGCCGGGGTTCGTGCCGCCGCCGGTGCAGGTGGCCGCGCTGTACCGCCTCGTCTGCGCCGAACTGGGCCTACTGGGGCTGGTGTTCGTGCTGGCTGCGACGATGGCGCGTTACGGGATGCTGTGATTGGTACGACCAAAATCGGACGCCTCCTCCCTTCTGCAATTGACTTTGCGGAACGCACGGCGATCTAATGACCACCCCGGCGTGCCGCCCGAAGACATTGGTATGACCAATTCATCCGCATCCGCGACAAGCGGCACGCCGGCCCGGCCGGCGGCAAGCGGCGGCCCCCGCGATGCAGTGCCCGAGGCGACCGCGACCGCGGCCACGCCCGGCGGCGGCCGGCTCAGCGATCGCGTCGCCGCGCAGCTGCGTGCGCTGATCGCGCAACGCGGGCTGCAGCCGGAACAGCGCCTGCCGGCCGAGCGCACCCTGGCGCTGGAACTGGGCGTCTCGCGCACCGCATTGCGCGAGGCCATCGCCCAGCTCGCCAGCCAGGGGCTGCTGCGCGCGCGCGCCGGCGGCGGCACCTACGTGCAGCGGCCGCACACGCCCGAAGAGCGGGTGGTGGCGCCGCTGCAACCGTTCCTGCCGCTGCTGCAGGGCGATCCGGAATACCGCTTCGACGTGCTGGAGACCCGCCATGCGCTGGAAGGCGCCACCGCCTGGCATGCCGCGCTGCGCGCCACCGACGCCGACCGCGCGCGCATCGCCGCTGCGTTCGAGGCGATGCTGCAGGCGCATGCGCAGGGCGATGCGGCCGCCGAGGCGCGCGCCGACGCCGACTTCCACCTGGCCATTGCCGAGGCCGCGCACAACCGCGTGCTGCTGCAGGTGATGCGCGGCCTGTTCGACCTGCTGCAGACCAACATCTCGCAGAGCCGGCACAAGCTGTTCCAGTCGCCGCGCACCTTCGCGCCGCTGCTGGCGCAGCACCGCGCGCTGTGCGACGCGATCCTGGCCGGCGAGCCGGAACGCGCACGCGATGCCGCGCATGCGCACCTGGCCTTCGTGCACACCTCGCTGCGCAGCCTCGACGAGGACGAGGCGCGCCGTGCGCGCGCCTCGCGCCTGCCCTCCTCTCCCTGACGACCGCGCCGATGATCATTTCCGCCGCTTCCGACTACCGCGCCGCCGCGCAAGCGCGGCTGCCGCCGTTCCTGTTCCACTACATCGATGGCGGCGCCTACGCCGAGCACACGCTGCGGCGCAACGTCGCCGACCTGGCCGACATCGCGCTGCGCCAGCGGGTGCTGCGCGACATGGCCGCGCTGAGCCTGGAGACCGAGCTGTTCGGCGAGCGCCTGGCGCTGCCGCTGGCGCTGGCCCCGGTCGGGCTGACCGGCATGTACGCGCGCCGCGGCGAGGTGCAGGCCGCGCGCGCCGCGGCGGCCAAGGGCGTGCCGTTCACCCTGTCCACGGTATCGGTGTGCCCGATCGAGGAAGTGGCGCCGGCGATCGCGCGGCCGATGTGGTTCCAGCTGTACGTGCTCAAGGACCGCGGCTTCATGCGCAACGCGCTGGAACGGGCCAGGGCCGCCGGCGTGACCACGCTGGTGTTCACCGTGGACATGCCCACGCCCGGCGCGCGCTACCGCGACGCGCACTCGGGCATGAGCGGGCCCAATGCGCCGCTGCGGCGCATGCTGCAGGCCGCGACCCATCCGCGCTGGGCCTGGGACGTGGGCCTGCTGGGGCGGCCGCACGACCTGGGCAACATCTCCGCCTACCGCGGCCACCCGACCGGGCTGGCCGACTACATCGGCTGGCTAGGCGCGAACTTCGACCCGTCGATCTCGTGGAAGGATCTGGAGTGGATCCGCGAGTTCTGGACCGGGCCGATGGTGATCAAGGGCATCCTCGATCCGGACGATGCGCGCGACGCGGTGCGCTTCGGCGCCGACGGCATCGTGGTCTCCAACCATGGCGGGCGCCAGCTCGACGGCGTGCTGTCCAGCGCGCGCGCGCTGCCGGCGATCGCCGACGCGGTGAAGGGCGAGCTGAAGATCCTGGCCGACTCCGGCATCCGCAGCGGCCTGGACGTGGTGCGCATGCTCGCGCTCGGCGCCGACGCGGTGCTGCTCGGCCGCGCCTTCGTCTATGCGCTGGCCGCGGCCGGCCAGGCCGGGGTGGAGAACCTGCTGACCCTGGTGGAGAAGGAGATGCGGGTGGCGATGACGCTGACCGGGGCGAAGTCGATCGCGGCGATCTCGCGCGATTCGCTGGCGCGGGTCACCCGCGAGTCCGCCGTGTCGCCGTAGTCCGCTTCGGCATCGGCGCCGCGGGTCCGCGACGCGGCGAGCATCGCGTGTCTGCATCGCGCGTGGCGCTGGCGCATGCCGCCGAGTGCGGCACCGCGGAGATGCCGTCGGTTTGCAAGGGTCGGCGCCAACGGATGGCTCAAGACTTCGTTCGTCGCGACTGAAGTCGCTCCCACAATGGATACGAGAGCTGAGATGTGTGTGCGAGACACGCCGCTTGTTGTGGGAGCGACTTCAGGGCACCTCTAACAACCTCAATTCCCAAAATTTCACGCTATACGCATCAATGACTTGCGAGCGTTTTAGCCGAGTTTTTTGGAGTTGTTGGAGGTGCCCTTCAGTCGCGACGCGGTTCGCCACCAGATGCCGGAAAGGCAGACAACGGGACGCCGCAATCCGTCCGGCTCAGCTCCCCGGCAACCGCTGCTGCAGCGTCTCCATCTCCTTCCACGGATGCTCGCGCAGGCGCGCGGCGCGCTGCAGCGCCTTGGCCAGCGGGAACGCCTGCGGCGAGGCGATCCGCGCCAGTTCCTCCCAGCGCAGCGGCACCGCCACGGTGGCGTGCTCGCGCGCGCGCAGCGACCACGAGCACACGCTGGTGTTGCCGCGGCCGTTGCGCAGCCAATCGACGAAGATCACCCCGTTGCGCTTGGCCTTGCTCATCGTGGCCACGTAGCGGTCGGGTGCGAACGCGGCCAGCGCCTGGGCGAAGGCTTCGCAGAAATCGCGCGCCTGCTCCCAGTCCGCGCCGGGCACGATCGGCACCACCACGTGCAGGCCCTTGCCGCCGGACAGGCGCACGAAACTCTCCAGCCCGGCCTCGCGCAAGCGGGCGCGGATCTCGCGCGCGGCCGCCTTGATCTGCGTCCAGCGCACGCCCTCGCCCGGGTCCAGGTCGAACACCAGCCGGTCCGGGTGCTCGGGATCGTCCACGGTCGATCCCCAGGGATGCAGCTCCAGGGTGTTCATCTGCACCAGCTCCAGCAGGCCGGCGAGATCGTCGATGTACAGGTAATCCTCGGTGCCGCTCTTCTGCTTCAGCGCGATCGCGTGCACGTGCTGGCCGAGCGCGCGATTGTTGTGCTTCTGGAAGAAGCATTCGCCGCCGGCGCCGTCGGGGCAGCGCAGCAACGACAACGGACGGCCGGCGACTTCCTGCAGCAACCATGGCGCGATGGCGCGGTAGTAGTCGGCAACCTCGCCCTTGCTGATGCCGGCGCCCGGATACACCACGCGCTCGGGATGGGTGACGGTCACCGCATCGGCCGCGGCCGCGGCGCTGGACACCGCCTTGCGCGCCTTCGACGCGCGCGGCGCGGCCCTGACCTGCGCTTTCGCGGCCGGGCCGTTCGCAGCCCGCTCTTTCGCAGCCTTGCCGATTCCGGCCTGGCCTTGCTTGCCCTTGGCTTGCGCGGTCCTTGCCGCCGCGCGCGTGGCCGCTGCCACCTTTGCCGGCGTGGCCACGCGTGCCGCCGTGGCGTGGTTGCCACGGCGCGCGGGCGGCGGCGGCGCACGATCGCCGCCCAGATCCTGCAGCGGCTTGTCCTCGCGCAGGCGCTTGAACGCGGCCTGGCGCAGCAAGCCTTGCTTGGCCCAGCCACGGAAGGCGACTTCGGCGACCAGCTGCGGCCGCACCCAGTGCACGCTGCGCCGCGGCAACGGCGCATGCGCAGGAAGATCCACCACCTCCTGCTCGCTGTGCAACGCCTGCAGCTGCGCAAGCAACCGCTGCAGGCCGGCCTCGTCGAAGCCGGTGCCGACACGGCCGACATAGCGCAACCCGCCATCGCTGTGCTGCGCCAGCAGCAGCGAGCCGAAGCCATTGCGCGCGCCCTTGGGATCGGTGTAGCCGACGATGACGAACTCGTCGCTGTTCTCGTGCTTGGTCTTGACCCAGTCGCCGCCGCGGCCGCCGTGATGGCGCGCGTCCACGCGCTTGCTGATCACGCCTTCGTAGCCCTTGGCGGCCGCGGCGGCGAACACCTCCGGACCATGGCCGAGCACGTGATCGCTGTAGGCCAGCACGCCCGGCGCATCGCCCAGCAGCGTGCGCAACAACTGCTTGCGCTGCAGCAGCGGCACGTCGCGCAGGTCCACCCCGGCCACGCCGAGCAGATCGAACGCCAGGTAGCGCAGCGGCTGCCTGGAGCTGCCGTCGATGACCCGCTGCAAGGCGGAGAAATCGCTGCGGCCGTCCGCGTCGAGCACCACCAGCTCGCCGTCCAGCCGCGCCTGGCTGACCGGCAGCGCCTGCACCGCGTGCGCGACCCCGGGGAAGCTCTCGGTCCAGGCCTGGTCGTTGCGCGAGCGCAGCGTGGCCTGGCCGGCCTCGAGATCGGCGAGCAGGCGATAGCCGTCCCATTTGATCTCATGCAGCCACTGCGCGCCGTCGGGGGCGCGCTCGCGCAAGGTGGTCAGCTGTGCGCGCTCGCCTGGCGGACATGGACCATCGCGTGCGCCGTCCAGCGCCAGCGCGCGCTTGCGCCAGGCCGCATCGCTGCGCCGCGGCCGCGCTGCGCGGGGTGCGGCAGTTGCGGCCGGCGCTTGGCCGCGCGTGGGTTTTGCCTTGCTGGCCTTGGTCGCCTTGGTCGCCTTGGTCGCCTTGGTCGCCTTGGCGGCGCGCTTGGCAGCGGCCGCCAGCGGCTCCTGCAGCAGGTCGTCGGCCTCGCGATCGGCGGCGAACGCGTCGTCGCGCTTGATCAGCAGCCACTGCGGCTGCTTGCCGCGCAGCGCGGTGCGCAGCAGTTTCCAGTTGCCGTTGAGGCGCTCGCCGTGCAGCACGAAATCCAGCTTGCCGGCGGCGATCGCGGCCAGCGGCTCGCCGTCGCACGACCAGGTGCCGTGGTCGAACCCCTCGACATGGCCGGCGCCGTAATGGCCGTCGGGAATATCGCCGGCAAAGCCGGCATAGGACAGCGGATGGTCTTCCACCTGCACCGCCAGGCGCTTTTCGCCCACGCGCAGCGACGGCCCCTTCGGCACCGCCCAGCTCTTCAGCACGCCATCGGCTTCCAGGCGAAAATCGTAGTGGCGCGAACTGGCGTGGTGCAGCTGCACGACGAAGATCGGCCGCCGCGACGGCGCCGCGGCGCTGTCGTCGGCCGGTTCCGGGGTCGCGCCGAAGCGGCGCTTGCGGGCGTATTCGCGCAGGCTCATCGCGCCCTACCCCGCCTTGCGCCGCGCCGGCAGCTTGCTTGCGGCGGGCTTTTTCGCCGGCTTGGCCTTGCTCGCGGATGTCGCGCCAGGCTTGGCGGCCTTCTTCGCCGCTTTCTTGGCCGGCTTCTTCGCGGTCTTGCGCACCGGGACCGACGCCTCGGCCTGTTTCGCCGGCGTGCGCCGCTTGGCGTCCAGGCTCTTCTGCAGCAGCGACATGAAATCGACCACGTTGGTGGCGGCATCCTCGCGCTGCGGCGCGTCGGTCTCGTCGTCCACCTGCGCGGTGCCTTCCTGCGCCTCGATCCGCTTCTGGATCACCGCCTGCAGGCGTTCGCGGAACTCGTCGTGATAGGACGCCGGATCCCACTTGCCGGACATCGAGCCGATCAGCTGCGCGGCCATCTCGGTTTCCTTGGCGCTGATCCGGTAGTCGGCGGCCTTGCCGCTGGGCAGCGTGTAGTCCTCCAGATCGACCAGCTCCTGCGGATAGCGCAGCAGGATCAGCACCAGCGCGTCCTCCTGCGGCAGCACCGCCGACAGGTATTCGCGGGTGCGGATCACCACCCGCGCGATGCCGACCTTGCCGGTGGCGCGCAGCGTCTCGCGCAGCAGCACGTAGCCCTTCTCGGCCTTCTTGCCCGGCACCAGCACGTAGGGTTTCTCGAAATAGCGCAGGTCGATGTCGGCGGCGTCGACGAAGGCCTCCACTTCCACCGTTTCGTGGCTTTCCGGCGCGGCCGAGGCGATGTCCTTCTGCTCGACCACCACGTAGTTGCCCTTGCTGTACTCGAAGGCCTTGACGATGTCCTTCCACGGCACCTCTTCGCCGGTGTCGGCGTTGACCCGCTCGAAACGGATCGGGCGCTTGTCGCGCGCATCGAGCATGCGGAAGTGCAGGTCGATGCGGCGTTCGCCGGACATCAGCGCCACCGGCACGTTGAGCAGGCCGAAGGACAGGGTGCCGGTCCAGATCGGGCGCGCCATCAGTGCGCCTCCATGCGCAGCGCCGGCGCCGGCAGATGGTCCAGCGCCTGCCACGCATCCTCGATCACCGGCCTTGCCTGGCGCCAGTCCAGGCACGATTCGCCGCGGACCTGCTCCCAGTGCGCGGCCAGTTCGCCATCGGTGTCGGCCATGGACGCGCGCGGCCAGCCGCCGGCGTGGGTGCGCAGCGCGAATGCATAGGCCGGGCACAGGTCGCGCCATGGGGTGCCATGGCGGGCGCGGCGCTGGCGATAGTCGGCCAGGCTGTACTGGCGGTAGTCCGCGGCGGCGTGCGGATGCGCACTGGTCGCATCGTGGCGGCCTGGCGGCGCGGCCGGCAACGGATCCAGGTGGGCATTGAACAACAGCGGATCGGGGCGGGCGCTGGGGCACATGGCGAAAGCTCCGGGCGGCATCGGCGGCGGCGGGGAGGCAGCAGTAGCGCCGGTACCGTTAGGCGTTCGTGACAGCCGCGTGGACGCGCTGCGATTCGCAGCGGCTTCACCGGGAACGCACTGCACTGGGCGCAGCGTTGCCCTACCCCACAGGAGGAATCGGCCATGTCCACGCCCACCGACCCGCTGCGCAGCGACCCCGTCCCCGGCGAACAGCGCGGCAAACGCGACGGCCAGGACCGCGAGGACCGCGGCGCCGGCGACAGCCCCGCCACCATCGTCGAGCACGAACCGCGCACCGGCGCGGACCGGCATGCGCCCGAGGCGGCGGCGGATGCCACGGACGAAGACCGGGCGCGCCAGCACCACGCCGACGCCAATCAGGACGAAGCGCTGGAAGAGACCTTCCCCGCCAGCGATCCGGTCTCCGCGTTTGTACCGTCCAAGGCCCCGTAGGCCGGTCAGCGCAATTGTGGGAGCGACTTCCGTCGCGACAGGCGCTACCGGGAAGGCCCGTCGCGACGGAAGTCGCTCCCACAACGTTCTTGCGCCTGCTCAAGCGGTTGCGGCAAGGCTCGCTATACCCTGCCCGCCGCCTGCAACGCCGCATACTCCTCGTCGCCGAACAGCCGCGAGCGCACCAGGAAGCGCACGCCTTCGCCGTTCTCCAGCGAGAACATGCCGCCGCGACCGGGCACCACGTCGATGACCAGTTGCGTGTGCTTCCAGTATTCGAACTGCGGCGCGCTGATGTAGAACGGCGCGCCGCCGATCTCGCCCAGCTGCACGTCGCGGTCGCCGACGATGAAATCGTCCTGCGGATAGCACATCGGCGAGGATCCGTCGCAACAGCCGCCGGACTGGTGGAACAGCAACGGCCCGTGCCGCGCGCGCAAGGTTTGGATCAACTGCAGTGCCGGCAGTGTCGCCAGCACCTGCAGCGGCAGACCGGAGGCGGGCGCGACGGCGTCCATCAGGCCGCCATGTCCAGCACGATGCGGCCTTCGATCTGGCCGGCGCGCATGCGCGCGAATACCTCGTTGATGTTCTCCAGCGCGGCGGTGGCCACGGTCGCGGCGACCTTGCCCTGCTCGGCGAAGTCCAGCGATTCCTGCAGGTCCAGGCGGGTGCCGACGATCGAGCCGCGCACGGTCACCCCGTTGAGCACCATGCCGAAGATGTCCAGCGGGAACTGGCCCGGCGGCAGCCCGTTCAACGACACCGTGCCGCCGCGGCGGACCATGCCGATCGCTTGCTCGAACGCCTTCGGCGACACCGCGGTGACCAGCGCGCCGTGCGCGCCGCCGATCTCCTTCTTCAGGTAGGCCACCGGGTCGGTGGTCAGCGCGTTGACCGTCACCGTGGCGCCCAGGCGCCGGGCCAGCGCCAGCTTGGCGTCGTCCACGTCCACCGCGGCCACGTTCAGGCCCATCGCCTTGGCGTACTGCACCGCCATGTGGCCGAGCCCGCCGATGCCGGAGATCACCACCCAGTTGCCGGGCTTGGTGTCGGTGACCTTCAGGCCCTTGTACACGGTGACCCCGGCGCACAGGATCGGCGCGATCTCGACGAAGCCGATGGTGTTCGGCAGGTGGCCGACGTAGTCGGCATTGGCCAGCGCGTATTCGGCGAAACCGCCGTTGACCGAGTAGCCGGAGTTCTGCTGCGCCTCGCACAGCGTCTCCCAGCCGCCCAGGCAGTGCTCGCAATGCCCGCAGGCCGAATACAGCCACGGAATGCCGACCCGATCGCCTTCCTTGATGTGGCCCACGCCAGCGCCGACCGCAACCACATGGCCCACGCCCTCGTGACCGGGAATGAACGGCGGGTTCGGCTTCACCGGCCAGTCGCCCTCGGCCGCATGCAGGTCGGTGTGGCACACGCCACAGGCTTCGATCTTGACCAGGATGTCGCCGGCCTGCGGCCGCGGCACCTCCACTTCCTCGATCGTCAGCGGCTTGCCGAATTCGCGCACCACTGCAGCCTTCATCGTCTTGTTCATGGAGTACTCCTTGGAAGAATGGGTGACAGCACCATCGTTGATCCGGCGCTGGCGCGCTTTGATCCAGATCAGGAAGTGGCGTCCGCTGCGGCGCCCTGGCGCGGCCACGGCAGGTCGGGCCGCACGCACGCACCGCGGGCGCGGCGACAGTCAGGCGCGCACGGCACTGGCGTGCGTCACCATGCGCCGGCAGCGCGACGCCCGGCGTGAGCACGCGCGCCGCGTGGGGCTACCGCTGAGCGCGGCGGCCCCACGGCCGAGGCCGGACTCAGAAGAAGCCCAGCGCCTTCGGCGAGTAGCTGACCAGCAGGTTCTTGGTCTGCTGGTAGTGGTCGAGCATCATCTTGTGGTTCTCGCGGCCGATGCCCGACTGCTTGTAGCCGCCGAACGCGGCATGCGCCGGATAGGCGTGGTAGCAGTTGGTCCACACCCGCCCGGCCTGGATCGCGCGGCCCATGCGGTACAGCCGTGCCGCATCGCGGCTCCACACGCCGGCGCCCAGCCCGTACAGCGTGTCGTTGGCGATCGCCAGCGCCTCGGCCTCGTCCTTGAACGTGGTCACCGACACCACCGGCCCGAAGATCTCCTCCTGGAACACGCGCATCTTGTTGTGGCCCTTGAACACCGTCGGCTTGACGTAGAAGCCGCCGGCCAGCTCACCGTCGAGGGCGTTGCGCTCGCCGCCGATCAGCACCTGCGCGCCCTCCTGCCTGCCGATGTCGATGTAGGACAGGATCTTCTCCAACTGCTCGCTGGAGGCCTGCGCGCCGACCATGGTGTTGGGATCCAGCGGATTGCCCTGCTTGATCGCGGCCACGCGCTTGAGCGCCTTTTCCATGAACCTGTCGTAGATCGATTCCTGGATCAGCGCGCGCGACGGGCAGGTGCACACCTCGCCCTGGTTGAACGCGAACAGCACGAAGCCCTCGATCGCCTTGTCGAGGAAATCGTCGTCCTCGGCCATCACGTCGGCGAAGAAGATGTTCGGCGACTTGCCGCCCAGTTCCAGCGTCACCGGGATCAGGTTCTGGCTGGCGTACTGCATGATCAGCCGGCCGGTGGTGGTCTCGCCGGTGAAGGCGATCTTGGCGATGCGCGGGCTGCTGGCCAGCGGCTTGCCCGCTTCCAGGCCGAAGCCGTTGACCACGTTGAGCACGCCGGCGGGGAGCAGGTCGCCGATCACCTCCATCAGCACCAGGATCGAGGCCGGGGTCTGCTCGGCCGGCTTCATCACCACGCAATTGCCGGCGGCGATCGCCGGGGCCAGCTTCCAGCACGCCATCAGCAGCGGGAAGTTCCACGGGATGATCTGCCCGACCACGCCCAGCGGCTCGTGGAAGTGGTAGGCGATGGTGTCGCTGTCGATCTCGGAGATGCCGCCTTCCTGCGCGCGGATCGCGCCGGCGAAGTAGCGGAAGTGGTCGGCGCACAGCGGCACGTCGGCGTTGAGCGTCTCGCGCAGCGGCTTGCCGTTGTCCCAGGTCTCGGCATAGGCCAGCAGCTCGAGGTTCTGCTCGATGCGATCGGCGATCTTGAGCAGCGCGTTGCTGCGCTCGGTGGCCGAGGTCTTGCCCCAGGCGTCCTTGGCCGCGTGCGCCGCGTCCAGCGCGGCCTCGATGTCCTGCGCGTCGGAGCGCGCCACCGAGGTGAACACCTTGCCGGTGATCGGCGTGCTGTTGTCGAAGTAGCGGCCGCTCCTGGGTTCCACCCATTGCCCGCCGATGAAGTTGCCGTAACGCGACTTGAAGATGGATTGCGGATCGGTGGCATGCGGCTTGGCGGTGGTCACGGCGTTCATCGGGGTCTCCTGCGGCGGTGGGAAGGGATGCGGCGTGCCGCATCCGGGTAGGCGGTAACCGCAAGAGCGATGCCAGGTTCCAGGTGCTGCGCTGCGTCACGCCGCCGCACCGCGACGGATCGGCGCACCCAGCCGATTCCTGCTGCAGCGCGTCACGTCTGCCGATTGCGCGCCGGCGGCGGATGTGGTGTTTATCGGAACACCCGTCCCAACACCTGTCGCAATCTGCGACAGCGGAGCCGCCATGGCGCACCCGCAAACGCAGCACCAGCTCGGCCATGCCCGCCGGATCTTCTTCGAGCGCGGCGGCGCCCCGGTCGGCCAGGTGCCGGACACCATCCTGCAGTCGTGGCAGCGCTGCCAGCGGCTGGGCCTGGCCGCGCAGGGCACGCCGCCGATCGAGCCGGTCAGCGCGCCGCGCCTGCGCGAACTGCGCGAAGCGCACGAGCGCCTGTGGCGGCTGGCGCGCGCCGAACTGGAAGGCCTGGCCGGCGATGCCGCCGCCACCGGCAGCATCGTGCTGCTGACCGACGAGGCCGGCTGGATCCTCGACGCCGAAGGCAGCCCACGCTTTCTCGACAAGGCCGGACGCGTGGCGCTGATGCCGGGCGCGTGCTGGAGCGAGACCCAGGTCGGCACCAACGCGATCGGCACCGCCATCGTCGAGAGCCGCTCGGTGGAGGTGCGCGGCGGCGAACACTACTTCGCGCCGCACCAGATCCTCAGCTGCGCCGCGGTGCCGATCTTCGATCCCTACGGCCAGCTGGCCGGCGTGCTGGACATTTCCGGCGACGCCAGCGTGCAGCACATGCACGCGCTGGGCCTGGCGCGGATGGCGGTGGCCAGCATCGAGCACCGCTATTTCGACGACGGCATCGCCGGCTGCGACCTGCTGCGCGTGCACCACGATCCGGCGCTGCTCGGCACCGCGCGCGAAGGCCTGCTCGCATTCCGCAACGGCAAGCTGGTGGCGGCCAACCAGGCCGGCCTGCGCCTGTTCGGGCTGGAGCGGCACGACCTGGGCCGCGCGCCTTACGACGCCCTGTTCGAAGAGCCGCTGTCGCGGCTGCGCCAGCAGGGCAGCGTGTTCGACCTGCAGGGCCGCGCCCTGCACGGCCGCGTCGACAGCCTCGGCGATGCGCAGCCGCGGCGGCGTTCGCAGCAGCCGCCGATCACCGTGTCCACGGCCACGCGCGCCCATGCCCCTGCCGATGCGCCGCTGTTCGATGCCATGCAGGAGCTGGCGCTGGAGCGTGCGCGGCGCGTGCTCGATGCGCAGTTGCCGGTGCTGGTGCAGGGCGAAACCGGCACCGGCAAGGAAGTGTTCGCGCGCGAGCTGCACCGGCGCAGCGCGCGCGCCGGCAAGCCGTTCGTCGCGGTCAACTGCGCGGCGCTGCCGGAAGGGCTGATCGAGGCCGAACTGTTCGGCTACGAGGACGGCGCCTTCACCGGCGCGCGCAAGCACGGCAGCCCCGGCCTGTTGCGCCAGGCCGACGGTGGCGTGCTGTTCCTGGACGAGATCGGCGACATGCCGCTGGCCCTGCAGCCGCGCCTGCTGCGCGTGCTGCGGGAGCGCGAACTGCTGCCGCTGGGCGGCGGCAAGCCGGTGAAGCTGGATTTCGCGCTGATCTGCGCCACCCATCGCGACCTGGACGAGGCGATGGCCGAACGGCGTTTCCGCCCCGACCTGTATTACCGCATCGCCCACCACGGCGTGCAGATTCCGGCGCTGAGCGTGCATCCGGATCGGCGTGCGGTGGTGCAGGAGCTGTGGGCGCGGGTAGGGCAGGGCCGGCGCCTCACCGACCCGGCGCTGGCCACGCTGAGCGCCTATCCGTGGCCGGGCAACCTGCGCCAGCTGGTGGCCTGCCTGCGGACCTTGGTGGCACTGAGCGACGCCGGTGCCGTGGTCGACGTCGATGCATTGCCCGCCTATCTGCCCGGCGCACGGCGCGGCCTGTCTGCGGCCAGCGGCGCAGCCGTGCCGGGGCAGAGCGCATCGCCGGGCGAACTGCTGGCGACCCCGGCAAGCGCATCGCCATCGGCGAGCGACCTGGACAGCCTCGCCCTGGCGGCGATGCGCCAGGCGCTGGAAGCCTGCGGCGGCAACGTCGCCCGCGCCGCGCGCCAGCTCGGCATCAGCCGCAGCACGCTGTACCGCCGGCTCGGGCTCGGCGCCGCGGCGCCCTCGGCTTGATATCGGCGTGCTGCTCCGTCCCGCTTGCATGAGCCGGATGTGCACCATCCCTCATGCTTTGCAACTGCGTTGGGGCGCAGCACTCTTGATGCGCCACCTGGCGGCACACTCTGCGCCTCCGTGCACTGCAGTTCCCACCTGTCACGGCTTAGCTGGATGCCGGCGTCCGCGATGAAAGGTCCTTCCCATAGGCATTCCAGAGCCACACGGCGCACAACGGGAAAACAAGGTAGCGCGATGCGATGGAGAGGATCTGAGAGAGGACTCCGTAAGATCCGGAGATGCCATCGGCACTAAAGAACGAGAAGAACCAGAACGCGCTCAACACGGAAAGCAAAAGGTATTTTTCGGGATTTCTCCCGCAGATGCCGTCGCAAGCGCGAGGAAATGTCTTCGTGAAAAAGCGAAAAACGATGTATCCCGAGAGTGTCATCAGCGCCGGAAATAGGGCCCACGGCGAGAGCCCGAGTCCTTGTGCGGCCAGCGCGATGTCCGCATGCGTCGTGATGGCACGAATCGGCACATAGCCCCATACGTTGCCCGCGCACATCAGGCACAACCAGTACAGGAAGGCATGAAGCAACCATTGCGATCGAACCACCTTCGTGCGCAACAGCCTGTCCAGCAGAAAGAAGAGCGCGCCGTTGCCGATGAACGGGCCGGCCAGTGCGATGACCGCCACGCTGTACCCCTTCCCGTTCGCCAGGATGGGGCCGTAGTCCACGTTGTCTGAAACATCATCGAGGAAAATGACGTTGTTCGGCGTTGCGGAGCCATAGTCGATAGCAAAGGGGGTTTTCATCCAACCCAGTAACCACGCCATGCTTGAGTGGCTGTACTCATGGGTCAGGTAGGCCAACGCGTGCGCTACGATCGTCATCGCGAAGGTCACGATGGCGAATCGAACAACATTCCACCCGCAGTCTCTCACGCCGACATGCTTCATTTCGCAGACGTGCCGTCCCGATGCAGGGAGCAACTATAACGCCAGCGATCCATCTGCTGTCCGATCCAGCGCGCGCATATCGGCTATCAACGTCCAGGCGTCGCTGGTGGCGTTTGTGAAAAGGGTGTTTCCCTCTGGACCTGCGTCAAGCCGATGTGCTGCAGGCTCCGCCATGCTCAATGCGCGAAATCCCACTGCAACCCGACCGTATAGCCGCGGTCCGGTCCCGGCTCGTAGTAACGGCCATTGGCGTCGTTGACGATGACCGAGCCGATGTAGGCGTGGTCGAGCGCATTGTCGATGCGCGCGAAGGTGTGCAGCGCACCGTGCGCGGTGCTCCAGCGGCGCGAGGCCTCCAGGTTCAGCAGCGCGTAGCCGGGGGCGGTCTCGGTGGCCAGGTCGTTGGCCACGGTGTCGCCGGCGGCCACCGCTTCGACCGCGAACTGCCACGCGCGCGGCTGCCACTGCCAGCGCGCGAAGAACTGCTGGCGCGGCACGCCGGGCAGGCGCGACCCGGCCGCCACCCGCGCGGTGGGCGTGGCGCAGCCGCTGCTGGCGCAGGTCAGGTAGGCCTGGCGCACGGTCGCCTGCAGCCAGGTGTAGGACAGCTGCAGCTGCGCGGTCTCCCCGAGCGGCAGCAGGTAGCTGGCCTCGGCGCCCTGGCGGCGGGTGCGGCCGATGTTGCGGTAGGTGCTGCGGCCGTTGGTGTTGCTGGCCACCGCCAGCTCGTCGTCGGTGTTGGCGCGGAACAGCGCCGCTTCCCAGGCGGCGCCGGCCTGGTCGCGCCATTTCGCGCCGAGTTCCAGGTTCTCGCTCCTGGCCGCGGACAGGTCCAGCGCCAGGCCGGCGCCGCCATCGTTGCGGTAGCCCAGTTCGTTGAAGGTCGGGGTCTCGAAACCGCGCCCGGCCGAGGCGTAGAAGCGCAGGTCGTCGCTGGCGCGGAACACCACCCCGGCCACCGGCGTGGTCGCCGAATAATCGGTGCTGCCGCTGTCGTCCGGATTGCGGCCGACGATGTAGGCGTCGTCGGAACGGAACCGCACCTGGCTGTGGCGCAGCCCGGCGAGCAGCGACCAGCGTTCGCTGAACTGCCACCAGGCCTGGGCGAACTGGTCCACGTTCTGCACCTGGTCCTCCTGGTCGCGGCGCAGCCGCCCCTTCACCCCCAGCGTGCTGCCGACGAAGTTCTCGTAGCCGGTGCGGTGCTGCTTCTGGCGATCGGCATTGGCGCCGACGGTGAACTGGAACGGGCGCCCGCCGAGCTCGCCCTGCCAGGCCCAGCGCGCATCGATGCCGCCGTAGTCGCCGTCCAGGTCGATCAGCCCGCCGGCGTGCAGCGGATTGGCCTGCACCGCCACCGGCACCGCCAGGTACTGCTGCACGTCGCGGCGCCCGGCATAGCCCATCAGCCGCCAGGTCTGCTGATCCACTTGCTGGGTGAAGATCGCCCCGGCCTGCGCCTGGCGGGTGGACTTGCGCGTGTCGAACTGGGTCGCCACGGCGGTGGCCTGCTGCGGATCGGCATGGAACTGGGCGCGGGTCAGGCCCAGCGGATCCTGCGCCCACGGCGCGTCCAGGTAGTTCAGCACCAGATCCAGGCGCCGGCCCGGGGCCAGGTCGAAGCCGAGCTTGGCGTTGACCGACTCGCGCCGCGCCTGGCTGTGGTCGCGGTAGCCGTCGGTGCGGAAGTGGGTGGCGGCCACGTTGTAGTGCACGGCGCCTTGCTGGCCCTGCAGTTGCGCCCCGGCGCTGTAGGTGCCGTTGCTGCCGGCGGTGGTGCGCAGCCGCCACGGGTCGTCGGGCGCGCCGTCGGCGCTCCACAGCTGCACCACGCCGCCGGAGGAGTTGCCGTAGAGCGCCGAGAACGGGCCGCGCAGCACCTCGATGCGCTCGGCGCCGAGCAGGTTGAAGTGCGACAGCTGGCCCTGGCCGTCCGGCATCGTCGCCGGGATGCCGTCCAGCAGCAGGCGCACGCCGCGCACCCCGAACGCCGAGCGCGCGCCGAAGCCGCGGATCGACAATTGGGTGTCCTGCGCGTAGTTCTGGCGGTCGCGCGCCAGCAGCCCGGGCACGCCGGACAAGGCCTCGGAGACCTGCACCCCGGTGCGGTTGCTGTCGCCCACGGTGATCGCGGTCAGCGACGCGGGCAGGTCGAAATCGTCCACCCCGCTGACCCGCGCGGCCTGCACCTGCACGACCGGCAGGGTGGTGGGATCGGGATCGGCGGCGGCGCAGACGACCGGCGACAGCCCCGCGGCACAGAGGCCGCAGAGCAGGGCGAGGGGATGGCGATTGGGCATGCGTGCATCATCGCCCATGCGCCGCCCGGCCGCACGCGGTGCGGCGCAAAGCCCCGCCACGCAAGGACCTGCGTTTGCTAGGATGGGGCGTTTGACCGCGCCGGCTCCGGTCCCTCCCGGCCCCCACCTTTCGCCACCAAACGAGTACCGCCGTGTCCTTCTTTGCAAACGTGGAACAGGTCCCAGGCGACCCGATCCTGGGCCTGACCGAGGCCTACAACGCCGATTCCCGCCCGACCAAGGTCAACCTGGGCGTGGGCATCTATTACGACGAGAGCGGCCGCATCCCGCTGCTGCGCGCCGTCCAGCAGATCGAACGGCAGCTGGCGCAGGACGCCAAACCGCGCGGCTACCTGCCGATCGACGGCCTGCCGGCGTACGACCTGGCCACGCAGAAACTGCTGTTCGGCGCCGAGTCGCCGCTGCTGGCCGCCGGCCGCGTCGCCACCTCGCAGACCATCGGCGGCAGCGGCGCGCTGCGCGTGGGCGCGGACCTGCTGAAGAAGCTGCTGTCCACCTCGACCATCGCCATCAGCAACCCGAGCTGGGAGAACCACCGCGCGGTGTTCTCGGCCGCCGGCTTCGACGTGGTCGACTACACCTATTTCGATGCGGCCACGCACGGCCTGAACTTCGACGGCATGCTCGCCGACCTGAACAAGCTCGCGCCGGGCACCGTGGTGCTGCTGCACGCCTGCTGCCACAACCCGACCGGTGCCGACCTGACCCAGGAGCAGTGGCGCAGCGTCGCCGCGCTGCTGAAGGAACGCCAGCTGTTCCCGTTCGTCGACATCGCCTACCAGGGCTTCGACAAGGGCATCGACGAAGACGCCTACGCGGTGCGCCTGCTGGCCGAAGCCGGCGTGGACAGCTACGTGGTCGCCAGCTCGTACTCCAAGTCGTTCTCGCTGTACGGCGAGCGCGTCGGCGCGCTGTCGGTGGTCTCGGCCACCGCGGCCGAGAGCAAGGCGGTGCAGTCGCAGGTCAAGCGCATCATCCGCACCATCTACTCCAGCCCGTCCACCCACGGCGCCGCGCTGGTGGCCGGCGTGCTCACCAGCCCCGAGCTGCGCGCGATGTGGGAGCAGGAACTGACCGAGATGCGCGAACGCATCCACGCGCTGCGCGCCGGCATGGTGCAGAAGCTGGCCGCCCTCGGCGCGCCGGAGTTCGGCTTCATCCAGCAGCAGGCCGGCATGTTCTCGTACTCGGGCCTGAGCAAGGCGCAGGTGGACCGGCTGCGCGAAGAGTTCGGCATCTATGCCGTCGGCACCGGCCGCATCTGCGTGGCTGCGCTGAGCCAGGCCAACCTGGACTACGTGACCCAGGCCGTGGCCACCGTGCACAAGGGCTGATCGCTCGCGGCGACGTCGCGACACGAAGCCGGAAGCGCCTGCGCTTCCGGCTTTTTTGTGCGCGCTATCGACCGCCTGTTGTGGGAGGGGCTTCAGCCCCGACGCATGGCATTCTCCGAACGCCCCGCTCCCATCGACCCGTGCCGTTGTGCTGCGGCTGCACGCCATCGCTCTCCCGCTAATCGAAATCTCATGCAACAGCCGCGACAATAGGCGCCTTCCCCCACGAAAAGGCTGCCTGCGCCCATGTCGCGAACCTCGCTGACCCGCTTCCTGATCGAAGAACAGCACGCCGGCCGCATCGGCCCGGAGCTGCGCCAGCTCATCACCATCGTCTCGCGCGCCTGCAAGCGCATCTCCATCGCGGTCAGCAAGGGCGCCCTGGGCGGCGTGCTCGGCGACGCCGGTACCGGCAACGTGCAGGGCGAGGCGCAGAAGAAGCTGGACGTGCTCAGCAACGACATCCTGCTCGAAGCCAACGCCTGGGGCGGGCATCTGGCCGCCTGCGCGTCGGAAGAGATGGACCACAGCCAGCCGGTGCCGGACAAGTATCCCAGCGGCGATTTCCTGCTGTTGTTCGATCCGCTGGACGGCAGCTCCAACATCGACGTCAACGTCTCCGTCGGCACCATCTTCTCGGTGCTGCGCGCGCCGCCCGGCACCGACAAGCCCGGCGACGAACACTTCCTGCAGCCGGGCACCGCCCAGGTCGCCGCCGGCTACTGCATCTACGGCCCCAGCACGATGCTGGTGCTGACCCTGGGCCACGGCACCCACGCCTTCACCCTGGAACGCGAGGAAGGCAGCTTCCTGCTGACCCAGGCCGACATGCGCATTCCCGAGGACACCGCCGAGTTCGCGATCAACATGTCCAACCAGCGCCACTGGGAAGCGCCGATGCAGCACTACGTGGCCGACCTGCTCGCCGGCGACGAAGGCCCGCGCGGCAAGAACTTCAACATGCGCTGGATCGCCAGCATGGTCGCCGACGTGCACCGCATCCTGACCCGCGGCGGCATCTTCATCTATCCGTGGGACAAGAAAGACCCCGGCAAACCCGGCAAGCTGCGCCTGATGTACGAAGCCAACCCGATGGGCCTGCTGGTCGAACAGGCCGGCGGCGCCGCCAGCACCGGCCGCGCGCGCATCCTCGACATTCAACCCGACCAGCTGCACCAGCGCGTGCCGGTATTCCTGGGCTCGAAGCACGAGGTGGCCGAGGCGGTGCGGTACCACGTGGAGCACGACCAGGCGCAGGGCTGAGTCTTCGCTGCGCATTGCCGGGGAGACACCAGCTACTGGCATCCCCGGCAAACGCTCCGGCGCGCTGCACGAGAGGCGTGTTAGCTGGAACAAGCAACGCCACTTCGCAATTCGGCGCAATGCACACCTGGCAACGGGGGATGAGCGGCATGAACTGGAGCAAGGTCTTCAAGTACGCCGGTGTGCTCTTAGTCGTGCAATTCGCTCTCGGATTGGCCGAGGGGGTTTTCTTCCCCGAATTCACGACGAATATTGCGTTTTTGCGCCTCAAAGCGGCAGTTTCATTCTCCGTGTGCGCGGGGATATTCGCACATCTTTCCGCCCGCCAGCCCGTCAAGCCGTTCGCGCATGCCTGGGCCGCGTTGTTCCTTCAAGCGGTTACTTCTAGCGTCGCCGCCTGCACGCCGGTTCCCGCTCGCTGTCGCCGGGCGCAGGCCTGACTGCGGCATGCACCGCCGGCAAATCGTGCGGCGCTACGTGAGCGGGCGGACGACCGCGCTCCCCGCATGGTGTGCGTACCCCACCGTTGCTACGATGTGGCGCCACTTCCCGCGAGCCGCTGCGCCATGAGCCTGCATGTCTGGTGGATGTTCCTGCTGACCGTGTTCGTGTTGTCGGGCACGCCCGGGCCGAACATGCTGCACGTGATGACGCGCAGCGTGCGTTTCGGCGTGCGCCGCAGCCTGCTGGCGGTGGTGCTGGTGCTGCTGGCGTCGGCAGCGGGCCTGGGTGCGGTGCTGGAGGCGTCGCCACGCGTGTTCGAGGTGCTGCGCTACGCCGGCGTCGGCTATCTGCTGTGGCTGGGCATCGCCGCCTGGCGCAGCGGGGAGGCGCCGCTGGACCCGCAGAGCGCACCGCCCCTGGCCGCGTCGCTGTCGCCGCTGCAGCTGTTCCGTGGCGGCCTGGCGATCGGACTGAGCAATCCCAAACTGCTGTTGTTCGCCGCCGCGTTCCTGCCGCAGTTCGTCGACAGGACCCAACCGCAGTGGCCGCAGTTCGCGATCCTGGTCGCCACCTTCGCCGCATGCGAGCTGTTCTGGTACGCGGTCTACGGCATCGGCGGACACGGCATCCGCCGCTCTCTGTCCCGGCCCGGCCTGCGTCGGCTGTTCGACCGCGTCGTCGGGACCATCTTCATCGGCTTCGGCATCGTGCTGTTGCGCTTCCGGCCGCAGTAGAGGGCAGGAGCGAGCAGGAGCGCGGCGACGGACGGGACGCCGAAACCCGCCGTCGATTGCCTTGCACGCGATTGCGTTGGCAGGTACATCTTCACTCTGGCCAGGCCGCTTCGGCGCTCGGTCTGGCGACGGCATCAGGCGACCCACACATGACATGGCCCTTCGCATACCAAAACGCATCGCTGGAGTTCGAGCGCTTCATGGTCGATGCGCGCGACTTTTCGGATCTGGCGACCACCAACATGGCCTGGAACATGGTGGTCGGCGTGCTGCATACCTTCCGGCGTCGCCTCACGGTCGAGCAAGGGCTCCGTTTCGCCGACATCCTGCCGCCCGTGCTGCGCGCATTGTTCGTAGAAGGCTGGGACAGCGAGGCGCCGATTCTGGCGTTCGGCCCGGACGAGGAGTTGTTGGCGGAAGTCCGTTCGGTTCGCGCCGCGCACAATTTCGCCCCGCCCAACGCGGTGCGGGCCGTCGCGCAGGCATTGCGCAGGCATGTCGACAACGTGGAGCTGGACCGGATACTGGCGACGCTGCCTGCCGGTGCGAGCGCGTTCTGGTCCATCGCGCCGTCCGTGCGCGGCGCCTGAGCCTGCCCAGGAAGGCACCATTCAACTTGGAACGCCCCACCTTGCGAGAGCGGCAGGGAACAGGAGTGCGATGAACCAGACGGTCTTCCTCATGTTCTTCTTCGCCACAGCGCCGGTGGCGCTGATGCCGAGCGTCATTTCCTGGTTCACCCGGCACAAGGCGCGCCGGGTGATCGTCGCCGCCAACCTGGCGCTGTGGGTGCTCATCTTCTTCGCCGCCAGAAGCTTCACGCTGGGCACATCCAGCAAGTTCCAACTGCCGACGCTGCTGGCCCTGGTCGCCTGGCTGGTGTTGCTGGGTTACGCGATCCGCGGCAGTGCATCGCCGCCGAAAGCGCGGTAGCCATGCCCGAGCATCCTGCAAACCAAGTCCTTCAGGGCCGCTCCACAGCGACGGAAGCCGGTACCGATAAAACGATCGCTCCGGCCAGTGCGGTAGACAAGTCCTGACTTCGAGATCCGGATACGCTCTCGCTGCAAGGCCCGCTGGCATCATCGCCGGACGATCGAATGCGCAGGGAGCGCTGCATGGATGTCCAGCTCAACCTGTCGCAGAGCGCACAGGATTTCCAGACCAGGGTCTGGCCGCATATCGCCTCGCATCCGCGCATCGGCGGTGGCGAATTGCACCTGGTCGAGGCGAACGTGGACACGCCGCTGGCGCTGGACTTCGATCTGCTGGCCGGGATCGATGCATGGCAGGTCGTGGGCAACCGCATCGGCATGCGCAGCATCGCCAGCCGGGTCCAGTGGGGGCCGGATCGCAAGACCTTCTCGATCCGCTACCGAAAGCCCAGCGGCGCCGAAACCGAGTACGAAAAGCGCCTGGCGGCGATCAAGCATCCGGAGCTGGGCCTCACCTATCCGCACCTGACGGTGCAGGCGTTCCTCGACAGCCGCGGCGGCAAGGTGTTGAGCGCAGCGGCCATCACCACGCAGCACCTGATCCTGCAGGCAGAAAAATTGCTCGGCTGGGGCCGCATGGCGGACGGTGGCGATACCCGCTTCGGCCTGCGGCAGCTGCAGGACGGCACGGCGTTCCTGTACATGAGCTGGGACTACCTGCAGCATACGGACATTGCCCAGCACCTGACCATTTTCGCTCCGCAAGCGGACGCGGCCGGCTAGGCCGCGCCCAGATCCTCGCGCAACCGCGCCAACGCGCGCCGCGCATCGCCCACCACCAGCGGCGCCGGGACCGCCAGCATCAGGTTGAGCGGCAGGCCGAATTCCTCGAAGTGCCAGCCGTGGGTGTCGACGCGGCCGTCGGCGCCGATCGCGCCGGGATGGCGGGCGCGGATACGCTCGGCGAAGCTGCCGTCGTCGGGGATGTAGCCGTACACCGGCTTGCCCAGCGCCACGGCGTAGCCGACCTCGAAACAGGTGCCGCTGTCCGGCTCCGGGCCGCGGAAGAAATCCAGGTTGGCCAGCACCGCATCGGCCTGCGCGATCAGGCCGATGTTGGCCTGGTAGATCCAGCGCGCCTGCGCGGCGGGGTCGGCGATCTGCGCCGGTACCGCCTGGTCCAGCGGGAACAGGCCCTCGAAGCCGAACCCGGCGCACCACTGCTTCAAGGTTTCGCCGCGGGCGGCGGCATCGGGACGGAACACGTCGGGGCCGGCGAGGTACAGCGTGCGGATCATCGGCGAGGGCAGGGTGGGCAGCGGGGCGATCATTGTCGGCGCGCACTCGGATGGATGCCAACGGCGCAGCTGCGATATCGCGGGATCGCTGGTAAGGTCGCGCGATGTCCGAACCCACTGCCGATTTCATCGAAGTCTTCGACGACGCCATGACCCGCGAGGACTGCGCCGCGATCATGCGCCGCCTGCGCGCCAGTTCGCAGTTGCAGCCGGGCGAGGTCGGCAGCGGCGTGTTCCCCGAGCTCAAGCACAGCCGCGACCTGCGCATCAGCGGCCTGGAGCCGTGGCGCGACGTGGAACAGCGCCTGCAGCAGGCGGTGTTCGCCGGCCTGCTCGGCTATCTGCGCAAGTACCCGCAGGCGCTGATCTCGCCGCTGATGCTGCAGGTGCCCGGCGCCGACGGCCAACCGCACCGGCTCGGCGCCGACGATTTCGCGCTGCTCGACGACGCGGCGCTGTCCAACCTGGCCCGCACCTGCCTGCGTCCGGGTGCGATCAACCTGCAGTGGTACGCCGCCGGCGAGGGCGGCTATCCGTACTGGCACTGCGAACTGTACCCGCGCGATCCCGGCGCCGAGACCCTGCACCGGCATCTGCTGTGGACGCTGTACCTCAACGACGATTTCCAGGACGGCGAAACCGAGTTCCTGTTCCAGCAGCGCAGGATCGCGCCACGTGCAGGCAGCCTGCTGATCGCGCCGACCGCGTTCACCCACACCCATCGCGGCAACCGCCCGCATGGCGGCGACAAGTTCATCGCCACCAGCTGGATCCTTTTTCAATCGGCGCGGGCGTTGTACGGCGGGGAGTAGGGAGTCGGGATTGGGGATTCGCAAGAGCGGGGCGGCGGCTGTCCGCTGCCCAGCCTTCGTCTGGCTGCAGGCTGGCGCACGTCCTCGTCGCCAGCCGGATCCTTTCCGGTCAACGCGGCCGGTGACGTCCGGGATTCGGATGTCAGCGGCTACTGCGGCAAGCCCGCAGGTGCTTTTACGAATCCCCAATCCCGACTCCCCACTCCCCGCCTCAAAACAACACGCCCTGCGGCGAGGGCGCGCGCGGCGGCAGCGGCCTGACGAAGCGGCTGCAGTCCAGCGGCCGGCGCGTGCGTTCCGCGTAGCCCAGCCGCTTGTGCGCCAGCGCGAAGCGCCGCGCCAGCAGGTCGGCATAGACGCCTTCGCCGCGCATGCGCTTGCCGAAGCTGGCGTCGTAGTCCTTGCCGCCGCGCAGCTGCTGCACCGTGCTCATCACGTGCGCGGCGCGGTCGGGATGGTGCGCCTGCAACCAGTCGCGGAACAGCGGCGCGACCTCGTGCGGCAGGCGCAGCAGCACGTAACCGGCGGAGTCGGCGCCGGCGGCATGCGCCGCCTCCAGCACCGCTTCCAGTTCGTGGTCGTTGATCCACGGGATCACCGGCGCCACCATCACCCCCACCGGCACTCCGGCCTCGTGCAGGGTGCGCATCGCGCGCAGCCGCGCATGCGGCGCCGAGGCGCGCGGCTCCAGCCGCGCCGACAGACGCGGGTCCAGCGAGGTCACCGAGAAATGCACGCTGACCAGGTGCTCGCGCGCCAGCGGCACCAGCAGGTCCAGGTCGCGCTCGACCAGCGCGTTCTTGGTGATCAGCGAGAACGGATGACGGGTTTCCCACAGCACCTCGATCAGCCGCCGGGTCAGCTGCAGCCTGCGCTCGATCGGCTGGTAGGCATCGGTGTTGATGCCCAGCGCGATCGGGCTGGGCACGTAGCCGGGCTTGGCCAGTTCGCAGCGCAGCAGCTCCGGCGCATTGGTCTTGGCGAACAGGTGGGTCTCGAAGTCCAGCCCCGGCGACAGGTTGAGGTAGGCGTGGCTGGGGCGGGCGAAGCAGTAGCTGCAGCCGTGCTCGCAGCCGCGGTACGGATTGACCGACTGCGAAAACCCCACGTCCGGCGACTGGTTGCGACTGATGATGCTGCGCGCGGTCTCCTCGCGCACTTCGGTGCGCAACCGCGGCGCGGCGAATTCCTCGCTGTCGTCGGGGTGCCAGCCGTCGTCCTCGGCCTGGCTGATGGTGCGTTCGAAGCGGCCGGGCAGATGGCTGCCGGCGCCGCGTCCCTTGATGGCCGTGCTCATCGGCACAGGCTACGCCGCTGCCGTCTCGGCCGCTGCGACGACGGGCGGATGCCGCTGAATCTTTCAGCGCCACGCGCAGGAGCCGCGCCGGCCCCGTAGAATCCGCCGATGTTCGTATTCGCGACCCTGCAGAGCACCTGGGACTGGCTGACCGGCATTCCCCATTTCGGCGCCTATCTCACCGCCGCCTACCTGCTGTACATCCTGTGGCTGAGCGGCTGGATCGTGCTGCAGAAGCGCGAGCCGGCGGCGACGCTGAGCTGGGTACTGTCGCTGGCGGCGCTGCCGTACTTGGGCTTCGTCATCTACTACCTGCTCGGCCCGCAGAAGGTGAAGCGGCAGCGCCTGCGCCGCGGCCGCTCGCGCTCGGGCATGGAGCACTACAGCAGCGTGTGTCCGCCGGACGCGGACTGCACCGAGCTGGCCAAGATCGCCCAGGCCACCACCGGCCTGGCGCCGAGTTCGGCGACCCGCGCGCAATGGCTGGTGGACGGCGCGGCCACCTACGATGCGATCGTGCGCGACATCGCCGCCGCGCAGCACCACGTGCACCTGGAGTACTACATCTTCAATCCCGACCGCAGCGGCACGCGCATCCGCGACGCGCTGGTCGAGCGCGCCCGCGCCGGGGTCAAGGTGCGCCTGCTGCTGGACGCGGTGGGCTCCTCGCAGGTGCGCAAGCGCTTCCTGCAGCCGCTGCTGGACGCCGGCGGCGAGGCGGCCTGGTTCCATCCCACCCAGTTGCTGCGTCCTTTCAAGTTGAAGCGGCCATGGGTGAACCTGCGCACCCACCGCAAGATCGTGGTGATCGACGGCCGTATCGGCTTTACCGGCGGCATCAATGTCACCGACGAGGAGAACGAGGCGCTGCGCTCCGATGCCTACCGCGACCTGCACGTGCGTTGCGAGGGCCACGTGGTGCGCAGCCTGCAGCTGGTGTTCGTCGAGGACTGGCTGTATGCCACCCGCCAGGGCCGCGACGCTTTCGACATGGCGCAGATCTGGCCGCACGACATGCCCGGCCGCGACGACGGCGCGATCCAAGCGCAGGTGCTGGTATCCGGCCCGGATTCGTCGTGGGAGAGCATCCACCGCATGCAGGTGGCGGCGATCTACGAGGCGCAGCGGCGGGTGTGGCTGGTGACGCCGTACTTCGTGCCGGGCGAGGCCGCACGCATGGCGCTGACCTCGGCCGCGCTGGGTGGGCTCGATGTGCGCCTGCTGGTGCCAAAGCGCAGCGATTCGCGGCTGGTGACGCTGGCGGCGCGCTCGTATTTCGACGAGTTGCTGCAGGCCGGGGTCAAGATCTACGAATACGGCCCGCGCATGCTGCACAGCAAGGCGCTGATCGTCGACGAGGAACTGTGCATCGTCGGCAGCGCCAACTTCGACAACCGCAGTTTCCGCCTCAACTTCGAAGTCTCGGCGATGTTCCGCGACCGGCAGATGACCCAGGAGCTGGCCACGCTGATCGGCCGCGAGATCGCCGATGCGGTGCAGGTGCGCGACGACCGCAAGCGCTCGCTGTGGCGCTACCGGTTGCCCGAGGCGATGGCGCGGCTGACCTCGCCGCTGCTGTAGGCGCGTCGTCGATCCCCGGACAGGTCGCGCCTTGCTTGCGCGTGCCAGGGAGCGGGGACGTCCACGCCCGGGCCACGAAGCCGCCTGGGCCGTATACGAGCGTGACCCTACGGGCTCCGCTCGAATGGCGGCAAGGCGCCCGTTCCGGCGCTTCGCCGTGGAACCGCTCGCCCGGGCAGCGCTACACTGCGTGCATCCTTGGGGAGATCGTCATGTACTGGCTTTTTCTGCTGCTCGCGCTCGCTGCCTTCGTCCTGGCGTTCTCCACGCCGCACATGTCGTTGCTGGTGCTGGCCTTGTTGGCGGCGCTGGGATTCCTGCTGGCCTGGGCGCGCGGCTGGTACGTGGCCAAGATCGGCGACGCCAGCCAACGCGATGCGGCACCGATGATCGATCCTGCCGAGCTGCGCCGGCTGCGCGAACAGGCCGCGGCGCGCCGCGCGGCCGCCGCCGCCAGCGACGACGCGATCTCCTCGTAGGCGCCGCCCGCCGATGACCCGACTCAGCGTCAACGTCAACAAGATCGCGGTGCTGCGCAATTCGCGCGGCGGCGAACTACCGAGCGTGCTAGAGGCGGCGCGCGCCTGCCTGGACGCCGGCGCGCATGGCATCACCGTGCACCCGCGCCCGGACCGGCGCCACATCCACGCCGAGGACGTGCTGGCACTGGCCGAGCTGACCCGTGCACGCGGCGTGGAATTCAACATCGAAGGCAATCCGTTCGCGCCGCCGCGGCCGGGCTATCCGGGGCTGATTCCGCTGTGCGCGCAGGTGCGCCCGGCGCAGGCCACCCTGGTCCCGGATGGCGACGGCCAGCTGACCTCCGACCATGGCTTCGACTTCGCTCGCGACAGCGAACGGCTGCGTCCGCTGATCGCCGAGCTGAAAGCCCTGGGCTGCCGGGTCAGCCTGTTCGTGGATGCCGACACCCCCGACCTGGCACGCGCCGCCGAACTCGGCGCCGACCGCGTCGAGCTGTACACCGGGCCGTATGCGGAAGCGTTCGACCGCGGCGACGCCGCAGCGCCGGCCGCCTTCGCCGAGGCCGCGCGCCGCGCGCAGGCCGCTGGGCTGGGCGTCAATGCCGGCCACGACCTGGCCCAGGCCAACCTTGGCGTGTTCCTGGCCGCGGTGCCGCAGGTGCTGGAGGTGTCGATCGGCCACGCGCTGATCGGCGAGGCGCTGTACGCCGGGCTCGATGCCACGGTGAAGGCGTATCTGGGGATCCTGGCTGCTGCGCGGTAGCCCATCTGCGTTTCGAGCACAGACGGGAGCTTGTGGGGGAGTCTCTGGGGAGAGCAGGCCATCGGCAACGGCCGAACCTACCGAACCCGAGGCCGTCGGAGCCAATGGCCTGGGCCGCCCCGCTGCGAATCGCCATGCCAATTACGACCTGTGGGAGCGACTTCAGGCACCTCTAACAACCCCAAAAGCTCGGCTAAAACGCTCGCAAGTCATTGATACGCATAGCGTGCAATTTGGGGAATTAGGGTTATTAGAGGTGCCCTTCAGTCGCGACGGGCCTTATCGATAAAGCCCGTCGCGACTGAAGTCGCTCCCACAATGGGTCCGACGGCGCATTGCCGGACCTGCGAGCAGTCGCATGCCGGCGTCGATCTCCTGCCGGTTTGCACGACGCCGCCCAAAAAAAACGCCACCGTTGCCGGTGGCGTTGCAGTCGCGTCATGACTGAGGTGTTGCGGCAGAGCTTATTGCTGCACGAAGCCGATCTTTTTCATGTCCGAATTCTTGGCGGCGGCCAGCACCTTGGCCATCACTTCGTATTCGGAATCCGGATTGGCATCGATGCGCAGTTCCGGCTGGTTGGTCGGATCGCGCTGTACTTCGTTTTCCATCATCTGCGGAAGCGCCGTCACAGCCACCGGGCTGTTGTTCCAGAAGAGCTGGTTCGACGCATCGATGCGCAGATCGATCGGCGGCGGCGGGTCGCGCAACTGCGGCGGCGGGTTGATCACTCGCTGCGGCAGGTCCACGTCGATCGGGTAGGTCATGATCGGCGCGGTCACGATGAAGATGATCAACAGCACCAGCATCACGTCGACCAGCGGCGTGACGTTGATGTCGGCCATGGGACCACGGCCGCCTCCTGAGCTGAATGCCATGGCTCAGTTCCCCTTCTCTTTGGTCGCAACGAAACCCACGTCCAGCATGCCCTGACCCTGCGCGATCTTGGTGATCTCGTTGATCGTACGCATCTTGGTCGTGCGGTCGCCACGCAGGTTGAGCGGCGGCTGCGGGGTCTGCTGGGCAGCGGTGGAGAAGCGCGATTCCAGGGCTTCCTTGGAAATCGGCTCGTCGTTCCAGTACAGCGACCCGTCTTCCTTGACCGCCAGCGTGATCGGATTGGAACGTTTTTCGTCCTTGTCCGGATCCTGCTTCAGGTTGGCTTGGGGCAGCTCCACCTTGACCTTGTGGGACATCAGCGGTGCCGTGATGATGAAGATGATCAGCAGCACCAGCATCACGTCCACGAGGGGCGTGACGTTGATGTCGGCCATGGGGCCGCCGCTGTTACCACTACTGAAAGCCATAACGGGCTCCGTTAATCGTTGCGTGGACGACTCGACCGCGGATCAGCGAACGCGCGAACCAGTGGCGAAGAAGTCATGCAGGTCGTGGGCGAACGTATCGAACTTGGCGATCGTCGAGCTGTTGACCTTGCTGAAGAAGTTGAACGCGAACACGGCCGGGATCGCGACGAACAGACCGATCGCGGTCATGATCAGCGCTTCACCCACCGGGCCGGCAACGGCGTCGATCGAGGCGGAGCCGGTGGCACCGATCTTGATCAGCGCGCCGTAGATGCCCCACACCGTACCGAGCAGACCGACGAACGGCGCGGTCGCACCGACGGTGGCCAGCAGGGTCATGCCCGACTGCAGCTTGGTGCTTTCGCGGGTCACGGCCTGACGCAGGGCGCGGTCGACGAACTCCGAACGGCTCAGGGTCTCGCCCAGGCCGGTGCCGGCACCGGCTTCGGCGCGCTGGTGGTGCGCAGCGGCCTGTGCGGCGTCGAGCGCGATCTTCGAGAACGGCTCGCTGGCCGGCTGCTCTTCCATCGCACGGATGGCGTCCTGCGCGTTCGGCGTATCCCAGAACAGGCTGGTGACGCGGTCGGCCTGGCCCTTCAGACGGGTGGCGCGGAAGATGTTGATGACGGTCCAGTACCAGGACGACGCCGACATGATGATGAGGGTGATGAGCACCACCCAGGAGACGGCGAAGTCACCCGGCTTGGAGGTCATCTCGGTGATCAGGTGCTCGAAGCCCATCTGCGACAGGGCGTTCGATGCGTTGTTGCCCCCCGCAGCAGCGGCGATGAAAATTTCCTGCAGCATGACGCTTACCTTTGTTGTGTGTGGTGATGAGGGTGGTGCAAAGAGTAGACAGGGCCTGCAGACCGGCGGGTGCGCCGGCCTGCTGCCTTTGTATCAGTTCAGCGCGAAGTTGACCGGTACGCGGACGCGGCCGGCGGTCTTCTGTCCATTGACGACAGCGGAATTGAACCGCCACTTGCGCGCTGCTTCCATGGCGGCGCGGTCCAGATCGCGATTGCGGCTGGATTTCTCGACGGCGACGTTGGTGACGTTACCGTTTGCATCGACGTCGATGATCAGGATCACCTCGCCTTCCGCGCCCGACCGGAATGCGGACGGCGGGTACTTCGGCGGGTTCATGTTCTTCGACGAAATATCGACGCTGGCGCCGATGTCGGTCGCGGCGGCAGGCGGCGCAGGCGGCGACGGCGGCGTGGCGATGTCTGTTTCGCGCGGCGTCGGCACGTCGATCACCGGGGCTTCCGGCGGCGGCGGCAACGGGGTCGGCTTCGGCGGCGCCAGGTTCTTGACCGGCGGCGGCGGCGTCTCCGGCGGCTTCGGCGGCGGCGGCGGCGGGGGGGGCGGCGGCGGCGGGGCGTCGACCAGGGTGACGACGATGTTGCGTTCCTTCTCCGCTGCCGCCTTCGGCGCAACGGCTGGAATCAGCAACAACATCAGCGCTGCCAGATGCAGCGCGATTACGAAGGCAATACCGATGATGCGCGGCCAGCTGAGGCCGGAAGCTTCATCTCTGTCGTAATGCCGATTGATGACCAATTGTTCCGTCATGCGCCAATGACTCGATTTAGGGGGGCCGGGATTCGCGAAGAATCTGAATCCCAGTTCACGCGGCTTGACACCGCAGGAACCTCCAAGCTTATACCAATCCCTGCGACCTGCACTACTTTAAGCACTGGTTTTCGGGGGCTTTTTTTGCTTTTTACTTCAGATTGATGATCTTCTTGGCGTCTTCCGGCTTCTTGACGCCCTTGGCGAGCGCCTGCTGCGCGGCCTGCTTGGCTTCCGCGGTGCGGCCTTCCTGGTGCAGCACCTTGGCCAGGTTCAGATAGGTTTCGCCGTCCTTGGACAACGGCGCGGCCTTCTGCCAGTTCTCGATCGCCTGCGGCACCTGGTCGGTGTAGTAGTACGACTGCGCCAGCGCCAGATAGGTCTGGTAGTCGGGCTTGAGGATGCCCTTCTGCAGGCCTTCGTTGATGACCGAGATGACGTCCTTTTCCTTCTTGTCGGTGTTGGCGTAGATCGAGTACAGCTGCTTGTACTCCTTCTCGTCGGTCAACTGCCCGGCCGCACGCAGCTTGTCCATCACCGCGGCGGCCTTGTCCATCTGGTCGGCCTGCATGTACATGCTGGCCAGGTTGAGCTGGGCCTTCTTGTCGTTCGGCGTCTTCGCCGCCAGCGCCTCGGCGGCCTTGACCGCTTCGCCGGTCTGGCCGGCGGCGGCATAGGACGCCATCAGCAGCTGGTTCCAGCTGTCCTTGGGCTGCGGCGAGGCGGCGATGGCCTGCTGCAGCACCGGGATGGCCTCCTGGTAGCGCTCGGTCTGGTACAGCGCCTGGCCCTTGAGGATCAGGTCTTCCGGACGGGTCGACTTGGATTCGGCCAGGAACTTGTCCAGCGAGGCCAGGCCGGCGGCGGTCTCGTCGTCCTGCAACTGCAGCTGCGCCAGCATCAGCATCGACTGGAAGTGGCCGTTGTTGTCCAGGCCGTTGAACTGGATCGCCTGCTGCAGGTACTGCTTGGCGGCCTTGCTGTCGTCCAGGTTGTAGGCGGCCTGCGCGGCCAGCTGCGCGGCGATCGACTTGTCGTATTCGTTGGCCGCGGTATTGGCCAGGATCTCGTCGGCCTGGCTACGCACGCCGGCGTAGTCCTCGCCCTTGTTGTAGGTGTCGATCAGCTTCTGCAGCTTGCTGCCGAGCTTGGCCGACGGCTTGCCGGTCGGCTCCTGGCGGGTGGCGTTGGGGAACATCACCGCGGCCTTTTCGTTCTTGGACTTGCGCGAGGAGCGCTGCTCGGAGCGATCGGACTGCGCGACAGCATCGGTCACCACCGCGCCGCCGAGGGCAGCAGCGATCACCAGGGACAACAGCGCTTGCTTGCGAATACTGAATTTCATGGATCACCTCGGTGGAACCGCCCTGAGCGGCACGGAAGACGGAGCGGCCATCCAGGGCCGAGCCAGCAAAACTAACAGAAACCTGTACGCGGTGAAAACGTTTTTAGGACGCATTGCCGTGCACAGCTCACGCGCATGCACGGCGGCGCCGATGCGCTCAACCGCACTTCGGCGTACGCCCGGCACTGCGCGCCTGCGCATACACGGGCTCAAGCGTAGCGACATCGCGTTGCAGTTCGCCGATGCGGGCACTGGGATCGGGGTGGGTGGACAACCATTGCGGCGGGCGCTGGCCGCCGGCGGCCATCATGTTCTTCCACAGATCCACCGCCTGCGCCGGGTCGAACCCGGCCTGCGCCATCAGCCGCTGGCCGACCACGTCGGCCTCGCTCTCCTGGATGCGCGAACCCGGCAGCAGGAAGGCGGCCTGCGCGGTCATGCCGCCGACCTGGCCCACCGTGTCGGCCGCGGCGCTGCCGTAGCGCGCGCCGGCCAGCGCTCCGAGCACGCTGAGGCCGGTCTGGGTGCCCATCTGGCGGGTGATGCGTTCTTCGTGGTGACGCGAGATCACGTGGCCGATCTCATGGCCGAGCACCGCCGCCAGCTGATCCTGGTTCTTGGCCACGGTGAAGATGCCGCTGTTGACGCCGACCTTGCCGCCGGGCAGCGCGAACGCGTTGGGTTCCTTGTCGTCGAACAGGGCGGTTTCCCAGGCGGTGCCGCGCCACTGCGCCGGCAACTGCGCGACCAGGGCATCGACCACGCAGCGTACATAGGCATTGCGCTTCGGGTCCTTGTCGACCGGTTCCTTGGCCTTGGTCTCGGCGAAGGCCTTCAAACCCAGTTGATCCAGCTCCTGCTGCGACACGCCGCCCACGACCTGGGTGCGCCCGGTCGGCGATGTGGTCGTCGCGCACGCTGCCAGCAGCACCGCGATCGATGCCCCCAGTACAACACTCTTCATACGGGTCCCCCTATGACACGCATCGCAGTGTGGTGGCACATGTCTTAACTTTTCGTCAAACAAATCTTCAAGTTGTGCCAAACCAGTACAAAGCCGCGACCGCCACGGCATTGTTCAGCCCGTGCGCGGCGATCGGCGCCCACAACGTGCCGGTGCGCTTGTACAGCCATGCGAACGCGGCGCCCATGCTGCCGTAGACCAGCCACAGCTGCAGGGTCTCGGCCACGCCATTGCCGGTGGTGCCGGGCAATTCGTGCACCAGTGCGAATGCGGCGCCGCTGAGCGCCATGCCCAGCCGCGGCCGCCCGGCATCCCACAGGCGCCCGAACAGCACGCGGCGGAACAGCAGTTCCTCGTAGGCCGGCGCGATCAGCACCGCGAACACGACCAGGAACAGCGGCATCTGCGTCATCGCGTCGCGCATCAGCGGCAGGTTGGTCGGCACCGGCTTGATCCCCAGCTGCGCGCCGAGGTTGGACAGCACGCTGCTGCCCACGAACACCGCCACCGCGACCAGCAGCACCCAGCCCCAGGTCGAAGGCACGCGCGCGGCCTGCCACGAGGCGCGGCGCTCGGCCGCGCTGGCCGGACGGCGCAGGAAGTACAGCAGCAAGGCCGCGGACAGAGTGCTGACCAGGGCGATCAGCAGCTGCGCCAGCGCCCCCGGCTGGCCGAGATGGGACGCGACGGTGCTGGCGAGCCGATCGGCGGGAATGCCCTGCGCACGCAGTTCCATGGTGACCTGGAAGCCGCGCACCACGCCCCACACCAGGCCGGACAGCACGCTGACGGCCAGCAGCACGACCGCGGCGAGCAGCACGTCGAGGACGAAGCCGAGCACCGGCTTGCACCAGCCGGACGGCGGCGCGGAATCGGTGAACGGGGGCGGGGCGGGCGTAGGCGACGGCAGCGAGGTCATCGCGTTCCTGGGCGAGAGCAGGCTAGGGGAGCGCAACGATGCCGGCCCCGGCGCGGGCCGGGGCGGCGCTGCCGCGTCAGATGTCGAGGTTGGCGACCTTCAGCGCGTTTTCCTCGATGAAATCGCGGCGCGGCTCGACCACGTCGCCCATCAAGGTGCTGAAGATCTGGTCGGCGGCCACCGCGTCTTCGATCCGCACCTGCAGCAGGCGGCGCGAATCCGGGTTCACCGTGGTTTCCCACAGCTGCTCGGCGTTCATTTCGCCCAGACCCTTGAAGCGCTGGATCTGGCGGCCCTTCTTGGCTTCGTCGAACAACCAGGCATGGGCCTGGGCGAAGCTGTTGACCGACTGGGTCTTGTTGCCGCGCACGATCTGCGCGCCGGTGCGGACCAGTCCGTTCAACGCCAGCGCGACGTCGCGCAGCGGGCGCAGTTCGCCGCTCTCGAACACCGCCATCGGCAGCACCTGGGTCAGCTCTTCGCCCATGTGGCGGCGTACCGAGATCAGGGTCGGCGGACGCTGTTCGGTGCCCGGCTCGAAGCGCAGCTGATAGCGGGCGGTGCCCAGGCTGCCGCGGTTGAGCACGGCCTGCAGCGCGTCCAGGGTCGGATGCTGCTCGCCCTCGGCCTCGAGCTGCGCCACGTCCAGCGGCGGCAGGTCGATCAGCGCGGTCAGCAGCGCCGGATCGTAGCGGTGCGCATTGCGCGCCACTGCGTCGTTGGCGCTGGCGAACAGCAGCAGCAGCTTCTCCAGCGCGCTGCCGGTGATCGGCGGCTCGTCGCTGGCCGGGATCAGCGCCGCACCCTCGACCGCGCT
This sequence comes from Xanthomonas campestris pv. phormiicola, assembly GCA_025666215.1. Classification (NCBI taxonomy): domain Bacteria; kingdom Pseudomonadati; phylum Pseudomonadota; class Gammaproteobacteria; order Lysobacterales; family Lysobacteraceae; genus Xanthomonas; species Xanthomonas campestris. Next base: position 6,049 of record CP102593.1, on the reverse strand, counting down.
GTTGGCCAGGTAGGCGTTGAGCGCGTTGTCGTCCTTCAGGTACAGCTCCTGCTTGCCCTGCTTGAGCCGGTACAGCGGCGGCAGGCCGATGTAGATGTAGCCGCGCTCGATCAGCTCCGGCATCTGCCGGTAGAAGAACGTCAGCAGCAGGGTGCGGATGTGCGCGCCGTCGACGTCGGCGTCGGTCATGATGATGATGCGGTGGTAGCGCAGCTTGTCCGGGTTGTACTCGTCGCGGCCGATGCCGGTGCCCAGCGCGGTGATCAGCGTGCCGACCTGGTCGGAAGCGAGCATGCGGTCGAAGCGCGCACGTTCCACGTTGAGGATCTTGCCGCGCAGCGGCAGCACCGCCTGGTTCTTGCGGTTGCGGCCCTGCTTGGCCGAGCCGCCTGCCGAGTCGCCCTCGACGATGAACAGCTCCGACAGCGCCGGATCCTTCTCCTGGCAGTCGGCCAGCTTGCCGGGCAGGCCGGCGATGTCCAGCGCGCCCTTGCGGCGGGTCAGGTCGCGCGCCTTGCGCGCGGCCTCGCGGGCGCGCGCGGCATCGACGATCTTGCCGGCGATGGCCTTGGCCTCGTTGGGGTTTTCCTGCAGGAATTCCTGCAAACGGGCACCGAACGTGTTCTCAACGGCGGGCTTGACCTCGGAACTGACCAATTTCTCCTTGGTCTGCGACGAAAAGCTCGGGTCCGGCACCTTGACCGACAGCACCGCGATCATGCCTTCGCGCATGTCGTCGCCGGACAGGGTGATCTTGGCCTGCTTGGCGATGCCGTTCTGTTCGATGTAATTGGTCAGGGTGCGGGTCAGCGCGGCGCGGAAGCCGGCCAGGTGGGTGCCGCCGTCCTTCTGCGGGATGTTGTTGGTGAAGCAGAACATCGTTTCCTGGTAGGCGTCGGTCCACTGCAGGGCCACGTCCACCACGATGCCGTTGTGCTCGCCGGTCACCGAGATCACGTTCGGGTGCAGCGGGGTCTTCAGCTGCGCCAGGTGCTCGACGAAGCTGCGGATGCCGCCTTCGTACTCGAACACGTCCTGGCGGCCTTCGCCGCGCTCGTCCTGCAGGGTGATCTTGACCCCGGAGTTGAGGAAGGACAGCTCGCGCAGGCGCCGCGCCAGGATGTCGTAGTGGAATTCGACGTCGCTGAAGATCTCCACCGCCGGCTTGAAGCGCAGCGTGGTGCCGCGCTTGTCGGAAGGCTCGAGCTGCTTGAGCGGATACTGCGGCTCGCCCAGCTTGTATTCCTGCTGGTAGTGGTGGCCATCGCGCCACACGTCCAGCCACAGGTGCTCGGACAGGGCGTTGACCACCGACACGCCGACGCCGTGCAGGCCGCCGGACACCTTGTAGCTGTTGTCGTCGAACTTGCCGCCGGCGTGCAGCACGGTGAGGATCACCTCGGCCGCGGAGACGCCTTCTTCCTTGTGGATGTCGACCGGAATGCCGCGCCCGTTGTCGGACACCTGCACCGAGCCGTCCACCATGATCTTGACCAGCACGTTGTCGGCATGGCCGGCCAGCGCTTCGTCGATGGAGTTGTCGACCACCTCGAACACCATGTGGTGCAGGCCGGTGCCGTCGTGCACGTCGCCGATGTACATGCCGGGACGCTTGCGGACCGCTTCCAGCCCACGCAGCACGGTGATCTTGCTGGAATCGTAGGTGGTGTTGGCGGGCGAGGTTGGCGGATTCTGTTCTTCGGTCATGCGCTTGCCGTAGGCTCCACGAGTCGGACGACGGCGGGCAGGAGCCCGGTCGCGCCGATGGATAGGGGATTGCAGCGAATTATAGCAGCCCCGGCCCGCCAGCCCCGCGGCGGCTAGGACCGGGCCAGGGCCTGACCATGTTCCACGTGGAACCGCGCTATCGGCAACGCGATATCGGCCAGCGCCTGCGGGGTCTCGGTCGCGGTGACGAACACCTGCGCTGGTCCGGCCTGCAGCCGCTGCAGCACGCGCCGCTGGTGATGCTGGTCCAGCTCCGAGGCCAGGTCGTCCAGCGCGATCACCGGCCACTCGCCGCGCTGTTCGGCATAGTCCTCGGCCTGGGCCAGCAGGCAGGCCAGCGCGGTGAGCTTGGCCTGGCCGCGCGACAGCGCCTCGCGGCCGGGGATGGCGGCGAACTCCAGGCTCCAGTCGGCGCGGTGCGGTCCGACCGAGGTATAGCCGTACTGGCGGTCGCGCTCGCGGTTGAGCAGCAGCGCATCGGCCAGCGGGACCTCGTGGCGGCGCCAGCCAGGGGCGAACTGCAGGTGCTGGATGCCCAGCGCCGGCGCCAGTTCCGGCCCCAGCGCCAGCAGGCGCTGCAGCAGGCGCTCCAGGTAGTGCTCGCGGCGCGAGGTCAATGGCTCGCCGGCCTCCGCCAGTTCGTGGTCCCAGGCATCCAGGGCCGCACCGCCGCCACCGCTCTTGAGCAGGGCGTTGCGCTGCTTGAGCGCCCGTGCATAGCGGCGCCACAACGCCAGGAAGTCTGGTTCCACGTGGAACAAACCCCAATCGACGAAGCGACGGCGCGGTTCGCCGCCGCCGCTGACCAGCACATGGCTGCCCGGCTCGAAGGTGACCACCGCCAGCGCGGCGCACAGCGTGCCCAGGTAGGCCACGTCTTCGCCATCGAGCCGGCCACGCCAGTCCTGGCCGCTGTGGCGCAGCCCGGCACGGCGGCGGCGTGGCTGCGATGGCTCCGCGCCGCGCTCCTGCCATTCGACGAATACGTCGAGCGCCTCCTGGCCCTGGCTGACCAGGCCGTCGCGGACCCGCCCGCGGAAACTGCGGCCGTAGGCCATCAGGTGCATGGCCTCGAGGATCGTGGTCTTGCCGGCGCCGTTGTCGCCGGTGATCAGGTTCAGGCCGGGCGCAGGCGCCAGCTCCAGCGCGGCGAAGCGGCGCAAGTGATGCAGATCGAGGCGGGAGACGTGCATGCGCGGAATCGGGGCGAGGCGCTCGCACCGGGCGCACGCGGGTCGGCTCATCAGGGGAGGGCGGCAGCATACCCAAAGCTGTCGCGAACGTCCTGTCGCGGGCGACGCCTGGCGATCGGGGTTTGGTTCGATGCGGTCGCCGAGCCTGGGGAATGGCTGGTCTTGCGAGGCCATTCGCGCCCAAAGGCGTGTTCCTGGAGACATCAATCGGCAACGGTAAGGCCCCGTCGCGACTGAAGTCGCTCCCACAGGGAGCAGGTCAGGGCGTCAAGAGCGCCGGCTCACCCGGGCAAAAGAAAACCCGACGCGAGGCCGGGTTTCTTGTTGTGTTCCACGTGGAACACGAGCGCTCTGCGCAGGTCACAGACGCAGCGGCATCACCACGTGGCGCGAACGGGCGCTGCTGGCCTCGCGCACCAAGGCCGAGGAGTTGGCGTCGCGCAGCTGGATCACGATGAATTCCTCGCGCAACGCCGACAGCGCGTCGAGCAGGTAGTTCACGTTGAAGCCGATCGCCAGGTCGCTGACCTTGGTGTCGGCCTCGATCTCTTCCTGCGCTTCTTCCTGCTCGGGGTTGTGCGCGCTGATCTTCAGCTGGCCCGGCGAGACTTCCACGCGCACGCCGCGGTATTTCTCGTTGGACAGGATCGCCGCACGCTGCAACGCCGCGCGCAGGGCCTCGCGATCCAGCTTGACCTCGCGGTCGGCGCCGATCGGGATCACCGCTTCGTAATCGGGGAAACGGCCGTCGATCAGCTTCGAGGTGAAGGTGACATCGTCGCGCTTGACCCGCACGTGGCTGCGGCCCACTTCCAGCTCGACTTCGCGATCGCCGCCTTCCAGCAGGCGCTGCAGCTCGGTCACGCCCTTGCGCGGCACGATGATCTGGCGCTTGGCGCCGCCGGCGTTCTCCAGCTCGGTCTCGCACAGCGCCAGGCGGTGGCCGTCGGTGGCCACGCAGCGCAGCGTCTGGTCGCGCAGGTCGAACAGCAGGCCGTTGAGGTAATAGCGCACGTCCTGCTGCGCCATCGCGAAGGCGGTGCGCTCGATCAGCTCCTTCAGCGCCGCTTCCGGCACCAGCACGCGTTCGGTGGCTTCCACTTCGTCGACCGACGGGAAATCGTTGGCCGGCAATGTCGCCAGGGTGAAGCGGCTACGCCCGGCCTGCACGGTGATCTTGTCGCCGGTCTGCGACACGGTGATCTTGCTGCCGTCGGGCAGCGCCCGAATGATCTCGAACAGCTTGCGCGCCGGGATGGTGGTTTCGCCGTCCTGGGCGTCGTCGACCGCGATCCGCGACACCATTTCCACTTCCAGGTCGGTACCGGTCAGCGACAGTTGCCCGTCGTGCACCTGCACCAGGAAGTTGGCCAGAACCGGCAAGGTCTGGCGGCGTTCGACCACATTGACGACTTGCGCCAATGGCTTGAGGAAGGCTTCGCGTTGCAGTGTGAAACGCATGTGGTTCCGTGCCCCTATGCTTTAAAAAGATATGGAATAAATCAAAAGCTTGGTGGTGATGGTAGAGCGATTTTCGGTGCAAAGGTAGCTTAACTATCTGGAATGCAAAGGTTTTTCGCCCCTGCAATCCCGGGTATTACTGCCCCTGAAGGGGTGGGGAAACCTGTGGATAGTTTTGTCGGCGCCGCCGCGCTGCACTTTATCCACAGTTTCTACCGGATTTGTCGCGAAGTCATGCACCGATTTATCAAGCGCCGCCGGCAGCCGCTGGCGCAGGGCGCGCGCGCATCCGGCTGCGCGCGTTTCCGGGCGCCTGCGCGGCGCGGCTACTCGCTCAACTTGCGGATCAACTTGTCCCAGTCCTCGCGCAGCTTGCCGTCGGCTTCCATCAGGTGCTTGATCTGGCGGCAGGCGTGCAGCACGGTGGTGTGGTCGCGCCCGGCGAACGCATCGCCGATCTCCGGCAGGCTGTGTTCGGTCAGTTCCTTGGTCAGCGCCATCGCTACCTGCCGCGGCCGCGCCAGCGAGCGTGTGCGGCGCTTGGACAGCAGGTCCTTCATCTGCAGGCCGTAGTAGTCGGCCACAGTCTTCTGGATGTTGGGGATGCCGATCGCCTGCTGCTGCGCGCGCAACAGGTCGCGCAGCGTTTCCTGGGCGAACTCGGTGGTGATCGCGCGGCCGGTGAAGTTGGCGCGGGCGGCCAGCGTGTTGAGCGCGCCTTCCAGGTCGCGCACGTTGGAGCGCATCTTCTTGGCGATCAGGAACGCCACGTCGTCGGGGATCTCGGCGCCGCGCTCGCGCGCCTTGGCCAGCACGATCGCCGCGCGGGTCTCGAAGTCGGGCGGGTCGATCGCCACCGACAGGCCCCAGGCCAGGCGCGATTTCAGCCGCGGCTCCAGGCCTTCCACCTCGCGCGGGTAGCGGTCGCAGGTCAGGATGATCTGCTGGCGGCCGTCGAACAGCGCGTTGAAGGTGTGGAAGAACTCTTCCTGGGTGCGGTCCTTGCCGGCGAAGAACTGGATGTCGTCGATCAGCAGCGCGTCCACCTGCTGGAACTGGCGCTTGAACTGGTCCATGGTCTTGTCCTGCAGCGCGCGGATCATCGCGCTGAAGAACTGTTCCGAGCGCAGGTACATGACCCGCGCGTTGGGGTTCTGCTCGCGCATCGCGTTGCCGGCGGCGAACATCAGGTGGGTCTTGCCCAGGCCGGTGCCGCCATACAGCAGCAGCGGGTTGTGCGCGCGGTCGCCCGGCTTCTGCGCCGCCTGCACCGCTGCGGCCAGGCCGAGCTGGTTGCTGCGGCCTTCGACGAAGTTGGCGAAGGTGTAGTGCGAGTCGAGGTTGCCGGCGAACGGCTCCAGCAGCGGCGCCGGCGGCGTGCGCGCGGCGGCCGCATCGCTGGCGACCGCGGCCACCGGCTCCGGCGCGCGCGGTCGCGAGCCGACCTGCAACGCCACTTCGCCGCTGCCGGCGAAATAGGTCATCAGCTCGCGGATCCGCGCCAGGTAGCGCTCGCGCACCTGTTCGACGATGAAGGCGTTGGGGGCGTACAGGACCATGCTGTTGTCATGGCGCTGTTCGGCTTGCAGCGGTTTCAACCAGGTGTGAACGTCCTCGGCTGGAAATTCAGCTTCCAGGCGTTCCAGGCAACGGGGCCAAGCATCCAT